>NZ_JBFRGG010000018.1:0-120082 GCF_052115225.1 Mesorhizobium sp. 2RAF45 | reverse complement strand
ACTCCACCGTCACCGATTTCGCCAGGTTTCGGGGCTGGTCGACGTCGGTGCCCATGAACACGGCGGCGAAGTAGGCCAGCATCTGGATCGGCAGCGCATAGATGATCGGCGAGATGATTTCGGGCACGTCGGGCAGGATGATCGTCTCCATCGTCTTGACGCTCACCTGGGCAGCGCCCTTGGCGTCGGTGATCAGGATGATCTTGCCGCCACGCGCCGCCACTTCCTGCATGTTCGACACGGTCTTTTCGAAAATGCGGTCATGCGGCGCAATGACGATGACCGGCATGTTCTCGTCGATCAGCGCGATCGGCCCRTGCTTCAATTCRCCCGCCGCATAGCCYTCGGCGTGGATGTAGGAGATTTCCTTGAGTTTTAGCGCGCCTTCCATGGCCAGCGGGAAATTGGTGTCGCGGCCGAGATAGAGCACGTCCTTGTAGCGCGACAGYTCGCGCGCGATCCGCTCGATCTGCTCTTCGAGCTTGAGCACCTGGTTGGCATAGCGCGGCGCTTCCGAAAGCGCGCGCACCAGGGTCTTTTCCTGTTCCTTCGAAATCACCCCGCGCGCCACGCCGGCGCGCACCGCAAGCGAGGCCAGCACCGACAGCTGGCAGGTGAAAGCCTTGGTCGAGGCGACGCCGATCTCGGGGCCGGCCAGTGTCGGCAGCACGACGTCGGATTCGCGCGCCATGGTCGATTCGCGAACATTGACGACGGCGCCGATCTTCATGCCGGCCTTGCGGCAATAACGCAGCGAGGCCAGCGTGTCGGCGGTCTCGCCCGAYTGCGAGATGAAGAAGGCGGCGTCATTGGCCGACAGCGGCATCTCGCGGTAGCGGAACTCCGAGGCGACATCGATGTCGACCGGCAGCCGCGCATAGCGCTCGAACCAGTATTTGCCGATCAGGCCGGCGAGATAGGCGGTGCCGCAGGCCGAAATCGCCAGCCGGCCRATCTTGGCGAAGTCGAATGGCAGGTCGAGTGGCTTGGAGACGCCGGAGACGAAGTCGACATAATGCGCCAGCGTGTGCGAGATCACCTCGGGCTGTTCATGGATTTCCTTCTCCATGAAATGCCGGCGGTTGCCCTTGTCGACCATGAAGGAGGTCGACAGCGACTGCTGGCGCTTGCGCTCGACTTGTCTGCCGTCGATGTCGAAGATGGCGACGCTGTCGCGGCGCACCACCGCCCAGTCGCCGTCCTCGAGATAGGTGATCGAATTGGTGAATGGCGCCAGCGCAATGGCATCGGAGCCCAGGAACATCTCCGGAAAAATGCGGATGCGCATTGGTCTCGTTGGGCACGCCATGGGTGGCCCAGCGTGTGTGGCCGATGCCGATCGTGCCGTCGAGCGGCTCCTCCTTGAGCCGGCGTTCGAGGTTGATCAGCTTGCCTTCGGCGCGGCGGCGGGCGAGCGTGCCATGTTCGATAGTGGCCACACCAGCCGAGTCATAACCACGATATTCGAGCCGCTTCAGCGTGGTGAGGATGAGCGGCGTAACCTGCGAATGGCCGACGATTCCAACGATGCCGCACATGGTTTTGCCCCCCTGATCTGCAGAATTCCGGCCTTATCGCCGTAGAAGGCAAGATATCCCTCCTTGATTACGGACTGATCGTTCATTCGAAGGAGCCTACGGCCTTAATCGCGACCAGAAACCGTCGTGCTGCGAAGTGGCGTGGGTCGAGGTAGCGGAGTTTGCGTCGTCGGCCGCGTGAAGCCGCCCGACGAACAGTTCGTTTGAATGATGCGCTTCCGTTGGCCCAGGCGCATGTTGAGGCAGCCGGCAAACCAAAACACACCCAACAGCCGGTTAGGCCCGGCCGCCTGATGCCCCCCTACAAGAGGCTGTCGGGCCGCTTGATCTATCTGGGGCTTGCACGCGAAAGCGCTCCCGACTGCCTCGCGTGCCGGAAAGCGAGCGGCGCTGGGGTCCACGCGACGAAAAACGTCAAGATGAACACGAGAAGGGTCATCCCGGCACAGGTTAAAAAGGTTGGTGGGGAATGACCGACGACCCCCGAACCTTAGGGCTGTCGCTTACAATTCTCGACGACTCTTCGCCGTTAAAGCGATGAATCGCCGGCACCCGGCATCGTTTGATTGAACGAAGACACCGAACTGATCTCTCGATACAGAAGAAAGCTCAGTCCGCGCCTTGCTGGGTCCAGGCATGCGGAAGGGGGATGCAGGGCATGAAGTTCAGAGATCTGATCAGACGTGCCGACAACAATGTGGAGAAGTCATTCGAGGATCTCGAAGCTGACTTGGCTGATGCCGTCGACGAGTGCCTTGGCTTGGATGACCTGTCGGCGCTGGCAATGGACGATGTCGCGGACCAGCCGCCCATGCCAAACGACAACAGCGAACAGGACGAGAGCGCGCAAACCAAGGATGATGCCGGCAGCGACGATGCCGGCACTCCCGAACCCGTGCGACGGCTGACCTCTCATACGCAGAGCCGTATGGCTGCCTTGAGTTCCTTTGACGGGCTGTTTCGCGATGCGAAGCTCCATTTCGAGGAGATCAACGCGAAACTGTCCGAGATCGCAAGCACACATCAGCTGACCTTTGAATTCTTTCACATCCTTCATGCCGACATTCTCCGCGCCAACGAATTGGAGCTGGCCAATCAAAGCCTGACCGCAGAGCAAAAGAGCCTGTCGGACAAGCTCAATGACCTGACCCGAAGGCATCACGAGCGTGAAAGCATGGTGGAGGCCCTGCAGCAGCGCGAGGCAAGCCTGGTTCAGGACGCCGAGGCGCTTCGTGGCGCATTGGCAGCGGCAAGGCTGGAACTCGTGGAAGCCGCGAACACCAACGCAAGAAGCCAAGCGGAATTCGGAGACCTCACAAACACGCTTGCCGCCGCGACCGTCGAGGCCGACAGGCGCGCGCGAGAAAACAAACTGCTGCGTGAAAAGAACGTCAGCCTGTCGATCGACCTGGAAAAGGCGCTGAAGCGGGAGGACGAGGCGCGGCACAGGCTGGACGCCTTCTCCACGATCCATGCCAACGAAGCCGCGCGAAATTCCGAAGTGCTTGGTGCGCTCGGCAAGAGCGAAAAGGAAGCGGCACGGCTCCACACCGCGCTCGAGGCCGCCCAGGCGAAATTGTCGGAAGTGACGGAAACCGCCAGGATCATGGAGGCGGACAAGGGTGCCGAGCTCGAACGCAGCCGTGCCGAGATCCGAGGATTGCGTTCCGAAATTCAGAATCTCCACTCGCGACTAGAGGTCGCGTCGAACGCAAGCAGCGAGGCCTCGGCCGAGATCGCCAGGCTCAAGCTTCAATGGAGCGACGCGGTGGCGGAAAAACAGGTGGCGGACGAAAGGTTGGCGGCCCTCACCAAAGAGGCCGAGACCGACAAGCTGAACCTTTCGAAGATGACCGCGAATTTCTCACAGCTTTCGCTGCAGCAGGCATCCGATCAGCTACAACTCGATATCCGCCGGCAGGAATGCGAAGACCTGCGAGCCGAAATTGCATCGGTCAACGCCCGGATCAGGGAATTGCTGCCCTATGAGAGGTTCCGTGGCGCCGCGAACGCCTTGCCGCATACGAACGATGTGGCCAAGACGCTTCCGGTGGCGGCGGAGCGAGCGGTGCGCACCGCTCGCCGTGTTCGTCGGAGGGCGCTCACCGCGTCGTAGGAGGACGAGCCAGCTGATCATATTTTGCAGCTCGCTTCCAACAGTTCGTCACGTCATTGGCGGAAAGCCCTGGACATCTGATCCGTGAGCGGCTTCAGCAGATAAGACCAGACGCTGCGTTCGTCGGTGCTGATGTGAACCTCCGCCGGCATGCCAGGTTTGAGCACCTTGGCATCGGTCAGGCAGGCCGCCTTGTTCTCGACATTGATGCGCGCCGAGAAATACGAAAGCTGTTTTTGCTGATCCTTGATCAGATCCGCCGAGATGCGCTTGACCGATCCCTGGCAAGCAGGCGTGGTGCCGGCATCGAAGGCCGGAAACCGGATGGAGACGTGCTGGCCCGGACGAACGTCATCTATGCGCGACGGGGGGATCAGCGCGTCGACGACGAGGTTGTCGGTGTCGGGGACGATCATCATGATCACCTCCCCCGGAGCGATCACACCGCCGATTGTGTGGATAGCCGATTCCTGCACCGTTCCCGATTGCGGAGCGCGGATGTTGGTTTTGGTCAGTTCGTCTTGCGCCACGACCTTGCGCTCGCTGAGTTCGGTCTGCTTGGCTTCGGTTTCACGAAGTTCGCTCGTTACTTCACTGCGCCTTTGCTCATCCAGCTGAAGAACCTGCAATTCGGTCTCGCTGACCTTGGCCTGTGCCTCAGCCACCGCCGCCGCCAGGCGTCCTGATTCTCCGTGCGCTCGGGTCGCATCCAATCGGATGTTGCTCAGTCGCTCCTTGGACACCAATTTTTTTGTATAGAGCGCCTGGACATCGCCAAGGTCTCCGTCCAGCAGGACCACCGACTGGTCTTCCGCGGCCTGCTGCGCCTTGAGGCCATCGATCTGGCGTTCGAGTTGCTTCGCGCGGCTTTCCAACTGCGCCTTCTGCCCCGTCAATGCCGTTGCGCGGCTTTCGAAGAGGGTGCGCTCTCCTCTGACCAGCGCAGCCAGCTCCGGGTCGCCCATGCGTTCTTGAAGGCTGGACGGAAGCTGCATTTCCGGCAGGCCTTGTCGCTCGGCCTCCAGCCGTGCAAGCCGCACGGTTGCGCGATCAAGATCCTCGCTGATTATCTGCAGATTGGCCCGTGTCAGCGTGTCATCCAGCCTGGCCACCACATCGCCAGCACGCACATGATCCCCATCTTGCGCGAAGATGCCCCCGATCGTGCCGCCCGTCAGATGCTGGACTTTCTTGATGTTGCTTTCGACCACCACGGTGGCAGGCGCGATCACGGCGCCGGCGATCTTGGTCAACCCAAGCCAAAGCCCGCCGCCGACAACCAACATGGCCGTGACCGCCGCACCAAGGATCAGGTTGGACCTGATATCATCGCGCGCCTCGACCGAATTCGCCTCGACCCTTCGGCTCCCGTTATCGAACGGAGCATACGAGACCATCGTCGCGTCAGACATGAAACAGCACCTCACGCATGACCGCTCACCCCTTTCTGCATCGGAACAACCGATGCCTGCCGTTCGGCAGGCGTCGGGAAGGGCCGGATGACATTGGCCAGGACCTCCTCGCGCGAGCCGAAGGAGTGAAGCATCCCATTCGACATGACGAGTACCTTGTCGATATTGGTGAGGGCAGAAGGACGGTGCGCAACAATGATGACGATCCCTCCACGTCGGCGCACCCCCAGGATCGCGCCGGCCAGGGCGGCATCGCCATCGACGTCCAGGTTTGAATTCGGCTCGTCCAGGACGACCAGAAACGGGTCGCCATAAAGTGCCCGGGCAAGCCCAACCAGTTGCCTCTGTCCGGCCGACAAGGCTGCCCCGCCCTCGCCTACGCGTGTTTGAAAACCATTCGGCAACCGCATGATCATCTTGTCGATGCCGGCGGCCCTGGCAGCCGCCAGCACGCCCTTGGCGTCGTCCTTGCCACCAAATCGCGAAATGTTATCGGCAACCGTCCCGTCAAACAGTTCGACGTCCTGCGGCAGATAGCCGACATGAGCGCCAAGCTCTTCCGAATTCCATTGGTCGAGCGAGGCTTCGTCCAGCCTTACCCTTCCGCGTAGCGGCTGCCACACTCCAACCAGCGCGCGCACAAGTGTCGTTTTCCCAGAACCGCTCGGGCCGACAATGGCCATTCCTGCGCCCCCGGACAGGCTAAAGCTGACATTGGCCACCGTCGGTTTTTGCTGGCCCGGCGGCGCTATTGTCAGGTCCTCGACCGCAAGCGCCGCCTGCGGGCGCGGCAGTTCCATGACTTCTTCATGCCCACCGACGACAGCCAGCACCTTGGCCAGTTGGGAATAGCTTTGCCGGAAAGCCGCGAAGCCTCGCCAGTTTGCGAGCGCAGCGTCAACCGGAGCCAACGAGCGGCCCAGCAGTATCGACGATGCTATGATCACACCTGGCGACGCTTCCCCCCCGATCACGAGATAGGCGCCCAGTCCCAGAACAGAGGACTGCAAGGCCATCCGCAGCGCCCTCGAGAGGGCACCGGTGGCGCCGACAATGTCGGAAAGTCGTTCCTGGTGCGTGAGATAGGCGTGGTTGATCTCGCTCCAGCGGCGGGCAAGCCGCCCGGAAAGGCCCATCGCGCGCACAACCTCCGCGTTGCGGCGGCCGGAATCGGCAAGATTGCGTTGCGACACCATCGTCTCGGACGCGCGTGCCGCGGATGCGCGGCCAAGGACTTCCGCTATCACCGTGAGCAGAACGACAATAATCGCACCGCTTGTTGCCAGCAGACCGAGCGCAGGATGCAGAAGATAGATGATCAGCAGATAAAACGGTATCCAAGGCGCGTCGAAGATGACGGTCGGCCCCAATCCCGAAAGGAAGCCGCGGATCTGATCCAGATCACGCAGCGGCTGTATCCGGTTCGCGTCCTGCCCGCCGATGAGCGGTAAGGACAGCGACAGGCCGAACACCCTTTGCTGCAGATTCTTATGGAGACGATTGCCTATTCGAACCAGGAGGCGAAGCCGTACGAAATCCAGCAATCCATAGACCGCGTAAAGGCCCAGCATTCCGACCGTAAATCCGACAAGGGTCGGAACGCTCTGCGAAGGCAGAACGCGGTCGTAGATCTGCAGCATATAGACGGAGCCAGTCAGGGCGAGAAGGTTTATCACCGCCGAGAAGACGCCGACGCCTACCAGCCCGGGCACGGCACCAAGCATGGCGCCACGCAGATCGGGCGAACGTATCCCTCCGGAGCTCATCGCTTGCGACCTCCGGTGAGAAATCGTTGCGCAAGCTCACTGGCCCCGTTGGCCACGGACAATTTTTGGGTTTTCAGGAGCGTATCCCTCTTTGCCTTCTAATTTACGCCCCACTAACGTACGTGGCCTTCGGTCAAAATGTAGCGAAATCGTGGCGCCGAGCCGAGAAACCCGAATCTGACGCATTAAATCAGGGGAAAACTACCGTTTTAAGGAGTACCGGAAGGCTGTGGAGGTCGCGTTCCCGGCAACGCGAGCGACACCGCGCCGTCCTTTTCGGAGGGTGAGTCGCCCCTCAGGCAAACGGCTCCCGGCCGTTTTCACGTCGCCATTTGAGTGTGCGATTCCGCTAGCGCTTCTTCGCGATAACCAGGAAATGTTGCGCCAGTTGTCCAGGAACGTGAAGAGTTCTGGACGCCTTTTCGAAGGGCTCCATCAACGCTTCACAGACTCCGGGCAAGAGGTTTCCCGGCCGGGGCAGATAGCCGTAAGGTATCATCTCCTCGACAAGGAATCCCGACGCGGTCAGGAGCTCCTTGAACTTCGCCACGCTCAGCGTGTTGCGAATTGTCCGTCCAAACAGCCGATTGAGCAGCCGGCAAACCAGGCCGATTGGTGAAGTCGCATTCATGTGAACGTTGCACACAAGACGCCCGCCGTCCTTCAAATGTTCATTTATCGCCTTCAACGCATCCCGCTTCAGCTGATCCTCGGCGTTCAGGAAGAAGCGAAATGCCGTTACGACATCAAAGGTTTCGCCGAGAGGTTCTGTTGTCATGTCGACGTGGCGCAGTCTCACATTGGGCGGAACTTGCGCGCTGCCCAGCATGGATCTCGAAATGTCGGCGCCGACCACCTCGCCAAACACGCCGGCTGCCACGCTGGTGATGCGACCTGTTCCGCATGCGAAATCGAGGCAGTTCCGGCCGGCTCCGCCCATTGGGCGAAGAACGTTCAGGATCAAGGGTTTTTCGATTTTCTCCCAAAGCGCGCCGTAGTAGCCGGACTCGTGCGTCTTGTTGTAATGCGCGCCGTAGCCCGGTGCGCAATGGCTGGCCCTGTAGTCGTCCGACACCCGGTCGCCCGGCGTGTGGACCTGCTGGTTGGACATCAGCTCCTGCCAAATTCCGGGCTCACCGGTCCGCGGCTTGGCCCGGGGAACTCGCGATGCCGAAGGCGTATCGAAAGCGTAACTTGCTGACTGAGCCATCCGAGCCGCGTTCGTCGGCGGCACCCCTTGCCTGGAATTGAGCCTCACCTGTATCTCCCGTTCGCTTGTGTTCGACGCCCTGATCGAACAGTAAGTTCCCCCAACTCATTTCTTTTTTCGGACTGCGACTAAAGCGGCCTATTGGATTGCCGCGCTTTGCAGATCGCTGCTGAACTTGGCTTCGACAGTATCTCCCGGCATCACGATCGTGTCTTCGTCAGCCGACAGCTTGCGCCACTCATCGCCGACCTTGCGGACGATCGTGACCTGAGCCCGGATTGTTTCGCCGGCAATCGGCAATGGCTGGGCGGACGCTCCGGTCGGTTGCAGCTTCTCGCTGGCGGCGTGGAGCCTGGCGGTGACATCACCCAGCCGCGCGTTGGTGTCCTTCAGATCCGTCAGCAAGGCAATCTTCCTTTGATTGTCATTGCGTTCGTGCTGCCTGACATAGTCCTCCTGCTGGCGCCGCGCTCTCATGAGCTCGACCGAGGTTTGCAGCGCACCGCTCGACGACAGAAGCAAGGCGCGCCTGACATCGGCGAGCCGAGTGTTGGTCAGATTGCCTGCATCAAACGCCTTGGTTACTTTCGCCAGGTCTTCCTGATCCGCCTTCACGCTCTCGGCCTCGACCTGTTCGCGCTTCTGCAAAACCTCGATTTGATCAGCCGCATCCTTCTCGCCCCTCTCAAGAAAAGTCTGCTCCTGCTGGAAATCGCTCAGCGCAATCTTCAGCCCGTCCGTTTCAGCCTGGGCGATCGCAGCTCCGACGCTGGGCGACAGAGGTGACCCCTGCGGCGTCTGCTTGTCGAAATCCGCCTGGCCCTGAAGTTCGGCGCGGACACGGGCGGCGTGAAAATAGTCTTTGGTGTACTCCCCCCAAAGTGTTTCGTAATCGCGCCTGAGATCAACCGGATCGGGACCCGTTTGGCCCGCCCGTGACCGCAAAAGGCTGAAGCCGCCGGAGACGGCAAGCGCCTGCCGTACGGTCATGAGCGGACGGTAGGCCTGTTGTCCAGGGGTGAGCACGTCGCCCATCACGTAGATTGGACGATACTCCACGATGATGGCGGTCACGTCGTCCGGTTTGACGACAACCATCTGCTCCCGTCCATCGGCCAGACGCACGTGAAAGATCTTGGTCGGCAAAAGCGCTTGCATGCGCGTCTGCAATTGAGACGCCGTCAGGCCTGCGACCATGATCATCCCGACCTCGGGAAGGGCGATATTGCCATCCATCTGGACCACGGCGCGCTGCGCTCGTTCCGGGATCGGCGCTATCCCTATCTCGACGGTATCGCCAGGTGACAGTTGATATTGCTCGGCTTCGCCTGCGGCGGCCATCGATGTCAGGGACATCACCGCAACCGCGGCAAGAACGGTTCGTTTATTGAAGGCCATTTGCGACAATCTCCTTCTGGTTCGGGACCGGCTCCGAAGGCCACTCAACACGGGTAACGAAATCGTATACCGGGCCACCGGGCACACCCCAATTGCTCGACCAGATTACCTGTGAGCCGTCCGGCGAGGGCGAGGCATGCGTCTCGCTCCAGTAGTCGAAGTGGGTGTTCTGCGTTTCCACGATACGGCGGACCTCTCCGCTGCCGTCCGTGCGCACCGCAATGACCTGCTGCGCGTAAGGCGCCCAGTCCGGGTGCTGCGATACTTCGGCTGGCGTTCCGCCATAGCTCAGAAACACCCACCCGGGCCTGTCCAGGGACCTGAGCGACGCATGCATGGCCTCGCCATATTTCATCAGCGACGTGACCTTGCCGTCGGCCAATCGGCGCTTGATCACCTGATATATGTCGGGATTCGATTTGCTGATCCCGACATAGATTTCGCTGCCGTCGGCATCGACCGTCATGTCGCCGTGACCGGGCCGGTGGTGCTCCATCCACTTCTGTTGCAAGACGCCGTCGATGGAAAAGACGAAGGTCGGTTCATGGTCTTCCGACAATGCCTGTGAGCACACAATATTGATCCCCAGCGGAGAGATCGAGCAGGAGCCGGTGGTCCCCGGAAGCTGGGTAAGATCGATATCCGGGAATTTCCGCCGCTGCTTGAGGTCGTAGCCAAAGACCACCGATTTGCCGTCATTGCGCGTTGCACGCACCGCAATACGGTTGCCGTCGCGGCTCGGATTGCCTTTGTAAGGTCCGAACTGAAGTTTGCTGTAGGCTGCCGTGTCGAACACGACATCCTCATGATTTGTGCGCGGCGCCCAGGTGTAAATCTGCCTGCCAGCGACGCAGATCATCAGCTGGGGATCCCTGGGATGCCACTCGCATTCAGTTTCATTCGAGCGGTCGCGATGGAACAATGGCACGTAGCTGTGCCCGTCGAGGAAGCACATGCCACCACAACCATTGACGATCACGAGAAGGCTCTGGTCAGCATTCCAGGCCTGTGCACTCGAGTAACGGTGGGTGCAGTATTTCTTCCCGCAGACACCCGCCAGGCCGAGAATTCCAGGCTGGGTGATCCGTACGAAAGTCGTGCCGGACCAGAGATCCGTTGCTTCGCCAAGATAGTCCGGCAGGTTTTTCACCGGTGGTGTGGCCGACGTTTGCGATGCGCTGCTTTCGCGACCACCGAGCATATAAATATTCGCGAACATGGCACCGGCAATCAGCAGCAGTACCAACATGTGCCGGCGGAGCAGGGTCATGTCATGTAACCCATTTCGCGCCGTACCCGGCCTTCACTAAGGCGCGCGCGCCACCATGCGATCGTTCGCTCCAGCCCGTCGCGCAGGCTGGTCTGCGCCTGCCACCCAGTCTCGCCTTCAAAACGCGAGGAATCGGCGAGCAAGGCGCGAACCTCCGAATTTTGCGGCCGCAAACGCCTTTCGTCACGATGGACCGGTTTCTTGGAACCGCTTAGTTCCAGGACAAGATCCAATACGTCGGAGATGGTCACGGCGCGTTGGCTGCCGGCATTGTAGGCGTGGCCGAATTCGAGCCCGGCCAGGCCCGCGGTCTGGAAGGCCGCCGCGGTGTCTTCGACAAAGGTCAGATCACGGATCGGGCTCGTGTCGCCGACCATGATCGCCGGGCAATTCGGATCGAGAGCCTGCCGGATGATGGTCGGCACGATGGCGCGTTCGCTCTGGCGCGGACCATAAGTGTTAAAGGGCCGCATGATGACTACAGGGACATCGAACGACCTGGCGTAGGACTCCGCCATCATGTCGGCGCCTATCTTGGATGCCGAATAGGGCGACTGTCCCTGCAGCGGATGCGTTTCGCTGATGGGCATGGTCTGGGCGGTTCCATAGACCTCGCTCGTGGAGGTATGCACCACCCGCTCCGTCTCCCATTGACGCGCCGCTTCAAGAACGTTCACCGTACCCAGGATGTTGGTTTCCACATAGGACTGGGCAGCCGCGTAGGAATATGGAATCGCAATGAGCGCAGCCAGGTGAAACACGACGGCCTGACCGCGCACGATCCGGTTCAGGAACGCGCTGTCGCGGACGTCACCGCGGACGAGCTTCAGCTGGCTGCGGATCTTGTCCGGCAAATCGTCCAGCCATCCATGGCTGTCGAAGGAATTGTAAAGCGCCAGAGCAGTGACATCCGCGCCGTTGCGGACGAGCGCCTCAGTGAGATGCGAACCGATAAATCCATCCGCGCCTGTCACCAGAACTTTCTTGCCGTTGTAGCTCATGACTGCGCATTCCCTTGGCTGACTGGAGCGCTTTTCCTTTTGGGGTTCATACGTCGATCGGCTGTGATGGAACCCAGCCGACAACCGCCAGGACGCCACGCGCCATCCACACGATGTCGGAGACGATGGTGCGCTGCGGATAATAGGAGAGGTCGAGTCTGGCCTTGGCGGGGAACATAACCTCCCGATAGAACAGGATCGGATCCGCGGATCGGGGGAAGAAATGCGCCTCGTGCCGGAAGACAACCTGGGTTGGCCCCAGCAGGCCGGGCTTGTATTGCAGGACCGCCTCGAGGCCGCCTCGGAAACAATCGGCGAAAGCCATGCTCTCGGGTCGTGGCCCGACGATCGCCATTTCGCCTTTGAGGACGTTCCACAGCTGCGGCAGTTCGTCGAACTTTGTTGCCGCGAGGAACCGGCCCACCGTCGTCATGCGGCTGTCGCCCACGACGGTCAGTGCGAGGCCTTGGGAACCGCAGTTCACACCGAACTTGCGAAATTTGTACATGCGGAAGGGTCGGCCACCGGCGCCCATGCGGGTCTGTGCGAACAAGATCGAGCCACCGCCTTCGAGCAGAAGCGCTCCGGCGATCAAAAGCATCAGCGGTGCAAATACGATGAGCGCGGCGCCCGCGACCGCGAGATCGATCGAGCGTCGCGCCAAACCATGAGCGGGGTTTGAGACGAAGCGCCGATGAAGGGAACGGTCCGACGCATTCATGCCGCAGTTCCTGTTTGGGCACCGCCGTTGAGTGCGCTTGCAAGTGCAGCCACAACCGCCTCGGCGAGAGTTGAGGTGATTTGAGGGTGCAGCGGGATTGTCAGCTCTCGCTGAGCAAAGTCCTCTGTACGCGGCAGAGTGATGTCGGGATAACGCTCGCGATAGAACGTCATCTGGTGCACCGGCGGATAATGGATCGTGGTCTGTATCCCCTGCGTCCGCAGTTCGTCGATCACGTCCTGCCGCCTTGCGTAGCGCGGCAGGAGGATCGGCATGATGTGGTGAGCCGACGTCCGGGGTTCGCTGAATGGAATGGTCACGGCCGGGCAATGTTCCGCGATGAGGCGCCGATACAGGACGGCCAGGATACGCCTGATCTCGTTCCACTCTTGCAGGTTCTGCAGTTGAACGAGCCCGATTGCCGCACGCATTTCGTCCATGCGGTAGTTGAACCCGAGCATCGTGACATCATATTGCGGGGTACGGCTGTTCAGCCGCTGGTGCGTCCCGCTGGTCATCCCGTGCCCGCGGGCTTGGCGAACCCTGTCGAGCAGATCGGAATCACGGGCGATCACGGCACCGCCTTCCGCCGTCGTCATGTTCTTGTTGCCATAGAAGCTGAAGGCCGCCGCAGTGCCGAACGTTCCCACTTCCCTCAGGCCAGGGGCATGCGCGGCGTCCTCGATGATATGGAGCCCTCGAACCCGGGCGAACCGCTGCCATTGTTCCCTATTGGCGAGATAGCCCGCGAAGTGAACGAGGATGACCGCCTTCGTGCGTGAGGTGCACCGCGCTTCGGCTTCCGCGAGAGACATCAACGGCACGTCGACCGACTCGATATCGACGAAGACCGGAGTCGCTCCGACATAAAGCACTGCATTCGCGGTCGCCACGAAAGTCAGCGACGGGACCAATACTTCGTCGCCGGGTCCTATTCCCAGTGCATGCAGGATGAGATGAAGCGCTGCGGTGCAGGAACCAACCGCCACGCAATCTCGCGCGCCATGCATATCGGCAAAGGCCAGTTCGAATGCGCGCACCTGCTCCCCCATGGTAAGCCAGCCGCTGTCAATTACCTTTGACAAGGCTGCCTTCTCCGGCTCGCCTAGAATTGGGGCGCTCACCAAGAGCATCTTGACCTCCTAAAGATCCTTGTGATGGGTTCGGCCTCTACATCCGGATTTCATGCGGCCGCGGCGGCTACCTCGATCGAGGTCGACTGCTCTTCCCAGGCAATCGCCTGCGCATTTTGGAAGTCATCGACGCGACCGATATCGAGCCAGAGACCGTCATGCTTGTACACGTGCACGGTCGTGCCACCCTGCATCATCTGCAACATCAGGTCATCGAACCCGAATGGGATGCCCGAAGGTATGAACCGCAGGACATCCGGGTTCATGCAGTAAATCCCCATGCTGACAAGGTGGGAAAGCGTCGGCTTTTCCCGGAAGAGCTGAACGGCATTGTCGACCTCGTCGATGACGCCGAAATCCATCTTGATGAGGCGGCAGGCAGTGGCGATCGTAACCGGATCCTTATGCATGCGGTGCGCCGCCACAAACCGGCTGAGGCTCAGGTCGGTAAGAACATCGCCGTTGAGCACGACAAAGGTGTCGTTCAGTTCATCCCTGATCAGAGAGAGAGGCCCAATGGTGCCCAATGGCTCCATTTCCTGCGTGTATTTGATCTTCAGATTCCATTGCGATCCGTCGCCGCAGACGCTGCGGATCAGGTGCCCGAGATACCCGGTCGTGATATAGACCTCCTCGATGCCGTTGCGCCGCAGCCACTTCAGAAGCAGCTCAAGAACGGGCCTGGCTCCTATCGGCATCAAGGGTTTCGGTAGGACCGACGTGAAGGGCCGAAGGCGCGTACCCATCCCACCACATTGAATCACCGCTTTCATCCGATCCTCCTGATTTGCAATTGCCTGTGTCCGGGCATTTCGTGTTCGAGCTCATTCGGACCTGGCATTCCGTCAAATCCGGCTCGACCCTCGGCGGCAATCCGAACATCATACTTGAAGGGTATGTGACAGCCGGGGCGGCTGTCGTCGTGCATTCGAATGGTACCGATCCGAAGCGTTTCCGGTATTAGATAACCGTGAGATCAAGGACGGACCCAAGCATCTGGACCTGGCCATGAGACCAATGAAGCCGAACGAGTCCTGCGATCAAAAAGCAGCGATCCGCCAAGTGCCGGAACCATCCCGCGCACCCTCGGTGAAGGCAAGTGCCGCCATCAAAATGCCCTGCCGCACACCGAACATTGGAGGCGGGCACTCGATATCGCTCGGTAGGCAGGCACGGGACGCCAGCGTTAAAAAAAATAACGACGGCTCTCACAAATTAGTATTATATTAGCCATGTGTGATGTGCGTGGGTTGGGACGCTGCGACCATCACAGTGATGTGATGACCAGCGGTTGGCTACGACTTTTAGACTCACCGCGGTTCCGACCATCACAGAGGACTGGGAGGTTCCAGCGAGTGTTCTCGTCGGGAACCGGGTAACGCGTTGGGGTAGTTCAATGTATCGGATCGTCATCGCCGACGATCACGGCTTGTATCGGCGCGGCCTTCGGCTGGCACTTTTGGCTGGAATTCCAAACGCCGAAATATTCGAGGCCTCGTGTTTCGATGCTGTGGTCAATCTTCTAGAGGAGCAGGCATCCATCGATCTTGCGATCCTCGACCTGAACATGCCGGGGCTGGTTAACCAGGAGGTGCTCAGCGACGTTCTCTCTGCGTATCCTGACACACGTTTTGCGATCGTTTCCGGGGACGATTCTCGCTCGGAGATCCTGACCGCTCTTTCGATCGGGCTTCACGGTTACATCGTCAAATCGCAAAAAGACGAAGAAGTCGTTTTGGCGGTAAATGAGATCCTTGCAGGCCGGATCTATGTACCATCACTCTTGTCTCGAACGTCTGCCGACCAGAGAGCGTATGCCGCCCTCCCCTCGGTGAAAAATCCAATCCGTCAGCGCATGGGCTCAAGCGATCTTGGCAGACTGACATCGAGGCAAAGGGACGTCCTCAAGCTGATGGCGGAAGGGTACTCGAACAAGGAGATCGCCCGCAATCTGGATATTGCCGAAGCGACAACGAAAATCCATGCCGCCGCCATTCTGCGCGAGCTCGGGGTGCGAAACCGGACTGAAGCAGCCGTTTTGCTGCAAACGTGGATGTCGAGAAATATGAACTGATGTTTGCCACCCGAAGCGGGAAGCGGTTCGGACCGGCATGCATGGGATAGACTTAGGCGCGTCCCATGAACCGGCGCGCTTTTGATCGTCTTACTGTGCATGTGCCCAAATCCGAAGTCGCTTTCGGAGCGGCAGGCACTACAACTCAATCTCCTTCCGCGATAATCGCAACGAATATCGCAGTCCATACTCCGATATTTCCAATTTCGGCGAATGCCCGACAAGCGGCGTGCCGTCCACGCCGATTATCATGGACCCGAACCCATGGCGCACGACGTTTGAGTTCTTCCGACCTCCCGATTCCACCCAATCGAAAACCAGATCGTCCCCTGCCCCGTCGGATGCGAATTGCCACTTAACTCCGACCTTGCCTTGTGAGTCACCCAACGCGCCGTGTTTCACGGAGTTTGTCGTCAGCTCGTGAAGGATCATCGCAAAGCTCTCTGCGACGCCACTTGGCACTGTGAGCGAGGGGCCACTGATCGTTATGTCCCGTGTCTCCTTGAAGGGCTGCAACTCCCGAGCCACGAGATCGTGGAGCATCCCCGACAGGCTCTTATGACGAGACAGGATGAGATGCGTCGCTTCCAGCGTTCTGATCCGATCGATCAGCATCTCCTTGTATTTGGCAACGTCGTTCTCGGGAACATTGATCATTTTTACCAGGGCCGTGATCACCGGGAACAAATTGCTGAACCGATGGCGGTCTTCGAGCATGATGCGCTCGTGCTTCTTTACGGCGGCGCGAAGAAGCGTGGTCTGTCGACGTTCTGTCAGATCGGCCGCCACCCCGATGCGCATTGCGCGGTCGCCATGTTCTTCCTGCCGTCCGCGCAGAGCAACCCAGCGTATGTGCCCGTCCATCCGCCTGACACGAATCTCGACGTCGTAGTTCACTGCCTGCGAGGGTTTTGCCGAGGCAGCCAATTTCGGCCAGTCGGCCGGATGGACCACGGCCGAGAGTTCTTCCAAGGGGCGGACGGGCTTGGAGGGCAGGCCGAGAATGTCCCAGAACTTGCCGGAGCCCGCGACTGTCCCCTCCTTGATATCTATTCGCCACGTGCCCAGGCGTCCGGCAGACAGAGCGAGATCGAGCCATTCCTTCTGAGCCCGGAGGGCCTCGCGTGCGGCTCGTCGCTCGGAAATATCGTCGACCACCACGAACACGCTTTCGGTGGATGCCTCGTCAGGCCGCGACGAGGACAGGGCCAGACGAGCCCAGAATGCCTTGCCGTCCTTGCGCAACACGCGAATATCGGCCGCGGACGACGCGGCGCCATTATCCAGATCCTTCAACAAGGCCCGCACGGCATCTCGATCGTCGGGAAGAACGAGCCCTTCCAGCTTCAGCTGGGCAAGCTCCTTTTCTCCGTAGCCGGTCATCTCAAAAAAACGTCTGTTCGATTGCAACAGTTCGCCACGTCGATTGGCATTTGCAAAACCCAAGGCAGCGCGCTCGAAGGCCCAACGATAGCGGCTCTCGGCTGCATCGATGGCAGCGAGCCTCGCCTCTGCAACCTCGAGCGCCCCGCGCAAATCCTGTCGCAGGCGATGGAACACGGATGCGATCAGGCCACCCGAGACCAGAAGGAAGATAGCGCTCGTCCAGTCTTCAGCTGAGAGTTGGGCGTTCAGGACGCGTCGCATCCACAAGCCGGCGGCGGCCATGAGAAGCGTTACGGCGATGGCAACCAACCGCCCTTCGAGGTACACGATAACAATAATTACGGGGATAAACGCAATAAACGTAACCCCCTGGCCGATGTATATCGTATTTATCGCTTCGAGTATTATCGATCCCGCAAGCACCAATAGCGAAGCTACATGAGCCAACGGGGTGCTTGACACGTTCGATTTAAGCCAGCGCAGATACGAACCCATGCGCCCAGACTACATCCTTATGTCTAGTTCGTCGAGACTAGGCCACGAGGAGGCAGCCTAATACCACTGCCGGATTGCCATGCCTTTGCCTGCGAATAGAATCAGGATCGGCAGGGTTCTTCAGGAAGCCATATTCAAGGAACGCTGCGGAAAAACCTTCCGCAGATTTCTACAATTGTGTCGAAATTCGAGTCGAAGGAGCAAATTCCCGCCAGCAGGCGGAATTCGAATCAAGTAAATCACACAAAATTTACTTGAGTGGGCAGCAACTAGGGTTGGGGTAGAAGCGATGACACTGATTGAGAGGCGCAACGAAACCGTTGCAGTCAGCCAATACATTGTATTGAAAGATTCTCGTCACGCACGTCCGATACATCTTTCGGATCGGCCAGACGCCAGACCTGGCGGGCCGCAGCGACGCAGTTTGGAATCCATAACCGGCATGCTTGAGCGTATCGGCTGCGGCTATATCGTGCTGGACCGCGACAGGAAAGTAATCGAATGGAACGCAGCCGCGCAGGAGACGCTTGAGCGCCAGGGCGAAGCGGCTGACACGGCCGTCGAGCTGTCCGCAGGGCTAAGGCGGCTGGTCGCGAATGTTCCGGTCCATTTCCAGCCGGGATTACTCTCATGGGTGGTGATCCGCAGCAGAGGCGATAGGCCTGTGATCCTGAATGAGGCGGGCGTCGTCACACCCGACGGGACAAGCATCGTCGCATTGCTGGACCGGGAGAACACATCGGCGGCCAACCCTCAGACCTTGCAAAGGATGTTCGGTCTGACCAGCGCGGAGACGCAGCTGGCATTGCGCCTGGCGCAAGGCGATGCGCCCCTGGAGATTGCTCGCAGTTGGCATCTCAGTCGCACGACGATCCGCTCCCAGCTTGCCTCGCTGTTCGCCAAGACCGAAACAAGGCGTCAGGCTGAACTGGTTGCTCTTCTGGGACGCATTTCGGTCCTGCCATGAAATAGCGATTTCGGCGGGCGTCAGCACCCGCTCGAATTCAGCAAACCGAGATATGTGCCATGGCAACGCGGCCGCAAATTCTGCGGCCGCGGTTGCGCAGATTGCAAAGCTGGCGGTGCCATCTCCAGCCTGTCCACGCGCTATCGAACGCGGGCGGAGCGCGGAATCTCACAATTGGAGTGACTTGCCATGGTCGAACCAAATTCGACGGTCCACAAGCTGGCTGATGCCGCTCGTATGCGGTCGGATGGTGCTGTACTGAAACTTGCACGCGCGGGACCGATCGTCGTCACAGGTGCCGCCGGTTTCATCGGGTTTCATGTCGCGTTGCGGCTTTTGCGGCGCGGCCTTGTCGTTATCGGCGTCGACAATTTTACGCCCTACTACGACGTCGGGCTGAAGGAGGCGCGATTTGCGCAGCTCTGTGCCGAGCCGAGGTTCACTCCCATGCGGATGGACCTGGCGGACCAGGCGCGGGTGAAGGCGCTGTTTTCCGACTTCCAGCCATCGCACTTCGTGCACCTCGCCGCCCAGGCTGGGGTGCGTTATTCGCTCGCCGACCCGCATGCCTATGTGCAGTCGAATGTAGTCGCGTTTCTCAATGTTCTGGAGGGCTGCCGGCACGCCGGCGTCAGCCATCTCGTTTATGCCTCGTCGAGTTCCGTTTACGGCGCCAATCGAAGCATACCTTTTTCCGAGCACCATGGCGCCAGTCATCCGGTCAGCTTCTATGCCGCAACCAAAAGCGCAAACGAATGCATGGCGCATTCCTACAGCCACCTGTTCGGCTTGCCGGTGACAGGATTGCGCTTCTTCACCGTCTATGGTCCCTGGGGCAGGCCTGACATGGCAGTCTATACGTTCACCCATGCCATCGCCGAGGGGCGGACGATCGAGATTGCCAATGCCGGCCGCGTATGGCGAGATTTCACCTATATCGACGACATCGTAGAAGGGGTGGTTCGCGTGCTCGCCGCGCCGCCTCGTCCGGATCCGGACTGGGACAGCCGCGCGGCTGACCCCGCCACAAGTTCGGCGCCATATCGGATCTACAATATCGGCAATGACCGGCCCGAAGAAATCAACCGTCTGATCGCAATCATCGAAACTGCCCTTGGCCGCCGCGCCCTTCGCGTCAACGTGCCTTTACCTCCAGGTGACGTCCTGAAAACCCGCGCCGACGTAAGCGATCTCCGCCGCGCTGTCGGCTTCGCACCGGCGACGGCACTGGAGGACGGCGTGCAACGTTTCGTGGAATGGTACCGGGATTTCCATGCAAGCCCCGTCGGCCGAGAACGACAAGCGTTCATTCAGGCATAGGGCGAGACCACGGGAGGCCGGACGGCGAGCACACCGCCGGTTCGGCTGACGAGGCGCGCCTCCCACCAATACTCCTTCAAATGACGCATGAGGTCCATAAGATGCAAAGGCCGCGTCGGCGGGGTGCGATTGTGTCGCGAGGCAGATGACCATCGATGCGTCTTTGGGGCCGCCACTGACCTGCTCCTTCAACCATGTTGGAGGCATGGGCTAGCGGTCGCACGCCGATCGATGCGCCGGCGCTGTCGTGAGGGACATCATCGATGGATCGGCCACTTCATTTGCCGGCTCTCAATAACCAGTTCCATTGTAGGCCGCCAATCGCGCTTGGCCTGATCGAGAGCAGGGCAGACACCAAGCCAGGCAGCATCTTCAGTCGCTTGCCGATATAGACCGCCATGGCAACGTTCCAGATGGCCAGGGCAAGCGCGACACCGACAGCCGCGCCAATTGGGCCGTATATCTCGACGCCCACGGCACAGGCTATGACGTTGGCCGCCGCGCCGGCGATCATGGTCGTTGCCGCGGCCCATTCGTTTCCGGTCATCGCCAGCAGATTCTGCTGAGGCCCGCACAGCGCAACAAAAACATAGCCCAAAATGAGAACCCGCGCGATCGGCGCTCCCGCAGCAAAGCCCTCCCCGAAGAAGCTCAAGAACGGCTCGGCAATCACCATCATTGGGATGGCCACCGCGATGGCGCCGCCCGCAGACAGCAAGGTGGCCCGCGCGAATAGCTGCTGCAGGCCTTTATGATCGCCTCTGGCATGCAGGTCGGCCGCTGTAGGCGAAAACATGGTAGCGACAGCGATGCGGGAAAGCCCCACAAGCATCGCCACGTTCAACGCCAGGGCGAAAATACCGGCCTCACGGATATGATTGGTCCAGCCCAACACCAGCACGCCGGCACGACTGACGAAAACATCGAGGCCGGTGATGAGCATGAGCGGGGGGACGGCAAGCCACCATCCCCTCGGTTCGTAAGCGGGCTGAGCCTGCCGCAGGCCAGGTGGTTCAAACTTCCTGGCGGTGATGAACACCAGCGCGACCGTGATGGCCGAACTTGTCAGCACCGCCAGCATCACTTGCGGCGCGTGCACCGCCCACAATCCGGACCCGGCCATGATCGCCACCAATACCAGCAGCAGCCCGTCACGCACGATGCGCTCCGGCAACAATGCCGAAACCACGCCGCCGAAAGCACGCACAAGCGTAGCGCCAATGGCATAAGCGGTAATCAAGGGTACGGCCGCCATGCCAAGCATGGTGCTTATCTCAAGTCCTCTTTGCGTATGATCCGGTTGCGCCTGCTCTGAAAAGAAAAGGACCAAGGCAGCACCCGCCATCCCGAACAGTGTCGCCGCGAGCAGCGATCTCCGCAGGGCGAATCTTATCACCCCTCGCGCCAGATCAAGCCTGCCGTTGGCTCTATAGGCGGGCACGAAACGCAACAGGGACACATTGAAACCAAGCGTTGCCAGATAGGCGAGCACGGAGGTCCAGGCTAGAACGTAGGCATAGATCCCGTAGTCGCGAGGCCCGATGAGGCGCGCAATGGCCAGCTGTGCAAGGCTGGTCAGCCCAGCACCTCCGATATAGATCAAGAGGGCGAAGACGCTCGCCCTCGCGAGCCGCGAGCCGACGTCCCTATTTCGCCGGGGTGTGGCTATTGGAAGAGCACCGGCGGGATGGCCCGGAGACTTTCGAGACACGCGACTATCGATTGCCGCAGCATGCGCAAGTGGTGCGCTTTCTTTTTGGTCTCGATTTGCGAATCCTTTATCCATCCGTGACAGGGCGGAAATGATTTGCTTCTCGACCTTACAAATACTTTTGAGCCCTGATTGACTGTCGGCGTTCTCAACGGAAACGACACTTCGGCCGGAAATCGCGAGGAGATCGTTTATCGATTCGAACACGCCAAAGGCGCTCATATTCACGTCCAAGTCGGCCTCGAAAATCCGCTCCGCCGGCGGCTCGTGCTCCATCCGATGTCTGAGACGGCTCTCAACGATCGCAGATGGCACCACCAGCCTGATGGTGAGATCGGCCGGCGGCGCGAGGCTGAGCGCCTTTTCGAGCGCTTCGCGGTCGTTGCCCCCATTGAACATCGCCAGCGATCCAATCGCTTGAACGTATCCTTGATCGAATATGACAATTTCGGGCGATTGCTTCGCGGCGCTCCAGCAACGCGAAAGGTGCAAGATATATCGCCAGATCCGGGCGCGCCACATTCGTTTCTTTGGCGGTATCAACCTCACCATCGACACCGAACTTGAAATATCGTCCAGTCGCCCGATCGACGATAGAAATATTCCAGCAGTCGAGAATATCGCCGATACTATTCTGGAGACGAACAGAATGATCCCAAGGTCGAAGCTTCCGGCCCTGGTGCTGGGCTTATAGCTGAGAGCGACCTTGGCGTGATAGCCTTTCCCGCGCAACTGCTGCGCGAGCGCATGCGCAAATGTTGTTTTGCCGGATCCTGGCGGTCCGAAAAATTCAATGATCATTCTGGGGCAGGTCCGATTGCTGGAACGCAGTTGGTTCCCTGTGGCATTTTTTGAAGAGCGGAGACGACGGTTCTCATCAAACCCTCTCCAACAGCAGGTCGGCGTTGTCCTCGAGCCTGGAGCCGGCGTACCGCTTTAAATTCACCTGGGTGAGCACACTCCCGACTGGAACTGCGACGGATCCACCGGCCCGGAGCGACTCCAGAACGCCACGGGCGATGCTGCGCCTCGTCTTGGCCCATCGAACGGCAAAAAGCACTGCGTCGGCCCAACGCTTCAG
Organism: Mesorhizobium sp. 2RAF45; assembly: GCF_052115225.1. NCBI lineage: Bacteria > Pseudomonadati > Pseudomonadota > Alphaproteobacteria > Hyphomicrobiales > Phyllobacteriaceae > Mesorhizobium > Mesorhizobium sp. 2RAF45. The sequence continues at coordinate 97,483 of NZ_JBFRGG010000018.1, read as the reverse complement.
GAGCCTGGTTTCGGGGCCTCCGAGTCCCAACGGCCCGTTGATGATGACGACGTCGTAGACCGAGAGAAGTTCTTCGGTGAACTGGGATTTGTCGACCGTGGACAGAAGCGTCAGCAGATCATCCGAAGGTGCTGGAGCGGCCATGAGATCGATGCCGACTTCTGGCATTCTCGTGATCGCATCCTGGAGCACGCAGCGTTCACTCACATAGTCCCCAAAGGAGTTGTGAGCCTTGATGGTGCCGAATTCGCCACGAAACTCGTTCGTGAGGCGCGCGTCCTTGCGGTCGAGGTCGAGGAAAAGCACCCTTCCTCCCAATCGCGTTGCCGCCAGCGCCAGGCTCCACGCCAACTCTGTCTTGCCATCGTCCAGGATGCTGGACGTCACGAGGACGATGTGCGGCGGCTGCCCCCTTCCCTGAGTTGGCGCCGCAGTGACCAGAAGGGATGTCGCCGCGCGACTGAACGGCGAGTTCTGCTGGCCCAGAACCAGATGCCGCAATTGTTTGGCATGGAGTCCCGAAACCTTGGGAAGCAGTCCTACGCACGGGATCCCAAGCTCGGCCTCGGCTTCAGCTTCGCTGCGCAAGGTCTGGTTGAACATGTTACGGATCAGGACGAAGACCGCCGCCATCAGACCAAATACGATCATGCCGGGTGGAACCAGGAAAATTCTCGACAGGGTGCTGGGATTTGACGGCGGCCATGCCGTCGACAGGACCGCTACACCTGGCGAGGGAGCGGCGATGCGCCGTATCAGGTCCTGCTGCCGGCTAAGGAGCTCGTTGTAGTGCTGTGTCACGATGGTGACCTGCGGCTCAAGGGCACGCAAGCCGGAAAGCTGGCTCGCAGTGTCGGCCACGGCCGCGTCGCGCACCCTCTTGCGGTCCTCGAGAGCCGCAACCTGGGCGCGGTAGACGTTTGCCTCGGCGGCAATGCGCGCGATGCCCTGCTCAATCTCACGGTTGATCGCACTGCCCAGATCGCCGTCCGCAGCGGCACCCGACTGACGTGTCAGGAGGTCGGCCAACACAGGCGATCCGATTTCTTCGGCGATGGCCGATACAGGGGCGCCCGCCTTTCGCAGGTCCTCGATATGGTGAAGGCGCGATTCCGAGGCGGAAAGATTGGCTTTCGACAAGAAAATCTGTCGGCCAAGCTCCGCTGTCTCATTGGCCGCGTTGTTGGCCGCGCTTTGATCAACGGCGCCATGCGTCAGCCGGTACGTCTCCAGCCGATCGGTCGCGTCGACCAGGTCCCTTTGTACTTGCGGCAGGCTGGCGACCAGCGATTCCAGTTCGCGCTGATCCGATGCACGCCGTTTCTGTACGAGATCTTCGATATACACCTGAGCGAATGTGTTCGCGACAAGCGCGGCACGTACCGGACTGGTATCGGTGAAGCCGATGGTGATGACGCGCGAGCGCAGCTCTTGTCCGACCCTCATTCCGCCCCGCAGCGTCTTCAGCGCGGCCGCATCCGCAGCTTCCGGACTTTCGGCGGCAGGTCCACCCTTCGACCAGACCCGGCTCAGCAGGTTGCCCACGAACGAGCCTGACGTGGGCGGGACGGCACTGATGCCGCTTTTTCCGGCGGCGTCGGCTGCCTGCGGTTGGCGCAGTGCCGTCAGAACTCGGCGCAGGTGGGCTTGCGACGAGAGCATCGTCAGATGGTCATCGATGCTCGAATCCAGCGAGTCCTGAGCGGTCGCCGTAGGGTTCGAAGTGCCGGTGCTCGGGGCGTCTATGATGATCTGGGTCGTCGCCTCGAACAGCACCGGACGAGCAAAGCCCGCGAGGCCGGCCAGTATGCCGCCCAGAAGGGCCACGGCAAGCAAGAGCCATTTTCCCGTCGCCAGGGTGACGACGAGCTGATGGAAGGGAGACGGCGGTTGCACGGGCTCGCGCGGCGGTCGCCTCATCCGCGGATTGGTGTCGAGCGTAGCGACGGCCATCTGCGTGGCACGCGGAAGCCTGGCGCGGCTGGCTATGGAACCTTCCATCTCAATCCCCTGTCAGTTCGATATCGTAAGAAGCGTGCATTGCCGGCGCCGATGGCCGCATGGCTTCGTTGCGCCATGCCTGGAACATCAGCAGCGGCCACAAGTCACGGAAATGATCCTGGTTTCCATGCAGATGATCGCGCCAACATGCGTCGACCTTCGCACAGTCGATGACCCCATCTCCGGACAGGCGTGTCGTGGCAATGATATCCGTTGCCCAGTCGCGCAGGGGTCCTCTCAGCCAGGCTCCGATCGGAACGTCGAAACCCTGCTTGGGCCGATCGACCAATCGGCGCGGTACATAACGATCAAGGAGCTGGCGCAGTATCCATTTGCCCTTGCCACTTCGCACCTTGGCATCGGTTGGCAGGCGCCAGGCGAATTCAACGACGCGATGGTCCAGGATCGGGCATCGCCCCTCGAGGCTGTTAGCCATGGTGGCGCGATCGAGCTTCACCAGGATGTCGCCGGGGAGATAGCCGGTCATGTCGTCGAACAGGAGGCGCGACAGCAGGCCGTCGAGCTGTGTGGCGCTGGCATTGGATGCCGCTGGCTTGTGATGAAGAAGCTTGTTGGTCGAAGATTCCGTCAGCCGCTGAAGCAGTTGGTCCTCATTTGCCGCCGCGAACAGGCGGGCGAGGCGGTTCAACCGGTCACCGCGCAATCCGTGCCGCATGTTCGCCGACAGCGGCAGGCTGCCGAACATGTCTTTCTGGGAGGCCTGGGCCAGCAATCCTGCCCCCGCCGCCAACATCCGCCGAAATGATGATGGCAGCTCATGCTGCCTTCTGAGGCGGGTTGCCAGGAAGTGTCGAGAGTAGCCCGCGAAGCACTCGTCGCCGCCATCGCCCGACAGAGCCACGGTGACGTGCCGCCGGGCGAGGCGCGACACCAGCAGCGTCGGTATCTGCGACTCGTCGGCGAACGGCTCGTCCCAGATCCTCGGCAACTCCGGGATGACCTCAAGCGCCGCGGCCGGTGAAAGATGAAGTTCCGTATGGTCGGTGCCCAGATGCCGCGCAACCGCGGCCGCATGAGGGGCCTCGTCGAACCCGCTCTCGCCGAACGCTATGGTGAACGTGCGAACGGGCGTCGGGGACTGCGCCTGCATCAGGGCGACGACCGCCGAGCTGTCAATTCCACCCGACAGAAAGGCGCCAAGCGGCACATCGGCAACCATTCGTTCTTTGACGGCAAGGCGAAGCAGGCTGTCGAGTTCGGTCGTAAGGTCCTCGTCGCTGCCGGCGATCGGATTCCGCTGCGCCTTGCAGGCGACATCGGCCAGCGACCACCAGCGGCGAATGCGATGCGCAAGCGAGCCGGCGCCACGGGCATTGGCGAAATCCGCCGCCGTCACCGACAGGACTGAACCGGGCGGCAGCTTGAACACGCCCTGCCAGATGCAACGGTCATCCGGCACCCACCCTTTCGAAAGCATCGTCGCCGCCGCATCGACATCGAGTTCAGGGGCGAAGCCCGGGAAGCAGGTGATCGCCTTCAGCTCCGAGGCGAAGACAAGCGCTTCAGGTGTCGAGGCGACGTAGAGCGGCTTTTTGCCCATCCGGTCGCGGGCGAGGTGGAGAGTCCGGTTCTTCAGATCCCATAGCCCGAAAGCAAACATGCCGGCGAAGCGCGCAAGTGCCGCCTCGAGACCCCAACTCTCGATCGCGCACAGCATCACTTCCGTGTCGCTGGTGCCGCGGAAATGGTGGCCCCCCCCTTCCAGTTCGCGGCGCAGATCGCGAAAATTGTATATTTCGCCATTGAAGGTAATGACATACCGGCCGCTCGCGGAGTGCATCGGCTGGCGACCGGCCTCCGACAGGTCGACGATGGCCAGACGCCGGTGCCCGAAGGCGATCCCGGCTTCACGGCTCGTCCAGAATGCCTCGCCATCGGGCCCGCGATGACGAAGGGCCATCATCATCGGCCCGATCGCCCTGAGCGAGTTGGTATTGGCTGCATCGGGCGCCAAGAGGATTCCGGCGATCCCACACATTCTAATATCTCCTCTGGCGAACGATCGCGGGGACCGCCTGCGGCGTTCCGGCGACAAGGCAGAGGGTCACACAGAACCACACGATCGGATGGCGGATGATCAGGTGCGGAGCACTGAAGACAGCGATCGAAGCCACGAGCGCCACGAGCGTGTCCTGTCTCGCGCCCCAGGCGGACAAGGCGGCCGAGCCGAGGATCCACAGCAAGGCCAGGACTGAAATCAGGCCACCCTGAGTGTAGAGATCGAGGATCGTGCTATGGGCCTCGAAAGGCCGCGGCAGAAACTGCTGATCGACTGTGGAGGGACGATCAAGGTGCGGGCCTGGTCCGAGACCCAGCGATCCGGATCTTGCTCCCTTGTCCAATGCCTCGTCCCAAAGCTGGAGGCGAAGTGTCGCGGTTTCCGCGGTTGCTTCCCCGCCCTTGTCCTTGGTGAGGCTCTTGGCGAAGTTTTCGGCGTTGGCGGCCTCGCTGAGGGCGTAAGGCGCGATGGAGACCGCCAATGGAAGGAATGCAACGGTGAACAGGAGGGCAAGTTGCCGTGAAAGGCTGACCTTGCCGCCGTCGCTAGTAAGCCATGCCCGAACCCTCAGCCCAAGAAGGATCAGGCAGGCCAGGATCGTCGTATAGAGATAGGTATCGCTCTTTGTCAGCCTTCCGACATAGAAGGTGAGGATCAGGCTGGACAGCCCGAGACATCTTCCCCATGGATTGCTGGTGGTTGTGGCAAGATGCAGGGCCAGTGGACCGAGGAGCGCGCAGTAGAGCGCAAGCTGGTTCGGATTGTCAGACCAACCGCTGAAGCGGTCCCAGAACCAGGGGTGGACGCCAGACTGATGGATCCAGCCGAAACCAAGCCCCACCTGGATGACAAAGCCTGCATTCGCGACAGCGATCATCCACCAGGCGATACGGCGTAAACGGGAAGCAGCGTTGGGTTCCGCGGCTGCCAGGCAGGTAACGCAGACCAACAGCACGTACGCCATCGTGTCATGCATCAACGGATCGAGGAACAGCGTGGTGGTCAGAAAGCCGATGATGGACCCCACGCCCAGGGCAAGCGTCAGGATCACCCAGAAACATGCAAGTTTGGTGAGGGCCGGCGTAACCTCCAGTCGGCCGCCGGCAAGGATGCGGGTGATCGACAGCAATATCCAGAGCGTGAGGAACAGTTCGCTGTAGCCGAACGGCAGCCCGGGGATGCTGAGCTGCACCGCGTAGGACATTGCGATGCCGAAGGCCAGGATCACATCACGGATCATTGCCGCGCCTCACCCAGTCGGGGGCCCCGCGCACCCTCTTCCCTGGAGATCACCGACGCGGGCCGAGCAAGACTGCCGCGGTATTTGCCACCGAGGACAGTCTTGTACAGATCGCAATACTGGTCGACGACCCACGACAGCGAAAAGCGCTCCCGCACGAGGCCGACGGAACGGCTGCCCATGACCTTTCCACGGGCGCGGTCGGACAGAAGATCGATTATTCTGGACGCCAGGCCATCGGCATCGCGCGGCGCGACGAGATAGCCATTCCAGCCATCTTCAACCACGTCATTGCAGCCAGGCATTCTTGAGGCGACGATTGGCAACCCGGACAAACCCGCTTCCAGCAGGACGCGCGGAATACCCTCGCGATACTGTGTTGGAAACGCGAACAGATCCGCCATGCCAAGGAGAGCTGGAACGTCCCGCCTTGGCCCCAAGGCGACGACGTAAGGAGCATATTGCTCGATATCGGACCTGCTGACCGCGAACGGACCTTCAGAGTCCTGCGGACCGACAAGCACGAAACGCGCATTGGGCCTCTCGGAGAGGACGCGGGGAACCGCCTTGATCAGGGTCGGAATCCCTTTCTGGCGAGTCAGCCGACCGACAAAGATTACGACTTCGGCCGACTGAAGCCCAAGCTCCTCGCGCATGGCGGCGGCCGAAGGGCCACGGTACTTTGCTGTCGAGAATGCATTCGGGTCGATGCCAGAACTCCGGATCAGTCGCCCTTTGCCGCGACCCACCAGCCGATAGCGGTCGAAGAAGGCCTGATCGTCACGATTCTGGAAGACCGTCATGGCTGTCCAGAGTGACGCCAGCCCCTGAAGGCCACAAAAGACCGGACGTAGCGCCAGCGCCCGCGGTTCCCGTGATGAGAATGTCCAACCAAGCCCATTGATGGTGCGAATGACCGGAACCTGCCCGCGCACGGCCAGAGGCGTGAGGAGGTTGGGCTTGGTGTCGAAACTTTGAACAATGTCCGGACGCAAATCGGACATCAATTTACGGATCGCGCTGACAGCTCCCCATTCTCCACCGCCACTGGCAAAGCGGTCGAACCCAAAGCTGCGATGCGGAATGCCGTGAGGCGAAAAGGCGTCTCCGGCATCGCTCGAGACGGCAGTGACCCGAAAGCCCCTTTCGCGCAGCGCCAGGAGGAACGGAATTCTAAGCCGGTGATCCTCGCCTCCTATGCAAACCAGATGTGGACTCATCCTGTCCCTCCTGGATGCCGGCAGAATCCCAACCGCGCAAAGCCACTGGCCCTGTGATCTGTTCACGGCCCGGCTTCATCGCCCCAGTACGCACAACACCCAGCCTCACGCTAGGAGCAGGCTTGCGCGTTGTCCTCGTCTGTTTAAATGAAGCAAGGCATTGGGCGGTGCGGCGATGCAGCGGCAACCGCTGTCGGATCGATGAGTTGAGCGGAAACTCATTCGTTCTAACGATGCCAGGGCCGACATGGTCGCGTAGGACACGGCAAAGCCAATCAGCAAAACAAGGGGGCTGTGTTGGAGACGTCGGGGTACCCGCGTTTAGAAAGCCGTTTTCCACGTGCCTTGCCATCCGTTGGCGGTCCGACAACGGATCAAGATGTTGTGATAGATCGCAACAGCAGCCCTCCAGACGGCTTCACATGGAAACAGGCCTCCACCCGCCCTCTGGATATGGGCGGACCAACCACCCGTCTCTTCCCGCGGATGGGCGACGACTTCTCCGAAAAATCGGCGTTCTCGCACCTGGAGCGGGTTGTCGAAAAATACCCGGCCAAGATCGCGATCAGTGACGGCTCTACGTCCCTCAGCTTTTCGGAACTGCTCAACGCAGTCCAAAACCTGGCGGCTGCGATTGCCGGTTCCACCCCACCAGGCAAGGCGGTCGGGATTCTGATCGGAAATACCCTCTGGTATCCGGTGGCCATGCTCGCCGCCATGCGGGCCGGCAGGCCCGCCGTGCCGTTGAACCCCCGGGATCCATTTCAGCGCCTCGTCGCAATTTCCACCAGCGCGCGGCTGGCCGCGATCATCAAGCCAGGGCCAGGTAAACCGGCAGGCTGGCCGGATGCTTCCTCGCTTGAATGGATCGACGCGACAAGTTGCACGGCCACAACGCCGCATGGCAGCCTTTCGGCGTTGCCGCCCGAAGTATCGGTCGATGCTCCGGCAATCGTTCTGTACACGTCAGGCAGTACCGGAGCGCCGAAGGGCGTCGTGAACAGCCAGCGGGCGATCCTCCAACGCGTTCAGCAATATGTGGATGCCTGCCACTTCGGTCCCGACGACGTCTTCATGCCGTTGACCGGGCCGGCGACGATCGCGGGATGCCGCGAGATGATGACCCCGATGCTGTGCGGCGCCACATTGTACCTCTCGGATATAGAGAGCGCCGGCATTCGCGCCGTCCGCGACAATTTCGAGAAATGGCAGGTGACGGTCGTCTATCTTGTGCCGGCGCTGCTGCGCGTGTTGATGAATGGTTCTGCGGCCAACACATTCTCTTCCTTGCGGATCGTGCGGGTCGGCGGAGAAAAGATTCTATGGTCCGATATCGACCGGCTCCGCGACAGCGTCCCCGAGTCCTGCCTTGTCCAGATCAGCTATTCGTCCACGGAAACGACCGGCACGCAATGGTTCCTGCCGAGGGGCTACCAGGAACGCGGCGCAACGGTCCCGGTTGGCTTCGTGCTACCCGGCATCGAATACACCGTCGTGGATGAGAACGCATGCGAGGTCGCCCCGGGCGATGAAGGAGAGTTGCTGATCAGAGGCAACTACTCCACGCTTGGCTACTGGACGGATGGGGAAAACGTCCCTCTCCAGGCGAACTCCGGCAACCCGCTGCTTCGAATCTTCGCAACAGGTGATCTGGTCAAGGTCGACGACACCGGAATGATGTGGATCGTCGGACGAAAGGGACGCCAGATCAAAATAAACGGAAGGCGGGTCGAACCTGCCGAACTGGAACTCGTCCTGCGCCGGGCGCCTCAGGTGGATGATGCCGTTGCGGTGGTGACGGACGCGAACGAACTGGTGGCCTTTGCCGTCCCCGCCAGACCTGGCGGAAGCGAGTTCATTGCTGAATTGCGCGACCTGATCAGGACGGCCCTGCCGCCGGCTGTTCATCCGACGCGCCTGCACAGCGTTGCCGAGATACCGCGGCTCAAAGGCGGCAAGGTCGACGGTGTCAAGCTGCGGGAACTGGATCGCGCACTGAACGCGCAAGGCGCCCAGAACACGCCCATGGCCCGGCAGGCGGCAAACCCGCTTGATATCGAAGGCACCGCGGCGGCCGTATGGGAGAGAATTCTCCCGGGCAAAAGGGCAGCTGGCAGCCGCTGGGACGATGCCGGCGGCGATTCATTGAAATTGCTGCAATTCGTCATGGAACTGGAGACGGCTCTGGGGCGGGAACTCAACCTGGACGCGTTCACGGTCGGGATGAGTTTCGCCGATGTCGTCCGGGCAGCGTCTCCAGGACAAGACACAAGCAGCTCGCTTGTCGAGGCTCCCGACCCGAGACCCGTTTTGTTCATCGTGCCCGGATCGATCGGTTACGGTCCAAGCCTGGCTGCCTTCGGCGCCGAGATGGGCAATGTCGCCAGGGTTGTTGCCGTGCGCTACGGGGATCTGAACGATCTGCTGATGGGACATGGCACGATACCGCGGATGGTGGATGCGGTTGTCGACCAGATCAACCAGGCCCAGCCCGATGGCAATGTGAAGCTGATCGGTTATTCGCTTGGCGGCGGCGTCGCCTTCGAGGTTGCCGCCAAACTTGCTGCCGCCGGTCGGTCGGTCACGTTCCTGGGAATCCTCGACACCAATATCGGGCCTGGACAGCACAACTATCGTGAAAGACTCGCACGCACCGCCCAGCGCATCCGCACGCATCGCGTGACGGTGGATCGCATGATTTTGCGGGCTCTGGCAAAATTGTTTGCCCAATTTGGCGCCGAGGCTTTGCTTGCGAGGGGTATCGACTGGCTGAAATGGAGGAGCTTCGCCAGAACGCGATTCATCTTGCGCCTTGAGCTCGAAGAAGTCCTGCGGATGCGCGCATTTGGCCAGTGGCTCGCGCAACCGAAGCCCACATTGCCGATCACCGCCACCCTGTTTCGATGCAGGCGCACAGGCGTTCCGTCAGACCTTGGCTGGAGTGCTTTCGTCACAGGCCTGAACATAATCCCGATCGTCGGCGGGCACCTGGACATGCTCGTTGAACCCTATCTCAGCCACAACCGTCCGCTGATAGAAAAAGCCTTTGTAGTGAGCGGCACATAGCGGGTGATTCGCGCACGCGGAGGCTGAATCCAGACCGGATGCCCGTGTATCTTGCTGACGGATCCACAACAAATCCGCTGGCACTGCCGTCGTAGCGAGAACAGCCTGGTGCTGCGTCGCCGCGCTGAAATATCCCTAAATAATCAACAAGTACCAGGACCCGGGCAGCCTTCCCGTCGCATAGGCTCTCCTTGCCATGATCAACGATTCTATCAATGGGCGCCGGTATTTGATTTGGCCCTAATATATCCTTTCCAATAGGCAGGCATGGGGCACCACCGAATCGGACGTAAGGATATTTGCATGACAACCCTCCACTATGCCTCGGGTGGGTCGGCCTCCGAGGTCGCAACCGCCGGGTTCAATCTTGTCGACGTTTCATCCGTGGACGAACTCAACGCCTTGCCGGCTGGCACGAAAGGTCTGGTTTGGCTGGATGAAGCCAATGGCGCAACCTCGTCTTTCATTGACAAAGTCACGCCCTTCATCGGCAACCCGAAGGTGTTCGGCTTCTTCCTCGTCGACGAGCCCGATCCCACGGGCAAATGGGGAACCTATGCCACAGCCGACAATCTGAAGGCGGAATCCGACTGGATCCACACCCACCTGCCTGGCGCCAAGACCTTCATCACCATGATGAACATGGGGTCTTCGGCTGATCCCGATTTTTCAAACACTTTCAATCCCGCCAACACGCATATCGACTATTACGGCGTGGATCCCTACCCGGTGCGCACCGGCACAAGCACCGTCGACTACAATATGATCGACAGGACCGTGGCCGCGGCGGTCGCCTCTGGCGTTCCGCTCAGCCAGATCGTTCCGGTTTATCAGACGTTCGGCGGCGGCAACTACACCACCGATACGGGCGGCCAATATGTCCTTCCCAGCGTCGCCCAGGAGCAGACCATGCTGGACCACTGGGCCAAGGTTGCGCCATCGCCCGCCTTCGACTATGCCTATGCATGGGGCTCTCAACAGGGTGACACCGCGCTTGGCGACTCGCCGGCGCTGCAGGCCCTCTTCCTTCAGCACAATCAGAGCACCACCAGCGTGCCTTCGACCGGCGAAACAACTCCGCCCACCAGCACTGTGCCCCCTCCCAGCACGGTGCCCCCAACCAGTACCGTGCCTTCGAGCAGCGATCACACTTTCTACGGCACGGGCGGCGCGGATGTGTTTCACAGCACCACCGGCGTAGATACGATGATCGGTGGCGGCTACAACGACACCTACTATGTCAACAACGTCGGCGACAAGGTGGTGGAACTGTTGGGCGGCGGCAACGATACTGTGCTGGCATCGGTGAGCTATGCGCTGTCGGCCGGCTCGGAGATCGAGCACCTCGCCATCACAAGCAAGTCCGGCACTACGACCATGAACCTCAAGGGAAACGAGTTCTCCCAAACCATAGACGGAAATGCCGGCAGCAACGTCATCAACGGCGGTGGCGGGAAAGACGTGCTGACGGGAAATGGGGGCAAGGACTTCTTTTTCTTCAATGCCGCCCTCAAGACCGGCAATGTCGACAAGATAACCGATTTTAATGTGACCCAGGACAAGATCGTGCTCGACCACAATGTGTTTACCGGCCTTCAAGCGGGCACCCTTCCCACCTCGGCGTTCCACGAAGGCAGGGGTGCGCACGACAGCGGCGATCACGTCATCTATAACAGTTCGACCGGCGCCCTGTCTTTCGACAGCGACGGCGAGGGTGGCGCACATCAGATCCAGTTTGCCACCCTGTCTCCGCATCTGTCTTTGACTGCGTCCTCGTTCATCGTAGCGTGAGCCTTGGGAAACGTCAGACCCTGATCACAAGGGTCTGACGTTTTCTTGAATATACCTCAATATACTTCGGTGAAATACTTTGATGGAACGAACCGCTCCAACGAGCATTGGTCCATCATGAGCACTCGCGGCATCGAATTCCTGCAGAAATGGGTGGAGGATAATGTGCCGCCCTATTCGAAATCCGACCCGACCCTTGCGGCCAAACTCGCCGAGCAAGTGACGGCGGACGCCATCAAGGCGGGAATTCGCCCCGAGGAAATCTCGGAAGAAGTCGGAAGCATGTTGACCACCATGCTTGAAGTGCTCGACCAACGCGATACGAAATGATTGCGCGGCCAGTTGCATTGGCAACGTCGCACAGGTCCACGGCCAACACGCCTGCTGCTCGGCCGAAGTGAGGTCCCCACCACTTCATGATCACCAGCCAAGCCAGTGTTTATGGCTTTTATCGCCTTGGTCAACCCGGGACAGTCTCGTACTCTTCCAAGACTCGCGCGATGATCTTGTCGAGGTCGTGAGGTTCAGCACCGTTGACTTGTATCAAGGGCCATCCATCCTGACGCAGGCACTTGCCGATCTCCCTTGAGATATTGGCCTGCCTCAAGCCCCTGTCCACGCCGAGTTCGAACAGGAGGACCTCCAGGAGCGGTTGCTGGGCATGCCGATCCATAAGACGGCGGCGCAGCGTTTCCTGCGGCGCATCGAGCTGGATAAGGAGGTCTGGTCGCGGCATGAACGCCAGGCAGTCACGAACCACGTCAATGCTTGGAGTTCGCGCCAGCACAACCAGCGCGCATAAAGCCTGGATTAGGCCCTCTTCGAAAATGAAATAACCTTCCGATTGCTGCGCTTGACGCCATGACTCACACAGCAGGGCGATATCGACCTTCATGCGCCATGACCATGTGCGGCTTCGTAGTGGGATTGACGCCAGAAGCCGCGCCGCGACACCATCCTTCGGCAGGGTCGACAGCAAGACTGGGCCGGAGGTGGCAATCTTTTTGCCAATGCGCCCAATGCCATGGCGTACTTCCGGACCATCTTCCTGGGCCGACCCATATTCAATCAGGCGATACCCGTTCACTGTCTTCACGTTGATGCCGTGTTTCGCCATCCCCTGGCAGAGGCCGCGAAGAAGTGTGGTCTTGCCTGCACCAGGCGGCCCAAACAACTCGATGATCATCACGCAATGCCCAAATGTCTCCGAGCAGGCAGTCATTCGCCTGCATGTCGAAGATTAGCCGGATTACGAGCCACACCAACGTTCATTTGAATGACCTTTCATATATGCCGGAGGCACGCGGGATTGGCCCTTGGCAAGCGTCTCAAGATCGGGGACCTCCGGGCGGCCCGGCCGTTCCTGAAGGGGAATTGGAGAACTTCCTCGAGGCCGGGGGCGGGAAAGCGCTGTCTGATCAAGATTGAGGCATCATCCGAATGATTGATGAAAAGATTTCGGTGGCGAGTGATGGTCGACGTTCAGCTTGGTGGGGCCCTGAATGTCTTCAGCGTATTTGCAGTCTGAAGCGGTGAATCAAGACCTGCGGGTGGATTGTCGACCGACGACGACCCGCGGATGGTCAGATATTCCCGAATATGCTCTTGACGAAGAGGGACCCCTCTGGCGCCCCTATCAGCAGATGGGCGCCGGTTTTGCTGACATTCCCATCTTCGATCACCTTAGAAACGTCGCAAGGCAATATCCCGACAAGCTCGCGATCGGCGACGGCGTCAATCGCCTGACTTATTCCGAGCTTTTCAGGGCTGTCGAGACATTGTCGTACCGTATCGCTGCCGTCGTTCCCGAAGGACAGGCGGTCGGAATCCTTCAGGCCAACTCGGCCTGGTACGCTGTGGCGATACTGGCGAGTATGGCGGCCGGGCGGCCTTCGGTTCCGCTCAACATGAGAGATCCGGGCTCTCGGATCATCGAGATTGTGAATGCCGCACGCCTCGGCGCCATTATAGGCGCTGGAAACGTTCGCCCAATCGATTTGCCGCAGGAAGTCCTATGGATCGATATTGCGGCTGGCGTCGCGCCGAACGGTCAACAGGCATCACAGCAGCCACAGCTCCCTTCGGTTTCCGTCGATGCGCCCGCAATGGTGCTTTACACATCAGGCAGCACAGGACGCCCCAAAGGCATCGTCAACAGCCAACGCAGTCTGCTGTGGCGGGTCCGGCAATATGTCGACGCGTGCCATATCAACGCGGATGACGTTTTCCTGCCGCTGACCGGGCCTGCCACGATTGCCGGTTGCCGGGAGATTTTTACCGCACTGCTGACGGGCGCCACGTTGCACCTTCTCGAGGTGGAGGCGGTCGGCCTCCGCGCAGTCCGTGCTCGGGTTCAAGCCGAAGGTGTGACGATCGCCTATCTTGTGCCGGCGCTGCTTCGAGCACTGTTGACCGAGGCCCCTCCTGACGCTTTCCAGTCGCTCAGAGTGGCCCGGATCGGTGGCGAGAAGGTATCGTGGACGGACATCGCCTTGCTGCGCAAAGCCGTTTCGGACCAGTGCCTGATCCAGATCGGCTACTCGTCAACCGAGACCACCGGCTCGCAATGGTTCCTGCCGCAGGATTGGCCGGAGCAAGACGCATCGATCCCCGTCGGCAGGCTGCTTCCCGGGATGGCATTCGCCATTGTCGACGAAGCAGGACACGATGTCGGGACAGGCGAGAGTGGAGAGCTTCTGATCAGAAGCCCCTATGTTCTGCTTGGCTATTGGGAGAACGGCGTCGTCATTCCCGCGCGGCCGGACCCGGACGATCCCGGTGTGCGGGTTTTTGCGACGGGCGACCTCGTTCGGCTGGACGATGATGGCCTGTTGCGCATCGTCGGCCGCAAGGGGCGCCAGATCAAGATCAATGGTCGACGCGTCGAGCCCGCCGAGCTCGAACGGGTCCTGCGTTGCGCGCCTTCGGTGGCGGATGCCGTGGCAATCGTGACGCCGGCCGAGGAACTCATTGCATTCGCGGTTGCAAAGCGCTTCGCCGAAGCTGCTTTCGCGGAGGAGCTTCGTCAGCTCGTCAGAACGACGTTGCCGGCGCCGCTGCGTCCCTTGCGGTTGCACACCATCGCGGAGATCCCACGCTTGCCGGGAGGCAAGGTTGACCTGGCAACGCTCACCGAAATGGATCGTACGGAGAGAAAGACCGCGCCAGCCGTCCAGCCGCCCGCTGCCCGACCGCTCCCCGCAGGAGGCCAACTGAATACAAGGCAAATGGTGCAGCACGCGTGGATGCAGGTTCTCAACACGGGCGCTGCGGCTGGAAATTGGGATGAGGCGGGGGGAGATTCGCTGCAGCTGCTGCATTGCGTCATGGCGATCGAGAGCGCCATAGGGCAAGAGCTCGGCCTCGAGGCCTTCACCGTCGGTATGAGCTTCGACGAGATGGTTGAGGCTGTCGTATCCGCACAGGCGGGCGAACGACACGCCAAGAAGCATCACCCTCCGGTTCTTTTCCTGTTTCCAGGGTCCGTCGGTTATGGTCCGAGCCTGGCTGCGTTCGCAGCCGCCATGGGCAAAGTCGCCCGGGTGAACCCCATTCGATATCCTGGCCTCGCTGCGATATTGGACGGACGTAACAGTCTCTCTGCCATGGCTGCCGCCGCACTCGAGCAGATAGACCGCGCCCAGCCTGACGGCCCTGTGCGACTTCTCGGCCATTCGCTTGGTGGCGCGGTTGCGTTCGAGGTCGCGGCGCGGCTTCTGGCGGCCGGTCGATCGGTAAGGTTTTTGGGTATCCTCGATACGAGCCTTCTGGACGAGCCGAGCAACCATTGGGAAACACTTACCCGCACATTCCATCGCATTCGCACCAATCGCATATCCGCCCACCGGATGGCTTGCCGAGCTCTTGCCAAGATCACCGTCGCCATGGGTTGCGAGGCGTATCTCGCCAGGATTCTCGACCGCTTTGGCAAGGGAGAATTCAGCCCGACAAGCTTCAGAACCAAACTGGAACTGCAGGAAGTCTTGCGGGCGCGGTCTTTCTTCCAGTGGCTCGCGGCACCCAAACCGGCCCTGCCCATCTCCGGCACCTTGTTCCGATGCCGTCGGGAGGGAATGCCTCGGGCCCTGGGCTGGGAAAGTGCTCTGGCACATTTGGACGTGGTTCCGATCATCGGCAACCACATCGACCTTGTCGTAGAGCCCAATCTTGCCACCAACCGCCCGCTCATCGAGACGGCCGTCGTGCAGACCTACTCCCCGGCCGAGTCTCGCAAAAGGGAGGATCTGTCATCGACGTGATCTCACATTTCAGCAAGGACATGCTGGTGCTCGATGCTCGTGCGGAGGTCGATCGAATCGTTGACACCTTGCGCAAGCAGGTTCTTGGCACGCTCCGCCGTCGCGGAGTGGTTGTCGGCCTTTCCGGCGGCATCGACAGCTCCGTCGTCGCGACCCTGTGCACACGGGCGTTCGGCAAGGACAAGGTCTTGGGCCTGTTCATGCCGGAGCGCGATTCCTCCGGCGACTCCCTGAGACTTGGCCGCCGTGTCGCGTCACAGCTTGGCATTGAGAATATCCTGGAAGACATAGGCCCGGCAGTGGAGGCCGTCGGCGCTTACCGTCGGCAGATCGAGGCGATCCGGACCGTCGTTCCCGACTATGGGGACGGCTGGAAATGCAAGCTGGTGATCGAACCGGTTCTCGAGAGCAACGGCCTCAACATCACCCGGCTCACCGTCCAGGATCCGGAGGGCAAGGTCGACACGGTGCGTCTGTCGCCTGCTGCCTATCTGCAGATCGTCGCCGCAACCAACTATAAGCAGCGTCTGCGCAAGATGACGGAATACTACCACGCCGACCGCCTCAAATATGCGGTTGCGGGGACACCAAATCGTCTTGAGTACGACCAGGGGTTCTTCGTCAAGCAGGGTGACGGAACCGCCGACGTGATGCCGATCGTCCACCTTTACAAAACCCAGGTTTACCAGCTCGCGGAATATCTCGGCGTGGACGAGGAAATCCGCCAGCGGGCACCGACCACCGACACATTCTCCATGGCGCAAAGCCAGGAGGAGTTCTACTTCGCGCTGCCCTATCATCTGATGGATCTATGCCTCTACGGCCTGAACCAAGGGATCGCCAACGACGAGGTCGCGGCGGTTGCCGGCCTCACCGAGCCCCAGCTGCAGAAGGTTTTCAAGGACATCGACGCGAAACGGCGGGCCGCCCACTATCTTCACGCACGGCCTTTGCTCTCCGTGGAAATTGGCGAGGATTGAGCGGGAATGTGCGGCATCGCTGGAATTGTGGCCCTGAACGCCGCGGCGGCTTCTCCTTCACGCGAGGCGCTGATGAGAATGGTGGGCACGCTCTCGCACAGAGGTCCGGACGAGCGCGGCCTTTACCGGGACAAACGCGCGGGGCTGGCGCATGCCCGCCTGTCCGTCGTCGATCTTTCCAGCGGCCAGCAGCCGCTTGCGGACACAGGCGATACGACCTGGATCGTGTTCAACGGCGAGATATTCAACTATGTCGAGCTGCGGGAAAAGCTGATTGCGCTCGGCCACCGCTTCCGAACCCGCAGCGACACCGAGGTCGCGCTGCATGCGTATCGCGCGTGGGGCGAAGCGGCCTTCGAGCGGATGAACGGCCAATGGGCGATCGCAATCTGGGACTCAATAGCAGGTCGTCTCGTCCTGTCGCGCGACCGGTTCGGCATTTGCCCCCTGCATTTTTGTGAGCATGCGGGCCGCCTTTATTTCGCCAGTGAAGTGAAGGCCATTTTCGCCGCTGATCCAACCATCCCCCGCGCGTTTGATCCTGCCGGCCTCGATCAGACTTTCACGCTCTGGACGGTCGTTCCACCGCAGGGGGTATTTCAGGGAATCCACGAGCTCGTGCCCGGGCATGTCCGCATCTACCAGGATGGCACTGTTCGCGAGCAGGTCTTTTGGCAGCCTTCCTACCCCGAGAATTTCGGAGTGCTGCAGGGCGAGTTCACCGGGTCGTGCGATGACGCGGTGGACCGCGTGCGTGGCGCCCTCGAAGCCGCGACGGCACTTCGAATGGTGCGCGCCGACGTGCCTGTGGGGTGTTACCTCTCGGGAGGGCTGGACAGCTCGCTTGTGGCGACACTGGGAAGGCGCTTCGCCGGCCGACGCTTCCAGACCTTCTCCTTGCGTTTTGCCGACGCCGAATATGACGAGACCCGCTTCCAGCGGCTGGTTGCCGAAGCAACCGGCAGCGAACACCACGAGGTGGTGGTTTCGCGCGGCGATATCGCGGCAATCTTTCCTGAGGTGATCTACCACACCGAGCGCCCGATACTGAGGACCGCCCCGGCGCCGCTGTTCCTGCTGTCGAGGCTGGTGCGCGAGCGTGGCATCAAGGTCGTGCTGACCGGCGAGGGTGCCGACGAAATGTTCGCCGGCTACGACCTGTTCCGCGAAGCCAAGGTCCGCCGATTCTGGGGACGCCAGCCGACGTCGACACGACGCTCACGCCTCCTGGAGCGGCTTTACCCGTATCTCACCCGCTCGCCGGTGCAACAGCAAGCGATGGCGCGCCAGTTTTTCGGGCGCGGGATCGAGGCCTATGAGGCGCCCGGCTTTGCCCATGATACGCGCTGGCGCAGCACCGGCGCCATCAAGCGTCTGTTCTCCGCGGATCTGCGCGCCGAATCCCAGCGCCGCGACGCCGTGTCGGAGTTGCTTGGCCGTCTGCCCGAGGCGTTTTCGCGCTGGAGCCCTCTTGCGCAGGACCAGTATCTTGAGGTCCAGACGTTGATGTCGGGCTATCTGCTTTCCTCGCAGGGCGACAGGATGCTGATGGCTAACTCCGTCGAGGGACGCTTCCCATTCCTGGACGATGAACTTGTGAGGCTCGCCAATTCACTTCCGCCTTCCTACAAGCTGCGTGTCCTTGATGAGAAGCACGTGCTGAAACGCGTGGCGGAGCCAATCGTGCCCTCCGAGATCGTAACCCGCAAGAAGCAGCCATTCCGGGCACCCAATGCGCTTTGCTTCGCTGCCGACGCCGCACCGGAGTACATTCGCGAAGCGCTTTCAGAGACGGCTATACGCAAGGCGAATGTTTTCGATCCGGCTTCGGTGACACGCCTGCTCGACAAGTGCCAGGCCAGGACCGGTGACGGTGATCTTTCCAATGCCGACAACATGGCGCTTGTCGGCGTGCTGTCGACCCAGCTCCTTCACCAGCAGTTTGTCGCGAGCTGTCCCAGTGCAACCCACGTGCGTGGGCTCAGCGTCGACGTCGACCGCGAACATCGGGAGGAGTGCTTGCATGTTGCATGATGCCGTACCCCTGCTGCATGACTACCTCGCCCACTCCGCCGGCCGGCTCGGCGACAAGGTGGCGCTGGTGTGCGGCAAGCAAC
The DNA here is from genome assembly GCF_052115225.1 of Mesorhizobium sp. 2RAF45. Taxonomy (NCBI): domain Bacteria; kingdom Pseudomonadati; phylum Pseudomonadota; class Alphaproteobacteria; order Hyphomicrobiales; family Phyllobacteriaceae; genus Mesorhizobium; species Mesorhizobium sp. 2RAF45. The sequence continues at coordinate 78,789 of NZ_JBFRGG010000018.1, read as the reverse complement.
GTGTCACCTATGGCGAGCTCGAGGCGCGCGCCAATGCAGTCGCCACGGATTTGGCCGCATCAGGGGTCGCACGCGGCGACCGCGTGATGATCTTCGCCGACAACACCGTCGAGACGGTGGTGAGCTTCTGGGCGGTGCTCAAGGCGAATGCGGTGGTGTGCATCGTCAACCCGCTGACCAAGAGCGACAAGCTTGACTATCTGCTCAACGACTGCCGACCCGCAGCGCTGATCACGGATGCGCATCTGCACTCGATCTTCCGCGAACCGGCGCGCAGCTGCCCGTCACTTCTGCGGACGATCGTTTCCGGATCGATCGATGACGACGAACTCTCCCGATTGCCGCAAGCCGTACGCTGGGACATCGCGGTCGCCGCAAGCGACGCGCCGCCGGTGCGGCGCTGCATCGATATCGATCTTGCCGCCATCATCTACACGTCCGGCTCGACAGGGGAACCCAAGGGCGTGATGCTGACGCACAGGAACATGATGACCGCATGCACGTCGATCGCTTCCTACCTCGAGCTTGCCGAGGAGGAGGTGATCCTCAATGTCCTGCCCCTCGCCTTCGATTACGGCCTGTACCAGATGATCATGGCGTTTCGCACCGGCGCCCGGCTGGTGCTCGAACGTTCGTTCGCCTTCCCGGCGCAGATCCTTGGGCTGATCAGGCAAGAGGGGGTTACGGGTTTTCCCGGCGTGCCGACCATCTTTGCGGCGCTCTCCGAGCTCAAGTCCCTCAAGGACCAGGATTTCTCAAGCATTCGCTACGTCACGAACACCGCGGCGGCCCTGCCTCTCAAGCATATTCTCATGCTTCGGGAACTGTTTTCGAGCGCACGCATCTATTCGATGTACGGCCTCACCGAATGCAAGCGTTGCACCTATTTGCCGCCGGAGGATCTCGCGCGAAAGCCGTTGAGCGTCGGGATTGCGATCCCGAATACGGAAATGTGGATCGTTGACGAACATGACAGGCGGGTCGCCCCCGGCGTCGTMGGCCAGCTCGTCATTCGCGGCGCGACAGTGATGAAGGGATACTGGGGCAAGCCCGAAGCGACGGCCAGGAAGCTCAAACCCGGCCCGCTGCCCGGCGAGCAGGTCCTATACACCGGCGACTACTGCCGGATGGACGCGGAGGGCTACCTCTACTTCGTCGGCCGTGGTGACGAGATCATAAAGTCGCGAGGCGAGAAGGTGGCGCCGAAGGAAGTCGAGAACGCCCTTATGGATATTCCCGGTGTCCGGGAAGCAGCGGTCATCGGTGTTCCCGACGAACTCCTTGGGCAGGCCGTGAAGGCGTTCGTCGTGATGGAGAATGGAAGAACCATCGGCGAAAAACAGCTGCAGATGGAATGCCAGAAACGACTAGAAAACTTCATGGTTCCGAAGTCCATCGTCGTTGTGGCCAGCCTGCCGATGACGGATACCGGCAAACTCAAGAAAACGGCTTTGTCATGAGGTGGGCTCGGGGACGAGGTCGCTTAATTTATGGTGTCTTACAGAGGGCGAATTCATGTTGACGATCAAGGACCGCACCGGAATCTACAGCGAGCAGATCCGCAGTTTCCTGGTTTCGAATTTCTACGTGAGCGACGTGAAGACATTGATGAACGACACGTCCTTGCTCGATCAAGGCATCGTCGACTCGACGGGAGTGCTTGAGATTATCGGCTTCATCGAGGAGACCTTTGGCATCATCGTGGAAGACAGCGAGCTCTTGCCTGAAAACCTCGATTCCATTCAAGGGATCGAGCAATACATCATCCGCAAGATGAACTGATTGCCGGCGCAAAGCCCGGACCGGTTCGCGCAATTGCTCTGGCTTTCGGCACGCTCATGCCTGCGCCTTGGCTTGTCCCAGAACCACCCGGCCCTCGCCCGCTTCATTCGACACAGCGCGGATGTTCTCGTATGCCTTGCTGCGCTCCAGCAGTCCCATCACCTGCCGGTCCTGGCCAAGGCCGACCTCGAAGAGCAGGGTGCCGCCAGGCCGCAAGTATCGTGGCGCGTCCTTCATCACCCGCATGTGGATGCTCAGGCCGTAAGGGCCGGCCGCGAACGCTTCGCGCGGCTCGAGTTCGACCAGATGCGCTCGGTCGCCCTCTAGCCGCTTTTCCGAAATGTAGGGCGGATTGCAGACGATCACGTCGATCGTCCCGTCGAGCCCGAGGCCCGAGAGAGCGTCGAACAAGTCGCCCTGAAGCACCGAAACGCGGTCAGCCATGCCGTGATGGGCGGCGTTGCGGCGCGCCACGTCGACGCATCCATCGGTGAGGTCGCTCGCCCAGACACGTGCGGTGGGAATGTGGTGGGCGATGGCACACGCCAGATTGCCAGTGCCGCAGCACATATCGACGATGCGCGGCGCCGGCAGGTTCATTTGATGCAAAACACCAAGGGCCGTCGTGCCCAGCAATTCCGTCTCTGGCCGGGGGACGAGCGCACCGGGCGCGACGAGCAACTCAAGTCCCATGAAGATGGCGCGGCCCGTACCATAGGCGTCGGCGACACTGAACTCTTTGCTCATGGCGACCCCACTGGCTTGATCTTCCCAGTATAGCTGTTCGGCATTCCTGCGCCAGTCAAACCTGTCGTTGGATAACCCGGCAAGCTGCCAGCCGATCAGTCTTCCACACCCATGTCGAGCGCGGCTATGGCGGCATTCAGGCGGTCGGGTGTTGGATCGTGCTTCAATCGCCGCAGATTGAAATCGAGGTGTTCCTTCTTGAACATGGAGACCAGGGTGACGCCGGCTGAATTCGTTGCGAATGCGTAATCGGCGAGAAATGCGATCGCAATTTCAGTGGGACTGCCGTGGTATCCGAGGTCACCAAGAGCGACCAGTATTTCCTTGCGCGCATTGAATTTCGCGACGATTCGATTGAGGCCCGAGAATGTCCCGTGCGTTACGAACGTTCTGTGCCGGTGAGAGCGCGCCTTCAACTTGGCGAGGTTTGACTCCAGCGGGGTATTGGCAATCTGCACGAACCGATAAGGCAGCGATTCCTGGAGAGCCGTCATTCCGGCCTCGAGATCCCCCGCGACCGAGATGGCCCGGGCTTTCCCGTCCTGAATCACGCGCTCCACGGCCCGGATGATATCCTCGCGAACAAGCTCTTCGGCGGTCGGACGATGCAGTGCGAGGACATCGACATAATCCGTGCGAAGACGCCCCAGGCTTTCCTCGACACTTGATGTTATCAACGCCGCAGACAGCGGCACCTTGAAAGGCGTGGGTCTCACTCTTGAAGCATGCTGCTTAAGCGCCGGAACCGTCGCCACAGCTATCCGCGACAACGGCTTCAGCAGTCGCATGGTGGCGGAGGTCTTCGGTGGGCGCATGCCAACCTTGGTGCAGACACAGACGCGATCGCGTTTCCTGGACGCAAATTCACCCCAGATCGATTCAGCCATGCCGTCGCCATAAGAAGGCGCTACGTCGTACCAGGTCACCCCTGCTTCGTAGGCGCGTTCCAAGGTCTCGATGCCCTTGCGAACTCCGATGCGAGAGCCAAGCGAAGCGCAGCCAAAACCGATACTTGAAACCTTGCTGCCGATAGCTTCGACAAAGACGCGCTTCATGGCGAAGCCTCTTTTTGATATCGGCACCCCAAGCCGCCGTTTTCTCAGTCGAATGATTTTTCTTCTTTCTGTCAAGAGACAAGTGAGAAAATCATGACTCCTTCCCCAATTAAAAGGCGGCATGAAATGGCATATCTGCGGGTTTCGGATCGCAACCCCAGGTGACTTCATGCATAGTTTGGCCAGATGCTTCTCCATTTGAACTCACTCCTGAAAGATATTTTCAGGCGCGGAATATAAATTTATATTTTTGATTCTGTTGATTTTTCGTGGATTGGGATCAGAAATCTTCCTGCATCGTTCCGTATCGATCAGCGACGTCTGCAGGGCAGTTATCTGTATGCCTTGGCGGTAATTTCGGCGACCAGGCCATAATGAGCAGATCTTTGCTCTCGATCAATGAATGCCCGGTTCTTTGTGCTAGATTTTGAACCACCTGATGGACGCCTAGGAGCAAAGAGTGTTCTCGGCGAGTAGGGCTATGGCTTGGCCGGATATCGCAGTTCGATGACTCCTCCTCTGGTTCTTCTGTCGAATTGACAGTGTCATGACTGAAAGCCGAATCTGGTATGGCACCAGCGCGACCTTGTCTTGAAGCAGCGATGTTCCAGGAGCTGAAGGAAAGCCTGATTTAGTTGAAGGAAAGACTGGTCTTGGGAGGAAGCATGGGCGAGGACCTATCCGGTCATCATGCCGACCGCATTCAGGCCGCGATCGCTTCGGACGCGGCGGCGAAATCCGCGCTGGTCGCGTCCTGGCGACGGTCTTCCAATTTGCACCGGCTCGATCCAGCCGACTGCAGTTCCCCACGCTACCTCACGGAGACTGAGCTGGGGCAGGCCCGACAACGCATCGAACCACTCGTCCGGGCTGCCCAATCGAGTCTGGACCGGCTCTATCTTGCGGTGGGCGGCGTCGGGTGCTGTGTCCTCCTCGCCGATCGTGACGGCGTGCCGGTCGAACGGCGCGGCGCGCCCGTGGATGACGAAACGTTTCATTCCTGGGGTTTGTGGACTGGCTCCGTCTGGAACGAACAAAGCGAGGGCACCAACGGTATCGGCACCTGTCTGGTCGAACAGCGCGCGCTGACGATCCACCGCGACCAGCATTTCCATACGCGCAATACGGGGCTCAGCTGCACCACGGCTCCGATCTACGATCACCAGGGAGATCTGGTGGCAGCGCTTGATGTGTCTTCCTGCCGTGCTGACCTGACCGAAGCTTTTGCCAACCTTATTTCGCTGGCCGTTATCGACGCGGCGCGTCGGATCGAAGCAGAAAACTTCAAAATGGCATTCCCCAAGGCGCGCATTTTGCTGGCGCCGGTGGCCGACAAAGGCTCCGGCGCTCTAATCGCTGTAGATACCGACGATTTGGTGGTCGGCGCGACCCGGTCGGCTCGCCTTGCGCTTGGAATTACCCAGCAGTGCCTCGACAAGCCGATGCCCGCGGCCGATCTGCTCGGCTGGGCTGGCCCCGAAGTCTTTGCCGAGGCGGAGCGCGGTGTTCTGCAGCGAGCGCTCGCGCGGGCAGACGGAAATATCTCGGCCGCAGCCCAGGCGCTTGGCATCAGCCGCGCGACGCTTCACCGCAAGCTCAATCGCCTGGATGTACACAGGTCGCACTGACCAGTCGAAACCTCAAAGGACTGTCGCAATTCTGCGACACATCCCGCCCGCCCGCTGTCTCCGTGGCGGTGACATTGGCAGCATAAATCGCAAGTCTCTTCCGAAGCGTCGCATCCCGCGACGTCAGCTTTGGGAGGAAGACACATGAACAAGGTTGAATTCTCACGCCCGGTCAAGGCGCCTTTCGACAAGCGTTACGGCAATTTCATCGGCGGCAAATGGACCGAGCCTCGCTCCGGCCGCTACTTCGATAACCACTCCCCGGTGAACGGCCAGCTGCTGTGCGAGGTGGCGCGCTCGGATGCCCAGGACATCGAGGCGGCCCTGGATGCGGCCCATGCCGCCAAGGACGCGTGGGGACGCACCAGCGTGGCCGAGCGGTCGCTTATCCTCAACCGCATCGCCGACCGCATGGAGGAGAATCTCGATCTCCTCGCCTGCGCCGAAACCTGGGACAACGGCAAACCGATCCGGGAAACGACCGCGGCCGATCTGCCTCTGGCCATCGACCATTTCCGCTATTTCGCCGGCGCCGTGCGCGGCCAGGAAGGCAGCCTTTCGCAGATCGACGACGACACTGTCGCCTACCATTTCCACGAGCCGCTCGGCGTGGTCGGCCAGATCATTCCCTGGAACTTCCCGCTGCTGATGGCATGCTGGAAGCTTGCGCCCGCGCTTGCGGCCGGCAACTGCGTGGTGCTGAAGCCCGCCGAGCAGACACCGGCCGCCATCCTGCTCTGGGCCGATCTTATCGGCGATCTGCTGCCGCCAGGCGTGCTCAACATCGTCAACGGCTTCGGCCTCGAGGCCGGCAAGCCACTCGCGTCGTCGCCGCGCATCGCCAAGATCGCCTTTACCGGCGAGACCACGACGGGCCGGCTGATCATGCAGTATGCCAGCCAGAACCTCATCCCCGTCACACTGGAACTGGGCGGCAAGTCGCCCAACATCTTCTTCAAGGACGTTGTCGCCGAGGACGACGATTTCTTCGACAAGGCCATCGAAGGCTTCGTCATGTTCGCGCTGAACCAGGGTGAGGTCTGCACCTGCCCGAGCCGTGCGCTCATCCATGAATCGATCTACGACAGGTTCATGGAACGTGCCCTCAAGCGCGTCGAAGCGATCGTGCAGGGCGATCCGCTCGACCCGGCGACGATGATTGGCGCCCAGGCCTCGTCCGAGCAGCTGGAAAAGATCCTGTCCTACATCGACATCGGCCGCCAGGAAGGCGCCGAGGTGCTGACCGGCGGCGCTCGCAATGTTCTGCCTGGCGACCTGGCGGGCGGCTATTACGTCAAGCCGACCGTGTTCAGGGGCCACAACAAGATGCGCATCTTCCAGGAAGAGATTTTCGGACCGGTGGTTTCGGTCACGACCTTCAAGGACGACGACGAAGCGCTCAGCATTGCCAACGACACGCTCTACGGGCTCGGCGCCGGCGTCTGGACCCGTGACGGCAACCGCGCCTATCGCTTCGGCCGCGCGATCCAGGCCGGCCGCGTCTGGACCAACTGCTACCACGCCTATCCCGCGCATGCGGCCTTCGGCGGTTACAAGCAGTCCGGCATCGGCCGCGAGACGCACAAGATGATGCTCGACCATTATCAGCAGACCAAGAACATGCTGGTCAGCTATAGCCCGAAGAAGCTCGGCTTCTTCTGATCGGCTCTTTGTCGCACAGGCGCGGCTCCGCGAGGGGCCGCGCCCAAGACTGGAGATCGGAAAGACCATGCACGCAAAGGTCACGGCGACGCCGGCCGCCATCGAACTGATCGCGGAGATCGTTGCCGAACATGGGCCGGTGCTGTTCCACCAATCCGGCGGCTGCTGCGACGGCTCGTCGCCCATGTGCTATCCGCGCGCCGGCTTCATCGTCGGCGACCACGATGTACTGCTCGGCCACATCGAAGACGCGCCCTTCTACATCGGCGCTTCGCAATTCGAGGCCTGGAAGCACACCGATCTGATCATCGACGTGGTGCCTGGTCGCGGCGGCATGTTCTCGCTCGACAATGGTCGTGAGAAGCGATTCCTGACGCGGTCGACGATCTGCGCCGTTCAGATGTGATGTCGGTGCATCGGGCTGCTTCCCCTTTGCCTCGGTGAAAGGACGCACCAGAAAACAGACGCGTGGACAACCGACAGGCGGCAGGCGGCGCGTGCTTCGGTCCCCACATGCGCGGCTTCCCAGTCCGAACCCGCCACCTGCGACAGCAGCGGGCAAATCGACAACTCTCGGACGAAGACGGTGTTCGCCAAGCAGATCTGCGGGCTCGGTCGCGCCTTAAAGGCTTAGTATAGCCTTGGACAGTGCCAGGCGTATGTTCATCGCCGATGGATCGGCCGCCGCTACCGATGGCAGCGGATCCACCGCCATGACCTTGACCGCGTTTTCACTGTGCTCGGACAGAAACACGTTGCACCAGATCGCGTTGGCGGTGCCGTTGGCGCCTTGGAAGACGATATCGCGATTGGAAACTCCGAGCACCCTGAAGCCGAAAATCCTGGAACCGTCTTCGGCCCGCTTTTGGCTCCTCATGCCAATGGACTGCACGACGTCGAAGCCATGGGCGGCCAGCGCGCCAGTAACATAGGGAACGGCCCTGGCCAGCGTCATATGGATCATTGTGCTGATGCCGTTGGTAGACATGACGTCGCGTGTGCTCCCCCCTCGCCTCTCCGGAGCGTTTCGCACACAAACGACAGTCGGGCTTTGATCTGGCGCAAAGGCGTCGGATCAAGCAGCCGGCAAGGAGGGAACTGGCAGACCTGCGCCCCGGTTGCTGGACACCTGTATGCGACTTCAAGCCATGTAGCGCTTCTCGGCGGGATCGTCTGGATAGGCGGCTTTCACTTCGAGGATGTCCTTGGACGCCGCTAGCAGTGCCTGGACGCAGGCTGGGTCGAAATGGCGTTCGGATTGTTCCTTGATGTAGTCGAATGCCCGGCCGACAGGCCATGCGGCTTTGTAAGGACGCTCCGAGGTGAGGGCATCGAAGACATCGGCCACCGCGGCGATGCGTCCGACCTGCGGAATTGCCTCGCCCTTGAGACCGTTTGGATACCCACCCCCGTCCCAGCGCTCATGGTGCGATTCAGCGATCTCGGCGGCCAGTTTCAGCAGCGAGCATGTCGATCCGGAGAGGATGGCGCTGCCGATCAGTGTGTGTTCGTTCATCCGCTGTCGCTCGGCATCGCTGAGCTTCTGCTGTTTAAGGAGGATAGCATCGCGAATGCCCACCTTGCCGATGTCATGCATCGGTGCCGCGAGCTGGATGTCGCGGCATTGCTCGGGGGAAAATCCCAGCTGTTTCGCTAGCACGGCGCTGTAGTGCGCCATCCTGGTCGTGTGCATGGCGGTTTCCCGGTCCTTGTATCCGGCGGCGAGGGTCAAGCGATTTATGATCTCTTCCTCGCGGTGGCGCAGTTCGAGCGTGGCCTTTGCCACCTCGCTCCTCAGCCACTCCGCCCTGTGGGCAAGCTCCTTCTGCGCCTCGCACAGCCTCACCAGGTTTCTTGTGCGAGCCTTGAACTCCACGGGCTCGATCGGCTTGTGCAGAAATTCGATGGCGCCCGCATGGATGGCATCCATGCGCGTGCTGGCGTCGCCATCGGCCGTCACCATCACGAAGGGCGTGTCGGCGAACCGTCGGTCGCTGCGGATGTGTTCGATGAGCTCGATGCCGTTGATGCCTGGCATCTGGTAGTCGACGATGCCGAGGTCGAAGCTGATCGAAGGCAGATCGCGCAGCACATCCGCCGGCGCCGGATAGCTGGTGACAACACAGTTCGGGATCTGGCCGACCAGCATCTCCATCAGCATCCGGTTGGTGCGGTTGTCCTCGACGATCAATATGCCGATGCTTTCGTTGCTCATCACTACGCCGCCCTTCTGCCGTTTCGGTCGATCCGCGCAACTTCCTGCTCGATATCCTTGGTCAGCTTGACGTCGAGTGGTCGGCAGCGGCCCTCATCAGCCAAGGCCGCGAGTGACGTCAGGCCCAGATTGGCAGCGGCGCCTTTGAGCGAATGGAGCGTTCTGTCGGCGAGCGTCCGGTCGCTGCTCGACATTGCGCGATGCAGGTCGCGAAGCAGCGCGGCGGAGTCGTCCAGAAACGAATCCATCAATCTGTGGAATGCATCCTGTCCAAGAGTCTCGATCAATTCGCGCGTCCGCAGGTCCATGGGAGTTCCGCCGTCAGCGGCTTCATCGCCGCCCAGGCGGGGTATGACAGGCGCCATTCGGCCGGCGGCTCCGGCGAGCCCGTCAATCAGATGGCCGAGCCTCGCCATGGTGACCGGCTTGGCCTCGAACCCGTCCATGCCCGCCTCGATGCAGCGTCTGCGATCTTCATCGGACGCATTTGCCGTCATCGCAACGATCGGCACCCTATGGCCCGCCGCCCTGATGGTACGGGTGGCCTCGATCCCATCCATGACCGGCATCTGCATGTCCATGAGGATCAGATCGAACTGCCATTCCGATGCCAGGCGAACGCCTTCGCGGCCATCTGCGGCCAGAACGGCGCGTTGGCCCAGCAATTCGAGAAACTGCTGCGCCACCTCGCGGTTCACCGCATTGTCCTCGACCACAAGGATGTTGAATGATGGCAGCACAACGGCGCGCGTCGTGGTGACGACGGGCGGATCGCTGCGCTTGGCCGGCACCTCGAACCAGAAGCAGCTCCCGACCCCTAGGCTGCTGTCGACCCCGATCGTGCCGCCAAGCCCCTCGACCACTTTCTTGCAGATGGCCAGCCCAAGGCCGGTACCCCCGAAGCGTCTGCTGATCGTGCCATCGACCTGGCTGAACGGCATGAACAGGCGATGGCGTGATTCCAGCGGGATTCCGATGCCGGTGTCGGACACCTGGAAGCGCAACCGCGCCCCATCTTCGCTTTCCGCCATGCTGAGACGTATCAGGCCATTCTCGGTGAATTTCACCGCATTGCTCAACAGATTGAGCAGCACGCGCCGCAGCCGGGTGGGATCGCTGACGTACCATCCGCCATGATGCGCGCAGCCATTCGATATCTCGATGCGATCGCGCTGCTCGCCCGCCCTGCCCTCCATGACCCTGGCGACGTCACGCAACATGGCCGGCGCGTCGAAGGGAACACTTTCGGCGGCGAAGTCGCCATGTTCGATCTTGGCGAAGTCGAGGATCTCATTGATGACCTCGAGCAGGGCCTGGCCGGAGCTTGTGATGATACGCACACTCTCCATGTCGCGCGGCGCGAGTTGCGAAAGGGAGAGCAGTTCGGACATGCCGAGAATGGCATTGAGTGGAGTGCGGATCTCATGGCCGACGGTGGCCATGAATTCGGACTTGGCGCGGTTGCCAACCTCGGCCGCACGGTACGCCATCGACAATTCGTCCGCCGTCGCCTCAAGCTGACGGCTGGTGACCTGAACGATGCGCAACTGGCGCATGAGATTCAGGATCAGCAGTCCGATCGAGCAGCCCAGCGCCAGGACGACCAGCGCCGACAGCTGCTGCAGCCGCATCACCTCGTCGCGGGCATCGGCGCGTGAGGCCGAAACCGAGGCGTTGGTGTAGCTGAGCAGGCCTTCCGTGACCTTCAGCAGGCGAACAAGGGTATCCGAGGCGCCGATCAAGGTCGCATGCTCGACCGCTCCGTCGGCGGCTATGCGGTCGAAGACGGATTCAAGTCCGACGACGAGACCCCGCACCTGCATACGCACGCCTCGGAAGGTTTCGTTGGTTTCAAAGAAGGAGGCATATTTTGAATTGTCGAGGATCGAGAGCCGCGAATAAAGGATGTCATAGCGCAGATTGAGCGCCCTGACCTCCTCGGCGCTGACGGCGCTTTTGCTGGTCAGCCGGTCTATCGCCTGCGCGAGGCTCCGGCTTTCCCTATCCAGCTGGTAGACCGCCCACAAGGCGTCCTCGCGAATGCTATCCTGCAGTGTGTTCTGCCTAGCGGCCAGATGGGCGAAGGCGCCCCCAAGCGCAAGCATCAGCCCCACGGAGACCGCGATCAGGTATCGCGTCGCCTTCCCGGCCCGCCGAACGGCCTCCCGGCTCTCGATCAGCTCGGGTTTCAATCGACGACCTCGATTTCCTTGATCTGCCACACCGAACGCGAGAAGTATTTCTCGTTGTAGAGTTCGTGGTTCTTGTCGAACGGGTAGATCATGAAGAGGGGCCCCTTGTCGCGAACCGACATCGGCTTGCCGTTCATCTTGAGTGCAAGGATCGTCTCATAGTCGGTGGCATCCTCGACCGGAACGTCGGCCGCGTAGTCGTTGAGGGCTTTGACCCGCAGCGTCTTGCCATGGGCGCCGGCGGCATCGAGGACGGCCTTCAGATATGGCCCATCGAACTCGGTGGCGCCCTCGGTCCAGGGGGTTTCCATGATCGCCCGCCTGCCGGCAAGTGCCTGCAGCATGGCAATGTCAAAGGTCGCGGTGTTTCCAGCGTTGGTGTTGTCGATGTGACCGGTGACCGTCAGGACGACATCGCCCCTGGGTGCTCCAAGCGTGGCGCACATGGCATTGGAGAGAGGCAGTGCGCCCAGCAGCGCCGCCACGATCAGGATTTTCATCGGATAGCCTTTCGGAAGCCGACGCGATTGGCGCGGCGGCGAAACAGGGCGCATCGCCGGCGCCGCAGTCATGCGTGAAGAGCGCAACCGCCGGCCTCAAACCGGCACGGACGGGGCGGCATCATGCCTTCGCCTGGCGGCGATCGTCCGAGATATCGATGTACCTTAGCAGATGACTGATTGTAATTCGGTAAAGTCGACCGCGAAATATTTGCGCAATGCCGGATCTTGGCCGGCGCCCCAGAAGAAGGCCGCCTCCATCGGTTTGATCTTGCACAATGCAAAGCGCCGCTGCGCCGCTACGATCAGCATATGGTCATAAATCTGTTCGCCGGCACGATCGTCATCAGCCTGACGGTCCTCATCCACACCTTCGGCCTCATCGCGATCACCCACGCCATGGCGCACCTCGTGGCTCGCTTCCGCATGCATGGCCGGCGCAGCCGAGTGATTGCGATGATCAGCGTCGTCATGGGGCTCTTTGCCGTCATCACGGCCGAGGTGTGGCTGTGGGCCGGCGTATATCTTGAACTCGGCGTCTTGCCTGACTTCGAGACCGCGCTTTATTTTTCCACCATCACCTTTTCGACGGTCGGATATGGGGACGTGGTTCCCGCCCATGGCTGGCGCGTCCTGGCGGCGCTCGAGGGCGTGAACGGGTTTCTCCTGATCGGCTGGTCGACCGCTTATCTGATCGCGGCGGGAACGCGTATCGGCCCGTTCAGGGTCGGCGAGCACTTCTGACCGGACAGGCGCTCAGACCGCCACTGAATGCCTGGCCGTGCCGGCTTCGAGGTACTTGTCGAACTTCGCTGCCACCGTCCTGACAAGCGGGCGGCTGTCCTTCGGCACGACGAAGTTTTCGCCGTCGAGCCGAAGCAGCAGGTCGCCGCCGCTGATCGCAAGTCGACTTGCTAGGGCCAGGAGTCGCTGGCCGACGTCGCCGAAGCGTTCGACCAGTTCGATGGCCGAGAAGGCGAAATGGCACATCAGACGCTCGATGATCCAGCCTCTCGCCAGATCGTCGACGCTGAGCTCGATGCCGCGCGCCACTGCCAGCTGTCCGGAATCCACGGCCTTCTCGTATGCGCCGGTTGCGACGATGTTCTGGGCGTAGCCCTGGCGGTACCGGCTGATCGCGGACGGCCCGAGCCCGATCAGCGTCTCGCAATTGTCCTCTGTATAGCCCTGGAAATTGCGACGTATCTTGCCGGTGCGAGCCGAGATGGCGAGCGTATCGTCCGGCTTGGCGAAATGGTCCAGGCCCAGGGCCTCGTATCCGGCGTCCACGATCAGCCGGGCGGCGAGCTGCGATTGCGCCAACCGTCCGGCAGAATCGGGGAGCCATGCTTCGTCGATCATGGTCTGATGTTTCTTGAACCAGGGAACATGTGCATAGCCGAACAGCGCTAGCCTGTCGGGCTGCAACGTCAACGCCTGGGCGACGGTCCGGGCAACACTCTCAAGGGTCTGGTGCGGCAGTCCGTAGAGCAGGTCGAGGTTCACCGAATTCACGCCACGCGCCCGCACGGCGTCCACCACGCTCTTGGTCAGCAGGAAGCTTTGCTCGCGATTGATGGCTTGCTGCACCTTGGGATCGAAATCCTGAACGCCGAGGCTCGCTCTCGTCATGCCGATCGCGCAGAGGGCGTCGAGCCGGGCCTCATCCATGTCGCTGGGATCGATTTCGACACTGAGGCTGGCATCGTCGAGCACATCGAAACGATCCCGCAGCGCTTTTCCCAGCGACAGGATGTCCTCGGGCTTCAGCATCGTCGGCGAGCCGCCGCCGAAATGGATGGCGCGCACCCGGCCCTTGCCGCGCACGAGGCTGCCAATCGTCTCGATCTCTCTATGCAAGGAGTGTAGAAAATTTGCCACCGGCTGATAGTGCCGGGTCTGCTTGGTGTGGCATGCGCAGAACCAGCACAGCTTGTCGCAGTAGGGAATATGCAGATAGAGCGATATCTCGTCATGGCTTTCGAGCGCTTCGAGCCAAGTCCGACAGACAGTCGCATCAACCCCCGGGTGGAAATGAGGCGCCGTCGGATAGCTCGTGTAGCGCGGTACATTTTCGCCAAGCCTGGCGGCCACTTCCGGTTGCATGTCGCTTTCCCTGTGTTTGCAAGGTCAGGCAATGGCCGCAATCGCGCGCCAATGCCTTGATTTCGGTCAAAGCCTTTGCACCGGACAAACTGTCACAAGGCTTTTTCAATGGCCGACACTTATCTTGCCGATACCCAGGGCCATGGGACGATCGTGATGACAGTGCGTCAAGATGTTCATAGCGCCGGCATTCCCGTGCTTTGCCAATCATGCGAGGCGCGGCATCGCGGCGTCTGCGGTGCGCTCGACGCCGATCAATTGGTCGGGCTCGCCAAGATTTCGTCAAAGCACACCATTGAACCGGGCGTGGAACTGATTGGCGACGCCGAGACCGTCGACAGCTATTCCAACGTGCTTTCCGGCGTGGTGAAGCTGACGAAAAGCCTTTCGGACGGTCGCCAACAGATTGTCGGGCTTCAGTTTGCTCCCGATTTTCTGGGGCGGCCATTCAAGGTGGAAAGCGCTATCAACGCCGAAGCGGCAACGGCCGTCTCCCTGTGCTCGTTTCCAAGAGCGTCCATCGAGAGAATGATGAGGGAATCGCCAGAGCTCGAGCATCGCCTGCTCAAGCAGACATTGAACGAGCTTGACGAAGCACGCGACTGGATGGTGACGCTGGGACGCAAGACGGCCGCCGAAAAAGTGGCGAGCTTCCTGCTGATGATTGCCAGAAACATCGATCCCACGCTCGATCCGGCCACCAACGCGACGAGCTTCGAGCTGCCGCTCACACGCGCCGACATCGCCGATTTCCTCGGCCTGACGATCGAGACGGTGAGCCGCCAGTTGACCCGGCTGCGGACAGATGGGCTAATCCGGACCGAGAACAATCGACATGTAACGGTGACCAGCCTTACCCGCTTGGCCGGCCGCTCTGGCGCCTGACCTCAATCAGCGATCCCGATCATCGGCAGCACGTGCTCGCGTTCAAACGCGATGTGCCGGCGCAAGTTCTCGAACAGGCCGCGCAACATGAACCCGATGGCTTCGGGATTCTCGACTGTCTCGCCATGTCCGATGGCCAGCAGGATTTCAGTCACCTCACCGGCAAAGCATTCGTCTTCCACATGCTCGGCCCGCAATCGTCGGGTCGAGGCAAGGTTCGCCTCGCTGCCGACCACCGCCTCCTCGTAAGCCGGAAAAATGATCGCCTCTTCGTACTGATGGATACTGCGCAGAAGCGGCACGATCGAGTTGGCTGTGCTGAGGCATGTCATCCGATCAACACCCGGCAGAGCGTCCGCGATTTTTTCCAAAGCATCGCAAAGGCGGAGTTTCTCGTCATGCGCACGCCGCATCACAGCGGTCGGGACGGCCTCCCGCCCGGCCAGCGTGGAGATGTCCCGGTAGTTTTCAAACAGCGACGATCCTCGCACTTTCTCCGAATTCAATGTCAGCCTCCGGTCTTTCACAAGGCTTACGCTGCCCAATGATAACGCGGTGGGCTTTGACATGGATCAAGGCGCCGGCAACCCGGCTGAGGAATTGGTGCTGATGCGGATTGTTTTCCGCGCACGGAATCCGAGGTCGGGGACATGTCATGAAATTCGGCACTGAAACTGTGGCTCTAAGCCTGTTTGCATTCGCGGCCCTGGTGGCCGCCGGCTTTGGCGTGGATGAGCCTTTCCGCCAGCATATGTGGGTGCTGTTCATCGTGCTGCTGGGCTTTATCGCTATTCTTCTGCGCAAGACCAGTTTCGCGCCGGCAGCGCGGATCGATCCGTCCGCCTATATGGATGGGCCGATCCGCTACGGCGCCATCGCCACCATGTTCTGGGGCGTGGTCGGCATGCTCGTCGGCGTGGTCATCGCGCTGCAGCTTGCCTACCCGGATCTCAACATCCAGCCCTGGTTCAATTTTGGGCGCTTGCGGCCGCTGCACACATCCGGCGTCGTTTTTGCCTTCGGCGGCAACGCTCTGCTTTGCACGTCAATGTATGTGGTGCAGCGCACCTGCCGCGCCCGGCTTTTCGGCGGCAATCTCGCCTGGTTCGTGTTCTGGGGCTACCAGCTTTTCATCGTCATGGCGGCCACCGGCTATCTGCTCGGCATTACCGAATCCCGCGAATACGCCGAGCCTGAATGGTATGTCGACATCTGGCTGACCATCGTCTGGGTCGCCTATCTCCTCCTGTTCCTCGGCACGATCCTGAAGCGCAAGGAACCGCATATCTACGTCGCCAACTGGTTCTACCTGTCGTTCATCGTGACCATCGCGATGCTGCATGTGGTCAACAACCTGTCGATGCCGGCCTCCTTCCTGGGCTCGAAGAGTTATTCCGCATTTTCCGGTGTCCAGGATGCGCTGACGCAATGGTGGTATGGCCACAATGCGGTCGGCTTCTTCCTGACGGCCGGCTTCCTCGGCATGATGTATTACTTCGTGCCCAAACAGGCCAACCGGCCGGTCTACTCCTATCGCCTTTCGATCATCCACTTCTGGGCGCTGATCTTCCTCTATATCTGGGCTGGCCCTCACCATCTCCACTATACCGCCCTGCCCGATTGGGCGCAGACGCTCGGCATGGTGTTCTCGATCATGCTCTGGATGCCGTCATGGGGCGGAATGATCAACGGCCTGATGACACTGTCCGGTGCTTGGGACAAGATCCGCACCGATCCGATCATCCGCATGATGGTGATCGCCATCGCCTTCTACGGCATGTCGACCTTCGAAGGCCCGATGATGTCGATCAAGTCGGTCAACTCGCTCAGCCACTACACCGACTGGACCATCGGCCACGTTCATTCCGGCGCACTCGGCTGGGTCGGCATGATCTCGTTCGGCGCGATCTATTACATGGTGCCGAAGCTGTGGAACCGTGAACGCCTCTACTCGCTGCGCCTCGTGACCTGGCACTTCTGGCTGGCGACACTCGGCATCGTCGTCTACGCCGCGGTCATGTGGGTTTCCGGCATCATGCAGGGCCTGATGTGGCGCGAATACGACGAGCAGGGTTTCCTGGTCTACTCCTTCGCCGAAACCGTCGCCGCCATGCATCCCTATTACGTCATGCGCGCCATCGGCGGAGCCATGTACCTGTCCGGCGCCCTGATCATGGCCTGGAACATCACCATGACGATCCTCGGCCACCAGCGCCAGGAGCAACCGTTGCCGGGCTCCGTTCCCGCTCTCCAGCCTGCACAATAGGAGCCAGAAATGGGCTTGATGGACAGACACGCGATCATCGAGAAGAACGCCACGCTTCTTCTCGTTGGTTCCCTTCTGGTGGTGACGGTCGGCGGCATCGTCGAGATCGCCCCGCTCTTCTATCTCGACAATACGATCGAGAAGGTCGAAGGCATGCGGCCTTACTCGCCGCTCGAACTCGCCGGCCGCAATATCTATGTGCGTGAGGGCTGCTACCTCTGCCACAGCCAGATGATCAGGCCATTCCGGGACGAGGTCGAGCGCTATGGTCATTACAGCCTGGCGGCCGAGTCGATGTACGATCACCCGTTCCAATGGGGATCAAAGCGAACCGGGCCGGATCTGGCCCGGGTCGGCGACCGCTACTCGAACACGTGGCATGTGCAGCATCTGTCCGATCCCCGATCGGTGGTGCCGGAATCGATCATGCCGGGCTATGCCTTTCTCAAAGACAAGCCGATCGAGGTGAAGGACTTCTCGACGCATCTGGTTGCGAACAGGCGCGTTGGCGTCCCCTACTCCGACGACATGATCGCGAACGCCAACGCCGATTTGACGGCGCAGGCCGATCCCAACGCCGACACATCCGGCCTCTTGGCCCGCTATCCGAAAGCGAAGGTCGGCGATCTCGACGGCAATCCGCGGCAGGTCACCGAGATGGACGCGCTTGTCGCCTATCTGCAGATGCTCGGCACGCTGGTCGATTTCAAACACTACGACGAAGCCGCCGGTTACCGCTGAGGAGGACGACCATGGACTACAATCTGATGCGGGAATTCGCTGACAGTTGGGGCTTGCTGGCGATGGCGCTCTTTTTTGTCGGATGCATTGCCTTCGCACTTCGACCAGGCGGCCGCAGCCAGGCCGATGAAGCCGCCCGCATTCCCCTCAAGGACGACTGATCATGAGCACAGAGCATATCGACGACGTGTCGGGCATCTCGACGACCGGCCATGAATGGGATGGCATCAGGGAACTCAACAACCCTCTTCCCAGGTGGTGGGTGATAACCTTCTACATCACCATCGCCTGGGCTATCGGCTACACCATCGCCTATCCGGCATGGCCGATGCTGTCCTCCGCGACGAGTGGGCTGCTTGGCTATTCGAGCCGAAATGACGTCAAGAACGAGCTGGCGGCGGCCGAACTTGCGAAGGGCAAGTATGTCGCGGCAATTCAATCGAAGACCGTGTCCGAGATTGCCGCCGACGATGCCCTCCGTGAATTCGCGGTCGCGGCCGGCGGAGCCACATTCAAGGTCAATTGCGTTCAGTGTCATGGCTCGGGCGCACAGGGGTCCAAGGGCTTTCCCAACCTGAATGACGACGACTGGCTCTGGGGCGGCAAGGCCGACCAGATCCAGCAGACGATCACGCACGGCATCCGCTTCGCGTCCGACCCGGACACGCGCATCTCCGAGATGCCGGGCTTTGGCGACATCATCACGCCCGAGCAAATCACACAGGTCAGCGCCTACGTGGCGAGCCTCTCCGGCAAGGTCCAGGACGCAAGTCTGATCGAGCCCGGCGCCAAGGTCTTCGCGGAAAACTGCGTGGCCTGTCATGGCGCCAACGCGAAAGGCAACAGGGAGTTCGGCGCCCCCGATCTGACCGATGCCATCTGGCTCTACGGGTCCGGCGAGGCAGCCATCGCCGCCCAGGTGCGCGCGCCGAAACACGGCGTGATGCCAGCCTGGATTGACCGTCTCGGCGAGACCAAGGTCAAGGAGCTCGCAGTCTACGTACATTCGCTTGGCGGCGGAGAATAGCGACGGGGGCCTATTCTCCTGCCCTCTCCGTCCAGGCGACGAGGCCCGGCCCTGCCGGGCCTCGTCTGTATTCTAGTCCCGGGATTGACCTGCATCAACGCGGCGCGATCCAACCGGAGGCAAAGTCCGGTCGACGCTGCATTTCGCGCTGCCACGCATCGATAGGGCGACCGCCTGGCGAAATCACAAGCTGCATGACGGGAGAGACCGGTGCTGGACAATACGCAGGTAGAACGGCTCGAAGCAGAGGCGGTCAACTCCGCCAAAGTGCGCCAGCCATTGTATGCTGCGCGCAACAAGGTTTTCCCCAAGCGTGCATCGGGCAGCTTTCGCCAGTTCAAATGGCTCGTGATGGCGATCACGCTCGGCATTTACTACCTGACGCCGTGGTTGCGATGGGATCGCGGTCCGTTCGCCCCGGACCAGGCCGTGCTGCTCGATGTCGCCAACCGGCGCTTCTACTTCTTCTTCATCGAAATATGGCCGCAGGAATTCTACTATGTGGCCGGCCTCCTGGTCATGGCCGGCGTCGGCCTCTTCCTGATCACCTCGACGGTCGGGCGCGCCTGGTGCGGCTATACGTGCCCGCAGACCGTTTGGGTCGATCTATTTCTGGTCGTCGAGCGCGCCATCGAGGGCGACCGCAACGCTCGCATGAAGCTCGATGCCGGCCCCTGGACCGCCCGCAAGCTCGTGCTGCGGGTCTCGAAACACGCCATCTGGCTGGTCATAGGCGCGGCCACCGGCGGCGCCTGGATCTTCTATTTCGCCGATGCGCCAACGCTGGCCGGCGAAATCTTCACCGGCACGGCGGCTCCCGTCGCCTACATCACCATCGCCGTACTGACGGCGACGACCTATACGTTCGGCGGGCTGATGCGCGAGCAGGTCTGCACCTATATGTGCCCGTGGCCGCGCATCCAGGCGGCCATGCTCGACGAGAACTCCCTCACCGTCACCTACAATGACTGGCGCGGGGAGCCGCGCTCGCGCCACGCCAAGAAGGTGATCGCCGCGGGGCAGCCTGTCGGCGACTGCGTCGACTGCAATGCCTGCGTCGCGGTTTGCCCGATGGGGATCGACATCCGCGACGGCCAGCAACTCGAATGCATCACCTGCGCGCTCTGCATCGACGCTTGCGACGGCGTCATGGACAAGCTCGGCAGGGAGCATGGGTTGATCTCCTACGCGACGCTCTCCGACTACAACGCCAACATGATGCTGGCGACCGCCGGGGGCTCGGGTTCAGTCAATCCGTCGCTGGTCCGAACCGCTGACGGCCTGTTCTCCGACAAGGTGGCCCATTTCCACATTCGCAAGATCTTTCGGCCGCGCACCTACGTCTACATGGGCCTGTGGTCGCTGATCGGCCTTGGGCTGCTGTATTCGCTGCTGACGCGCGACCGGCTCGAAGTGAACGTGCTGCACGACCGCAATCCGCAGTTCGTCACTCTTTCCGACGGTTCCATCCGCAATGGCTACACCGTCAAGCTGCTCAACATGATCCCCGAGCCCAGGACGATCGTCGTCACCCTTCAGGGCCTGGAAGGAGCAGAGATGAGCGTGGTCGGCATCGATCAGCCGGCAGGCCGCTCCGTTCCCATCTCGGTCGAACCCGACCGGCTGAAGATGCTGAAGGTTTTCGTACGTCAGCCGGCAGGCCAGATCCAGGGCACGGCACAGACCTTCAAGTTCCGGGTCGAGGACAAGGCGAGCTTCGAGTCGGACGAATACACCGCCACCTTCAACGCACCGGAGATCGCCAGATGACCGCCAAGGCGCAAAAGTCCCGCGAATTCACCGGCAGGCACATGCTGGCCATCGTCCTTGCCTTCTTCGGCGTGGTCATCGCGGTCAATCTGACCATGGCGACGCTCGCCAGCACGAGTTGGACCGGCCTGGTGGTCGAGAACACCTATGTGGCGAGCCAGCAATTCAACAAGAAAGCCGAGGAGGGGCGCGCGCAGGCGGCCCTCGGCTGGACCGGCAAACTGGCCATCGCAGCGGGCGAGGTTCGCTACAGCCTTACCGATGCCGGAGGTAAGCCGGTTGCCTTGCATGGCGTCAAGGTGCTCTTTCGCCATCCCGCCTATGAGAAGGAGGATAAGGCCATCACGCTCACCCTCGCCTCGGGTCAGGACTTCGCCGCGCAGCATACGCCGAAGGATGGTGTCTGGATCGTCGAAGTCGACGCCGATGCCGGTCTGGACAAAGCCTATCGTGACGTCCGCAGGATCATGATTTCCCATGGGGCGATGAAATGAGCTGTTGTGCACCTGGCGCTGAAATGACGCTGGATCTGGCGGGCGCCACATCGGTTCTGCCGTCCAGCCAGGAGATCAGGCTGGCAAGCCGATCGATCGGCGACAACCTTTGCCAGACCGATCTTTCGGTACCCACGGTCCACTGCGCGGCCTGCATCCAGACGATCGAGACGGCACTGGGAAAGCTCGATCACGTCGAGAGCGCTCGCGTCAACCTGTCGACCAAACGGGTATCGGTCCAGTGGCATGGCGACGAGGCTCCGCCATTTTTCGCAACGCTCGGGCGGCTGGGCTACCAAGCGCATCTCTTCGATCCGGAGACCGGCAACAAGGACAAGACGCTTTCGGAGCTGATCCGGGCGGTCGCGGTCGCGGGTTTTGCCGCCGGCAACATCATGCTGCTGTCGGTCTCGGTCTGGTCCGGCGCGGAAGGCGCGACCCGCGACCTGTTCCACTGGGTCTCGGCGCTGATCGCCATCCCGGCATTGGCCTTTGCCGGCGGCATCTATTTCCGCTCGGCCTGGAATGCATTGCGCCACGGGCGCATGAACATGGACGTCCCGATTGCGGTCGGCGTGTCACTTGCCTACGCCATGAGCCTCTACGAAACCGTCAACCATGGCGACCACGCCTATTTTGACGCTTCCGTTTCGCTGCTGTTCTTCCTCCTGATCGGCCGCACGCTTGACCACGTCATGCGCGAACGCGCGCGCACCGCAGTGAATGGCCTGTCGCGGCTCGCGGCGCGCGGCGCCGTCGTGCTGCGCGGTGATGGCGTGCGCGATTACCTGCCGGTCGGCGAGATCGAACCGGGCATGGCGCTGCACATCGCCGCCGGCGAGCGAATTCCGGTCGACGGCAATATCCTCAGCGGTATTTCGGATATCGATTGTTCACTGGTATCCGGGGAAAGCACGCCCCGGACCGTGGGAGCGGGAGCCCAGGTTCAGGCAGGCACGCTCAATCTCACCGGCCCGCTGACCATGCAGGCGACGGCCGCGGCGAAGGATTCTTTCCTGGCCGAAATGGTCCGGCTCATGGAAGCCGCGGAGGGCGGCCGCTCGCAGTATCGCAGGATCGCCGACCGGGTCTCGGCGCTCTACGCTCCGGTTGTCCATCTCGCTGCCTTGCTGACGTTCCTTGGATGGATGGTCGCTTCGGGCGACTGGCATCTGGCAATGACGATCGCGATTGCCGTTCTCATCATCACTTGCCCATGCGCGCTCGGCCTGGCCGTGCCGATCGTGCAGGTCGTCGCGGCGCGACGTCTTTTCGAGGCCGGCGTCATGGTCAAGGACGGTTCGGCCATGGAACGACTGGCGGCGATCGATACGGTGCTGTTCGACAAGACCGGGACCCTCACGCTCGGACGGCCAAGGCTGATCAATGGGCCATCCATCGACCCGGCCATGCTGGCGATCGCGGCCGACATGGCCTCGCATTCGCGCCATCCATTCTCGAAGGCCATAGCCGGTTTCGCGGGCTCTTCCAGTCAACCCGGTCTCCAGTCCGTCAGCGAGCACCCCGGCTTCGGAATGGAAGCCGTCACCGAAGGCAACACCTGGCGCCTCGGCCGGCGCGGATGGGCTGGATGGAAGGCGCGGACCGGCGGCGAAGGCAAATATGGCGGCTATGGCGGGACGGTGCTTTCGAAGAACGGGATGATCGTTGCCACCTTTGCCTTCGAAGACGCCGCGCGCGCCGACGCCAAGGCCGCGGTCGGGCAACTGCAGGATGCCGGAATGTCGGTCCAGATGTTGTCCGGCGACACCGCCAACGCCTGTCGCGACGTCGCCAAGACCTTGGGGATCGAGGACTTCGTTCCGGCCCTGCTCCCGTCCGGCAAGGTCGAGTGGATCGAGGCGCTGTCGAGGGAAGGCCACAAGGTCCTAATGGTGGGCGACGGACTCAACGATACGCCGGCGCTCGGCGCGGCGCATGTCTCGATGGCCCCGGCCACCGCGGCCGATGTCGGTCGCAATGCCGCCGATTTCGTCTTCCTGCGCGAAAGCCTACTGGCGGTGCCCTTGGCGTTGGATATCTCGCGAAAGGCAGGCCGGCTCATTCGGCAGAACATCGCCATTGCCATTGTCTACAACGCGTTCGCCGTACCGATCGCCATATCGGGGCACGTGACGCCGCTCATCGCGGCGATTGCGATGTCCGCCTCGTCGCTGCTGGTGATCGGAAACGCCATGCGGCTGCAAGGTTTCGCGAAAAGCTCATCGCCTGAAAACACTTCGCGCAACCGCCGCGAACGCCCCGGCCTGTCGGTCCAACACCCATGACGACGCTCGTCTATCTCATCCCCGTGGCGCTCTTCCTCGGGGCGCTTGGACTGAGCGGCTTTCTGTGGGCCCTGAGAAGCGGCCAGTATGAGGATCTTGATGGAGCGGCGGAGCGCATTCTCATCGATGGGGATGAGCCGCCGAGCGGGCGCATCGCCTTGGCGAAGGTGGACCGTGTCGAGAGAACAAGCGCCCCCTAGTTTATCCTGGTGCCGCTCTGGGTGTCGAACAGATGCACCTTGTGCACCAAGATCTCCAGGTTCACCTCTTGATCAGGTTTGAATGGTGGCTGTTCCCGGATTTCGGCCATCAGGTCGACGCCATCAGCAGTTAGGGTGATTTCCTGGGCTTCCCCGGTTGGCTCGACCACTTGGACCCTCGCCTTTGCGTGACTGCCACCGACAGCGATGTGCTGGGGGCGAATCCCGTAAACCACGCCTTGCCTGTTCCCTATCCCTGCCTCCTTCGGCAGTGGCAGGCGCAGGCCTTGTTCGGCGATGAATGCGCCACTCTCGACGCGGCCCCTGACCAGGTTCATTTCCGGAGATCCTATGAAGCTCGCAACGAACAGATTGGCCGGGTTCTCGTAGAGTTCGGAGGGCGTTCCGATCTGTTCGATGCGGCCTTTGTTCAGCACCACGATGCGGTCGGCGAGCGTCATCGCCTCGGTCTGGTCGTGGGTCACGTAGATGCTGGTGCGGCCGAGCCGCTGGTGAAGCTTCTTGATCTCGGCCCGCATCTTCACGCGCAGCTTGGCGTCGAGATTGCTGAGCGGCTCGTCGAACAGAAAGGCGGAGGGGTCGCGC
Organism: Mesorhizobium sp. 2RAF45; assembly: GCF_052115225.1. NCBI lineage: Bacteria > Pseudomonadati > Pseudomonadota > Alphaproteobacteria > Hyphomicrobiales > Phyllobacteriaceae > Mesorhizobium > Mesorhizobium sp. 2RAF45. Next base: position 54,625 of record NZ_JBFRGG010000018.1, on the reverse strand, counting down.
ACGATGGCGCGGCCCATGGCGACGCGCTGGCGCTGGCCGCCGGACAATTGCCGCGGCATGCGGCCAAGCAAATCCTGCAGACCAAGGATTTCGGCCGCCGCCTTCACCCTCGAGACGATCTCTTGCCTGGGAACCTTGGCCAGCCGAAGCGCGAAGCTCATATTGTCGGCCACGCTCATATGCGGATAGAGCGCGTAACTCTGGAAGACCATCGCTATGTCGCGCGACTTGGCGGGCATTTCGTCGACGACGCGTCCGCCGATGCGGATCTCGCCTGTCGTCTGCTCTTCCAGCCCGGCTATCATGCGCAGCAGCGTGGACTTGCCGCAGCCCGACGGACCGACCAGCACCACAAACTCGCCGCTCGCGATTTCGATGTTCACGTCGCGCAGAACTTCCACGGCGCCGAAGCTCTTGCCGAGCTGTTCTATTTCGATTGCAGACATCTGGTTTCCTCCCGTCCGGCACCACTCATTTCTGTTGAGCATGCCGCCATGCGCGGTATTCGGCCTCGCCCTCGGGACTCAGCGGGTAGTATTTCCGCAGGTCTCCTCCTTGCGCCAGGCGCGAGCGCGAAAACTCTTCCCACTCGATATGCGCGCCGGCGAGTTCAACCAATTTTGCCGCAAGGGCGATAGGCACGACGACCACGCCGTCATCGTCGGCGACAATGATGTCGCCAGGGATGACAAGCACGTTAGAGCAGGCGATGGGAACGTTGACGGCAAAGGGGACGATGTTGGTCTGGGCGTGGAAATTCGGCGTGACGTCCCTCACCCAGATGCCGATATCCAATGCCGCCGCCTGGGCCGAATCGCGGATGCAGCCATCGACCACCACGCCGGCCCCGCCGCGCCCGGCGAAATAGGTCAGCATCATCTCACCGAAGATGCCGCTGCCGAGGTCGCCGCGTGCATCGACCACCACCATGTCGCCCGGTTGCGTGGGGTAAAGCACGTGACGGTGCAACTGCCGCTCCGGCTCCTCATACTCGGTCTCGTTGTAGAGATCCTCGCGCTTCGGCATGCACTGGAGCGTGAGAGCAGGTCCCGCCGCCGTGCGGCCAGGTCTCAGAGGATGCGGGCCTCGTATTTGCGGGTCGCGAATGCCCATCTTATGGTAAAGCTCGCTGGCCAGTGTCGCCGAGCCGATCGCCGCAAGCGCGTCGACCAATTCTCTCGGCGGTCGGGAAATGTCTGATATCGCCGGTATCTGGTCAGCTGCCATGCCGTTTCCTCCATTGCACGGTGAGGTGACAACCTCATCGATCGTCATTCAGTTGCGTATCCAACCCGTGGTCGAAGCCATCGAGTTCCTTGTGGCGCATGTCCGCCGTTCAGCCGCGAACCGCGCCGGTTGTGAGGCCCTTGACCAGCAGGCCCTGGGCAAACCAGACGAACACAAGGGTCGGGATGACCATGAGGACGCCGGCAGCCGACATGGCGCCCCAGTCGATGCCGTACTGCGAGACGAAGTTGGTGAGCCCGACCGGCAGCGTCTGCGCGGCCTTGCTCGAGGTCAGCGTCAAGGCGAGCAGCAGGTCGTTCCAGGTGAAGAGGAAGGTGATGACCGCGCTGGCGCCGATGCCAGGTGCAATCAGCGGCGCCACGATCTGGACCAAAGTGCGCACCGTGCCGGCGCCGTCCGACTGGGCTGCCTCCTCGATCTCCTTCGGCACATCCTGGATGAAGCCCAGGAGCAGCCAGATGGCGACAGGCAGTTTGGCCGCCGTATGGCTCAGGATCAGCGCCCAGATGGTGTCGAGCATGCCCAAGGCGGCAAATACGGCAAAGAGCGGTATGGCAAGCGCGATGACCGGGATCATGCGCATGATCAAAAGCAGCCCGAAAATCAGCATGGCGCCAGGCATCCTGAAGCGCGACAGCGCATAGGCGCAAGGAATGGCCAGCAGATGGACCAGGATGACCGTCGCGATCGAGACGATGACGGTGTTCCAGACATAACCCATCGTGTCGTACTCGGCGAAAACCGCCACGTATTGTGTCAGGGTCGCGGTCTCGGGGATAATGTGTACCGGGACGGAGAAGATGTCGGCCGAACTGCGGATCGAGGTCAGGAACAGCCACACAAGCGGAAAGACGGTGAAGGCGACGGTCAAGGCCAGCGCCAGGTATTGACCAGCGGTCCCTGCCGTGAACCGGCGTCGGCGGCGCTTTGGCCTGGCGCGTGCGGTGACGATGGCGGCTTCGCTCATATCGCTCTCCGTTTCGCAATCAGCCACGGCACTCCGTAGAGGAGCCCGAGTACGAACAGCGACATCCCGAGCGCGATGTAGGAGACCGCCGCCGCGTGCCCGAAATCCACCGCCTGAAACGCCAGCAGGTAGGAGTAAACGGTGAGCAGGTTGGTGGCGCCACCCGGCCCGCCCTGCGTCATCAGCCACACGACGTCGAAGGTCCGGAACGTGTCGATGATGCGCAGCATCAGCGCTATCATGATGACCGGGCGCATCAGCGGCAGCACGATGTGCCAGAAGCGCTGCCATGGCGTGGCGCCGTCCACCGTAGCGGCTTCGAGCGGCTCCTGCGGCAAGGACTGCAGGCCGGCGAGGAACAGCAGCACCATCAGCGGCGTGTTCTGCCAGACATCGGCGACAATCACCGAGACAAGAGCCCAGGTGGGGTCGTTGAGCCATGGAATGTCGGGCAGATTGAACATGCGCAACAGCGCGTCGACCAGGCCGTACTGGGTGTTGAACAGCCAGCGGAAATTCAGGCCCACCACGGCGGGCGCGATCATCGGCGGCACCAAAAGCAACGTGCGGGCGAGCCGCATGCCGCGCAATTTGCCGTTGACGAGCACGGCGATCGCCATTCCAGCCACCACCTCGATCGTGATGGAAATGATGCTGAATATGGCCTGATTTCGCAGCGCCTGGTTGAACTGGCGGCCAAAGAGTTCGTCTGTGTAGTTTCCCATCCCGATGAAAGGCGCCGAGCCGCTGAGATCCCAGCGGAAGAAACTCATGATGAACGAGTATCCAAGCGGGTAGATCAGGATGGCCAGCATGACGAGGAGCGCCGGGCTGGCCAGAAGGTATCCTCTCTGCCAGGTGTAGGGCAGCGGCGAACGTCGCCGACGCCCCGGCACCTGATGCTGCGCGACGGGCGGCATCGTCAATCGTAAGCTCCGGCCCGGCGCATGATCTCCTCGGCCTCGGTCGCCGCCTGGTTGAGCGAGTCGGCGGGAGAGGCCTGGTCGGTCAGGGCCTGTTCGATGGCCGAGAACATCAGCGTGCAGACTTTCGAGAAGCCGGCGAGCTTCGGCCATTCCTTGCCGTTGGCTATCGTCGTCTCGAGTTGCTGCAGCCACACGGCCTGAGGCCCCTTAGCCGCTGATATCACTTCCTTGGCGATCGCCTGGCTGCTGGGGAAGTTGGTGAACTGATCGAACTGCAGCCGCTGCGCTTCCGGACCGACCGTATATTTGATGAATTCGACAGCGGCGTCCTTGCGTCCGGATTGCCCGTTGAGCGCCATGGCATGGGAGATGGCGCATGAGATCGCCGCCTTGTCCCTGACATAAGGTGCTGTCGACCATTTGCCGACGACGCGCGAGGTCTCCGGATTGGACAGGGTCGCGAAGGCGCCCGGCCAATCGAAATTGGCATAGACCGTGCCCGAGGAGAATTCGGTCGAATTTTCGTTCCACTGATAGCCGACCGCGTCGGGCGGCACGATTTTGTGCTTCTGGATGAGATCGCGATAGAAGGTCAGGGCCTTGATGCCGGCTTCGGAATTGAAAGCCGGTTTGTTGGCCTGGTCCACCCAATCGCCGCCGGCTTGCCAGAGCAGATCGCTGAAGGTGCGTTGCGCGGGGTCGCCCTGCCCCGGCACGACCAGCCCATAATGGCCATTGCCGGTCAGTTTCAGCCCGACATCGACGAGTTCCTCCCAGGTCTCGGCCGGCTTCAGGCCTTTCTCCTGGTAGATGTCGCTGCGGTAGTACTGGACGCGCGAATCCATGTTGCGCGGAATGGCCGCCAGATTACCTGTCTTGGGATCGCGCAGGTACTTGACCGCAACCGGATAGAATTCCGCCAGTTCGGAATCGCTGAAATAGCTGTTCAGCGGAGCGAAATGGTTGAAGTAGGAATCGATCTGCGCCGTGTGGGTGCTGTAGACGTCGTATTGGCTTGATCGCGCCGCGCTCAGCGTGACCACCTTCGCCGTCAGCGGGGTAAATTCCAACAGGTCGTAGCGAACCTTTACGCCGGTCTTGGCGGTGAAATCCTGAACGATCTTTTCCCAGTATTTGGGATAGAGCGGGCCGCCGGTTATCAGCAGTGCGGTGATCTCGTTCGCGTCTGCCCTGGCAATCCACGGCGCGGCGAGCGAGCCGGCCGTCACTGCCGCACTTGCGGCCAGGAATTTGCGTCTCGATAGGTTTGCGGACATCACAATCTCCTCCTTGGTTTGATTGGTCGGCCCATCCAGGGGTCGGCCGATAACTTTCAACCTTTCTGGCAAGTCCGCGGCGGCTTGCTCCTCCCGCAGCGATACTGCCTGGATTATGTCCCGGACGACGCTTGCGCGCCCGCCGGGCGACTAGGCACGTTTGTCCCAACGCGAAAGCGTAACGATCCTGATCTCGGACGACGGAAAGCCAGGAATGGAACTGTCGGGGACCTCCACCGTTCGATCCTCCCTTCCCGCAGACCGAGTTATGGGCTAGTGAGCATCCATGAGATAAGTTGACTGCATATCTAGCTATCAGCCTATAAGCTTATCAGACAAGTGGATGTTAATGATGGATGCCATGGAGGTCAAGCTTCAAACTTTGCCCAAGCAGGTGGCCGGCGTGCTCGCGCGTCGAATCGCCAGCAGCGGCATCACCGGTGGCCAGGGACCGTCGGAACAGCAGATCCTTCAGGAGTTCGGGGTTTCGCGCGCGGTCGCGCGGGAGGCGCTGAAGATCCTGGCCTCTCTCGACATGATCGAGATCGCGCAAGGACGACGCGTGGTGGTGCGTCCGGCCGAAGAGTGGGACTATCTCAGTCCATTGCTCATCGACTGGCTGCCGCCCGAGCAGAGCCGCGAGATTTTGGCCGAAGCGCATGCGACGCGGATAATCATCGAACCGGCCATCGCCGCGATCGCGGCCAAGCATATGACCAAGGAAAACCTTGAGCGTCTTGGCACCTTGCTGGCGGCGATGTCGGCCAGCGAGGACAATCCGGACGCCTATCTGAAACTGGACCTGGATTTCCACATGGAGATTTGCCGGGCGGCCCAGAACAGGATCCTCGACCGTTTCATGTATTCGTCCCGGTGGTGGCAGATGGCGAGCAGGCGCATCAGCAATCAGATGCCGCATGCGCTGCCCTCGGCAACCGAAATGCACCGGGCAATCTACGAGGCGCTCGTGGCGCGCGATGAAAAGCGAGCGGAAGAAGCAATGCGCCGGCACCTCAAGAAAACCACCGCGGTCGGCTTGCCTCGATGAAGGAGCGGCGCAGCCAGCATTGGCGCTGGCCGCACCGCAGCGTGTCGGGAGGACACGGCTTGATTTGGAGCAATCCGGAAAAGTGAACTAAGCTCTCTTCGCTTGCTGTTCCTGGCGCTGGCGTGCACGGAAACCGAACATGTCGCCCCTGTCCTTGATTTCCGCCCACACCGGCGCGGTAATCCTGTCGATGGCGGCTATGTCCGCGTCGGAAATCGTCCAGCCGGCGCTCTCGACATTTTCCTCCAGCTCCTTGACGGTGCGCGCGCCGACCAGCGGCGAGCTGACGCCCGGCCTGCTGGTCAGCCACTGGATCGCAAGCTGCGGAACCGTCCTGCCATAGCGCGCCGCGATCGGCTTGAGGGCGTCGACGGCGTTCACCGCGCGCTCGTAGGTGCCCGGCTGGAAAAGAACGGTGGTACGACGCTCATCGCCCTCGACGAATTTGGTATCCGCCGACAACAGGCCGGTAAGCAGTCCCTGGGCGAGACCGCTATAAGGCATCACGCCGATATTGTGCTTGCGGCAATAGGGCAGCGTCTCAGCCTCGACCTCGCGCCACAGCATGTTGTAGGGCGGCTGGAGAACATCGATCACGCCATGCTGGCGCGCACTGTCCATGTCGGCGGTGCTGAAATTCGAAACGCCGACCGCCCTGATGCGCCCTGACGAGCGCAGCCGCTCCATCATCTCCATGGTCGGGCCGATCGGAAAATCCGAGTTCGGCCAGTGGACGAAATAGACGTCGACATAGTCCGTCTGCATGCGCTTCAACGAACCGTCGAGTGCCGCCTCAATCGCGGCGGGTTCGAGATGGTTGGGCGCGACTTTGGTCGCGATAACAGCATGGCCCCGGCGGCCGGCCAGCGCCTTGCCGACGACCTCCTCGGCATGGCCATGTCCATAGGCTTCGGCCGTATCGATCAGCGTGATGCCGAGCTCCAGGGCGCGTCTGATCACCCGGATCGATTCCTCATCGTCGGCCGCGCCCCAAAACGCGCCGGACATACCCCAAGTCCCAAGGCCGATCTCCGATACCTTGACCGGCGACGATCCGAGCTGTCGCTGTTGCATCCTGTTCCTCCTGATTGACGGCATGCGTGGGCTATCGCCCTGCTGAAACCTAATTTATACGCTTATATACTCGTCTAACAAGTAGGTTGTTGCGATTTGTGATTCCTGATCGGGAGCCACGAGTTTCTCAAATAACTCAATGGTATTAAATGGTTGATGGGCCATTCACGCAAAATCCCTCAAAGGGGGTTTACGTCTTGTCGCTTCATCTTGTATGCTTATTAGACAAGTTTGGCTTAGATAGAAATCTGCGTCTGTAAGCGCGGCGGCATCACGGGGAGGATTCGATGAAGATCGTGGACATCAAGACGGCGGTGGTCGCGTACCACGGCAAGGCGACCTTGATCCGTATCGATACGGACGCCGGCATCTCCGGCTATGGCGAAGCCAATCCCGACGCAGGTGCGGCCGCAATCGTCGGGCTGATCTCGGAGTTGAAGTCGGAACTCATCGGCCAGGATCCGCGCAATGTCGAATATTGTTGGGACAAGATTCGCCGCGATCATGTTTTTTCCGGCGCCCAGGCCGGCATCTTCCTCATCGCCCTGACCGGGCTAGAAATGGCTTTGTGGGACGTGGCGGCGAAAGCCGCCGGCCAGCCGCTCTACCGCATGTTCGGCGGCAAGTTCCGCGACCGCATAAGGCTCTATGCCGATTGCGGCGACGGCGATGATGAATCGGGATCGCCGCAGGGATGCGCGGCGCGCGCGCGCCGCATGGTGGCGGAAGGCTTCACCGCGCTGAAATTCGACATCGACAATCTGCACCACCCGGCGAAGTTCGACGCGGTGAACCACACCATCAATGGCGCGGAGCTGCGCTCCATGATCGAGCGCGTCGCGGCGGTGCGCGATGCGGTCGGCCCTGACATCGATCTGTGCATCGATCTGCACGCACGCTATGACGTGCTCAGCGCCAGCCGCATAGCGGCCGAGATGGAACGCTTCAATCTTCTGTGGCTGGAAGAGCCGATCCCGGCGGAAAATGTCGAGGCCCTGAAGCAGATCCGCATGCGGACCAAGACGCCGATCTGCGTTGGCGAAAATCTCTATCTGCGCTGGGGCTTTCGGGAACTGCTCCAGAATTACGGCGCCGACGTCATCATGCCCGACGTGCCGAAATGCGGCGGCTTGGCTGAAAGCCGCAAGATCGCGAATCTCGCCGAGATGTACTACGTGCCGTTCGCGCCGCATCTGGTGTCGACGCCGCTGGGCACGATGGCGACATGCCATGTTTGCGCCAGCGTTCCGAATTTCCTGGTGCTGGAATGGCACGCGCTCGAGGAGCGGGAAGCGTGGGACAGTTATATCCGCCTGCCGAACGGCGCCAGGTCGATCGTCGAAGACGGCCACATCGTGGTGCCCGACTTGCCGGGCATCGGCGTCGAGCTCGACATGGACGGTGTCCGCAAACACGCCGTCCCCGGCTTCGGCGTCTTCGAATAGCGGATGACCGGCTTGGCTGACGGGATCCGCCGCACGATCAAATAAATCCTTGGGAGGAAACCATGGGCAAGCGGATCGTCTTCACCGGCGGCAGCGGCAAGATCGGCCGGCATGTCATACCCTATTTGCTGAAACGCGGGCATCAGGTCCTGAACCTCGACTTGACGCCGCTCGATGTGCCGGGCGTCGACACCGTCATCACCAACCTTGCCGACGCCGGCGAAACCTACAATGCGCTGACGCTGCATTTTGGGTTCAAAGAGTATTTCGGCGGAAAGGGCCGCGGCCCGGTCGACGCAGTGGTCCACTTCGCGGCGATCCCGCGGATATTCCTGCGACCGGACAACGCCATGTTCGCCGCCAATGTGCAGTCGACCTACAATGTGATCGAGGCCGCCACCAAGCTCGGCATCCGCAAGATCGTCACCGCTTCCAGCGAAACGGTCTATGGCGTGTGCTTTGCCGAGGGCGAACGCGATTTCACGTCGTTTCCGGTGGATGAGGATTACGACGTCGATCCGACCGACAGCTATGGTCTTTCCAAAGTGTTGGGCGAGAAGATTGCACGCTCTTTCGCCTCCCGTAGCGGAGCCGACATCTATGCACTCAGGATCGGCGGTGTCGTTGAACCGCAGGACTATGCACGCTTCCCGGAATTCCTGGCCGACGCGCCAAAACGGCGGAGAGACGGCTGGACCTATATGGATGCGCGCGATCTCGGCCAGATCGTGGATCTGTGCATCGAGAAGGACGGTTTGGGATTCCAGATCTTCAACGCCGTCAACGACAACATCGTTGCGGACACGCCAACGGCGGAGTTTCTCAAGAAACATGCCCCCGACACGCCAATTACGCGCTCCATGGATGTGTTCGAGGGGCCAATCTCAAATCGAAAAGTGCGCGAGGTCCTAGGGTTCAGGCAAGTACATGATTGGCGAAGCCCGGCGAATTCATGACAGTGCCTGCGCGATTGGAACGGCGATGTCGCGCGCGCATCCACGTTCGACCCAAATCTTGTGAGGAGCTTGGGGAATCATCGCGAGATGCGCAGATTTAATTTGGCGTAGAAGCCTTCGCCTGCGAGCAATGTCCTGTCCGGCTCTGATGAGCGGCAGGATCACGGAATCGACCCAGGCATTCCGCAACGCAGCTGGCGATGCCGAGACGTTCATGATGGCATGGCGTCGGAGATATCGCCGCGCAGAGAACTGACGGGCGGGACCGGTTTTTTCTGATCAACCTCCCCGCGTTTCATCGACGTGACCTGACCCTATGAAGCCATCGCGGGCTCAGACCCGATGAGGGCTTCGCGCCCGCTGCGGTCATTCGCTGGTGAAAAGCGATGACGGACCCTGACCATTCTGGATCCATCCAACGGTAGTCAGCCGCCAGCACGGCAGCCGAATACGACGCGAAGCCGGTGCAGCCGACGCCGCGCTTGACTTGCTCATATGATCCATAATAAATCATACATAATAACTTTTAAAAAGACGGCGCATCTGGGAGCATCTATGAAAATTACGGCCATCAAGGCGCTCGTCTGCAATGCGGAAATGCGCAATTGGGTTTTCGTTCGGGTCGAAACCGATGAGCCCGGCCTGTTTGGCTGGGGCGAGGCAACGCTGGAATGGAAGACGCGTGCCGTCGTTGGCGCGCTTCAGGATCTTGAGGCACTGCTCATCGGGCAGGATCCGCGTAATGTGGAGCAGTGCTACCAGATCCTGACGCGCCACGGTTTCTGGCGTCTCGGCGTCGAGGGAATGTCGGCCGTCAGCGGCATCGAGATCGCGCTCTGGGACATTCTGGGCAAGTCGCTGGGCGTCCCGGTCTGGCGGCTTCTCGGCGGCCAGGTCCGCGATTATCTGCGCACCTATACGCATCTCGGCCTCGGCGACATGAAGGCGGTCTATGAGAGCGGGTCGGCGGACACGATCGTCGAGCGCGGACGCATCGTCACGCAGGCCGGCTACGATGCGGTCAAGGTCGTCTGCATTCCCTACACCCACTATGTCTCGCCGGCGAAGGCGGTCGACTCCGTTGCCAACATGGTTGGCGCGCTGCGCGAGGCCGTCGGTCCCGACATCGACATCATGGTCGACTTTCACGGACGCCCGGCCTCCGTCAACGCGGCGATGGACTATCTCAAGTCGATCGAACCGGCCCGCATCATGTTCGCCGAAGAGCCGGTACCGCCGGAAGATGTCGCCGGCCTGGCGCATATCACCGCGCGATCGGCGATCCCCATCGCATCCGGCGAGCGGCTGATCGGGCGCCGCGAATTCACCCATTCGATTGCGGCGCGCGCCTTCCACATCGCCCAGCCCGATATCTGCCATACTGGCGGCCTGCTCGAGACCAAGAAGATCGCGGCTCTGGCCGAAACCGCCGGCATCGGCCTTGCGCCGCACAACCCGCTCGGCCCGATCGCCGGCGTCGCAGCGCTTCACTTCGGCATATCGACGCCGAACGTTATCATCCAGGAGGAGATGTCGGGCGCGGTTGCCTGGTACGACGATGTCGTCACCTGGCCGATCGATCGCAAACCCGGCCGCTGGGACGTGCCCGATCTGCCGGGCCTTGGCGTCACCGTGAATGAAGAAGTCATTGCGCGCCATCCCTTCAAGCAGGAAGTGCTGCATGCCCGCAACGCCGTCATGCCCGACGGCACCGTGGTTGACTGGTGAGCGCCATGACAGGCAGGCTTCAGGAAAAGATCGCAATCATCACCGGCGCCGGCCAGGGCATCGGCGCCGCCACCGCCCGGGCCTTTGCGATGCAGGGAGCAAAGACCGTGATTGCCGAGCTCAATGCGACAACCGGCAAGGCGGTCGCCGACGAATTGCGTGCCAAGGGCGCCGACGCCATTTTCGTCGAAACCGATGTCACCGACACCGCGGCAGTGGCCGACATGGTGGCGAAGACGATCGCGGCCTATGGCGGTGTCGATGTTCTCGTCAACAATGCCGGCGCCAATGTCTTCCACGAACCTTTGCAGATGCCGGACGAGGAATGGGACCGCTGTCTCAGGCTCGATCTTGAGGCCGCGTGGTTCTGTGCCAAAGCGGTGTTGCCGACGATGCTGGCAAACGGTTCGGGGTCGATCGTCAACATAGCCAGCTGCCACGCCTTCAAGATCATTCCCCACACATTTCCCTATCCGGTCGCCAAGCATGCGCTTGTCGGCCTGACCCGCTCGCTCGCCATCGAATATGCGGCGCGCGGCATCCGCGTGAATGCGATCGCCCCCGGCTACATCGAGACGCCGATCGCGCAAGCCTATTGGAACACGTTTCCCGACCCGGCCGAGGAGAAGCGGCGGGCCTACGACCTTCATCCGCCCAAGCGCATTGGCAGGCCGGACGAAGTTGCAATGACGGCGGTTTTTCTCGCTTCGGACGAAGCGCCGTTCATCAATGCCGAGACGATCACCATCGATGGTGGACGCTCGGTTCTGTACCACGACTGACAACCAAGCAGGGAGGATCCACATGAAAACGACGACAAAGGCTCTGGCAACATTGGCGATACTGGCTGCCGGACTGATGGCTGGCGCAGCAAGCGCCGACGACATCAAGATCGGCTACATCAACAAGATGGGCGAGCATCCATGGTTCGTCGCCGAAGTCGGCGGCGCCAAGAAAGCGGCCGAGGCGGCCGGCGCCACCTTCGTTTCGCAAGACGTCCAGTTCGACTCCAATCTGACGATCACCACCTTCGACACGATGGTCGGTGACGGCGTCAAGGGCATCGCCATCGTCGTTCCCGACAAGGCGCTGGGGCCGGTCATCGCCGAGAAGGCCAAGGCGGCGAAAATCCCCCTGGTGGCGGTCGATGACGATATCTACTATCAGGACGGGACCCAGGTCCCCTATGTCGGCATGAATGCCCACAATATTGGTGCGCGGGTGGGCGAAGAACTGGCCAAGCTCTACAAGGCCGATGGCTGGGCCGGCAAGGAGGTGCGTATCGCCTCGATCGAGGACCGCAAGGCCGACACTTGCATGCAGCGCAACAAGGGTGCCGAGGAAGCATTCCTGAAGGCGGTGCCCGATTTCAAGCCGGCAAATATCCTTCGCGTCCCCTATGACAACACGATGGTCAACGCCATCGACGTCATGACGACCACGTTGACGGCCAATCCCGGCGTCACCAACTGGATCTTCTATTCCTGCAACGATGACGGCGTGCTGGGCGCGGCGCGAGCGCTGGAAAACGCCGGCTATGCCGCGGACCAGGGCATGGGCATCGGCATTGACGGCAGCCGCGCCTGCGAAGCCTTCGGATCAGGAAAGCCTTCGGCATTCCGTGGTACGATGTGGCTCAACTCGGCAAACCATGGCGCGCTGGCGGTGAAGATCCTGCTGGCCTCGATCAAGGACGGAACGAAGCTGCCCGTTCAGTCCTTCACCGACCCGGAATACATCACCGCCGGCAATTTTGCATCGGACTACAAGGCCAAGCTCTGCCACTGAGCCGGACCTGCGTCATGCGCCTCCAAGGCGCATGACGCTCTTCAACTGCTCGGATCGATCCTTGGGAGTGAGCTTTGACGCAATCCGACTTCTTCTCGCTCGATGGCATATCGAAACGCTTCGGCATCGTGCAGGCGCTCGACAACGTTTCGATCGCCTTCCGGCCAGGCGAGGTGCTCGCTTTGGTCGGCGAGAACGGGGCCGGCAAATCGACGATGATGCGCATTCTCGAGGGCGTCTTCGGTCCCGACAGCGGCACCGTGCGGCACGGCGCGAAGCCGATTGTTTTCGGCGAACCGCGCGACAGCCACCGGGCCGGAATACGCGTCATCCATCAGGAGCCGGAGATCGTTCCGAACCTGACGGTGGCCGAGAACATTTTCGTCGGCGAATTGCCGCGCCTGGCAGGCGTCCTGCTCGACTGGCGCAAACTGGAGGAGCAGACCGACCGGGTGCTTGCGACCTTCGGCATGCAGCACGACATGCGGCCACGCCAACTCTGCGGCACGCTCGGCCCGGCGCAACGCCAGATGATCGAGATCATGCGCGCCATCCGTGCCGGCGGCCGGCTGATCGCCTTCGATGAGCCGACCTCGTCACTGACCGATGATGAAGCGCGTCGCCTGTTTTCCGTCATCCGCCGGCTGCGCGAGGAAGGCACATCGATCATCTACATCTCGCACCGGCTGAACGAGATCATCGATCTTGCCGACCGCATTGTCGTTTTGCGCGACGGCAGGCTGGTCGACGATTCGCCGGCGGCCGGCGCCAGCGAGCAGACCATCGCCAAGCTCATGGTCGGCCGCAACATCGACGATCTGTTCACCCGCGAGACCTGGCGGTCCGGGGAACAATTGCTGGATGTGGCCGGATTGACCACAGACCGCGTCAGCGATGTCAGCCTCAGGGTTCGTCGCGGCGAAGTGCTCGGCATCGCCGGCCTTATGGGTGCGGGCCGCTCCGAATTGGCAAAGGCGATTGTCGGCTATGACCGGCGCATCGCCGGCACCATAGCCATGAACGGCGTGCCCGTTCTCCCCAACAGTCCGCATGCGGCAATCGTCGCGGGCATCGGTTTTGCTCCCGAAGACCGCAAGCACGAGGCGTTGCTCCTGTTCCGAAGCATTCTCGACAACGCAGCACTTTGCGTGCCTGACAAGACGTCGAGCTTCGGCTTCTTCAACCGCCGCAAGGCGCTGGAGATTGTCTCGCCGCTGGCAGCCAAGATGTCGATCAAGGCACCCAACCTCGACGAGCAGGTTTCGAAACTGTCGGGCGGCAATCAGCAGAAGGTCGTTCTGGCGCGCTGGCTTGCCCGGCAGCCGATGCTGCTCATCCTCGACGAACCGACGCGCGGCATCGATATCGGCGCCAAGGCGGAAATCTATCGGCTGATCGATGAACTCGCGGCAAGCGGCATTGGTATCATCCTGATTTCCTCGGAAATGCCGGAACTGATCGGTCTCGCCGACAGGGTTCTTGTCATGGCAGGCGGCCACATCACGGCAGAACTTGCCCGCCCCGACGTCGACGAAGCGACGATCCTCAAACACGCCATGCCGCAATCCGCACTAGCGCCTGGAGACCACATTCAATGAACAGCCTCGAGCTTCGCGCATCGAAAGCGCAGACCGACGCCAGGGGCGCTTCCGCGCGCGTCGTCGAGCGCCTCGGCGTTCACAACATCAGCCTTCTGGTGGCGCTTGCCATTCTCATCATCATCTTCGGCTCGCTGCGCGGCGACGTGTTCTTCTCCAGCCGAAACCTGCTCAACATCGGCCTTGGCGTCACCATTCTCGGCGTGCTGGCGATGAGCCAGACCGTGGTCATCGTCGCCGGCGGTCTCGATATCGCCGTCGGCGCCACGGTCGGTCTGACCACAGTCTCGACGGCAATGGCCATCCAGGCGACCGGGTCGCCGGCGGCCGGCATCGTTGCCGGCCTGGTGCTTGGTGGCCTTGCCGGTCTCGTCAACGGCATCATCATCACCTACGGGCGCGTCAACGCGGTCATTGCCACGCTCGGCACCATGGCGATCTTTCGCGGCATCGCCTTCATCATGTCCGACGGCCAGTCGATCGCCATCTTCAGCGACACGTTCCGGTTCATCGGCATTGGACGCATCCTCGGCCTACCGTTGCTGGTCTGGATTCTGGTGCTGACCGCGATCGCATTCCACCTCTTCCTCGCGCGTTCGATCGTCGGCCGCAACATCTATGCGCTCGGCGGCAATCCCGTTGTCGCCCGCTTCTCCGGCATCAACATCAACCGCTACCGCGTCGGCATCTACATCATGAGTGGTGTTGCCGCCGGATTGGCCGGGATCCTGCTGGCTGCCCGTACCGGTTCGGGTCAGCCCGTATCCGGATCCCAGGGCCTGGAACTCGAGGCAATCACGGCGGCCGTGCTGGGTGGCTGTGCCTTGCAGGGCGGCAAGGGCACGATTGTCGGCGCGCTGCTCGGCGTCGCCATCATTGGCGTGCTCAACAATGGAATGATACTGACGTCCGTGCCAACCTTCTATCAATTGCTTGCAAAAGGCTCACTGCTGATCCTTGCTGTGGTCATTGCCGAGTACCACTTGAACAGGACATGACGATGGACGCGGCGACCGCTGCAATCGATCAAGGCAAGCAGGACCTTCCTGCCGGGGATGGCGCCAATCTGTCCCTGAAGGATCGCATCGCGCGCGATCTCGGACAGCGCATTCTCGCCGGCACCTACGCGCAGCACGTGGTCCTGCCGACGGAAGCTGAACTGTGCGTCATATACGGCGCCAGCCGCACGGCGCTTCGCGATGCGCTGCTGACACTTTCGGCCAAGGGACTGATCGAGGCGCGCAAGCGGGCTGGCACGCGTGTGCGCGCGTCGAGCGAATGGAACAGGCTTGACGCGCAGGTTCTCGAATGGATGCGCGATATCGAGCCTGATCTCGATTTCGTCCGCGGCCTGATCGAGGCGAGGCTGGTCATCGAGCCGGCTGCCGCCCAGCTTGCGGCCAGGATGGCGACCGCGGGCGATCTCGCGGTGATCGAAGCCGCCTATGAGGCCATGCGCATTGCGCCGGAGGACGACCTCGCGGCCTGTCTCGATGCCGATGTCCGCTTTCATACCGCTATCCTGCGCGCCAGCCGCAACCCGGTTTTCGCCAATCTCGGCAATATGCTGGCAGCCGCACTCAGCTTCTCTTTCCGACTGACCACATCGGCCACGGCCAATTATCAGCAGACGCTCAGCGCCCATGGCGATGTGCTGGAAGCAATCCGCATGCGTAGGGTCGACGACGCTCACGACCAGATGAAAGCGCTGATCGGCATCGCCTCGAACGACCTTCTCGCTGTCGCTCGCAAAGGCCGCCACCAACAGCCGGTCCCTACTGCCAGTCCGCTTCGTCCTTGAAGCGAAAGACCGGAGCGATCGGACCGAAGGCTTCTTCCTGTGCGAGCCGCATCGGCGCCTGCATTCCGCTCAGCACGGTTCACGGCGTCGCCGACAAGCTCCGCCACCTTCGCCACGGCTTTCGCGTTGATGAGCGGCCCCTGCACCACCTCCGGCGCGGCGCCGTCACCGACTTTCAGACCAGCAACCTGCTCGGTCAGCTTTGCCACGAAGGCAGCGTGGATGCCGTCCTGCACATAGATGCGGTTGGTGCAGACGCAGGTCTGGCCGGAATTGCGGAATTTCGAGGCAACGGCGCCGGCGACGGCGAGATCGAGATCGGCGTCGTCGAAGACGATGAACGGCGCATTGCCGCCGAGTTCCAGCGACAGCTTCTTCAGCGTATCGGCGCACTGCCGCATCAGGAGCTTGCCGACGGCTGTCGAGCCGGTGAAGGAGAGTTTTCGGATCACCGGATGCTCGCAGAGCAGCCGCCCGATGCCGGCGGCGTCCTTCGACGGCACGATGTTGAGCACGCCGGCCGGAATGCCGGCCTGCCGGGCAAGCTCGGCGATTGCGAGCGCCGTCAGCGGCGTTTCCTCCGAGGGTTTGACGACCATGGTGCAGCCCGCGGCGAGTGCCGCCGCCGCCTTGCGGGTGATCATCGCCAGCGGGAAGTTCCAGGGCGTGATGGCGGCGCAGACGCCGATCGGCTGTTTCAACACGATGAAACGCCGGTCGCGACCGGCCGACGGGATGACGTCGCCATAGACGCGCTTGGCTTCTTCCGAGAACCAATCGACGAAGGAGTCTAGAATCCGGCACGACCACTCGCCGAGCAGTCTACATTCTGGCCGTATAAACTGCGGATGCGCAGGCGAGGTGCCTTGTGGGCTACCCGCTGCTCAACCCAGCGAGCCTGAGGTAAAGGTCTGTCTGACGGGCTGGCGGTTAGCCGCCGCCGCCCATGGTCACGGACATAAAAGCCCGGAAGGCGGCCGCCGCCGGGCCGATTGGTCTATCACGCGACCAGGCCAAGCCGACATCCATACTGGGGATCGGTTCGACAAGCCGGCGCACTTCGATGCGCTGCCCCTCCAACGACCATGGTCGGTAGACCATGTCGGACAGAACAGTGACTCCCATGCCGGCAGCCACGAGCGA
This sequence comes from Mesorhizobium sp. 2RAF45, assembly GCF_052115225.1. Taxonomy (NCBI): domain Bacteria; kingdom Pseudomonadati; phylum Pseudomonadota; class Alphaproteobacteria; order Hyphomicrobiales; family Phyllobacteriaceae; genus Mesorhizobium; species Mesorhizobium sp. 2RAF45. The sequence continues at coordinate 37,626 of NZ_JBFRGG010000018.1, read as the reverse complement.
ACGCACGGCCTCGACTGAACTGGTGGTAAGCACTGGGCGGAGCGTAAGCCCCGCGGCATCCCAGTAACGGGCTGCCGTCGTGCGTGCCTCGTCCACCGTCAGCATGACATAATCTTCCGCCGCCACATCGGCGAGGCTGATTTCCTGCCGCGCGAGCAGATGATGATCCGCCGAGAGCCAGAGCCGGCGGTTCGACCGCATCAAGACCTCCTGCGCCAGTTCCTCGGTGTGCGCCAGGTTGGACACCAGCATCACAGCCATGTCGATCTCCCCGCTCATCAAGCCGCTTTCGAGAGCGTCTCGAGGAAGTTCCAGCACCTCGACCTCGATCTGGGGGTAGGTCTTTCGAAACCGCGTGTAGTGGCGCGACATGTAGTAGCCGACGACCGTGTAGGTCATGCCCAGCCGCAGCTTACCCTCCAGACCCTTCCTGTCGCGCAACGGGCTTCGGACAGCGGCTGCGACTGCCCCGGTGATGACACGCGCATGTTCAAGAAACCGCGCGCCCTCCATCGTCAACCTTACGCCAGCGTGGTTACGCTCCAAAAGCCGTACGCCCAGATCAGCCTCCAGCGTCTTTATCGCCGCAGTGACCGCCGATTGTGAGATGTTGAGTTCCACCGCAGCATGACTGACCTGTCCGCTCTCGGCGGTGGCGATGAAATAATCGAGCTGTTTCAAGGTGATGGTCATGGCGCACTCCGACCCAGAACCATTATCTGTTTTTTTGATATCACAATCAATAAACTACTATTTCACAAATGCCCGCGCATGCGCAAAAAATGCTGCAACGCCGCAAAGACGGCAGCTTCGAGGGGTAACAATGCGATGGCGGTGACGCTAAACTGCGACATGGGCGAAAGCTTTGGCCTTTACAAGGTTGGCGACGATGTGGGCATGATGCCGATCATCGACGTTGCCAATGTCGCCTGTGGTTTTCACGCTTCCGATCCGGATCACATGCACGCAGCCGTCCGCGGCGCCAAGGCGAATGGCGTAAAGATCGGCGCCCATCCAGGCTTGCCGGACATTCAGGGTTTCGGCCGGCGGGAGATGCGGATGACCCGCGACGAGGTCAGGAACGCCATCATTTACCAAGTGGGAGCGCTTGCCGGCTTCCTCAAGGCAGAGGGTGTGGAACTCAACCATATCAAGCCGCATGGCAGCCTCTACTTCATGGCCATGCAGCAGGAGGCAATTGCCCATGGCGTATGCGACGCGGCAGAGGTTTTCGGCGTCCCCCTCTTCGGCATGACGGGCACCCTGCACGAGAAGATCTATCAACAGCGCGGCATCCCATTCGTCGCCGAGTTCTATGCCGATCTCGACTACGATGCCTCCGGCAAGCTGATCCTGACACGCGTTCATGACGCCAAGGACCCCACGGAGATGGCCGAGCGTTGCGTGCGCGCCATCAGCGAGGGCGAGGGCACGGCACAGGACGGCAGTTTCTTTCCCGTGCGCTGCGAAACCATCTGCGTGCATTCCGATACGCCGAACGCCATCGAAATAGCCAGGGCCGTGCGCGCCGCAATTGCCCCTTGGCATTGAGCCAACCGAAACCGCCGCACAGGCGGTTTCAAATCAGTCTGTCTGCAGTTTTCCGGAGCTTTTCATGGCCCAGATTCTATCGCCTCTTCCCGGCACTTTCTATCGGAGCGCTTCGCCGGACCAGCCGCCCTATAAGGCGGATGGCGACGCGGTCTCCGCCGGAGACGTAATCGGTCTCATCGAAGTGATGAAGTCGTTCCACGAAGTGAGGGCCGAGACGGCCGGTAAGAACATCCGCTTCCTTGCCGACAATGAAGAGCCCATCATGGCTGGCGCGCCTATTGCGGATCTCGACTGATGCTGAAAAAGCTTCTGGTTGCCAACCGGGGCGAGATCGCGGTCAGGATCATCCGGGCCGCACAAGATCTGGGCATCGCCACTGTGGCGGTGTATTCGGCCGCGGATGCCGGGGCGCTCCACGTCGAGCTTGCGGACGAAGCGGTCAACATCGGCCCACCGGCAGCAAAGAAGTCCTATCTCAACATCGAAGCAATTTTGACGGCTGCCCGCGAAACCGGCTGCGACAGCGTTCATCCTGGCTATGGCTTCCTTGCCGAGAATGCCGCCTTTTCAGATGCGGTCACAGGCGCCGGACTGGTTTTCGTCGGCCCGTCGGGGGATGCGATCCGGATGATGGGCGACAAGGTCTCGGCGCGATCAGCCGCCGCCGCCGCGGGTGTCCCTGTGGTGCCAGGCTCGGCTGGACGGGTCGAGGGCGTCGAGGCTGGCCGCGAGGTGCTGGCCGAAACCGGCTTTCCGGTGATGATCAAGGCTGCGGCAGGCGGTGGCGGGCGGGGCATCCGCATTGCGAACTCGTTCGCCGAATTCGAGCAAGCCTTTCCTCAGGCCGAAGCAGAAGCCCTCGCCGCCTTTGGCGACGGTGGTCTCTACATGGAAAAGGTGATCGGCAAGGCCCGCCATGTCGAGGTGCAGATCCTGGCAGACGGAAGCGATGCCATCCACTGCTACGAGCGGGAATGCTCGCTGCAGCGGCGACGCCAGAAGGTCTGGGAGGAGGCTCCGTCGCGCGCACTTTCCGACGGGCTGCGCGAGGAGCTCTGCGCTTCCGCGGTCGCTTTGGCTAAGGCGGTCAAGTACTCTGGTGCGGGTACGGTAGAGTATCTTTATGACGATGAAGCAGACCGCTTTTACTTCATCGAGATGAACACCCGTATTCAGGTCGAGCACCCGGTCACCGAGGCGATTACCGGCATAGACCTCGTGGCTGAGATGCTTCGCATAGCCGGCGGCGAGAAGCTGCGGATTCGGCAGGGCGATGTCTCCGTCAAGGGGCATGCGATCGAAGTACGGCTCAATGCCGAAGATCCGGCGAAGGAGTTCGCTCCATTCCCCGGGCAGGTGGCCGAGCTTCGCGTTCCCGGCGGTCCGGGCGTACGCTTCGACTCGATGCTCTACCAAGGCTATCAGGTGCCGCCCTTCTATGACTCGCTGCTTGCCAAGCTGATCGTCCATGCAGAGACGCGCGAGGCGGCGATAGTGCGGTTGATCCGCGCGCTTAACGAGTTGAAGATCGGCGGGCTCAAGACCACCAAGCCGCTGTTTCTTGCGCTGGCCGCCGATCCGGCGGTGCGGGCGGGAGACGTGCATACCCGCTGGCTGGAAGGCTGGCTCATCGAAAACGCCGCAGCATCGGCGGGCTAAGGAGGACCGATGTCGATACGATTCAACTTCGGCGGTGACGAACATATCTTCGGCGAGGTTTCCGAGGAAATGTCGCTCACCTCGTTCTTTACCGGCCTTTCGATGACCAACGCGGTGCGTACGGCAGGCATCCGGGGCGTCACCGAGATCTGCCCAGCCAACGCCAGCTTCCAGATCCGCTTCGACCCCGACATCGTCAGGCCACAGGATTTGCTCAGCGAACTGAAGTCGATGGAAGAGGCGGCCTCAAAGGCTGCCCCGGTGCTGAAGACCCGGATCATCGAACTGCCGGTTTTTTTCCAGGATCCATGGACGCGTGAAACCTGCTTGCGCTTCCGCGAGCGCCATCAGGACCCGTCCTCCACCGATCTTGAATATTCGGCACGCATCAACGGCTACGCCACGGTTGAAGAGTTTATCGCGGCCTATTCCGGCCAGCCTTGGTTCGTATCCATGGTCGGCTTCGTCGCCGGACTGCCCTTCCTATACCAGATGGTTGAGCGCAAGAAACAGATTCAGGCTCCGAAATATTTGCGTCCACGCACCGACACTCCCAAGCTCACCATTGGTCATGGCGGCTGCTTTGCAGCGATCTATTCGGTGCGCGGCGCTGGCGGCTACCAGATGTATGGCATAACCCCGGCCCCGATCTACGACCCTACCAGGAAGGTGCGCTACCTCGCCGATGATATGTGCCTGTTCAAGCCAGGCGACATCGTCAAGTTCAAGGCCATTGGTCGCGATGAGTACGACGCCACGCTGGAGGAAATCGAAGCCAATCAGTGGCAGCCGACGATTCGCGAATGCACCTTCAGCCTGACCGACTTCAACAGCGATATTTACGGCACAAATGCAAAGCTGATGGAGCTTATCAATGGCCGCTAAGGTAATCTCTCCCGGCCTCTCCACTTCCGTGCAGGACCTTGGCCGACCAGGCCACTATCATGTCGGCATCCCCGAAGGCGGCGGCATGGACCGCTTTGCCACACGCATCGCGAACCTGCTTGTCGGCAACGATCCCGGTGCGGCGGTGCTCGAAGCCACCTTCATGGGGCCTGAACTGGAATTCACCCAATCGGCAGTCATCGCCGTCACGGGGGGAGAGCTGCCACCCAAACTTAATGGCGAGGAACGGCCGACCTGGGAAAGCTTTCCGGTGAAGACAGGTGACCGGCTGTCGTTTGGCTTCCTCAAGGGCGGCGCGCGCGCTTATCTAGCCATCTCCGGCGGCATCGACGTACCCGTGGTTCTCGGCTCGCGCTCGACCTATATTCTGGGCGCACTCGGCGGCCATCAAGGCCGCACGCTGAAGGCCGGCGACGAGCTTCCCATCGGTGAAGGCTCCGGCAAAGCCGGTCTTTCGCTGCCTGCCAATCTGCGCCGTATGTGGAATAGTCCGGCGGAACTCAGAATGCTTCCTGGCATGTACTGGCATCGGATTACTGAAGCCGCAGGCAATCGGTTCTTTGAGGAAACCTGGAAGGTCGCGCCCGAGGCTGACCGCATCGGCTATCGCTTCCGCGGCGGGACGCCGCTGGAGTTCGTTGAGCGTGAGCAGCCTTTCGGCGCAGGCTCCGACCCCTCGAACATCGTCGACGCCTGCTATCCCTACGGATCCGTCCAGGTGCCGAGTGGCACGGAGCCGATCGTTCTTCACCGGGACGCGGTTTCGGGTGGCGGCTATATGATGCTGGGTGTGGTGATCTCGGCCGACATGGACCTGATCGCCCAGCTTCAGCCGCACACCCCGGCGCGCTTCGTTGCGGTGACGCTGGAAGACGCGCTGGCCGCGCGAGCGGAACAGCGCGCCGCGCTGGCGCGTGCCGAAGGGTACCTGGCCGGCTGACGTCAGCCGGGAAATGCCGGCCGAGGAGCCGGACGTGAGGAGATCGGCCGGCCAAAACCGACCGCGCGTGGCGGAAGACAAAATCCGGTGCGCGAAACGACAAGACGACGCCGGGCAACGGCGTGAATTTGGCCATCCGAGCAGTCCGCTAGAGACCGCCGGAACCGACAGGGGAAGACATCAGCAACGTGACTGGCCGCAAGGCCGGATGCTTCGCGCCTTTCCGTCGGTAACAAGAAGGAAAGGGACATGAGTCATCTGAGCGCGGAGAACGTCTCGGTGTCGTTTGCGGGGCTAAAGGCCCTGTCATCGGTGGACCTCCAAATTACGCCTGGGCGCATCGTTGGCCTCATCGGCCCCAACGGCGCTGGCAAGACCACGCTGGTCAACGTGCTGACGGGCTTCCAGGCTCCGACGGAAGGCACCGTCAAGCTCGACGGGGCGGCACTCTCGGGTCTCAAGCCGCATCAGGTCCGCCGGCGCGGCATCGCCCGCACCTTCCAGGGTGGGCGGCTCTTCCGCGACCTGCCGGTGCTGGACAATCTGGAGGTAACCGGCGTTGGTCTGGGAATGAGCCGGCGCGCAGCCATCGCCGAAGCGGAAGCGCTGCTCGACTGGATCGGCATCGGCGCGCTGGGCCCCCGCATCGCCGGAACCTTGCCTTATACGGATGAGCGCCGTGTCGCCATTGGCCGCGCCCTGATGGGACGGCCCGCATACATCCTGCTCGACGAGCCTGCGGCCGGCATGAGCACGCCGGAGGCGCGGGAGCTTTCGGCGCTGATAAGACACATCGCCGGCGATCTCGGCTGCGGTGTCCTGCTCATCGAGCACAATGTCGGGCTGGTGCTCGGCCTTTGCGAGCATATCGTCGTGCTCGATTCCGGAGCGATCATCGAGGAGGGTCCGCCCGCCGCGATCCGCGATAGCGAGAAGGTGCGCCACGCCTATATGGGCACGACCGCGAACACCGACCTGCCCGTGCTGGAGGTGATGGAATGAGCCTGCTCGCCCTTTCCGATATCACCATCCGCTATAGCCGTCTCACGGCGGTGCGCGACGTCTCCTTCTCCATGGACGAAGGAGAAATCCTGTTCATCACCGGCCCGAACGGAGCTGGGAAGTCTTCGCTGCTGCGTGCGATCGCCGGTGTGACGCCGGTGGCGGGCGGCCGGATCGACCTGGCGGGCCATGAGATCACCGGCCAGGCACCGGAGAACATCGCCCGGCTCGGATTCTCCATGGTGCCGGAGGGGCGCGATGTCTTCGGCTCGCTGACGACCGAAGAGAACCTTCTCGTCGGCACTGGCATGCACGCTCGTGACCGCGGCTGGCGAAGCCGAACGGCGGGCGACCTCGAAGCCGTCTACGCAACCTTCCCGATGCTGAAAGAGAGGCGGCACGGGCAGGCGGGATTGCTGTCCGGCGGGCAGCAGCAAATGCTGGTCATCGGACGCGCGCTGATGACCAATCCGCGGCTCATAGCCATCGACGAGCCTTCGCTGGGCCTCGCCCCCAACATCAACGACCAGGTCTACGAGCGGCTCATCGCGCTGCGTGCGCAGCGCCAACTCACGCTGCTGATCGTAGAGCAGAGTTCGGCCCGGGCGATGATGGTGGGTGGGCGCATGATCCTGATGCGTGGCGGGCAGATCGTGCTCGATGGTGACGCCCGGACACTCGGGAACGGCGAGGCGATCCAGGCTGCCTACTTCGGTTACGAGGACCATTGAGATGCTCCAGATCCTGTTTGACGCACTCTCGCTTGGTTCGCTCTACGCGCTCGGGGCACTTGGCATTGCCCTCATCTTCGGCGTCATGCGGCTTGTGAACTTCGCGCATGGCGACGTCATCGCCTTCTGCGTCTTCGCGCTGCTGTGGCCATCGACGGATGCCATGGCCATCGTCTTCGCTGGCCAATTGCCGTGGTACCTGCTGGTGCCCTTCGTGCTGCTCTGCGGGGCCGGGCTGTCGGTGCTGTGCGAAATCGTCGTCTTCAGGCGGTTCCGCAACGCCAACCCGGCAACGATGATGATTGCTTCTTTCGCGCTCGGTTTCGTCATTCGCTATTTTCTGCTGATGCTTTTCTCGAGCCGGCCGAAGTCGATCAATCTCCTCCCAGAACTCTCCCAGCCCATCGAGATCTTCGGTGCCAGGCTGCCGCTTCTCCAGCTCATCACCATCATCGCGACGATGTTGATCCTGATAGGTCTGACCCTCTTTCTGCGCCGGACCCGGTTCGGACTGGAAATGCGGGCGGCGGCGGAGAATTTCTCCATGGCGCGCATGCTCGGCGTCCGCGCCAACCGGGTCATCATGGGGGCCTTCGCGCTGTCAGGCGCGCTGGCAGGTGCCATCGCCTTGATCTTCGGGGTGCAGACCGGCACCGCCGATATCCAGATGGGGGCGGCGATCATGCTGATGGCGTTCATCGCAACGGTTATCGGCGGCTTGGGCAGCCTGGCTGGCGCCGTGCTGGCGGGCTTCCTGCTCGGTGCCGCGTCGGTGATCATGCAGGTCATGCTTCCTATCGACGCCCGGCCCTTCCGCGATGCCTTTGTCTACGGAGCGGTCATCCTCGTTTTGCTCTTCCGTCCGCAAGGCCTGATTTCGGCGCGTGGCACAAAGGAAAGGGTCTGATCCATGTCCGCAGCGTCCCCGGCCATCGAGCCGCAAATGACCACCGGCGCCATTGTCGCCAAAACCCCCCGGCCCTTCGTGCTGGCGCGTCGTACCATCATCACGCCGATCCTGCTGTCGCTGTTGATGATCGCCATCGCACTCCTGACGATGATGACCGGATCGAGACCGTTCAATCAGGTGATCATTGACGTCTTCCTCCGGGTCATCCTCGTCGTCGGCCTTTATGTATTTATTGGAAATTCGGGCGTGCTGAGCTTCGGCCATATCGGCTTCACCTGCCTCGGCGCCTATGTGGCGGCATGGCTGACGATCAATCCCATCATGAAGAAGATGGCCTTTTCCGGTCTTCCCGGCTGGCTGATAAAAGCCCAGATGCCCTATTGGGAGGCGGCCATCATTGCCGCGATCTTTGCGGGTTTGGCGGCGCTGATCTTCGGGCGGATCCTGATGCGGCTGTCGGGCATCGCCGCCTCCATCGCAACCTTCGCCATGCTGGCGATGATCAACACGATCTACTCCAACTGGGAAACCGTTACCGGCGGGACATCGTCGGTCGTCGGGATCCCGATCATCCGTTCGATCTGGCCCTATCTGATCGCCGCCATCCTCTCGGTCTTCATTGCCTGGGCACATGCGATATCGCGTTCCGGTCTGGCATTGCGTGCCGCCCGCGACGAACCGACGGCCGCGGCAGCCTCCGGCATCGATATTCCCCGGGAGCGGCTTGTCGCCTTCGTGATCTCCGGTGCCATAATGGGTCTCGGCGGCGCCTTGATGGCTCACTCCATCGGGGTCGTGACCCCGGACACCTTCTATCTCGGTCTCACCTTCATCACGATCGCCATGCTTGTCGTTGGCGGCATGGGCAGCCTTTCGGGCGGCGTGATCGGTGTCGTGTTCCTCTCGGCCCTCATTCAGACCCTGCGCTGGCTGGAAGCCGGGGTTTCCATTGGCGACGTCGCGTTCGCCATACCGAAAGGCCTTCAGGAGATCGCCCTGGGCATCATCATGATCATCATTCTGGCGCTTCGTCCGGCAGGCGTCTTCGGCAATCGCGAGATCTCTTTAACCCGCAACCGCGGTGACTGACCGGCGGATTGTAAGCCGCCGCAACCCTGAAAGGAGAAGTCTATGATAAACAAACTGAAAATAACGACAATGACGATGCTCTTCACCGCAACAGCTGCCTTTCCAGCCTTGGCGGACGACAGCAAGATCGTCGTCGGTTTCGCCACGGCGGAATCGGGCTTCATGGAGGCTTACGACAAGCCCGCCACCGATGCCGCGCTGATCCGCATCGACGAAATCAATGCCGCCGGCGGTCTTCTTGGGAAGAAAATTGAAGTCGTGAAAGCCGACACCAAGTCCGACCGTGCAGAAGGCGCAAAGGCCGGTCTTTCCGTTCTCGACCAGGGCGCTGACCTCGTCGTCGTTTCCTGCGACTACGACTTCGGTTCGCCAGCGGCGCTTGCCGCCGAGGCGGCTGGCAAGGTTTCCTTCTTCCTCTGTGCTGAATCCGTAAAGGCGGGCATCCAGGGCGTAGGCCCGCACAGCTTCTCGGCGTCGGTGCTGGCGGCCGTGCAAGGAGCGACGATGGCCGAATGGGCATACAACAAGAAGGAGGCCAAGACCTTCTATCGCCTGCTCGACAGCTGGACGGAATACAACAAGGGCATCTGCGACGGCTTCGACTGGATGATGCCGAAGCTGGAGGCCAAGGGCGCCAAACTTCTGGGTCAAGACACCTTCAAGAATGACGACCCTTCAATCGCTGCCCAGATCAGCCGCATCAAGGCCCTGCCAAAAGAACCCGATGCGATCATGCTTTGCACCATGATGCCGGGCGGCGTTTCGGCGATAAAACAAATCCGTGCCGCTGGCATCAATTCGATGATCCTCAACGGCTCCGGCATGGACGGCAGCTACTGGCTGTCGGCGGTACCTGACCTTTCCAACTTCTACGTTCCGGTTCAGGGTTCCATCTATGGCGACGACCCGAACCCGGAAGTCACCAAGTTCAACGCAGCCTACAAGGCCAAGACCGGCGGCGACCCATCTTCCATGTATGTCTATCCAGGCTATGTCATGATCGACGTCTGGGCAAAGGCCGTCGAGCGCGCCAAGAGCATCGATGCCGATGCCGTTGTCGCGGAACTCGAAAAAATGAAGAACGAGCCGACCCTCTTCGGTTCGCGCACTTTCACCTCCGAACTGCACCACCAGAACCAGACCAAATACCTGGTCGCCGACACCGAGAAGGGCAAGCCAGCGATCATCGACAGTTGGACGATCTCCGAACCGATCCCGCTTGACGCGCTCTTGAAGTAGTCGTGGCGCCGGCTTGGTCCGGCCGTCCTTCCCAAGCAAAGAACCCGGCCCGCACGATGTGGGCCGGGTTCAACCTATCAGTCCATGACATGCGAACTTTTATGTCCGGGCCTTGCGATAGGAATCCTTGAGCGCAATTCGCGCGCCTGAAAAAACGAAGATGTCGCAGCCATCGACCTCGATCTTGTCTCCCGCGGCCGTTGTTCCCGTGAAGCGCCACGAAGACAGTCCGGTATCTCCGCAGACCACATGGTTGTCATTTGACCAGGCAGCGTCCGAAAAGGTTGAGAAGATAGCGGCATAGGCTGCCCGCACGGCCTCCCGCCCAGTGTGACGGCGACCGTTGGGGTCGGGTCCAGCCGAAGCATGGAAGGCGCAATCCTCCGCCATGCAGGCCATCAAGCCGTCGAGGTCATGGGCGTTCCACGCCGCCATGAACCGGCCTAGAAGCGCGGATCGCTGCAACGAAAGATCGCCTCCGGTCATGCCGGTCTGGTCCGCATCGCCGATCATTCCAGCCCTTCCTTCGCCACCGCGCCGACCAGCCGGTCCAGCGATCTCGACATGCGGGTCATGATTTCGGCGATGTCCTCTCCCGTCACGATCATCGGCGGGCAAAGCGCAAGCTGGTCGCCGATATTGCGGAAGATGAGACCTTCTTCGTGACCGATCACCGACGCTATCGCGCCCGCGCGTCCTACTTTTGCGAAAGGCCGCTTGGTCGCCTTGTCAGCAACCAGCTCGACCGCCCCGATCAGGCCGGTGCCGCGAGCCTCCCCGACAAGGGGATGATCGGCAAACGAGCGAATGCCCGCCTGGAAGAGCGCTTCCATGCGGGCCGCATTGCCCATCAAATCGCGCTCCTCGATGATGGCGAGATTTTCCAGCGCAACGGCTGTCGCGACCGGGTGGCCCGACGCCGTGAAGCCATGGCCGAAATTACCGATCGTCACGGTGTTGTCGGCAATCGCCTGATAGATCGCTTCAGAGAAAATGACGGCGGCAAGCGGCATGTAAGAGGAGGTGATCTGCTTGGAGACCGTCATGATATCAGGCGTGAAGCTGAATTTCTGGCAGCCAAAGGGCGTGCCGAGCCGCCCGAAACCACAGATCACCTCATCTGCTATCAGAATAATATCATTTGCCCGGCAGATTTTCTCCACGCCTTCCCAATACCCGACCGGCGGGGGCAGAACGCCGCCAGCTGCCATAAGCGGCTCCCCTATGAAGGCCGCGATCGTATCAGCCCCTTCTTCCGCGATCACCGCCTCCAGTTCGGCGAGCAGGCGCGCCGTGAAGGCGGCTTCGTCTTCGCCTTCCATGCCGAAACGATAGAAGTGCGGGCAGGTCAGGTGACGAACGGGAATCGCCGGCAGGTCGAAGTCGCGATGGTTGATCGGCAGGCCCGTCAGGCTGCCGGAGGCGACTGTGATGCCGTGATAACCCTTGGTCCGCGCCAGGAATTTCTTCTTCTTGGGTCGGCCGAGCGCATTGTTCATGAACCACACCATCTTGACGATGGTGTCGTTGGCTTCCGAGCCCGACGACGTGAAGAAGACACGCGTCAGGTTTTGCGGCGTCATCTCCACGAGTTTCTCCGCGAGCCGGATGGACGGCTCATGCGCCTTGGAGGAGAAGGTGTGATAGTAGGGCAGCTTCAGCATCTGCTGATAGGCCGCGTCGGCCAACCGCTTTTCCGAAAAGCCGACGGCCACCGACCATAGCCCGGCGAGCCCTTCGATATATTCCTTGCCGCGCTCGTCATACACACGGATGCCGTCGCCGCGGCTGATGATCAGCGGCCCGGTTTTTTCGTGCTGACGCAGGTTGGTGTAGGGATGCATGGTGGCGCCGATGTCGGCGGCGGCGAGAGAGTTGGAAAGCGCGTCCATGGAAGTCCTCAGCGGCTTGGGGAAGTGGTTCGGGGTTGTGAGTTCGAGATAGTTTTCGATCCCATGCGCGGAGCCTTCACGATACGGAAGAATGAATCATGGCAGGCTTTTGGAATGCGTGTCGATGATCCGCCGCATCAGCGCGGCGACGTCGCGCGCATTCGGCGGATCGGAGTGGATGCAGACGGTGTCGAAGTCGACCGGGCGGACCGTACCGTCTACCGCGACGAGTTCGCGTCGGGTAAGCGCCCCCATCATGCGGTGCTCGGCAAGTGTCAGGTCGATAGCCGACTGTACGCGCGGGATGATCAGGCTGCCGCCGGGAGCGTAGGTAAGATCGGGAAAGAACTCGCCCACGAAGGCAACGCCAAGTTCAACTGCCGCCGTCTCGTGACAGGTTCCCGCCATGCCGAAGAGCGGGACGCCGAACGGCTTGACCGCCGCGGCGATTGCCCGGGCGGTGTCCATGTCGTGCGCGGCCATGCCGTAGATAATGCCGTGCGGCTTGACGTGGCTGAGCCGCCCGCCCTCGGCGGCCAGTATCCCTTTCAGAGCACCGATCTGATAGAGAAAGGCGGCTGTCAGTTCCTCTGGCTGAAGTTTCATTTCCCGCCGACCGAACCCCTCGCGATCGGGAAGGGAAGGATGCGCGCCGACCTGCTTGCCATGCGAGAGCGCTAGCCGCACGGTCTTCAGCATCGTCCACGGATCGGAGGCGTGGAAGCCGCAGGCGATATTGGCGCAATCGATATGAGGCATGATGCCGGCATCGTCGCCGAAACGCCAGTTGCCGTAGCTTTCCCCCATGTCGCAGTTCAGGGTGACCATGGTTTGCTTGCCTCAGCCAAGGGTGTTCGACGCCCAGCCGGGGGCGATGTGCGGGAAATCCGGCGGCGGTTCGCGCTCGTGCAGCAGTCGAAGAACGCGCGGAGGCGTCAGTGGCAACTGCCGCACCGGCTTGCCGATGGCACGTGCCACTGCGCAGCCGATCGCCGCGCCAACGGCCAGGATTGGCACTTCGCCGGCGCCCTTGGTGCCGAGCGGGCCCATCGACGGTGCGCCCTCGTAGAGGTCGGCGGCGACCGCAACCACGTCCTGTGCCAGCGGCAGGCGATAGGTCTCGAAATCGTCCTGCGCGATGCGTCCGTCGGCGGTGATCGTCACCTCCTCATGCAACGCATAACCCAGCCCCTGCACCACGCCGCCTTGTATCTGGCCCAGGATGGCGCGCGGGTTGAGCGCGCGGCCGACATCCTGCACCACGCGATAGGCGAGCACCTCGACATGACCGGTGTCCGCATCAACCGCCACCTCGGCCTCGTGAACAACGAAGACGGGGATGTCGAGAGCGTCGATGAAATGCCCCATGGCGCAGCCGGACATTGCCGGGGCGTTCCTGGCGGTAAAGGCTCCGCTTCCTGTGATCGGGCCGGTGGTGGCCTGCGCATGGGCGACGATAGCGGGGATCGACATTCCGGAACCAGGACGTCCCGTGATCTCCACACGCCCCTCGCGCAGCACCAAGTCTTCCGGTCGGGTCTGGAGCATCTCGCCAGCGGTCCGTAGCAACTTCTCACGCACTTCCGCGCAGGCGGCCACGCTGGCCGCGCCGATGGATACAGTGGTTCGTCCCCCGCCAACGCCGACATCGAGACCGGCGGCATCCGTATCGGCTTCGCGCACGATCACCTGGTCGGGAGCGAGGCCAAGCTGCCCAGCCACGATCTGTGGCAAGGATTGCACCATCGTGCCCGATCCGATCTCCACACCCGACGTGACCAGCGTTGCGCTGCCGTCGGCGTTCAAATTCACCGTCGCCGCCGAGGGTCCGACGAAAACGAACCATGTGCCGACCGTGGTCGCAATTCCATAGAGCCTGCCGTCGGCCTTGGCTTGCGATGTGCCGGTGCTGGCGCGCAAAGTCTCCATGCGATCGAGCATCGGACCCAGCACGTCGGCCTCGAAAACCTGGCCGGTGGCACCGAGATCGCCATCTCCCAGGACATTCTTCTTCCGAAACGCCATCGGGTCGAAGCCCAGCGCCTCGCAGATTTCGTCGGTATGTCGCTCCAACGCGAAGGTGTTGTAGACGCCGTTGCAGGCTCGGAACGCGCCGTTGGGTGGCGTGTTGGTGTATACGGCGCGGCTGACGAGCCGCGTTGCGCCAACCCTGTAATTGCCGCCCAGCGTGTGCGCCGTCATCGTCGTCAAGAAAACCTGCTCGCCTCCATACGCACCGCAGTCCATCAGCACGACCGCCTCGCGCCCGGCGATGTATCCTTCGGCGGTGACAGCGGACCGAATGCGGATTTCCGCATTCTCACGGCAGAGGCAGGTTGCCATCTCTTCCTGCTGGGTATTTTCCAGCACCACGGTGCGCCCGGTCATCCGCGCCAGAAGTGCCGTGATCGGCTCTATGGACGCATCGAATTTCAGGCCGAATCCGCCACCGACAGGTGGTACGGTGACCCGCACACGCCCGGGCGGAAGCTGCATGACCCTTCCGGTGACGTTGCGCACTGTCCAAGGCACCTGTGTCGAGGTCTGGATGTGAGCACGGCCGTCCTCCCAGGAGCCAATGGCAACACGCGGCTCGAAGGGCACATGGCTCTGCCGGCCGACGGTGAAACTGCTTTCGACAATGCGTATATCGGGACGGGCGAAGGCAGCGTCGACGTCGCCGCGACTGGATTTTGCCTCCCATGCGATGTTGCCTGAACGTGCACCGCCTTCCGTGATCACCTCATAGCCGCGCCAGCCCTCGTGGACGAGACGGGCGGCGGGCTGGAGCGCCTCGGCCATGGTAAACACCGGTGCCAGCGGTTCGACCTCCAGCACGATGGCGGCAAGTGCCGCCCGCGCCTGCTTCTCCGTCTCGGCGGCGATGACGGCGATTGGCTCGCCGTGATAGCGGATCGTGTCGATGGCCAGGAGCGGATGGTCGGCAATGCCGATGCCGTAGAGCCCTGGCGCATCGGCGCCGGTCGCCACCGCGCGCACGCCAGGACAGCGAAGTGCCGCCGAAACGTCGAGCTTGCGGATACGCCCCGCGGGAACGGTCGACCGCAGCAGCACGGCATGCAACATGTCGGGGCGAGTCCGGTCGTTGGTGTATTTCGTCCGCCCTCGCAGCTTGTCCTGTGCATCGCGGCGCGGAAGATTCATCACCGTGGCCGCCAGCTCAGACATGGATGCCTCCCACCAACTGGCCGGCCTTTCGCGCCTGGTCGAGGCAATCGGCCACGGCGTCGACGATCCGCTCATATCCCGTGCAGCGGCATATGTTGCCGACCATCGCGGCCTTGATTTCGGGGCGGCTCGCATGCGGATTGTCACGCACGAACGCCGAAAGGCTCATGACCATTCCCGGGAAACACATGCCGCATTGCACGGCATCGGCCGCCTCGAAATTGGCCTGGAGCGGGTGCAGCACCTGGTTTCCCGAACTCAATCCCTCGATGGTCGTCACCGCGCATCCCTGGACGAGTCCAACCGGCTTCAAGCAGGACGGCACCGCTTCGTCGTCGACATGCACCGTGCACGCGCCGCAAAAGCCTTCGCGGCACACAGCCTTGGTCCCCGTCAGGAACCGTTCCCGTCTCAGGATGTCGACGAGCGGCGTCATCGGATCTCCATCAAAGCGGCAGTCCTCGCCATTCAGCTGGAATGTCACAACCATGCCAGGCCCTCGGTCTTGAGAAGTGCGGCAACAGCGCGCCTGACCAGTGTCGGAAGAACCTGGCGCCGGTACCAACCCTCCGCTTCCTTGCCGTCGCGGCCCTGAAAATCATTGTGTTCCAGTGCAAGCTCGGCGGCGCGCTTCGGATCGAGCGCGGGCGCCGGGCCAGCCGCCATCGCCTGTTCGAGCGCCGTCCAGCGCCGCGCTACCGGCTCCACCGAGCCGACGGCGATGCGACATTTGTCTTTGTCCACCGCGAAGGAGACGATAGCGACCGGATAGTCGCCGGCTTGCCGGAGCGGCAGGCGGATGTGAGCACTTGCGATCAAGTCGCGGCGCAGATGAATTCTCGTCACCATCGCTTCGGTCAGCAGCGCAGGCCTGTCTTTGAGGAAATCCGAAATACCGAGGAGTCTTGAGCCTTCGAACGTCTGCAACTCCACCGTCGCCTCACAGGCGAGAAGCGCAGGGGCGAGATCGGCGGCGGCAAAGCCGAGGGCACAGAGGTTGCCGCCCACGGTGGCGACCCTTCGGATGCCGGGATTGGCCGCACCCTCGGCCGCGGCAACCAGACCTTCGAAGCCCGCTACCGCACGCAGCGCGCGGCCAAGCACCGTGTGGGTAACAGCCGCGCCGATCACGATATGGTCGGGCTCGATTTCGACCTTGGACAAGGCCGGTATTCGGTGGAGTGCGACCACCGCCTCGGGAAGGTCGACCCCGCGCCGCGGGTCACGCATCATCCAGGTGCCGCCGGCAAGCACCGTCGCGCCTTGCCGGCGTGCGGCCAATGCCTCTTCAATCGTGCTGGCCGCGGTGAACAATCGTTCCACGCTTGCTGCCATCTGTCATACCCCTCGGAAGCAGCCAACTTTCGCGACGCTGCAACATAGTTGCTCCAGCTTCAGGCTCCTGTGAAATAGTAATTCTTTGAATATGGTATCGAAAAAACAGATAACTGCGGCATCCCGCAAGCGCCCGCAAGGTTTGCGGCGCGCTCGTTAGCGCTCAGACCCAGTGGGCGACGGTCCGTTTCTCAAAGCTTTCACGGAACTGGACGGTGGTTTTGGGAAGCAGTTCGCCAGTCTCCCAATCGAGGATCACGGCATAGTGCCGAACCGCATCGAGCGCATCGATCTCGCCCGAGCGGTATTTGCGCGCGACCTCCTCGGGATCCATGCGTGCCCTATCCTTCCGTTTCGCTCGGATGTCGGCGCGGCAGGCTTCGGTCGCCGTCTCGTCGATTTCGTATTGGCACAGGTCGCGGTCGATTTCGCGGATCACCACGCCGTAGTCGGTCCTGGCACGCTCCAGGGAAACGTAGTCGTCGATCACGTCCTCCATCACCTTGCGAGGCTCGCGCTCCAGTGGATCGCCGAAACCACCGCCGCCGGCCGTCGGACGCGCGAACTGGTCGCCTGTGTGGACGGAGTGATCTGAGAACACGGAGCCGAGCCAGATCTCGGTCTCTTCTCCGGCGCGCTTCATGGTCAAGCCGTGGGGCATCGACGGCAGCCCCCCTTCGACGCCCCAGACGACGGCGCGTTCGCGGTCGCAAATATAGGACATGACGGCATTTTCGGCGTCGAGCAACAACGAGGTCTTCTGCACGCCGACGCCACCGCGCCATTTGCCGGGACCGGCTGAATCCTGCTTGATCTGGAACTCGATCGTTCGAGTGGGATTGACCCGCTCGTTGCCTTCGTTCGGTTGCGACATCAGGCCCGTTCCGAAGCAGGCGGTGGTGACATCGGCGCCATCCTTGCCGTTGCGCCCGCCCCAGCCGCCAGGCAGCCATTCGTAGAACATGAAGATCGGCTTTTCGGGTTTGCGTGCGTCCCGCCCCCCGGCCAGCAGATATTCGAGGTTGAAGGCGCAGGCGATGGCGCGTTGGGGCATGATCTTCGACCACATCTCGAAGATCGCGTTCATGATCTTTTCGAATGGCATGAGGAACCCGGTCACCGCCACCGGCCATTCCGCGCTGACGATGCTGTTCTTCGGCGCGGTCACCTCGATCATCCGGTAAAACCCGCTGTTGAGTGGAAGGTCCGGGAAGAAGGTCTTCATACCTGCGACCACGGCCGAGAAGGTCGCGCCCGGCGCGGAATTGTACATCGAGGCGATGGTCGAATGGCTTCCCGTAAAATCGTAGTGGATCGTGTCGCCCTTGATCGTCATCTTGATGCGGATCGGGATCATTCCCTCGCCAGCGCCGAGATCGCGATCGATGTAGTCGACCGTCTCCCAGGTGCCGTCGGGCAGCTCCGCGAGACGCTTTCTCACGGCGCGTTCGACGTAGTCCTGAACCTCCTCCATACCGCGCATGACCTGGCGTCGCCCGTACTTCTTGACCAGCCGCAACAGTTCTCGCTCGGCCGCCTGCGTCGCCTGCGCCTGGGAATGGATGTCGCCAATAATCGATGCCGGATCGCGTGTGTTGGCCGCGATCATGTTGGCGACGTCGGAGCAGAAGCGGCCGCGCTGGAAAAGGCGCAACGGCGTGATCCGCAGGCCTTCGCGGAACATGTCGCGGGCGGTGACGTCGAAGGAACCCGGCACGGAGCCGCCGAGGTCCGACCAGTGGCCGTTCGACTGGGAGAAGCCGATCAGTTTGTCTTCGTCGAAGATCGGACGGACGAGCCGAACATCGCTGAAATGCGTACCGCCGGCATAAGGATCATTGATTGCGTAGACGTCACCGGGTGCCATATCGCCTTCAAAGACCCGGATCACCTCCTTGCACGTGTTGTGCAGTGTGCCGACGTGGACCGCGATATCGTAGTTGCCCTGGGCGACGGAGTTGCCATCGGCGTCGTGCAGGGCGTTTGAAAAGTCCCGGTTGTAGATGACGAAGGAATAGCAGGTGCGAAGCATCTGTTCGGCCATCTGGTCGACGGTGGTGATGAAGGAGTTCTTCAGCACCTCGAACGTTACCGGATCGAGGCCAGGGTTCGTTTCAATCAGCTTTGTCATGTCTCAGCCTTTCGTCACGATGAGAATGTTCAGGAAGCCATCGACGGTCGCGCTCATTCCCGGCGGAACCACGGTGGTGGAATCGAACTGTTCGACAATGGCAGGCCCTGTGAAAGCAGCACCGGCGCTGAGCTGATCACGTTCATACACGGCTGCATCGTGAGATACGCCGTCGAACCAGACGCCGCGGCGGCCGAGGCGCTCGGGCACATGAGGCACTACTTCGTGCCACGGTATCTCGGCTTTCGGAACGATGCCGATCGCCTTGACCGCGATGCGGAAGATCGACACCGGCGCCTCTTCGCGGCGGTAGTTGAACTCTCGTTCGTGCTCGTTGTGGAACGCCTCGATCAACGAGCAGATGCTCTCGATCCGCGCCGGTGCCGACACCGCAAGTGAGCGCCACTGGCCCTGGTACATCATCTCGACCGTGCGCTGCAGCGCCATGTCTTCCTGCGCCACGCCCTCATGGGCCAGGCGTTCGACAGCCTGTTTTTCCATGAGAACAAACGCCGTCTGCATCTCGGCGGGCGAGACAGTCGAAGCATCGGCCATGAAGCTTTCGGAGAAATCGTGCTGCACGTCGACGAGAAGGCAACCGAGCGCGGAGGTGACGCCGGGATTGGGCGGTACGATCACGGTTGGAATCGAAAGCTCCTTGGCCACGGCCGCTCCGTGCAAAGCGCCCGCACCGCCGAATGCGACGAGTGCAAAATCGCGCGGGTCATAGCCTCGGCTGATGGAAAGAAGCCGGACGGCGTTGCCCATGTTGGCGTTGGCGACGGCGATGATCGCCTCGGCCGCTTGATGGAGTTCCATGCCGAAGGGTGCCGCCACCGTCTCCTGCACCGCCTGGGCGGCCAGAGCGGGGTCGAGAGTTATCTTGCCGCCTGCAAGGCTGGTTCCGAGACGGCCGAGCACGACATTGGCATCGGTGTTGGTGGCGGTGCGGTTGCCATTCTTGTAGCAGGCCGGACCTGGAAAGGCGCCGGCGGACTGCGGTCCGTTGCGCAAGCTGCCGCCTTCGTCCTGCCATGCCAGCGACCCGCCGCCCGCACCGATGGTCAGCACTTCGATGGAAGGAAAGCGGATCGGATATCCGAATTCAATGTACCAGTCTTTTGTGATGCGCGACTCCCCGTTCCATGCGAGCGAGACGTCGGTGCTGGTGCCGCCCATGTCGAAGCCGATCGAGTTCGGGAAGCCACAGAGATTTCCGATGAAACGGCTTGCGATCGCGCCGGCAGCGATGCCAGATCCTGCGAGCCGGGCTGAAAAATCCTTGACGCTCGCGGGTGTCATGACGCCGCCACCGCTGTGCAGCAACAGAAGATCTCGCTTGTATCCGGCCGCGGCAAGTTTTTCTCCAAGACGGGACACGTAATCGACGACGACGGGAGCGCAGACGGCGTTCGCCATGGTGGTGGAAAAACGTTCGTGCTCGAAGATTTCCGGCATGACTTCCGAGGAGATCGAGACCGGCACATCCGGCATTGCCTCCTTCAGGATCTCACGCATGCGGCGCTCGTTGGCGCCGTTGACATAGGAGTTCATGAAGCAGACGGCGATGGACTTGACCTGCCGTTTCTTGAGAATGTCGGCGGCACGGCGCGCAGCCTCTTCGTCCAGCGCTTCCAGGATCGCGCCCTCGGCACTGACTCGTTCCCGGACGGTCAGGCGGTCGCGGCGCGGGATATAGGGCTTGGCGACATCTTTATAGGTGTCCCAGAGATCTTCCTTGTTGGCGCGACGGATCTCGACAACGTCACGGAAACCCTCGGTGCAGACCATTGCGGTGCGTGGCAGGCGGCGGGTGATCAACGCATTGGTGGCGACCGTCGTACCGTGAGAAAACATCGTCACCTGCGAAAGATCGATGCGGCCCTGGTCCACGCCATTCATGATGGCTTGCATGGGATCGTCAGGCGTGGAGGCGGTCTTTTCGATGCGGATCGCGCCGCTGTCTTCGTCCATGATGCAGATGTCAGTGAAGGTCCCTCCGACATCGACGGCAACTCTAATTCGGCTCATGACAGTTCCTTCGCAAGGTCTTTGCGGGCAAAGCCCCGCCTTCGCCGCCCCTCGCCGGGGCGACGTTGCAATAAATGGTGGAATGGCCCGGATTCGTCGGGTCTAGTGGCGCGCTCTCGAGGCCGAAGGGCGGCCTGCCCGGTTCGCCGCTTCGCGACGGGTATCGGTCGGTGCGCAGCCGAACCGCGTCCGGTAGTGCTTGCAGAACTGAGACTGGTCAGCGAAACCCCAGCGGTAAGCGATCTCGGCAACGCTGCTGGTGTTGGTCACCGACATCAGCTCCTCGGCGCAAAGTTCAAGCCGGGCGTCGCGGATGAAGCCGTTGATCGACTGGTTGCTGTCCTGAAAAAGAACCTGCAGGTAACGCAGGGAGATGCCGCAGGCATCAGCCACCGCCTGCGGGCCGAGGCCGAAATTCTTCAGGTTTTCACGAATATACTGCTCGGCGCGATGCAAATGTCCGGCCCGGATCGACGAGATGCTGCTGTCCAGCACGCGATCGTCGCTCACGATCGACAGGCACAGCATTTCCAGGATGTGCCTGCCCATCATCTCACGAGCGGCTTCAGTGATCTCATCGACATGGCCGATCGTGGTGCGCACCGTGTCGAGGAAGAGCGCGGCGATGCCTTGGGTCGCATCGAAACTGAGCGCACTGAGCCGTTCGGCGGATCCGATCCGCGCCCGAACACTCGATGACGGCACCTTCAGGACCCACAGCGCGTTTGGCTTGCCATGCCAGAATTCGTAAGGCGCATCTCCCCTTTCAACGAGGAAGCCCCCCGGACCGCAATTGACGGTTCTCGACCCTTGCGAGAAATTCACCTCCGACATCTCCGGGATGGTGATGAGCAGGCTGGCGTCACGCTCGTTGAGGAAGTGGCGGCGATGGCGACGATAGCTTACGGCATCGCAGCGCATTTTAGACACGCTGACGAGCCCGAGGGAGAAGGTTTCCAGCGTACCTGAAAATTCGCGACGGTTCCGATACTCGGTGTCGAGCGGAAAATAGGCTTCGGTAACAGCGGCTTGCCAGGCATCACCACCTGCGGGACCGCCGATCGTATCGACGACGTATTTCATTCCCCGACCTTTCTGGTTGGCCCGGTTATCCCGGTGTTTTTTCGAAGATTACAGCAATCTGCCAGCGCGTATTGGTCAAAAACGAATAAACTTATGTGGCCGTTTGGTGGTTGGCTTGCTTTCCCATGCCTGCGCGAGGTTCGAGTTCCCTTGAAGCAGTCACTGTTTCATGGAAACGGTGACTGCTCCAACTCTTTGTTTTGACGCAATCCCGGACGAAAATCCGTTCACACTTTTCCTGGAATTGCTCTGGCCTGTTGCTGTCGATCGAACGGCCGCGAACATTTGCTTGCAAGCGCGCGGCTTCGTGGGCGTGCGCGCAATTTATCGAAGCGGCATCGCCACCGGCCGCATCGGCGTTCCCGTGGCGCCGCGCAGCTTGATGCAGGCACCAAAAAAGGCAAACTCATAGACCTTTTCCGCCGCCAGCTCCTCCAGCTGGGCCATTTCCAAAATAGGGACGCCGGCTTCGGCCAGGAGATAGGTGTGAACGGGGAAGAAATTCTCCGGATGTGCCGAAGGTGTCTGTTCCAGCGTCAGATTGTCGGCACCGATCATGATCACGCCGTGCTTGGCGAGATACTCGGCGCCTTCGCGATTAAGCCCCGGCGTGTTGCTGGCGAACGCCTTGTCGGGCCACAGCAGCATTTGGCCCGTACGAAGCAGGACGACATCACCAGGCTTGATCGACAGGCCCTGCTTCTTCAGGCAGCCCTCGATATCGGCCCTGCCGATCGGATGGCTCGGCGGCAACGTATCGACGCCGTGCAGAGCCGCGACATCCAGCAGAATGCCACGTGCAAAAATCGGCGGATATTTCTCCGGTCCGCATTTTTGCCAGGCGCGGCTGCCGAGATGGTCCCGCGCGGTAAAGCCATTGAATATCTCACCATTGTAGCCGAAATGGTTGAAGGTATCGATGTGGGTCCCGCAATGGGTGTACATCGATATCGCATCGCCGGAATAACCGACGAGCTTGTTGGCTTCGGGGGTAACGCCCATGGCGTTGGCAACGATCTCACCCTGCGGCGTGTGCGTCATCCAGATCTGATATGGCTGATCGCCGGCACCAAACCAGCCGGGCATGCCGATGAAATGATCCACCGACAGATCGAACACCTTGGATGGATCGGTGCGGCTCATGATGGCCGAGCGGGACTCGGCATCGATGAGGTTCAGCATGCCGATCTCGTCGTCGCTGCCGTAGGGGCTCTTGGTGACCTTATGGAATTCGGCGTTGTAGGCAATAATTCTGCTCTTCATCGCCTCGTCGACGTAACACGCCATGCACATTGCCGTTCTCCTTGTTCTTCAGGTGGAAAACCCGACCAAAGGCTTGCCTATTCATCTGGACGGCAGCGCTATTCGCCGCGAATGACCGCTTCGGCACAAAGTGCCGCCGACAGCAGTTGCTCATCGCGCGCCGGCAGCGCCGACAGCAGGAAGCCGACAGGCATGCCGGCCTCGCCCATGCCGCAAGGTATGGAAACGCCGCACCAGTCCAGGAAATTGCCGAGCAGCGTATTGCGCAGCGTGCGCATATTGGTTTTGACGAATAGCTCGTCATCGGTTTTCAACGGCTCCATCGGCGGGGCCACGTGCGCGACGGTCGGGAAGGCGATCAGCGCTCCGGCATCCACGAGTCCAGCGACCTCCCCGATCAGCCGGGTGCGCGAAGTGATGATTTTCAGATAGTCGACAAGGGTAATCTTCGCGCCGAGCCGCGTGCGGGTCACCACGCGCGGATCCATGTCGGCTGCCTCAGGGCCGGCAAGCCGTTGCTGATGCAGGGCATAGGCTTCCGCCGTCACCAGCGCGCCATGCTTGGCCGTCAGGTCCAGAATCTCATCGAACGCGGGAATGGCAAACCGCACGATTTTGACGCCTGCCTTGGCAAGGCGGGCGGTTGCGGCCTCGAACGCGTCCGACACGCCGGACTGGACATCGTCGAACACCACATTCTGCGGGATCACGATGGTCAGTCCCTGGAGGGTGCCTCGGCCTATCGAGGGTGCCGACAAGCCGCGCATGGCGGCATCGATCCAGACGGCATCCTGTACCGTGCGGCAGAGCGGCCCCAGCGCATCAAGGCTCAGCGCCAGCGGAAAGACGCCACGCATCGAGTAGCGCCCGCGGGTGGCCTTGTATCCGACAATCCCGTTGAAAGCGGCCGGGATGCGCACGGAGCCGCCGGTGTCGGTTCCGATCGAGACCGGAACCAGACCGGCCGCGACAGCAACGCCAGAGCCCGACGAGGAGCCGCCCGGAATGCGCGGCACATCCGTACTTCTGGGGTTTTTCGGTGTGCCGTAATGGGGATTGATACCGAGCCCCGAAAACGCAAACTCGCTCATGTTGACGCGGCCGATGGCAACCATGCCCGCGGCTTTCAAATGCGAAACCACATCGGCATCGTCGAGGGCCGGCGCAGTATGGGCAAGAACCTTGGAGCCCGCCGTCGTCGCCAGACCGGTGATGTCGAACAGGTCCTTCCAGGCAACCGGAATGCCATCGAGAAGGCCAAGTGAACGGCCATCCCTGATCCGGCGTGAGGCAGCACCCGCCTCGCTCATTGCCCGGTCGCGCAACAGGCTGATGAAAACAGCCGGATCGGCATGAGCGGCAATTGCGTCGAACGTCGCCTCGGCCACTTCGACCGGGTCCACCGCACCGGACTGGATCATCACCGAGAGTTGGGCAACAGACAGGGAATTGAGTTTTTGTGTAATGACCATGCTTCCTTTTTTGAGGCGCGCTCAGGCCGCGACAAATTGCATCCAGCGGCGCACGAGATAATTGTGTTCGTCCATGGTGGTGTTCCAGACGGCAATGGAATTGGCACGCTGCCAGTAGGAGCCGCCGCTTCTGACCGCTCCCGCCTTGACCCGAAGCAATCCATCCGGTCCCGGAAGATCGTTCGCCGCCGGCAGCCCCTGGTACCAGTAGTCCCACTCGGCGGGCGTCATGTGTGCCCGGGATCGTTCCGGCGTCGACATGTAGTAGCCCTGGCGCGCGACCACGGCGCCCGGCCATCCTGACAGCCACCAGTTCAGATATTCGTAGGCCGCGTCCAGCATGCGTCCGTTCAGCCGCTTGGACAGGCATAGCCCGCCATGCCACGCGCGGTAGCCTTCCACCGGATTTGCCAGCTCCACGGGAACGCCGCGCAGATCCAGCTTGCTGATGCCGAGCGACCACATGCTTTCGATCACGGCGTCGCCGCAGGTCATCAGGTCTGCGGCATCTTCGGCAGACCTCCAGAACCCCTTGAAAAATCCGGATTTCTTGCGTGCCTCCAGAATATCCATCAGCTTGTCGATCTCCTCGACCGACATGTTGCCGAGATTTTTGAATGTCATCAGGCCCGCCGCCTGGGCTGCCAGCGCCGCGTCGAAAATGCCGATCGCCGGCTCGTTGACCAGCGCCGCGTGTCCGTGAAACTCCTCGTTGAGCAGCGCTGCCCACGAGTTCATTCGCGCGGAGTTTTTCCTTACGACCTCGGGACTGTAGGCGAAGCTGTCGAAATTGTGGGTCGTCGGCAGCATGGAAATCCAGCGCGACGGCTTTTCGTCCAAGGCAAGGTTCGGTTGTACGAAAAGCTTGGTGACCGGCGCATCGCCCTGGCCGATCCGCGCGTTCGGACCGATGCGCCCCGTCTTGGTCAGATCGGTGATTTCATCCCAAAGACCGATGCGGTCGATATCGATCGGCTGCACCGCGCGCCAGTACCAGACGATATCGAGATTGTGAAAACACTGGTCGTAAATATCATAGGTGTCCGGCTCCAGCGCCGCCTTGTGCTGCGCCGTCATGAAATCCTGATTGTCGAATTCGATGTCCATGCCGAGATCGCGCTCGGCGCCGAGCCGCAGTTCCTCCAGCAGGGAAATGGCGGTGCCGAGAATGCGAAGCTTCGGCCGACCCTCTGTGTGAACCGCTGGCGACGAAAGCGCCGATGGCTTGTGATGCTTGGTCATGGCCTCTACGCGGTCTCGGTGATGTCGGCTGCGGGTTGCGGCAGCCCGAGCCGATTGAAGGCTGAAAAGGAGCGTCGGATCAAATCGGCATCCAGTCCGTCAACAATGAAAACGATGCGGGAGCGGCGATCATCGGATGGCCATCCCGTCATGTGAACAGGGGGATGGACGAGATGCTGGACGCCGTGAATGGCGACGGGGTTGTCCTCTCCCTCGATGTTGAGGATGCCCTTGACCCGCAGAACCTTGTCGCCGTGCCTGTTGAGCAGCATGGTCAACCACAGTCCGAAAGCGGTCCAGTCGATACGCGCGTCGATGGTCATGACGAAGGAATGCACCGGCTTTTGATGGGCGCTGCCGGCTTCGCCAATGACGGACACCGGCTCCTCGCAATAAAAGCCGCTCCTTGCAGGCGCGCCCTCACCCGAACCCGATGCCCCGCTCAACAGACGATCGATATCGAAGTGATCGCCATGCGCATCGACAAAGGGAGCATCCGGATTGATCCGGCGCACGCGCTGCATAAGCCGGGCAACCGCCGGCTCGTCGGTCAGGTCGGTCTTGGTCAAAACGATCGCATCGGCGATTGCCGCCTGCCGCACCGATTCGCCATGGGTTTCGAGCTGTGCCAGGCCATTGACTGCATCAAGCGTGGTGATCACATTCGCCGCCTTGAAATGATGGCGCAGCACAGGATCGGATTTGAGGGTGGACAAAATCGGGAACGGATCGGCAAGCCCGGTGCTCTCCATGATCAGCCGCCGGAAGGGCGGCACGATGCCGCGCTCGCGCTTGGACTGCAGGTCGCGCATCGCCTGCGCCAGTTCGCCCCGGATGGTGCAGCACACGCAGCCTGATTGCAGCAGCACCATGGTGTCATCGATCCGCTCCAGCAGATGATGGTCAAGACCGACTTCACCGAACTCGTTGATCAGCACCGCTGTATCGGACAGGGCCGGATCCTGCAGCAGACGGTGCAGCAGCGTGGTCTTGCCGGAACCCAGAAACCCGGTCAGCAGATTGACCGGCGTGAAGTCGGGGAAGGTATCAGGCATCGCCGCCGCCCTCCAGCCTCTCGATCAGAGCATGAGACAGCGGATCGCAGACGCGGCCGGATATCTTTTCCGCCAGCGGCCACAGATGTCCAAGATCCTCGACCATCTCCGTCTTGCCCGTGCGGGTAGACAGAAGGAACGAGCTGCCCTGCCAGTCCGACAGGGTCAGGCCGAACTCGGTGAGAATACGGCTGGCGATACGGACGCGCTTCGCCCTCTCCCGGCGGCGGTCGACACGCTCGGTGTTGCGCGTGAACACGCCCGGACGTGCAACCGCATCGGTCCAATGCTCATTGCTTCCGAGAATTCCGCACAGCGAACACATGACAAAGACCTCAGGACGGACAAGGCGCTGGCACTATCGGCCTTATTTCCGACGCGGAAAGCGCTTGGCGAAATCATCGGCGATCTCGTTCATCGTAACGAATTTGACGCCGGGATGACTGCTTATATGGGCATAGAGCCGTTCCAGCATCATCAGGACCTGTGGCCTGCCGGCGACATCGGGATGGATGGTGATCGGGAAGACCGCGTAGTCCATTTCGCGATAGACCCAGTCGAACTGCGCCTTCCATATGTCCTCGATATCGCGCGGATTGACGAAGCCATGACTGTTGGGTGACTTCTTGATGAACATCATCGGCGGCAGATCGTCGAGATACCAGGATGCCGGGATTTCGATCAGGTCCGTTTCATGGCCGCGCTTCAGCGGCACCATCCAGTCGGCGGGCTTTTTGGAATAGTCGATCTTGGTCCAGCTGTCGCCGACACGCACGTAATACGGTGTGAAATCATTGTGCATCAGCGAGTGATCGTACTTGATGCCGCGCTCCAGCAGCAGTTCGTTGGTGACGGTGGAAAACTCCCACCATGGCGCCACATAGCCGGTCGGGCGTTTGCCGGACAGTTTCGTCACCAGTTCGATGCACTTGTCGAGGACCTCGATCTCCTGTTCGCGTGTCATCGCGATCGGGTTTTCGTGGGTGTAGCCGTGGATACCGATTTCATGGCCTGCGTCCGCCACGGCCTGCATCTGTTCCGGGAACGTCTCGATCGAGTGACCGGGAATGAACCATGTGGTCTTGATGCCGAACCGTTCGAACAGTTTCAAAAGGCGCATGCTGCCGACTTCGCCGGCAAACAGGCCGCGTGAAATATCGTCTGGCGAATCCTCGCCGCCATAAGACCCGAGCCAACCGGCCACTGCATCGACATCGATGCCAAAGCTGCACAGAATTTCCTTAGCCACGTCATTTTCTCCTTGAGGTTTTCCGGTCCATTTTATGGGCTCGATGGTCTTTCAGGTCGCCGGGATGACTGTTGCCTGACCCGGGTTCCAGGCAAGCAGGATGTCCGATCCCTCGGGAAAGACGCCAGGCGGATACTTGTCGATATGTGCCTCGAGCGCGATCGCCCGCCCATCCGGCAACTCGACCGAAAGATGGGAAATGTGGCCGACGACATCGAAGCGGCTGACTTTGGCGTCGATGACATTGCCGCCAGACTGCCTGGAGATCGCAGCGCGGGTGACGCTGCTCAATGTATGAACTTCCATGGCTTCGGCCGGAATGACGACATTGACCGCGGCGCCAGGGCTCATGTCGCCATTGGCGCTGCCGGCAAGCGTTCCAAGTGGCGTGTCGACTATGGTGCGCCCGTCTTCAATGCCCCTGACCGCGCCAGTGAAGATCGTGTTGCGGCCGATAAACCGGGCAACAAACGGGGTGTTGGGACGCGTATAGAGCTGATGCGGCGGGCTGATCTGTTCGACCCGGCCCTGGTTCATCACCACGACGCGATCGGAGAGCGCCAGGGCTTCCGACTGCGCATGCGTCACGAACACGAAGGTGATGCCAAGCGTCCTTTGCAGCAGCTTCAACTCGTTCTGGATGGCTTTGCGCAGATTGGCATCGAGCGCGCCCAGCGGCTCGTCCAGAAGAAGAATATCCGGCTCGACCACCAGGCCGCGGGCGAGCGCGATGCGCTGGCGCTGGCCGCCGGAAAGCCTGTCGGTTTTTTTCTCGGCAATATCGTCCAGACCAAGCTTCGAAAGCATGCGATCGACCTTGGCGTCACGCTCGGCCTTCGCCATCCCCTTGACCTCGAGGCCATAGCCGACATTGCGGCGGACCGTCATGTGCGGGAACAAGGCGTAGTTCTGAAAGATCATTGATGTCGGGCGGTCGGCAGGCCGCATGTCGTTGATGCGAACGCCCTTGACCATCATGTCGCCGGAGGAAATGCTCTCGAACCCGGCGATCATTCGCAGGGTCGTTGTCTTGCCGCAGCCCGACGGGCCGAGGAAAGCGATGAACTCGCCCTTGCTGACGGACAGGTTGAAGTCGATCACGGCTGGCGTGCCGCTGTCGTAAACCTTGCCAATCCTGTACAGTTCGAGATCGTAAATCATCGCACTCGCTTCGCAAAAAAGGGGTGGGGCGGGCAAGCAAGGCTGATCGCCCGCCCCGTCAGATATCAGGCGCTCAGGAACTCATCCCACTTCTGCACCAGGTGATCATATTCTTCCGGCCATTGGTGCCAGTAGGCGACGTTGGCCGCGCGCGTTTCGAGTGAACCGCCGTCACGCAGATCGCCTTCCTTGATGCCGCGCTCCGTGGCGCCGACCCAAGGCTTGCCTTCATACCAGAAGGCATATTTTTCCGGCGACATGACCTCTTTGATGTTGGTCGTCGGCGAATAGTAGCCCTGCTCGGAAACGATGATGCCCGGAGGACCCGACAGCCAGTAGTCGGCGTAAGCTTCGACGGCAGCCTTGTTCGGCGTGCCCTTCAGCATGGTGTTGCCGATCGACCAGCCGCGATAGCCTTCCTTGGGAATGGCGTATTTGCACGCCTTGCCCTGTGCCTTGACAGCCATGACGGCCGGCTGCCAGGCGTCGCACACGACGATTTCGCCGGAGGCGAGGAAGTTGACGAGTTCGCCGAAATCGCCCCAAAGTGCGCGGAACTGGCCGTCCTTCTTCTTGGAAATCAGGAATTTCGCAGCTTCGTCGATCTCGGCCGCCGATGCATTGCCCGGGTTCTTCACATCCGAGAGGCCAAGCGTGTTCATCGCCATCACGGCTTGGCCGAAAGCGGTCAATGGGTCGGTGTTGAGGCCGGACTTGCCCTTCCACTTGGAATCGAAAATCGCCGTCCAGCTGTTTGCTTCTTCCTCGGAAATGATGTCGGGATTGTAGCCAACGGAATCGAAGTTGAAGACCGAAGGCACCATCCACAACGCCGTCTGTGTGTCGTCGGTCCAGATCTGTCCGACGATCTGCGCCGAGGCAGGCCACTTCGGATCGGGCTTCTTGAAGATGTCACGGATGTTCGACCAGTTCTTCAGCGCCGACGTCGCGATCGGATCGGCATTGTCGGTCATGACGACGGACGGCAGACGCTCGCCAATGGTTTCCCAGACGTCATAGTCCTTGGAGCCGGACAGGATCTTGGTCTGCGCATCCGGGAAGGTTGCCGCCGTGCCCGAGGTCGAGCCGACGCCGCTTGCCTTTTTGAAGTCGGCCAGGATGCGTTCCTGAACGGTCACCGAAAGACCGATGGTGCGCAGCTGCTCGGACGCAAGTGCTGTGCTTTGCGCATAAGCGGCGCTTGAAGACAGGAAATGCGTACCGCCTCCCATCGCAAGCGCCATGGCGCCCGCGGAACGCTTCAACAGTGAACGACGATTGATTTCTGACGAAACTGACATTGCTTTGTCTCCAGTTGTTCTTGTGTTCCCCGGAGCGTCCCCTTGTGGACACCCTGATCCGTTGCTCTGGCGAATAATTCCGAAAGGCCGTTGAGGATTTTCGGAGGACGTCGTGTGCTAGTACCTGCCCACAAGGAGGCCGCCGTCCACGACCAGCGTCTGACCGGTCATGTATCTCGCGCCGTGTGATGCAAGGAACGTGATCACGTCTGCGATTTCCTCGGGTTCGCCGATGCGCCCCATTGGAATGAAGGTGCCGGCGGCTTCGGCGCCCGCCGCGCCCAGCGAATTTTCCTCCGACAGCAGCTGGGCGGTGCGGATGTAGCCAGGCGCCATGCCGTTGACGCGGATGCCGTCACGGGCGAGTTCCACGGCAAGGGCGCGCACCAGGCCGACGACGCCGGCCTTGGCGGCGGAATAGTGCACATGCTCGTCCCAGCCGTAGGACGTCCCCATGATCGAGGAGAGCGCGACGATGGCGCCGGATCTTCGTGCCTTCATTGCGGGGACCGCAGCACGCGCAACGCGGAAGATACCCTTCAGATCGATATCGAACGTCAGGTCCCACTTGTCGTCGTCAAGCGTTTCGAGCGGCGCCCTGTGGGCGATACCGGCATTGGCAACGACTACGTCGATCCGGCCCAGACGCGCCTCCACATTGGCGACCAGCGCATCGACGGCGGACGTCGAACGCACGTCCAGCGCATGGAATTCAGCCGAACCACCAGCCATCCGGATGGCCTCGACCGTGTCGTTGCCCTCGCGATCCAGCACATCGGTGACGACGACATGGTCGCCAAGTGCCGCGAAGGCCTTGGCTGTCGCATGCCCGATGCCGATGCCAGCGCCGGTGATGAGAACAACACGGGAAGAGAGCAGCGTGTCAGTCATGATCGTCATGTCCTCGCTCACAGCATCACGTCGCCGGAATTCGGACCGAGCGTCTGTCCGACAAACAGGCTGGCCTGCGGCGACGCAAGAAAGGCAACGGTTGCCGCCACCTCCTCAGGCTCGCCGAAACGGCCAAGCGGGAGCTCGGATGCCTTGCGGGTGCGCCATTCCTGCGACAGTTCCCGAACAAGCGGTGTGTTGATGGGCCCAGGCGCAACCGCATTGACGCGCACGCCGCGGCTCGACACCTCACGGGCCAGCGACTTGGTCATGCCAATGATCGCGGATTTGGCGGCCGCGTAATGCGAAAGCTCGATACCCCCGACCTGGCCAAGCTGCGACGCGACATTGATGACGGCGCCCTTGCCGGCCTTCAGCATCGCCGGCAGAACCATCTTCGTCATCAGGAAGGTTCCGCGGACATGCACCGCAAACATCCGGTCGAAATCCGCTATTTCGAGATTTTCAAACAGCGACTGATGCACGATGCCGGCATTGTTGATCAGCAGGTCCGTGTCGCCGAAGGCCGCCACGGCCGCCGCATGGATGGCCCTTGCGTCCACTTCGGATGAGACGTTGCCGGCGGCAGCTACAGCCTTTGCGCCAGAGACGGCAATCTCCGAAACCACCGCTTGGGCGCGCCCGAGATCGAGGTCGTTGACCAGTACGGCGTAGCCATCTGCGGCGAGCCGGATGGCTATTGCCCTGCCGATCCCGGAACCGGCGCCGGTTACGATTGCGCTCGCTGTCTCGCCGGGCATCATGCCTCCTCCTGGATGGCCACCCGGCGGGCACGGCGGATCGACAGCATCATCAGCGCCGCATAGGTGCCAAGCAGTGCGAAGGAGAACAGCGTCGTCAGCACACCGAACGCAAAGACGTTCGGATGGACCTCCACCGAGAACGTTCCGTAGATTGCGAGTGGCAACGTCAGGTCACGGCCCGACGCAAACAGGGTGCGCGAAAACTCGTCGTAGGACAGCGTGAAGGCGAACAGCATGGCCGAGAGGACGCCCGGAAAGATCAGCGGAAACGTCACTTTGCGGAACGTTTTCACCGGCGACACGCCAAGCGACCAGGAGGCCTCCTCGACGTTCTGGTCGAAGCGGTTGAGGATTGCCAGCATCACCAGGAACGCGAAGGGATAGGTGTAGACGACGTGTAGCACGAAGGTCGTCCCCCACCAGTGCCGGTCGATACCCAGTGCATTGGCGATCAGCGCCATGCCGAGCCCGACCAGCACACCGGGCACCATCATGCCGAGCACGATCAGGTAGAAAGCAAAACCGGAGCCGGTGAATTTCTTGCGGAATGCCTGTGCCGAGGTGACCCCGAGAACGGTCGAGACGATCATCGTCATCACCGCCAGGACGAGCGAGCGGACGAGCGCCTCCTCGATCGGCAACGGCGCGATGCGCGTCGGCGGCGTCATGCCAAACAGATGCTTGTACCAATAGATCGACCATTCGATGATCGGAAATTGCGGACCGCCTTCCGGTCCTGTCTGGAAGGACAGGATCGCGAGAACCACCATCGGACCGTAAAGGAACACGAGGAACAGTGTCGTGTAGATGCCAAGAACCAGCTTCGTGCCGCTTGCCTGCATGATCAGAGCTCCTTCCTGAGATCGACCACACGCAGCAGCGCAGCCACGACGATGCCCATCAGGATGGTCAGGATCACACCCGCGACCGCCGCGAAGGCCCATTTCAGCGACCCGACCTGCGTCACGATGATGTTGCCCAGGAGATTGACCTTGCGGCCGGACAAGGCCGCGGACGTCGCGAATTCGCCAAGCACCATCACGGACACGAAGATCGCGCCGACCACGACGCCTGGCATCGACAACGGCAGGATGATGGTGCGGAAAATCCGCCAGAAGCCGGCACCGAGGTCCTGCGCGGCTTCAATGACGCTTTGGTCGATGCGGCCCATCATGAAGGCGATCGGCCCGACCATGAACACGCAATAGATCTGCGTCATGCCGATAATGACCGACAGCTCGGAAAACAGCAGCACCTCGATCGGCTTGTTGATGAGCCCGACACCCTGAAGAATGAGGTTGATTGCGCCCTCCTTGCCGAGCATCGGACGCCAGGCAAGAACGCGGATCAGAAACGACGTCCAGAACGGAATGACACAGAGCACCAAGAGCACCGTCTGCACGGTCTTGTTGCGCACGAACAGCCCGACGAACAGGGCAGCCGGATAACCGACGATCAGGGTTGCCGCCAGGACGATGAGCCAGATGCGAATTGTCGTCCAAAGCGCGCTGAGATAGGTGTCGCTGGAGAAAAACATCACCCAGCTCTTGATCGTCAGCGTCGGCGTGATCGCAAATGTGGTCTGCGTCCAGAACGAGACGTAAACCATCATCAGAATCGGCACGACGAGAAAAAGAACCATCCAGATCACGCCAGGCGCAAGCAGCCACAACGTCCTGTCGGGCATTTTCCTTGCGGGCCGGTCGGCGGACGCCGGTTCAGCCGTGGCGGCAGTCATCGCCATCGTTCACAATCTCCATTCCGCAGGCAGACACAGGACCCAAGCGCGTTTCATGCATAGACAAGTGCATTCAGGCGTTTCCAGACGAGGGCGTAGCGGCCGTGCGGCACACAGGTCTGTGGCGCGGCCTGGCTGAGATGGGACTCGACCTCGATCACGCGCCCGTCATCGAGCGAGAAAAACGAATTGATGGCCGCGCCCGAATACTCGTCGGCGATGAACGTGCCCTCGATGCGGACTTCCTCCGCTGTAACAGGGGCCGCGAGCGGCCTGACGGAGATCCGATCGTAACGGATGGCATAGGCTGGTTGACCGCGCACATCGGCCTTCTGCCCCTGCAACGGAAACCTTCCCACCGGACTGATGAAATCGTCCTTCGAGAGCTGTCCCTCGAAAAGATTGTAGCAATTGAGAAATCGTGCCACGGCCGCGGACCGCGGCCGGTTGTAGACGGTGTCGGCGTCGTCAGCCTGCGCGATGCGTCCGCGATCCAGCACGAGTACGGTGTCACCCATTGCCAGTGCCTCGGTTTCGCTGCCGGTCACATGCAGAAACGTTACGCCGCAGCGCTCGCGGATCGCCCGCAGCTCGGCGCGCATGCGCGTGCGCAAATTGGCATCGAGCGCGCCAAGCGGCTCGTCCAGCAGGACCAGCGACGGCTCGGTTATCAATGTTCGGGCCAGCGCCACGCGCTGACGCTGGCCGCCTGAAATCTGCGCGACGCCTCGGTCTTCAAGACCGGTCAGACCGACCAGAGCGACGATATCCTTGACCCTGGCGCGAACGACGGCCGAATCCGTGATTGGATTCAATTCCCGGTTCTCCAGACCGAAAGCTATGTTACCCGCGACGGACAGGTGCGGGAACAGAGCGAAATTCTGGAACACGAAGCCGATGTTGCGGCGATGCGGCGGAACCGCTTCGACGCGTTCGCCCTTGAAAAGGATGCTGCCGCTATCGGGAGCCTCGAAGCCGGCAATCACGCGTAACAGGATTGTCTTGCCCGATCCACTCGGACCGAGAAGCGAGATGTAGGCATTGTCCGGCAGCGAGATATCGATGCCGTCGAGCGCCCGCAGCGCGCCGTACGCCTTTGTCACCTGAGAGAGCTGCAAAACTGCCGCCACGATTTCCCTGCCGGTTTCTCGCAAGTAAACTGTCGCTTACGTCACCGCGTGGTGACGCGGAAACGTTTCCGCGAACGGGCAAGCCGATAGCGGTTGCGCGCATGATCTGCGCGCATTGAAGCAATCCGTTTCTTGTGGTTGTGCTCATCCACCTCGGGATGCTTCTTCCGGCATCCGCTTCAAAATTTATGACATAAATGATTTTTGTATTCAATAGGCTTTTTAACATTTCGCTATTTTGAGCGCATCGCGTCAAATGGCTGACCGGCGCTGGCGCCTGCATCGACATTTCACAAACGGCTTTCCCCTATCGAAATGATCAATAGGCTTGTAACGGAGCAACAATTTATGCCCAGGCAATGCGAAAACGCTGCCTGTTTGGTGCAAACAGAGCCTAAATTTACGGCACGAACCTCACTCTCAAGCGCAGATTCGCTGACTGCCATGGGTTCAAAGCAAGCGCCATGCCAACTATACGCGCGCCGAAAATTTTGGCGTTGCCGCTCTGGCTTTTCAGATTTTGTATGCAAAAGTCATTATTTGTCGATGTGAAACGTTCGCAAAATAGCGTACACACAGGCATCCAATTTCCTGTTCTCATCAGGGTCAAAGACGGAGAACGCCTCTCGCCATGACACGCAGCAATGCAGGCCAGAACACGCAGCGGCGCTACGAAATTGCAGAAGATGTGCTGCGCAACAATATTAAGGACGGGTTGCTTCCTCGCGGGCTGGTTCTTCTTGAAGGACCGATCGCGGAAATCCTTCAGATCTCTCGGGCTCCCGTTCAGCGCGCACTTCTACGCCTCGAAGCCGAAGGCCTTGTCCATCGCTTCAAGGGCAGAGGTTTTCTTGTCGGCCCGCAAGGTCGCGATGTCGTGCCCAACCGCACCGACATAAAGTCGCTCGGCCTTGTCGTTCTGCAGCATGCCGATGAAGCGCTTCAGAGCCGCTCGTCCTGGGAGCGCATCTACAACACGGTCGAAGCCGACGTCGCCGGCTGCGTCGTTTTCGGCAAGTACCGGATCATCGAGATAGAAATCGCCAATCACTTCAATGTCAGCCGTACGGTGGTGCGAGACGTCCTCAGCCGCCTGCAGGAACGTGGCCTCGTGCGCAAGAACCAGAGTTCCCATTGGATGGCCGGCCCCCTCACCGCCCAGACGATCAAGGATCACTTTGCGCTCCGCCGCATGCTGGAGCCGTCGTCGCTGCTGGCGGGTGCGCCGCTCATCGACCGCGACAGACTGACAAAGCTCTTCAGCCAGCTTGTGACCCTTGAGGAACTGGATACCACCGATCACCTGAAGAACATCGAGGAGCTTCAAACGCGGCTGATCGAAACCTGCATACTGACCACGGAGAACGAGCAATTGCGCGAGCTCATTCGCAACAACCTGCTTCCCGTCGGCGCGTCCGAGCGACTGCTGCGCAAGCTCGGGCTTCCCGGTGATCCGACGGTCATCACCGAACTGCGCCTGATTGTGGAGCTTCTCATCCGCGGTGCGGTGACAGCAGCCGCCGCGATGCTGGAAACGCATCTCGACGCGGCGATGAAACGCATGATTGCCCAGATGAAAATCGTCGCGATCATTCCAGGCCCGAGTGTGACCGCCGGTTACCTGACGCGAGTCGAGTAGCCGGACGATAACTATCTTCATGTTCACGGCGCTGAACAGCGTACCGATCACCTCATATCCTTGGTGCTCGTCTGTTCGACGGTTGGCGCGAATGCGATCCAACCGCGGCGCGGTCTCAAAAGCCAACCAGATCGCCGCCCTTCAATCCCAGTATCGCGCGGGCCTCCGACGGGGTGGCGATCTCGTGGCCGAGTTCGGTCAGGATGGCGCGGATCTTGCGAACCTGTTCGGCGTTCGAGCCCGCAAGCTTGCCGCGGCCGATATAAAGCGAGTCCTCCAGCCCGACCCGCACCGAACCGCCGAGCATGGCGGCCTGGGTGGCGAATGGCATCTGGAAGCGGCCGGCAGCCAGCACCGACCAGCGATAGTCCGAACCGAACAGCTTGTCGGCCTTGTGCTTCATGAAGGTGAGATTGTCCATGTCGGGGCCGATGCCGCCGAGAATGCCGAAGATCATCTGGACGAAGAAAGGCGGCTTCACCAGGCCGCGATCGACGAAATGCGCCAGACTGTAGAGATGGCCGACATCGTAGCATTCATGCTCGAACCTGGTGCCGTGGCCGTCTCCGAGCAATTTCAGGATGCGCTCGATGTCGCGAAACGTGTTGCGAAAGATGAAGTCGTCAGTGCCGCGCAGATACGGTTCCTCCCACTCATACTTCCACGACGAATAGCGGTCGGCGAGCGGGTAGATGCCGAAATTCATCGAGCCCATGTTGAGCGAGCACATTTCCGGCTTGGCCAAGAGAGGAGCGGCCAGCCGCTGCTCGACGCTCATGTTGAGGCCGCCGCCGGTGGTGACGTTGATGACCGCGTCGGTCGCCTGCTTGATGCGCGGCAGGAACTGCATGAACACCGCCGGGTCCGGCGTTGGACGGCCATCCTTCGGATCGCGTGCGTGCAGATGCAGGATCGAGGCACCTGCCTCGGCCGCTTCGATCGACTGGCGGGCAATGTCGTCCGGCGTGAAAGGCAGCGCATCCGACATGGTCGGCGTGTGGATGCCGCCGGTGACGGCACAGGTGATGAT
>NZ_JBFRGG010000017.1:0-139267 GCF_052115225.1 Mesorhizobium sp. 2RAF45 | reverse complement strand
GATGAGGGCCCGATCCACCGACACCATCATGGCCAGCGGCCTGAGGCCGCAAAAAACAGGCCGAACACATGAATGAACCTGACCGCTTCAGTATTGCCATTGTCAGAATCTTCTTGCTCAACGGGGGCCGTCCACACATGAATCACAAACAACCTTCTTTGGGAATCCTACGATTCTCTCAAAACAGGAAACGCTCTAGCTGTGGATACGAGATTGTTTAGTCCCGGCATTGCTGGAGCGGACCAAGCTTGAAGCGCTCGCGCTGTGCGTCCCAAGCCTTGCAAATGAACTCATAGGATGTGAGGTCTTGGGCCTGCGGCCGAAGTTGTAGGCCGAGATGAAGTCGGCAATGTACTGGCGAGCTGATCGTGGCTCTCCTAGTAGAAGCGCCTGACGGTCGCATCCAAATGTTTAATCCTGCCAGAAAGAATGCAAAGTAGTCCGAGGCCGGCGTGCGGGAGTTGTGCCTGGGGGCTTCCGCGATCACACCATAACGGCCTGCCTGCGAATGGGCCATGTAGGACTGGCGGCGGATCTGATTGTCCGCTTGGCCGGCGCTGAAACCCCATAGCTGCTCCCACCCCTTGGCGCCGGCCTTCTTGCGATCGCCGGCCTCTGGAGGCATTCTCCGCACATGTCCGAACCGCAATACCCTGAACCATCGTCTCGAATGCCCCTACTGCCTAACTATCCGTCTGAGAATCCCGCACGATGCTCGCCCGGAGGCGCAAATCGTTTGCGATGATTGCGGGGAGTATCTCGGCACGTGGGATGAACTACAGACCGACTTCGAGAAGCAAGGCGGTAATTCCGGGGTCTTCCGGCTCGAAAACGGCCGTATCCGGCGCATCGACTGAGAGGATCGGGCGCCGGCCGGCGGCTATAGACCCGCCCAGTGACACGGCGCATAGTTTCGCGTTCGGCGACTGGAGCGTCGTAATGATGGTCTACACGGTGATTTGGTACGGCAAGCAAGGCGTGGTTGAAAAGGCGCCGTTCGATGCCGAGAAAGACGCCCGGGAGCACGCCCAGGCGACATTCGCTGCTCGCCAGCAGGATGACGGCGTCGTGGCGGTAGAAGTTCGCAAACACGATGGCACTGTCGTCTTTAGCCAAGCGGGAGGCAGCGGTGGCGGTGTCGACCGCGGCGGCGGCGGCGGCTAATAAGCGCACACAGGACCGCCGGGCAAGGAAGTGGAAAATTGCTAGGCACCGCGCGGCTCATTTCGAGCTTGCCTTCCGCACGTAACGTGCAACATCGCGAAATCCTTTGGCCCGGCCTTTCTTCCGCCACCCGAGACGCCTTCATAACCCTTCACGCATTCCATTGAGTAGCACAAAGGAGTTCAAATAAATGGCCTCTACCGCAGCGTTGGTCTGGTATCTCGTAATCGCCGGCCCGCAGGGCGGCATGGTCATGTTGCCGAGCACGTTCGATAAGCGCGAACAGTGCACCGCCGCCATAGCCGAATATCAGAAGCAGCCGGCGCCGACTGGTTGGTCGTTGCAATGCGTCCCCAGTGCGTCGCCATTCGCCGACAACGGATCAGCAGAGTAGGCAGCGGAGAGTGAAAAGGGCTCGTACCTAAAGTACGAGCCCTATCACTACTGGGACGCCGGTACGGGTAAGAGAGCTACCCGACGCCACATCACGTTATTCTCAGCCGCCCATCTTTTTCGCCATCGCACAGAAATTCGCGTGCGACTTGTTAATCGTGGCATCGCCGCAGTCTTTCAACACCGCCTTCTGCTCGGCGGGTTTCATGGCCGTCCATGCGGTCTTGAAATCCTTTTCCGACCTCAACGTTTTCATGCCGGCATCGCTGAAGAATGGCGACATCTTTGCAGGATCGTCGAGTGCCGACGTCCCGGTTGCCGTGCCCGCGAGCGCGGCACCGGTGATCATTGAAAGCGCCATGGCGCCCATGCAGAGCTTCTTGATATTCATTGTAAGTTCCTCCTGATTTGAGAGACGTTAGCCGCACACTCTCGTGCGCTCGACTACCCGGTGATGATGGCGCCAGTGCGTAGTCACAAATATGCGGCAGCCATGGTGGTGATGATGATGACGCCTGTAATAATGTCCGTCGTTGTACTGGCTGTCATTGTACTGACCGTCGTTGTAGCTGTCTTGGTAGTGATGCCGATGGTGGCGACGGTACTGGCCGCCATCGTCCGAGGAGTATTGGTCAGCGTAACCTCCGCCGTTGTCAGGCTGAATAATTACGCTTTGGGCATAAAGAGGCGCCATTGATACAAATGTCGCCGCCGCCGCGATCGCAGTCCCCAAAAATAGTTTCATCGATTTCCTCCTGCTGGATTTACTCGCGACCTCACAACGACGTGATGACTTGTGCGTTCCAGCGGCGTTGTTTACAAATTCGTAAGGGCCAACAGGCCCGCCCTTACGAATCCGTAAGGAAGTCGACCCCGACCTTCGTTCTAGATGTGCTAAATTAGCCCATGAGGTTCCTGCTTGTGGCTTTTGGCGTTCTGTTTTTCATGGCGCTTGCCTTTTGGCTGACTGTCAGTTTGATCCACGGGACGTGAACCCCACACGACAGCAGCTCCCGTAATCACGCCGACAAATCGGCCGTAACGATTGACGGAACATTAGCCGTCTCTGATGATTGATGCGTGCGGCAGGCGCTCCATTGCCTGCCGAAGATCGGCCCTCCGATCGATCCCGCATGCCAGCGCTTTGAAGCGAGGCAAAATAGGCGCGCGCTTCATTTCGGCTCGGCTGCCGTTAAAACCAAGGCTCCAAAACCCTTGCAAGACCTGCCTGGGCCAGGAACTTTCGGAGCCGAGCCCTCACGATCTTAGTTCGCCATTGTCATACGCACGCATTCCGCACCTTTGCTCACCCGGCTTTCGGCAACGCATAGGCGATAATAGAATCGCCCGCCGCTGTGCCGGTCGAACCATGCCCGCCGGCAACCACGATTAGATACTGTCGGCCATCGGAGCCAAGGTAACTGGAGGGGGTGGCCTGCCCGCCAGCGGGAAGGCGATCGCGCCAGATCTCCTTGCCTGTCTTCAGGTCATAACCGCGTACGTAGTAATCCAAGGTGCCGCTGAGAAAGGCGACGCCGCCCTTGGTAATGATCGGCCCACCGATGCCGGGCACGCCCATTTTGAATGGCAGCGGGATCGGCGACAGGTCGCGCACCGTTCCGTTGACATGCTTGTAGATGGTCTTGCCGGTCGTCAGGTCGACACCCGCGACATAGCCCCATGGCGGCGCTTGGCAGGGCAGCCCAAGCGGTGAGAGAAACGCTCCCATCTTGGCCGCATAAGGCGCTCCGAAATTTTCGTTGAAGACGTCCCCTCCCTCTTTGGTAACGACCCGCGCATACTTGTCCGGACGGGGGATCATCTTCGACGTAAAGGCAAGGTATACGGGCATGGCAAACATGACTTGCCGATTGGGATCGACCGCCACCGCGCCCCAGTTGAACGCGCCGAAGTTGCCGGGATAGACGATCGAGCCCCTCGCCGTCGGCGGAGTATACCTTCCCTTGTAATAGAGGTTGCGGAATTCGATCCGGCAGACGAGTTCGTCGAGCGGCGAAATCCCCCACATGTCCTTTTCCTGGAGTGGCTCGGGTTTAAATGAGATTGTCGAGACAGGTTGCGTGGGCGACGTGGTGTCACCCTTGACCCCGCCGGCCGGCGCGGGTTCCTCTTTAACGGGCAGCACCGGCTGTCCTGTCTTGCGATTAAGGACGTAGACCTCGCCCTGCTTGGTCGGTGCGACCAGTGCCGGGACCTCTACCCCGCCAACAGTGAGATCCACAAGGCTCGGCTGTGCCGGAACATCCATGTCCCAGAGATCATGATGGACGGTCTGGAACACCCAGGCTGGTTTGCCGGTGTTGACATCCAATGCGAGGATTGAGGATGAATATTTTTCGACGCTGGCGCTGCGGCCGACGCCGTATTGGTCAGGCGATTGGTTGCCCATCGGCAGGTAAATCAGTCCGAGTTTGGGGTCATAACTTGCCACACTCCACGAGTTTGGGGCGTTCTCTGAATAGGTCTGACCATTCGCGATAGGCGCGGTCGCATCGGGATTCTTGGAATCGAAATTCCAGACGAGATCACCGGTGTTTACGTCGTAGGCACGGATGACACCTGACGGTGAAGTTGTTGCGACGTTGTCATTGACGGAGCCGCCGACTATCACCAGCCGATCGGTCACGACAGGTGGCGAGGTGGAATAGATGGAGCCAGGCGTGATATTGGGCATGTTTGCCCACAGGTTGATCGTACCGTCATCCCCACCAAAACCCGGGCAAATCTTGCCAGTCTCAGCACTGATGGAAATGAGCCGCCCGTCCGACGTCGGTGCGAAGAGACGCTTGATGCATATTGCATCGGGATTCGCTATCGCTGAGGTCGTCTTGTGGTCGACGATCGGATTGGGATCGCCGCGCTTGGCCTGCCCCGTGACGACGTTCTGGGGCACACCGGCAGCGCCTGTCGTCACTTCCGCGGCGCTTTCCTCGACTCTCTGCTCCTCGGTCTTCGTTGTGCTGTCGGCCGTGACGGCCGGTTGCTGGCCACTAGGGGCGGGCTTGGCCGATGTCCCGTCAAAATAGGAAACGCCGCGGCAGGTCAAATGCTGCGTCGTCTGCTTGGCAGTCTGCTTCAGATGAGGGTCGAAACGCCACTTCTCCTTGCCGGTAACCGCATCGAGCGCGATCACCAAATTGTGCGGGGTGCAGATATAGACGGTCCCGTCGATCATAAGGGGCGTATCTTCGTAGGTCGCCTCTCCGGGGTCGTTCGGGCCGCGAATGTCGCCGGTGTGGTAGGTCCAGGCCACCTTGAGGTTGCTGACGTTCTCTGGCGTTATCTGGTCGAGCGGTGAGTAACGGCGGCCGGCGTCGGTGCGACCATAAGCATGCCATTCGCCGTCCGGTACATTGCTCTCGATACTCCTGGTTGCCGCCATCTGGGTGGCTGACAATGCGCCGCTCGTGTCGTGCGGGCTCAGCAACATCGAATAGAGTCCGGCAAGCAAGGCAACAGTCAATGAGCCGGCAAGCATCCCGCTCGATGCATCATAGCGCGCCCAGCCGATCTCCGGCCGATGCAAGGAACGAACCATTGGCGGAAGCAGCAGAAGCGCACCGATCACAATCAGCAGGCTGCCTCGAGCGGAAAGCGCCCACCAGTCGAAGCCCACCTCGTAAATGGACCAAGCGCATGTCACCAGGACGGTGGCGCCGTAAACCGCCAGACCCTCGGAGCGCAGTTTGAACAGCAGCAATGCCGAAGCGCAGAGACCAAGACCGAGGAGGATGAAGAACCAGGACCCGCCAATAAATGCCAACCAAGCACCGCCTATCAAAATAATTCCGCCGACCAATCCGGTCAGCGAAGAAAGGATTGTACGATACATTGCTCTGTTCCTGTCTTTTGGGAGCTCTCTCGCGATGCTCGAGCATTTGAAAATGCTGGGAGCGGCCACTCGGTGCCTTGTCAGATGAACGTCGAACTTCTCGCACTGTTCCACCGCGCAACATTTCGTGATCAGTTATTTACTCACCCTGAGCAGCAAGCAGGCGGCGGGCTCGGCGATCGTTCATCGATCAGAGTGTGACGTTGAGAAAGGACCGCGCCGGCCGCCGTCTATTGATTGCCGCTGGAGACTTTCAGCGACCGCGCCGGCCGGGGGTGTCGGAACTGGCCTTCTGGGGAGGCGCCACCCAGGTTTCAGGTTGCCGCTGGTTTTGAAATTTTGCGATGTCTGCCCGCTAGGATCGCGCCAGGAAGGGGTCAGTGCCCTAGCTTAACGAGATTAGATATCCTGGTTGCTGGCTATGGTACAGTTCAAGTCATAGAGCAAACCGTCCTTCAATCCATATATCCAACCATGGATCGATACGTTCTTGTTTGACCTCCATGCCGCATGCAGGATCGGCGTGCGCGCCAGACGTTTCACTTGGGAAGCGACTGAGCGCTCGCAGAGCCGGTCAAGATCCGTATCGCTCCAAGTACCACACTCCCGGCATTCGAATTCGGCCTCGGCAACATCTCTTATTGGCTGCAGCCAATGATCGATAAGGCCCAGACCTTTGCCGCTCACAGCGGCACGGATGCCACCGCAGCCATAGTGTCCGCAAACGATGATGTGCCGCACGCCGAGCTGATTTACCGCATATTCGACGACGGAGAGCATATTGAGATCGGTGGGATGGATGAGGTTGGCGACGTTGCGATGCACAAAAACCTCGCCGGGTTCCAATCCGGCAATCACATTGGCTGGTACGCGACTATCAGAGCAGCCGATCCAGAGATATTCAGGATTTTGCAAGTTCGAAAGACGTTGAAAATAATCAACCCTTTCGGCTTTACGTTCGTCTGACCACATTTTGTTGCGGACAAAGAGGTCTTCAATCATCATTAAGTCCGGCTAGGCTTTGCTTGCTTGCAGCGACGTGCGAAAAGTTGGCGGCCCTAACCTTTCCGTATCGCCTCGAAGATCAGCCTAGCGGATCCCATTTTCGCTATCAACTTCGAGCGCGCATCCTGGATCTGTTCGGCTTGGTGTTTTGTATACGGACCCATCGGTCGGGTCTTCTCACCTCCTCGACAAACCTGGCAATACCATCTGCCATTGTCGCAGAAAATTTCCACCGAGGTGTCTCCCTCTGCAGGCTCACCCTTAGCCGCCTTACTCGTGAACTTGATTATCTTTGAATGTTTCTGAGCAGGCGGGACTGCATATAGACTTTTGGTGGCGTCTTCTTGGTTCGGTG
Source organism: Mesorhizobium sp. 2RAF45 (assembly GCF_052115225.1). NCBI lineage: Bacteria > Pseudomonadati > Pseudomonadota > Alphaproteobacteria > Hyphomicrobiales > Phyllobacteriaceae > Mesorhizobium > Mesorhizobium sp. 2RAF45. The sequence goes on along the minus strand of NZ_JBFRGG010000017.1, from coordinate 132,497 downwards.
CTTGGGACATGGGTGGCTCCTTTCCTATGCACTGGGTTCGCAATCCGCGATTGCATGCATCGCGACTAAGGCCGAAGTTCAGCGCTGCGCGGCCAACTGCGCCTACGGACGTTCCGAACCCAAGGGTAAGTGCGGCAGCCAGTGTGCGCCCTTTGCATCAAGGCAACAGACGGTTATTCGCGGGGATATCACCCTTGATAGCGATTTGGCCCTCGACATTGCTCGGTACTCTTCTATCGATTAACAAACTGCGTTGTGTTCCGCAGATAACTACTTCCATATCAGAGTTGCAAGAAATGAGCGCATTCGGTCCGCTCTTCCAGACCAGCGCCTACTTGCTGCCTGCGCGACCACTCTCAACGCACCGCTGCTATTCAAAAACCTGGGGTTCACGCAAGGGTGATGCCTGTCGATGAAACTTCGCCTGGCGAGGCGCGTTGTGAGAGTTCAGCCAGTTCGAGGCGGGCCGCCCCATGTATGATGCGTGGTTTTCCAAGCCAATATCCGTCGCCACCGGCATAAGCGGCGACATCCGAAACCTGACCAACGCTCGACAAGCTTTTGACCTGCTTAACGACCATTGGCGTGACGGAGGTAGCGATAAACACCGATCCGCGAAACGGGCATGCCAGCAGGCCTTGAACGGCAGTGTTTCGGCTGACGTCGCGAGAGACGCATTCATCGACGCAGCGCGGGAAGCCCGCATATTGGTCGAGTGAACTGCGCGCTGCATATGAGACTGGCGAGGGTGAATCACTTTCTCGCCCACGAGCGAGGTCGCCATGAACGCAACAACCCGATTGCATGAACTCGGCCAAAGCCTCTGGCTGGACAACATCACACGCGATCTGCTGAGCAGCGGCACCCTTCAGCGCTATTGCACCGACTTTTCGGTGACGGGATTGACGTCGAACCCCACGATTTTCGATGAGGCGATTAAAAACAGCACTGCTTACGACGAGGCCCTTCATCGAAAAGCCAGAGGGGGCAAAACGGGCGAGCAGCTATTCTTCGAATTGGCGCTGGAAGATTTGAAGCAAGCCGCAGCACTGTTCCGCCCAGTCCACGAAGCGACGGCCGGCATCGATGGCTGGGTTTCGCTGGAAGTATCGCCTTTGCTGGCTAACGATGCCGGCGCCACTGTCGAGGCCGCCAAGCGGTTGCACGGGCAGGCGGAGTGTCCCAATCTGTTTATCAAGATTCCGGGCACGCCCGCAGGCGTCGAGGCCATAGAAGAATCGATCTTCGCCGGCGTGCCGGTGAATGTCACCCTGCTGTTTTCGCATGCGCAGTACATAGCGGCGGCCGACGCGTATTGCCGAGGCATTCAGCGCCGGATCAACGCCGGGCTCGACCCGAAGATCGCCTCGGTCGCCTCGATCTTCGTCAGCCGCTGGGACAAGGCGGTGATGGACAAGGTTAGCCCAGCACTTCGGAACCGTCTCGGCATCGCCATATCCGGGCAAGTCTATAAAGCCTACCGGGAGCGGCTTGCCTCGGTGGGGTGGCGCAAGCTGGCCAATGCCGGCGCACTTTCCCAACGTCTGCTTTGGGCGAGCACCGGCACCAAGGATCCGCAGCTTCCGCAATCCTACTACATTGAAGCGCTCGCCGCACCGGACACCATCAACACCATTCCGGAGAAGACGCTTCATGCGTTTTCGAAAGAGGGTGCGGTTAACGGCGTCATGCCGGAGGACGGTGGTGGCAGCGAGACCGTGCTTGCCGACTTCGCAAAAGCCGGCGTCGACATTCAGGCGCTTGCCGCGCAGCTCCAGTTGGAAGGCGCGCAATCCTTCACCAAATCGTGGACTGATCTGATGGCGGTGATTGCGTCGAAGAGCGAGCAGTTACACCGCCACGGTTCGGCCGGCGGATGATGAGCGCGCCTCTCGTGGCCAGGACGTTGCCACTCGCGGAACTTCCAGCATGGCAGGCGTTGCTGGCGCATTGGCAGGAAGTGCGCCTTTTGCATCTGCGTCTGCTCTTCGCCGATGATCCCCAGCGGGGCAAGCGCTTCGCCATCGACGCCTGCGGACTTTATCTCGACTATTCGAAAAACCGCATCACGGCCGAGACGGTCCAGCTACTCATTCAACTTGCCGAGGCCTGCAGGTTGCGTGAGCGCCTCGAAGCGATGTTCAGCGGTCAGAAGATTAATGTGACCGAGCGGCGCGCGGTGCTTCATACGGCCCTGCGCGCGCCTATTGGCGAGCGAATTTTAGTCGACGGTATCGACGTTGTGCCGGAAGTCCACGCGGTGCTCGGCAAGATGGCCGACTTCACGGACAAGATTCACAGAGGCGCTTGGCGCGGCCATTCAGGCCTCGCGATACGCAACATCATCAATATCGGCATCGGCGGCTCGGACCTCGGGCCGGTCATGGCCTATGAAGCGCTGCGCCACTACAGCCGGCGCGACATGATTTTCCGCTTCATCTCGAACGTCGACGGTACCGACTTCGTGGAGGCGACGCGGGACCTGAATCCTGAGGAAACGCTGTTCATCATCTGCTCGAAGACGTTTCGGACGTTGGAAACGCTGACCAACGCCCACGCCGCACGTCAGTGGATACTGCACAAGCTGGGCGACCAGCAGGCGGTGGCCCGGCATTTCGTCGCCGTCTCGACCAATGCAGAAGGGGTCGCAAAATTCGGCATCGACACCGAGCAGATGTTCGGCATGTGGGATTGGGACGGCGGCCGCTATTCGATGGATTCGGCGATAGGCCTGTCCACCATGCTCGCCATCGGGGCGGAAAATTTCCAGGCGATGCTGTCGGGTTTTCACGACATGGACCAGCACTTCCGCACCGCCCCGTTCGGTCAGAATTTGCCGGCTCTGATGGGCCTGCTCGCTGTTTGGTACAACAATTTCTTCGAGGCGCAGACGGTCGCGGTGCTGCCCTACGAGCAATATCTGAAGCGTTTTCCCGCCTATCTCCAGCAACTGACGATGGAGAGCAATGGCAAGCACGTCACGCTTGGCGGCACGAAAGTCGATTACCAAACAGGGCCGATCTATTGGGGCGAACCTGGCACCAACGGGCAGCACTCCTTCTACCAACTCATTCACCAGGGCACCAAGCTGATTCCATGTGACTTCATTGGGTTTTGTCAGGCATTGAACCCGGTGGGACGCCACCACGACCTGCTGATGGCAAATCTCTTCGCGCAGACCGAGGCTCTGGCCTTCGGCAAGACGGAAGAGGAGGTCAGGGCCGAAGGGACCCCGGACTGGCTGGTCCCGCACCGCACCTTCGAAGGTAACCACCCCTCCAACACCTTGCTTGCCGAGCGCCTGACCCCGAAGACCCTAGGCAGCCTGGTGGCGCTCTACGAGCACAGCGTCTTCACGCAAGGCGTCATCTGGAACATCGATTCATTTGACCAATGGGGCGTTGAGCTGGGCAAGGCATTGGCCGAGAAAACAATCCCGGAGCTGGAGGTCTCCGAAGCTCCAAGCCTTCAACATGATAGCTCGACCAACGCTTTGATCGAGCGCTATCGCCGATTCCGGAGGCGAAGAAATGAAATGCGGTGAGGCCGGCCGCCCATGGCGTCGACCTGACCAAACCTGCAACGGCTCAACCCGCCAGCACTTTGACAATGGAGTTGCATAAACCCGCTCGAAGGATTTCCCATGAAACCGGTGCCACTCGACCAGCTTTGCATCAACACGCTGCGAATGCTTTCCATTGACGCAGTTCAGAAAGCAAAATCTGGCCACCCCGGAACGCCGCTGGATGCCGCGCCCATGGCCTATTGCCTGTGGCAGCGCTTCCTACGCTACGACTCTGCCGATCCCGATTGGCCGAACCGCGACCGTTTCGTGCTGTCGGCCGGCCATGCCTGCGCCCTGCTCTACAGCCTGCTTTACCTGTGCGGCGTCAAGGCAAAGGGCCCGAGCTATCCATCGGGCAATCGACTTGCCGTGACGTTGGACGATCTCAAGAGTTTTCGCCAGGCGGGCAGCCATTGCACGGGACATCCCGAATATGGCTGGACCTCGGGCGTGGAAACCACCACGGGGCCGCTCGGACAAGGTGCGGCGACATGCGTCGGCATGGCAATTGCGGAACGCTGGCTGGCAGCCACCTATAATCGACCGGGTTATGATCTGTTCTCGCACAACGTCTATGCGCTGTGCAGTGACGGCGACATGATGGAAGGGCTCAGCAACGAGGCGGCATCGCTGGCTGGACACCTCAGATTGTCGAACCTCTGCTGGATTTATGACGACAATCACATCACCATCGAGGGGCCGACTGGCCTTACATTCACCGAAGACGTGGCAACCCGCTTCCTCGCGTACGGATGGCATGTCGAGCGGGTAAGCGATGCAAACGATCTGATGTTGCTGGACAAGGCTTATCAGACGTTCATCGATACGCATGACCGCCCCACGCTGATCATCGTTCAAAGCCATATCGGTTATGGCGCGCCGCACAAGCATGACACAAACAAAGCCCACGGCGAGCCACTGGGCGCCGAAGAAGTTCGGCTGACTAAGGAATTCTACGGCTGGGATCCGGACGCCGATTTCAAGGTTCCGGAAGGGGTCGTGGCGCATTTCCGCGCACATATGGGCAAGCGTGGGGACGCCGCTCATGCCGCCTGGCGAAAATTGTTCGCGGCCTATCGTAGACAATATCCCGACCTGGCCAAACAGATCGACCAGATGCAGCGACGCGATGCTCCCTCCGGGTGGGACGCCACGTTGCCCGCCTTCTCAGCCGATGCGAAAGGCCTCGCGACGCGCGACTCGTCGGGCCAGGTGTTGAACGCTATTGCGGAACATTTGCCATGGCTGCTGGGGGGCGCGGCAGACCTGTCGCCGTCAACCAAGACGAACCTCGAATTCGATTTCGCCGGCAACTTTCAGACCCCAGAGGGCGACCAGGCCGTCAGCTACCGCGGGCGGAATTTCCACTTTGGCCTGCGCGAACATGCCATGTGCGCCATCGGCAACGGCATGAGCCTGTCGAAGCTGCGGCCGTTCGTCTCCAGCTTCCTGATCTTCACCGACTACTGCCGCGCGGCGCTGCGGCTGAGCTCGATGATGGAACTCCCGCTCATCTCCATCTGGACCCATGATTCCATCAGTCTCGGCGAGGACGGGCCAACCCACCAGCCGATCGAGCAGCTTGCCTCGTTCCGCGCCATGCCCGGCATGGTCGTGCTACGCCCGGCGGATGCGAATGAAGTCATGGAGGCATGGAAGGTCATCATGCATCTCAAGGACAGGCCTGTCTGCCTCGTGCTGACGCGACAGGCGGTGCCGACGCTCGATCGCTCGATCTATGCAAACGCAGGCGGCGTGGCACGGGGCGCCTATGTACTGGCCGATGCGCCCGACGGCAAACCCGCTGTCCTGCTGCTGGCGACCGGCAGCGAAGTCGCGCTCTGCGTGACGGCCTATGAACAGCTAAAGGCCGAGGGCATCAAGGCACGCGTCGTCAGCATGCCGTCATGGGAATTGTTCGAAAGCCAACCGAAGGAATATCGCGAGACGGTCCTGCCGCCCGCTATAACGGCCCGGGTTGCGGTAGAAGAAGCATCTGGTTTCGGATGGGAGCGTTATACGGGTTTCGACGGGGCTATCCTCGCTCTGCACAGTTTCGGCCTGTCCGCACCATCGAAAGTTGTCGCAGAACACTTCGGATTCGAGCCAGAGCACGTCGTTGCGGCTGCCAAGGCGCAAATAGCGGGCCGCCGGTCAATCAAACAAGTCGGGATTGCCCGAACCGAATGAGGCGACCAGCATGACGATGGAAATCAGTGCATTGGCCGGAAAGCCGGCCCCGGCCGACCTGCTGGTCAACGTCGCCAAGCTCGTCACAGCCTATTACAGCCAGGCACCGGACCCTGCCAACTCCTTGCAGCGGGTGGCGTTCGGCACATCCGGGCATAGAGGCTCGGCGTTTGAGAACACGTTCAACGAGGCGCATGTGCTTGCAATCAGCCAAGCCATTTGCCTATACCGCGAGCGACAAGGCATCAATGGTCCCATATTCGTCGGCATCGATACACATGCGCTGTCGGAGCCAGCCTTTGCGAGCGCCCTTGAGGTGCTGGCCGCGAACGGAGCGCAGGTGATGATGGCGGCCGGTGGCGAGTATACGCCCACCCCAGCCGTCTCCCACGCAATCGTGATCCACAACAAAGGCCGCAAGACCGGACTTGCCGATGGGATCGTCATCACGCCGTCGCACAACCCGCCGGGCGACGGAGGCTTCAAGTACAACCCGCCCAATGGCGGGCCGGCGGATACCGATGTCACCGGCTGGATCGAAAGACAGGCCAATGAGCTACTTGGCAACGGCCTGAAAGGCGTGCGGCGGATGCCGTTCGAGAAAGCCCTCCATGCGCCGACAGTCCATGCTCACGATTTCCTGAATGCTTACGTGAACGATCTCGGCAATGTCATCGACATGGACGCCATTCGCGGAGCACATGTTCGCATGGGCGTCGACCCGCTCGGCGGCGCGGGAGTCCACTACTGGCCCGCCATAGCCGACCGCTACAAGCTCGACTTGACCATCGTCAATCGCCAGGTCGATCCCACTTTTCGTTTCATGACGGTTGATTGGGATGGCCAGATCCGCATGGACCCGTCTTCAGCTTATGCCATGCAAGGCCTTATCAGCCTGAAGGATCAATTCGACATCGCTTTCGCATGCGACACCGATCACGACCGGCACGGCATCGTCACGCGCAGTGCCGGACTGCTGCCGCCCAATCATTACTTGTCGGTGGCAATAGACTACCTGTTCCAGCATCGCCCTGAATGGCGCAAGGACGCCGCGGTTGGAAAAACGGTGGTGAGCAGCCAGATGATCGATCGCGTCAGCGCCAGGCTGAAGCGCAGACTGTATGAAGTGCCGGTCGGGTTCAAATGGTTCGCCGAGGGCCTTCAGGACGGCTCGCTGGGTTTTTGCGGCGAGGAAAGCGCTGGTGCGACGTTTATGCGCCGCAACGGCGCCGTCTGGACGACCGACAAGGATGGCATCGTTCCGGCGTTGCTGTCGGCCGAGATCATGGCAAGGATGGGTCGCGATCCCGGCGAGGTTTATCGCAGCCTGACGAAGGAATTGGGCGAACCGGTCGCTGATCGGCTCCAGGCAACCGCAACCCCAGCACAAAAAGAGAAACTGTCGAAGCTTTCACCGCATGAGATCACGTCGAAGACCCTGGCTGGCGAACCGATCAAGTCGGTGCTTAGCCGGGCGCCGGGCAACAATGCCGAAATCGGCGGCGTCAAGGTGGCCACGGAAAACGGCTGGTTCGCCGCGCGCCCTTCAGGCACCGAGGAAATCTACAAGATCTACGCTGAGAGTTTTCGCGGACAGGACCATCTGCGCGCCATCCTGGCCGAGGCGCAGACGATCGTCGACCATGCGCTCGGGGCAACCAAAGGAAACTGAACCGGCTGCACCGCTTGTAATGATCAATGCTTACCTCCCGAGGAGATGCTCCCCGGGATAAACGATCGTTCCATCATCGGGCACGACAGCGCCTGGCGTCAGGCTGGCCTCCTCGACATGACCGGCCCCAAGGATATGCATGACGCGTTCGCCTTCTGCGAGCAGGTAATCGGCAATGATGCGGCGGTGGCACCGCCACCAGACGGCTTCCGCGCACATGATTGCGCAGCGATGCCGGCCGCCGAGCTCTCGCAGTTGCGCCAAGCCTTTGGCGAACGGCTCGGTCAGCGCATAGTCGGCGTAGTTGCGAAAACCACGTACGCGCCAATAGCTATTGGGGGAAGGTTCCGCCCCACGCGCCCTGCCCCGCAAGCCGCCAAGCGCAGCGATATGCTCATAGCCGATCCGCCACGGCGCCAACGCTCCTGGAAGGCTTTCGCCGTTGAACTGCGGATTGGTGCGCGAACGCGGCATCGAGCGCACATCGACGACGAAATCGACACGAGACTGCAGAAGCAGTTCGCCGAACTCGACGACCGTGCGCGTGGAATGGCCTATGGTGAAGAAGCTGTTCGTTTCGATTCCAATCTGGGGGCGCAGGGCGACCGGCCACCTCGGTGCGGATCGTAGCCGGTTTATCCTACAGATCAAAAAGTCCTTCCATCGGGAAGCGATTCACTGGAACCGAATTCGAGCGCGACGGTTGAGTGATGGATCCTCGCCGTTCGACCGCGCCAACCAGGTGCGAAACGGCGTCATGGTTCCGTGAGAATCCCTATTACCCTGGTCGAGCTTCATGGCGGATAGATTCAAAATCGGCGATCACGTGAGCTGGAATTCGGAAGCCGGGCGCGTCAGCGGCACGATCGGCCGTGTCCACACACGCGATTTCAAGGTCCACAGCTACACACACCATGCGAGTGAGGAAGCGCCGCAATACGAAATCAAAAGCGGCAAGACCGAGCACATCGCCTTTCACAAGGGTTCGGCGCTCACCAAACTTCACGATTGACGCTCCCGCCAGGGCGCGATCGATGCCAGAAAGATAGCCGATACCTATGACTTCCCAGCCGCCCTCACCCGAACCGCTCCGCGCAAAGCTCAGCGATGCAGATGATCGCATCCGTCTCGATAACTGGATGCCGCCACAGCAAGGAATTTTCCCACGCATACGGATCGGGCGAAAGTGGATCAATACATTATGGGCAATCCCAATCGGAGCGGCGGTGCTGCTATGCCTGATCGCGCTCGCGCAAAGCCTTCGCGAGCTTCCCGAGGTTAAGGCCTTCATCCACAACCACCCCGGCATCGCGCAATCGGCACCATTGGTGGACTCCGGTTTCCCCTGGTGGCTGCAGCTACAGCACTTCCTGAACATGTTCTTCATGCTGTTCATCATGCGGTCCGGCCTGCAAATCCTGGCCGACCATCCACGACTGTATTGGGGGCGAGACTGCACGCCGGGAACCGATTGGTTTCGTTTCCAGGTGCCGGTGCCGAAGGACCGTATCTGGACCGCGAAGGATGATTCCGTCACGCTGCCGACATGGCTTGGTATTCCGGGGCTCCGGCACACGCTCGGCCTATCGCGCTGGTGGCATTTCTCGATCAATCTCTTGTGGCTGATCAACGGAGTCGCCTTCTACATTCTCCTCTTTTCAACCGATCAGTGGCGCAGGCTGGTGCCCATGACTTGGGAAGTTTTCCCGGCCGCGCTCTCGACGGCAATCCAATATGCCTCGCTGAACTTTCCGGTCGACGAAGGCTGGACCCGCTACAACGGCCTCCAGCAACTCAGCTACTTCGTCACCGTGTTCATCGCTGCGCCTTTCTCGATCGCCACGGGGCTGATGCAGAGCCCCGCGATTTCCAATGCGGCAGGATGGTTTGGCCGATTATTCAACCGGCAGGCCATGCGATCGGTTCATTTCATCTCGTTCGGCTGGTTCGTCGGCTTCATCTTGGCGCATGGCGCGATGGTCTTCGTCACCGGCATCCGGCAGAATACCAACCATATGTTCGCCGGCATCGACGACGCTTCATGGACGGGTTTCCCCCTGTTCCTCGTCGCGATGGCCATCCTCCTCGCAGCATGGCTAGTCGTCTCACCCTTCACCATCAGCCACGCCCGATTGGTGCAGCGCACCGGCGCGTTCATGATCGGCTGGCTGATGGGGCTGGCGGAAGGCTGGGATGCGCGCTCGCAACTGACGAAGAAGGATATCTCGCCCTATTTTTGGCCGAACGGGACAATGCCGAATTCGAAGGAATTCGACGATCTCGTGGCCGAGAATTTCGCCAGCTACCGACTCCGCGTCGGCGGCCTCGTCGAAGCACCCCGCGACTTCTCCCTGGCCGATCTAAGGGCAATGCCAAAGCAGGAACAGATCACTACGCATTTCTGCATCCAGGGTTGGTCCGGCGTTGCCGAATGGGGCGGCATGCCCATGCGCGATATTCTGGACCTGGTGAAGCCGACACCAGCGGCCCTCTACGCCGTGTTCTACTCGCTGGCCGATGGTGCCGATGGTGGTCGCTACTACGACGTCCACAAGATCGAAAACATGAGCCATGACCTGACGATCCTCGCCTACGAGATGAACGGCGCCCCGCTTAGCGTTTTACATGGCGCGCCCTTGCGGCTCAGGTGCGAAAACGAGTTGGGCTTTAAGATGGTCAAATGGGTCGCAGCGATCGAGTTCGTGCGCGATTTCGCCGACCTCGGCGCGGGTCAGGGCGGTTACAATGAGGATCATGAGTTCTACGGCTATCGTATGCCGATTTGATTGCCGATAATAACGGGGCGCTGTTACCCTACGGACGATCCTGAGCGCCCATGGATTTTCACGCCAAAGCGATTTCACAGGAGTACGAACGATGTTGGTCGAGAAGATGTTGCCACGCGCGTTCGAGCGACTCGCGGTAATCGAAGCAAAGGCTCAGATTAAAGAAGCGGCCAAGATGATGTCCAAGCCGCACACCGACCTCGTTGTGGTGTGTGAGCGAGGGAACATGGTCGGCGTCGTTACAAAGACAGATATTGTTGGCCAGATCAGTCAGTGCCTCGGATTCGGGTGTACGGCCAGTATAGACAGCATCATGACGCGCGATGTTACCTATTGCCGGGAGAATGAGGGGCTTCTTGATGTGTGGACGGTGATGAATGAACGCGGTCTTCAGCGCATTCCGGTCCTGGATGAGGCACAAAGGCCAATCGGCATTATTTACACACGAGATGCACTGCAAGCATTATTAGGCGAATCTGAAAGCGAAGATAAACTTCTCCGCGATTACATATCGGGGGTCGGTTACCGATAGGGACCGGCTATCTGCCTGGAGACTCAACATGTGCGTGTCTCGATGTCGGCGCAGCGAAACAAGACCGACAAGGCCGATGCGCTGGCATCGCCCACGTGATGCGCGCCGGCTGGGGCCGCTAGGCTTACATCCAGTCGGAAAGCAACTGCCGGGCACGGATTTTGCTGGCGCACCGGCGCAATGACTTCCGCGGTCAAGTCAGCGTGTTGCGGGCGATAACTCGGACATCGAGCGCACGCTTCCGCTCGAGAAAACCACGAGCGCGAAAAGCAGCACAGCGGCTGCGACGATCAGCGATCCGCCGGCGACGACCGGCTCAAGTGCCGTATTACCTTGCAGCATCAGATAAAGCGCTGGCAGCATGATTACCAGCCCGACGTTATACACGCCGTAGTGGACCATCGCGATTCTCCGCGCCGCCTTTGCCGGGTTAAGCGCATAGTACCCGCCAAAGATTGCAGATGTGACCCAGCCGAGCAGATTGATGCGAGCATGTGCCGGAAAGGCACCATGGTCGCCCGAGATCGCCATTTGTAGGCCGGCGCCAATCCCCAGAATGAGCCACACGATAGCCGTCTTAAAAAAGAGATCCGAAACCTTAGGCATGACACTTCCTCCCCAAAAAAGCCGAATTCAATGCGCCCTATATTATGGATTTCTAAAAGATCGATGCAATCAAAATCACATCCATAAGACCCCCGACCGAGCCTCACAGTGACGGGTTTATGGCTTTGGCTTGCGGATCAGTTTTGCTCGGTTTTTTGCGGTCGGCACTTTTCGCTCCGCCTTCGCCCCGGTGCACACCGCAATTGCGACCGATGACGGTGAAGAATTCAAGCCGATTCCATGATCCCGGGCCGTCGGTTGCGTAGCAGGCTAACGACGTATTGCCGTAGGCTGGGCGTGATCGGTGTCACGTCCGCGTGGTGTATCGAGAACGAAACGCTTTACCTGACGTTTGTCCGAATGAAACAGCAACAGTCGTTGGCACCATTAGGGAGAGCGGCCGAGATCGCCGTTTGGCAACGGGCCCGACATGATCGGCGTGACCCGTTGGGTTGACAATGCAATTTTCGCGGCGACGCAGTACATACCTACTCACGCAACGGTGATAGCTGTTCAACGAAACCGTTCGTCGACACCGCGTTTTGTCCGGTGCGGTCCATCTGAGGTTCCATCATGTACGAAGCGTGGTTTTCCAAGCCGGTGCCAGTCACCACCGGCATTGGCGGAAATATTCGCAACCTCTTGAATGCTCAACAGGCGCTAGATTTGCTTGGAGGCAATTGGCGCGATGCAGGAAGTCAAAAACATCGGTCCGCGTTGAGAGCTTGCCAGCAGGCCATAAACGGCGGCGTTTCCGCCGATGTTGCAAGAGAAGTTTTTGTCGAAGCCGCCCGAGAGGCGCATATTTTGGTTGAATGAGATCACAGTTTGCGCGCCGGTTTCCTTGTCGACCTCGAACGTCCTTTCGTCGGCAGGAAGATTTCCGGTCAGTTGGCCATTCCAAAATCCCTCAAGGATTACAATACCAGATCGCGATTGAGAGCCGCGTAATTGCTGGCGAGGTAGATCGATCTCGTTTGGAGAAAGCTCGCATCTACTAGGTGTTCAACCAACGCGGTCTTGTTCAGCGCCATCCTGTTTTCTACGGCGGGTGCCGAAGGCCAGCAATGCCGAACGATCACGCTCCTCGGCTTGCTTCCTCGACCGCACGCGCATCAGATCCTTCCAGCCGACATAGCCGACCAGTTGCAGGCCTTCGCGGGTTACGACCGGCAGATGCGAGACATTGGCCACCAACAGCTTGTCCGACAGGCCTTCGAGATATTCGTCGGGAAAGGCGAGCGTCACCTTGCTTCCGGCAAGCAGTTCGCCGAGCGTCGTCGTCCTGTGCTTGCCGGCGCGGCGCCAGCGCAGGATGGCCGGCGGATCGATGAGGCCGAGCACCCGCCTGTTCTCGTCGACCACCGGGAAGCTCGGGTGCCGCGTCTCCGGCGCGGTCAGGAAGGCCGCCGCGCCATGCAGTGTCATCGTCGCCGGCACGCTCTCGACCTGCGACGTCATCACCTCGCGCACCCTCGTCAGCGCGAACGGATCGACGCGATATTCGCGCACGAGGTGGTGCCCGCGCCTGGCGATCTTCTCGGTCAGGATCGAACGCTTCATCAGAAGCACGGTGACGGCGTGCGCCGTCGCGCAGGCCGCGATCAGCGGCACCAGCACATGGGTGTTGCCGGTCAGTTCGACCGCGAAGAAAGTGGCCGTCAGCGGTGCACGCATCGTGCCGCCCATGGTGGCGGCCATGGCCAGCAATGCCCAGAAGCCCGGATCCGCCGCTGGCAGAACGCCGGCGAGCACTGCTCCCATCGCCCCACCCATGATCAGCAGCGGCGCCAGCACGCCGCCGGATGTCCCCGACCCTAGCGCAACCGACCATATGATGGCTTTCACTACCAGGAGGATCAGCGCCGCGGTCGCGATCGTGCGGCCGTCAAGCATATTGGCGATGTTGTCATACCCGACGCCGAGCGCGTGCGGTTCGATCAACCCGCCTATGCCGACAACCAAACCGCCTAGCATCGGCCACCACATCCAGTGAATGGGCAGTTTCTGGAAGCCGTCCTCGCAGGCATAGACCATCTGGGTGAGCAGCCCTGACAGCAGGCCGGCGCAAATACCGACCAGAACCCAGCCGCCAAGCCCGACGAACGACACCGCCATGCCGCCCTGAAACGGAAAGATCGGCCCGGGCAGATGCAGCACGGTACGCTCGACCTCGGCAATGATCGCCGCAACCGCCACGGGAATGAAGCTGCGCGGCGTCCATTCGAACAGCAGCAGTTCCACCGCCAGCATGATGGCGGCGATCGGCGTGCCGAACACGGTGGTCATGCCGGCCGCAGCACCCGCCACCAGCAGCGTCTTGCGTTCGTTGTCGCTGACCGGCAGCATCTGCGCGATCAGTGAGCCGATCGCGCCGCCGGTCATGATGATCGGTCCTTCGGCGCCAAATGGTCCGCCGGAGCCGATGGAGATCGCTGACGACAGCGGCTTCAGGATCGCCACCTTGGCATCGAGCCTGGAGCGCCCGAGTAGGATCGCCTCGATGGCCTCGGGAATGCCGTGGCCGCGAATCTTCTCGCTGCCGAAGCGCGCCATCAGGCCGATGATCAGCGCGCCGATCACAGGGACGATGACGGAGGCATAGCCCAGCGGAGTGTCCTCGAGCTTCAGGTCGGCGAGCGTGAACTGGCCAAAATAGGCAATGTTGGTGGCCAGCCGGATCAGTTTCAAAAGCGCAATGCCGGCAAACAGCCCCGCCGTCGCTACCACCACCGCTATCGCGGCAACCAGCAGCACCCTGGCATCGGTCGTGAAATCTCGGAGATGGTCGGGGCTGGCGTGATCAGGTTTCATTGCTGCTCTCATTCTGCGGACGCATCGCATGTGCCGGGTAACTGTGTCGGCGGACACGGCATGCTTGTCGGTTCGCTATGTATCGGAATACGATATAAATAGACAAGGCCGTTCTTGCTAAAACCGATCGGAATTGAACAAGTGTCAAAAATGACGCATCCGCAAAAACCACGCCCCGCCATCAGCCAGGCCGACTACCAGCGGCTGTCGGAGTTTCGTTACCTGATCCGCCGCTTCCTCGAATTCAGCCAGGTCCAGGCACATGATGCCGGGCTGACCCCACGCCAGCATCAGGCGCTGCTTGCGATCAAGGGATATCCGGGTGGTGGACCGGTGACTGTCGGCGACCTCGCGGAGCGCCTGCGCGTCCGCCACCACAGCGCCGTCGAATTGGTCAATCGCCTTGGCGAGGCAGGGCTGGTCGCACGGGATCAGGACAAGGACGACCACCGTCGTGTTCTGCTGCAGTTAACGGTGCGTGCCGACGACCACCTGGCCGACCTTTCGGTTGCGCATCTCGACGAGCTTTCGCGGATAGAACCGATGCTGAGACGCTTGCTGCGTCGTGGCGACGAGTGATCCGAACAGGTCGACTTCATTGGCATTGGCTCGTCGCGACACGCAGCTTCTTGCACGAGCCAGTTAGATACCATGTAAATATGAGAGCAACTGTGTCGGTCAGCGTTCGAAAACCTATTCAATGGTAACCAACGTCAGCGCGAACTTTGCCGCGGAACACCCAATACGACCAGCCGGTGTACATCAGGATCACGGGCAACAACACAAGAGTGCCGACGAGCAGGAAAGCCTGGGTGCGTTCTGAAGAGGCCGATTCCCAAAGCGTGAAATGGTAGGGAACGATCATCGGGAAGAGGCTGATGGCGATCCCGACATAGGAAAGCACAAAGAGGCCGATGGCGCCGACGAAAGGCTTCGTCTCACTTGCACTGCCCAGTACCCGCCAGGTGAAGAAGGCGACGGCCGCTGTCGCGACAGGTACCGGTGCCAAATACAGAATGTTG
The DNA here is from genome assembly GCF_052115225.1 of Mesorhizobium sp. 2RAF45. Taxonomy (NCBI): domain Bacteria; kingdom Pseudomonadati; phylum Pseudomonadota; class Alphaproteobacteria; order Hyphomicrobiales; family Phyllobacteriaceae; genus Mesorhizobium; species Mesorhizobium sp. 2RAF45. The sequence goes on along the minus strand of NZ_JBFRGG010000017.1, from coordinate 117,310 downwards.
GGCCAGGCGAACCAGCGCGCGGCGATGGCCTGGCTCATGAACGGGGTCCAGATGCTGACCACGCCAATACCGACGAGGACGCCGACAAGACACATGCGGCCGTGGCGGCGCGCCGCCGCCTGCACCTCCCCCTCGGTCTTGAGGATCAGCCAGCCGGCGCCCAGAAGGCTATAGCCGAACAAAAGGGCGAAACCTGTCAATAGCGAGAATGGCGTCAGAAAATCGAAGGAACCGCCGGAAAACTGTCTGCCAGTGACCTCAAAACCCTGGATGAAGGCGCCAAGCACGACCCCTTGAGCAAAGGTGGCGACAGCCGAGCCATAGCAGAAACCATGATCCCAGAAGGTCTTGTGCTCAGCGTCGCGGAACCGGAACTCGAACGCCACGCCGCGGAACACCAGCGCCAGCAGCATGACCAGGACCGGAAAATACACCGCCGGGATGATGATGGCGAAGGCAAGCGGAAACGCCGCCAGAAGCCCGAGGCCGCCCAGCACCAGCCAGGTCTCGTTGCCGTCCCAGATCGGCGCGATCGAGTTCATGATCGTGTTGCGGGATGCAGTGTCGGGCGCGAAGCCGTAAAGCATGCCGACGCCAAGATCGAAGCCATCCAGCAGCACGTAGAAGAACACCGCCATGCCGAGGATCAGCGTCCAGATTGGCACGAAATCGAGGACCTGGCTCATCGGTCCGCGCAGGGGCTGCGCGATCAGCACCGGCACGAACTGAAACAGGGCACCGCACATCAGCATGCTGAGCCGGCCGATCGTAACCATGTGCACGAGGACCAGCGTCTCGGGCGCCTCCGCCGCCACCGCAGGGAAGCCGTAGCCGGCGACCATCAACATCTGGGCACCGACAAGAAAGACCAGCGCTACGGTGAAATATGACATTGTCCAGCGCGATAGCGCAGTGCCTATCATAGCCGTTTCCTCGCAGCGCCTCCATGACGGACAACGCATCAAAACCGTCGAAACTTCGCTGTGGTTGTCCGGCGACGGAGCCTTACTGGACTCCTCTTGCCGGAGGCCACTCGCGCCCAAAGTTTAACCGGCCTGTCTCAATCGACTTTGTCCAAACGCAAACTTGTTTGCGAGCGAATCATTTTCTCTTCGACGGAAGGGTCGAGCCCACTGGACTAGCGCGACGCGCTTGCCTCGATATGGGCGTCCCTCGATTTCGGCCTGTCCGGCCAGAACGCTGACATACTAGCGCAGCGCTTTTGATGCCGTGATCATCGACAAACGTGGTCGGGCGCAGCGCCGGGCTTTTCGAGGTACATTGTTGAGTTCAAGTAGTGGCGAAAGAGGGATCATGCCTTCCTGCAGTTGCCCGTTCAGGCCCGACCGAGGTACAGCCAGTACGCCGGACCGAGCCGTTCGACCGTTTGAGGAGACTGGATATCGATGATTTCACGGCCTGATAGGTCAACGTCGCGGCAATTGTTGTTTTGGTAGATCCAAATCGACGCTTGTTCGCCATTCGCACGGTCACCTCAACCAGTCTTGGAAGGGAGTACGAATGTGTCAGCGGACAGCTCGCTGATCACTATTTCAGTGTTGGATGCTTTTCCTTTTCGCCGGGCTAGCCTACTCCTCTTTAGAATCGCGCCACAGGTCACGCAAACAGCGCCGTGCTGATCAAAAATGGTCGAGAAACCTGGCCAGCATTCAATCAAGCCGAAAGCCTGAAGCGCCAAATGTAACGTGGTGACCTGCTATCAAGAGAACCTTGAGAATAGGTCCATACTCAGCCCGATCCTGCATCGGCGATTCTGCAAATCACGCTGGCTACAAATATCCAATATTTGCCTTCGCCGATCGCGAGGATCAACGAGGCGTCGGTCGTGGCTGTCCGAATCGAAACGGAGAACCTTGGGGAGCTTGCAGCTCGCGTCCGATAACGCAGAGCAGGTGTTTCCACGATTGTCACCTCAACCCACGAAGGCAAGGATGCGTTCCGGCGAAAGTGGCAGGTCTGTCAGTTCGGCGCCAGCGCATGATTGACGGCGTTGACCACTGTCGCCGCAACCGGAATGGTCGCTATCTCGCCTACGGCTTTTGCGAACCGTGCGACGAACGGCTAGCATAACCGACGTTCCACACCGAGCAGAATATTCCGTTGCAATCATCCGTCCTGAGAAAATATGTAGATGCCTGTCTCCCTATTATACCAGCCAACGGCTGCGCGTTTCTCGCCCGCAGTGGATCTAGGCACCTATGCCGATTGAATGATGAATCTTCCTAAAGCTGAGCCGGTATTGCTCTATCTCTACATCCCGTTTTGCCGATCCGATGCGGATACGATCCGGTGCTGATCCGCGCGTCAGGAAGGCGCTTTGTTCGGCTGCCGCGCACGTAATTTGGGTTGAACGAGCATACCGCCAAACAGAGCCGCGTATCCGAGGAAGGCCACCACCCACAACGTCGCCGATATGTGGAGAAGTATTGCATCAGTAGGGACGAACGCCGCGCCGATGCGCAGGAGAGCCGCGAGCACGATTGCGACAAAGACCGCGCATGTGCCAATGCCCGCCCGCAACTCGCGGCCTGTATGCCCAAGGGTGGCTCGGGTCATGACGGCGAGCGTCATGCATGCCACCGCACCTACGCTGAACGCGTGAATGCCCGCCGCGGAAGGAACGATCTCCGGTAGGACGACTGCAAGTCCGGCCAGCAGAAAACCGATCGGCACAAAGACGAACGCTACGTGCAGGATCAGCACCAGCGGATCGCGGAGCGTGCGATCACCAGCCCAGCGCGCAAGCCGCATGGCGTTGAGGACCGCTCCGGCGATCAGCATTGCGCCCGTTACGTTGCTTTCAGGAAAGAAGGCCCAGGCCGCCAATGCGGTCGCGGACAGTGCGATCGTTGCTGCGTCGAAATGGCTGAACGGGGATGGCAGACGTCCCTGATTTTCGCGCGCCAACCAATTCCGGGTGAAACTGGGAACAACGCGTCCCCCTATAATCATTAAGAGGACGACAGCGGCCCCGAGGCCGAGCCGGCGGCTAATGTCCGAGATGCCTTGGTAGTGCGCTTCGGCATGAAACATCACGTTGGCCGCCAAAAGCACGGCAACCGGCAGCAGCACCTTCAGGTTTCGCCAGTTTCGGCCCGCGATGATTTCGGTCGCGGCGGCGGCTGCTACCGCCAAGAGAAATGCGCAGTCGACTGCGGCTCCGACGAGCCAGCCGGTGTCAGCTGAAAAGAACACCGCAAGCCGCCCTGCAAGCCACAGCAGGACGAGCGCTAGCAGGGGCAGGCCTTGCACAGGCAGACGTCCGGTCCAGTTCGGGATGGCCGTCAGCAGGAATCCCGTCATAATTGCCGCGAGATAGCCAAAGAGCATCTCATGGACATGCCAATCAACGGGCAGAAAGACGCTGGAGGTTGTGAGCTTGCCGTAAAACAACGGCAGCCAGAAAAGGATGGCTGCTCCGGCATACAGAGAGCCGAGAAGGAAGAACGGCCGGAAACCGTAAGACAGAACCGCCGGATAAGCGCCCGATCGTGTACGAGGAATTGCCATCTAATGCATTTCAAAAAAGAGAAACCCATAGCGGAGTGACGTCCGTCTGTAGGGTCCTGTTGATTTTTCAGAATAATATTTGCTTCGCCTCAATTGCCCGCTTGAACTTGAGCCAACAGGACCTCAAACACTTTCTTCGCCTTCCCCGACTGTTTGACAGTCGCTGCATGCGCCAGATTGACCGGCCTGCCGACCACGATCAGCGCTACCATGCCCATCCCATAGTGAGCCGCGCACTTCACGCCGTACACACCTTCCTTGTCGAGTTTAACGGTAATCTGTTCGCTCGACTTACCCTTGAAAGTCTTTGCTCCTTCCGGAATCATTCCCCAGATGCTTTGTGCAAGATGCCCCTTGTCGGTTGGCACGAACGTGACCGTGTCGCCGGGCGTTGCCTGGACAAAGCCGGGCTGAAAGACCATCGCACCTTTCTCGCCCTTGTCGAGCATCTGGATTTGGTGATCGGCCGCCTGGGCCGCTCCTGCCAACATCAATACGGCGAATGGGACAGCGAGTACAATTTCGTATCTCATGATCTTGCCTTCCTGTTCTGATTCTCGATGGCGTTCCCCGCTGGGCTACTTCTAGGCTGTCTTCGGCCTGTGAACTTTGCGACAGCGCAAACAAGGTTGGGAAATGAGGAAAAAAGCCGCAGTGTCCGCCACTTGCCGCCCGTTGGCCAACTAGACATGAGCCGGCTGAAGCGATGGTCGGGTACACAGAGATCGTCGCCTTGGGCCTATTCCCTTTCACGGCGCTGTTGGCCGCCGGCTTCATGTCGACATTGGGATAGCGACGGAAGGCTCTCGTGCCCTAGGCTGAATCGACATTCATCGCATCCATAGGGAGGGTCGATCACCGCTTTTGCGGCTGCGGCAGGCAATTTCCTATGCTTCAACTGCTCTTTCGAAATACCGTTGTTGTTGAAAAGCCGGAGCACGCTTTCCTCCACTGCGCGGTCGATGAAATCGTGGCTGGTGTCGCACGAGCAATTGGAATTCCCCAACAGCGAGGCTCTTCAGACTGTTGTGCGCCCGTGCAAGCGATACCGCCTCGGTCGCGCGTTTGAAGCGCTGGCGGCCGCTAGTGGAACCAGGTGGACGAACCGAAGTGGCTGTGACTTGGAGCGCCGAAAATCGGCTAAATAAGGATGAACGCGCCGATGAGAAGCGCGCCGAGCCCGATCGCGATTACAAGGCGTGTGGTGAGATCCATCAGATCAATTTCCTTATTGCCATGCCTGGCGTTTCGAGTTGGAAGAGAAGACCGTCCGCTTCCGCGCCGGAAGAGAACCCGGGAGCAGAAACGCCGTGCGCCGCTGCCCTGCCCGGCGCCAGTCAGTCAGGAAACCAGCACATTCCGGAACTGCCACGGATCGGATGTGTCGATCTCCTCCGGGAAGAGCCCAGGCCGGCCATCCAGAGGCGTCCAGTCCGTATAGACACCCACGAGGGAGCCAAGATAGGGCTTCTGGATCTCCAGGCAGCGCCGGAAGTCCAGGTCTTCAACCTCCACGATGCCAGCCTCGGGGTTTTCAAGCGCCCAGACCATGCCTGCGAGCACAGCCGAGGTGACCTGAAGCCCAGTAGCATTGTGATGGGGCACAAGCTGGCGTGTCTCTTCAATCGAGAGCTGCGAACCGTACCAAAACGCGTTTCTTGAATGCCCGTAGAGAAGCACGCCAAGTTCATCTATGCCGTCGACGATCTCGCTCTCGTCAAGGATGTGGAACTTGTCCTGAGCCTTGCCTGCCTTGCCGAACATTTCGTGCAGCGACAGCACCGCGTCGCCGCAAGGATGATAGGCGTAGTGGCAGGTCGGCCGATAGGCGACCTTTCCGTCATCATCGTGAACGGTAAAATAGTCGGCAATCGTAATGGACTCGTTGTGGGTGACCAGGAAGGCGTGCTGCGCCTGTGCTGTAGGCGTCCACGAGCGGACACGCGTATTGGCGCCCGGCTGAAGCAAATAGATCGCGGCCTGAGAGCCTTTGTCATGGGTGCGGCCGTTGGCTGGCATCCATCTTTCATGGGTACCCCACCCAAGTTCGGCGGGTTGCAGGCCCTCGGACACGAAGCCTTCGACGGACCAGGTGTTGACGAACACGCCGACAGGCTTTGGCGATAGGGCGCGCTGCGTGTCCCGCTCGGCAATATGCATGCCTTTCACGCCGACGCGATGCATCAAGATCGCCCATTGCTCTCGAGATTTCGGCTCTTCAAGTTCTATTCCGATGTCGCTTGCGAGGGTAAGCAATGCTTGCTTCACAAGCCACGAGACCATTCCGGGATTGGCCCCGCAGCACGACACGGCAGTCGTGCCACCCGGGTTCCGACGTTGTGCTTCGAGGATGACTTCGCGCAGGGCGTAGTTGGTGCGAGCCTCAGGCCCGACGCTGTTGTCGAAGTAGAAGCCCGCCCAAGGTTCAGCGACGGTGTCGATATAGAGCGCACCGATCTCTCTGCAGAGCTCCATGATGTCACGCGACGATATATCGACCGAGACGTTGACGCAGAATCCCTGGCCGCCGCCGGCTGTCAGCAGAGGCGTGAGAAGCTCGCGGTAGCCATCTGGTGTGACCGCCGCATGGACGAACCTGATCCCCCGCTCATCGAGGAGGTGGCGGTCGGTATCATCGGGATCGATCACCACAAGGCGGGACCGGTCAAACTCAAAATGGCGCTCGATCAACGGCAGCATTCCTTTGCCGATGGAGCCGAAGCCAATCATTACGATGGGACCGGAAATTCGTGCGTGCACAGGCCAGGATTCGATTTTCATATGCTTGTCCATCATGGTTGGCGGCGTCACGTGGGAGACGTGACTGGAAAGGATTCAAGGCTTGGATCTGCGGGGACCGTCTTCTTTTTCGCGGGCCGCGTCGGCCAAGGGAGACGTCCGCATTTGCAATCGTCGACACAAACAGTGCAGTTCGCCTCCAAAGACCTTAGAACTCGCGCGAGCTGGGAGTCCGAAACAGTCCGTCCCGCCTCGGAGACCGTGAACCAACTCCGCTTGCGCTGGGACCGCTCGGGCCAGTTGACGAGTGTGCCCCGGACTTCGATGCCGAACAGAACAACACGGCATAAGGCTGTCGAACCGTCGCGAAGGATTTTCAGGTAGTCGTAGGCCCCGATCGGTTCCGAACGAGCATCTCCGAATACTCCTCCTTCTTCGAATGCCTCCAGTGCGGCGACCTTTGCCGGGGTCTCGCCTTTGATGGGCCAGCCTTTGGGTACGATCCACCGCCCCCTCTCTCGCGAGGTGATCAGGAGAATCTTGAGCTCACCACTCCTGGACCGGCGCCATGCGATGGCACCGTACTGACGGCGAACGCCTGACCCCTGGAACGACTCTAGCTGTCCATGGGTTGCAGCTTTTTCAATCGCTGACACGGTCTACAACCCGGTCTTTTCGAGAGCGACGCATCGAGGCCGTCGAAAGCCCTTCTGAGGGCGTGTGTGGCAGCTATATTGAACAAGGCCCCGGCTGGCACACCATGGACAGCGGCGTGCGGCCTTTGGCAGGTTGCGTTGACAGGCCTGGCACATGACGGCCAAAAACGGGGTGAACATGATGGGCTCCGAGGGGCGCTCGCCAAGCGATACGCAAATAGAACTGCACCGCGATGATTTTGGTGAGTGTTCCCGGAGCGGAGTACTGTGCGGCTGTCAGTTCATCATCAAGCTGCCCCAGGAGAAAGCATATGCATCCCCGGTGAGCCTCGAAATCATGATGAATGTTTTCATGCACATGCCTTTTAATCTAGACATTGAGGCAGCCAAAGCAAGGGTGGAAACTGCCCTGCGACAAAAAGTGTTCTTTGCAAACCCGCATTTGACTTTGACCATTCCATGACCAAGATAGCGGCATGCAAAATTCGTTTCCCTATTTACCGACTTTTCGGTTGGGCCTCCTCGTAGGCCACTAGCCCTGGTCCGGATTGTCGCCGAAGCGACAAGCGGGCCAGGGAGTTCACCCCCCTCGACATCACCAATCCAACTGGTTTCGCCTGATCGCAATGCGTCAAGGTGGAATCTGATTGCGAATGTCATACGGCTTGTTCTCGCGCGAGACCGGGCGGGAGGAGGTTGATGTGACCTTCGCTTCAAGGCAGGAATCCAATGTCAAAGAAAAATGGCAATCGAGAAATACGCAAACCGAAGAAAATAAGAGAACAGCCAGCTGAAATATCCGCGATATCTCAACAGTCTCTCAGAGTCGGGCAACGCGTAGGAAAGAAATAACCTTAATTTTGTCATCCATATAGGGCGCTCTTCGAATTCGCCCTATATGGAAACTTGTTAAGTTCGCTCTCAAACAAGACGATGTCATTTCTATTTTCTGTTGGCCTCTTGACTTCCGTCAGAAGCTCGGGAAAGATGCAACCATGAATGCCGCCGTGAAATTGCTCTTTTACATCCGGGATTGCCCCATCGTGGGATCCTAACCCCCGGCTCGGCTTTTCTTTGAGTCGAGGGGCGAGCGTTTTTTCCCAAACATATTCCGGTCAGCTTAGCCTGCCGAGATTAACTGCCGCGAGATTCCGGCATCGACCTGAGTGCCTGCTTTCAGAGGGAAGCACGGCCCGGCTTTTAGCGAGTTTGAAATGGCCAAAAAAATTGAATCCAAGAGCAAGCCAAGGCTTGTCATTAGCGCTGCCTCCCATTCCAGCTTCCCTTCGGCTCAAGCAACACGTCGATGGACGCAGCCACCCGTTGGTGGTGATGACACCCAAGTAGAACAGCGTCGGCGAAGCCAGCGGCCAACGCAAAGCGGCGACGGCAGACGAAGCTCAGTCGGCAAAGTCGACATAACACTTCCGAGTCTCTTCAATCGGCTGAACCAGGCGGGCAGCCCGATCGCGGGAGAGTAGCCCCTCCTGTGGCCGCTTGCGGTGCATGGATCAGGGGCAGCTCGTAAACAAATCACAGAACGGAGAACGCTTTTTCGTCGGCCCCAGCGGCCGACATGGAGATATGCCATGTCCAACGATCAGATCTTTCGCCTCACTACAAAAGACTACACCATCCTCGAAGTCATGCTCGACCGCCGCCTTGGGCGTGACGATCCTTTGGTCCCGATCCTCCAGCGCAAGCTGTCGGCCGCCATCGTGACGTTCCGAGAGGATATCCCGGCAAACGTTGTGACACTTAGGGGTCGGAACAAGAACTGTTCCCAGCGACACGCTAAGGTCGAACCGAGCGTGAACGTCATGCGGCGTGGCGTAACCGAGCCGGAAGTCTGAGCGACCGGAAGCCTTCAGGCATCTGATGTTCTGCATCCCAGGTGTAGATGCCGGTCAGATTGATGTGTTCCCAGCTCAGCGGCGAGACGTGCTTGAGCAGATGGTCCGGGATCTCGCGATGCATTTTGCGCAAGTGGGTGACGGCCCGTTCGATATAGACCGTGTTCCAATGCACGATCGCGCTAACGACGAGGTTGAGGCCGGAGGCGCGGAACGCCTGGCTTTCGAATGATCGGTCACGGATTTCACCACGCTCGTGGAAAAAGACGGCGCGCTTCAGCTTATGCGCGGCCTCGCCCTTGTTGAGGCCAGCTTGGCACCTTCGCCGCAGTGCCGGGCTTGAGTACCATTCGATCATGAAGAGCGATCGCTCGATCCGACCGAGTTCGCGTAGAGCTCTGGCGAGTTGGCTTTCCTTCGGAGATGCGGACAGCTTCTTCAGGATCGTAGACGGCACCACGGATCGCGTCGTGATCGACGCCGCCAGATGGAGCAGATCGTCCCAATGGTCGAGAATCAGGGTGGTGTTGATCGGTGCCCCGATATGGTTCGACAGCGCCGGGTATGCATCGCCTTTCTCGAATGTGTGGAATTTCCGGTCTTTAAGATTGCGCAGTCGCGGTGCGAAGCGTTTGCCGATCAGAGCGAATAGCCCAAAGACGTGATCGCTCGCGCCGCCGGTGTCCGTGAAGTGCTCTTGGATGTCGAGGATTGTGTCCTGGTCGAATAGCCCATCGAGCACATAGGCGGCCTCGCTTTCGGTCGGACTGATGGGCAGAATGCTGAAGTAGCCATACTGATCGGAAAGATGGCTGTAAAATTTCGATCCGGGTTCGCTGCCATAGTGCAGATTGACGTCACCGCGCTTTGCGGCACGGTCGCTCGCGCGGAAGAATTGGCCATCGGACGATGATGTTGTTCCGTTGCCCCACAGTCGAGAATGCGGATGTCGGGTGTGTGCATCGGTGATACATGCTTGCGCCGCCCGATAGGTCTCGGACCGCGCGTGGAAGGTGCGCATCCAGCCGATCTGGTGCGCGCTGATGCCCTTGGACGCGCTCGCCATTCGCTTCGGACCGAGGTTGGTCGCATCGGCCAGCACGCCGGCCAGCATGGCCGAGACATTTCTTGGGACGTCGCCGGTGCGAACATGCGTGAAGAAATCCGCAAAGCCGGTCCATTCATGCACTTCCCTCAGCAGGTCGGGAACTTCGACCAACGGATACAACTCGCTGATCTCGGCATTCAATTCTTCGGCTGCGGCAGGCACCTCACCGACGATCGGCGTGACGATCAACGTTCCATTTTCAAGACGAACACCTTCGAGCTTTCCGGACCGCGCTCTATGCGCCAGACGCTTCAGGTTGAAGTCGAGCATGTGACGCGCTTCGGCAAGCCACTGCGCGCCGTCACCTTGGACGCCCAGTCCAAGACGGTCCTCCTCCTTCATGGACGTGAATGTTGACCGCGGCATCAGATGCTCGTCGATCGGCCGGAAGGATCGGCTGCCATCGACCCAAATGTCCGCAGATCTAAGCCGGTCCCGCAAAGCCGCGAGCGTCGCAATTTCATAGAGACGACGATCAGGTTTGTCCTGGCCGAAGATGAGCTTTCGATCGGACTGGCTTAGGTGAGTGACGGGAACGCGATCCGGAAGTGTCCGACGCTTCTCGGCATAGAGGCCTTTCAGGACCGAAATTGCCGCAAGAAGCGGATCGTGGCGGCGCGCTGAGCGGAACGTGAACGCCTGTAGGAACGCACCGGCATATTTGTTGACGGTCGCATATTGCTCTGCCGCCAAGGTCAACGGTGACGCCTCATTGTCATCGACCATCGACTCAAGCTCAGGCTTGATTCGGAGCAGGCGGTGCCACCCGACTTCCTGATCGAGAACCTCCAATGCGTTCCGGCCATAGTCGTTCGCGGATTGGAGAGCAGTGATGGTTTGGAGGAACATGCGCAGCGCCTTGGCGGTATCCGGCCTGCAGTCCATGTGCCGCTGCTTCTTGCGGTTATTGGCTTGCGAGAACAGCCGACCTATCAGCTTGTTGAACATCGACACTGCATCGTCCGTGAGCTTCTGGCCGAGCTTGATAATCTGCGCCACGATCAGGGCGTGTCGACGGCTGGTATTGAAGTCGTTGGCCAGCCATGCCGGTGTGGCGTTGCTCTCACGGATCATCTGATCCCACCGTCCGGAGGATATGCGCATCTGCAATTTCGGATCGATCTCCAGCGTGCGCAAAAATGCGATCCGTTCGGTCAGCCCAATCAGGTTCGAAGCACCAGGCGCATCCGGCGCCGATCTCAGCCAATGAAAGCGCGTCTGGCCGAGGGCCGGGTCCACCTCCAACAGCCTGTCCAAAAATGTAAGCCGATCGGGCGGGATACCTTCGACGAGTTCTTTCTCAGCCCGTCGGCGAGCTATCGCGCGACCGCCGAGGCCGATCTTCTCGATGGAATGCAGCGAGGGCAGGAGTGCGTTTCGTTTCCGGAACTCGGCAATGACTGCCGTCGCGATCGGCAACCCGTGATCGCCATTGGTCGCCGCATCGATTGCAGCCACAAGGGCGGCGCGGCGATCGTCTCTAGATGCAGTCCGGAGACCGAGGTAAGCCATCAACGATCGGCTGTGATCGAAGCGCGTCTGTACTCGATGCGCATAGAAGGCGTAGAGGCGCGCGTCGATACCAAGCTGATCCGCAAGATAGTCGATCACAGCCGCGGGTGGCTGCTCGTTATCCCACAAGAGCCGCCCCGTTTGTCGCATCGTGCAGAGTTGAACGGCGAAGCCCAGCTTGTTCTGCGGTCGCCGGCGGAGTTCGCATTCCAATCTATCTGACGGGTCCAGTGTAAAGTGACGGATCAGACTATCCTCGTCCGTCGCTATGCCCAGAAGTATCGCCGCTTCCTTTGAACTGACAAGCCGTCTTCTACCCACTCGCCTTCTCCCTCGGCACACTAAATTCCAAGGGAATTGGTTCGTCATCGGCCGGAGGCTTTCAACCAGCCCAGTGGCTTCATCTACAGATCTATGCGCGTGTTCGCGCTTCGTTCGACCTTAGCGTGTCTGCGGGAACGGTTCTTGTTCCGCCCCCATGATAGGCGGCGACCGACGCGTGTGACGATGTTCACTCGTCCAGTGTTCAATTCCGGATTCGAGATCGGCAGCGCAAGCAGTCGGCCCGCCTCCACATAATCGGAAACGCAGCCCAGTGGCATGATGGTTGCGACCGTGCTCGCCGAGGTCACATCTGCTATGAACTGGACGGATGATGCGGTGATCCGCGTATCCAGAAACAAGCCATGAGTAGCCTCGAATTCGGACAGCACATCGCGAATGCGGAACCCGCCTTCAGGCAGGATCAGGGGCTGATTGACGAGATCGCGAATGTCGACTTCGGACGCCGACGCCAGCGAATGGTGCGGCGCGACAATCAGATAGTTTGGCTCGGGGAAACTCGACCGCGACCAGACGCGCGGATCGGTCGGTGCATCCATGACCACGCCGAAATGCGCCATGTCGTCGCGGACCATCGATATCACGGCGCGCGAGGGGGCCGAGACGACATCGATGCGAACGCCGGGCAGCCTTGCTGTGTACTCAGCCACCGCTCGCGCGATAACGACACGCATCAACCCGGTGCCTACGGCAATCCTCAAATGACCGGTGCGCAGTCCCTTGAGGTCGTCGAGGTCTGTGACCAAGGCTTCCTGCTGGGCGAGGCGGTCGCGGTAATATTCGATCAGGCGCTCGCCGGCTGGGGTCAGGAGCACGCGATGCCGGTTCTTCTCGATCAGTTCGATGCCAATTTCCTTCTCCAGCGCGGTGATCTGCCGGCTGATGGAGGACGGCGCCATGTCGAGGAAATCGCTTGCCGCCCGCATCGTGCCGAGGCGCACGGATTCGTAGAGATATCTCAGCCTTTCGGCCGGAAAATCGCGGTAGGTGCCCGATGGCGTCATCTAGGTTCCGTTCGCACGGCCGAACATCGGCCAACGTAGTCGCCCTCCTTCACGCCGGCAACGGCTCGCGTGATGGCGTTCGCACCGTCATTGACACCTTGGCACCCCGTCTTTCGGCAATGCCTGAGAGCAACGCGTGGATATCGCTGGGCGAGTAATGCGACTGGTCGAGCCGCATCCCGGTGGTCGCCACAGCATCCTGCAGAGCAGACGAGATCGCGAAGATCGGACCGCCACCGCCTTCGCCCATGCCTTTGGCGCCGTTATAGGTGAAGGGCGACGGCGATTCACGGTTGCCGTAGTGCAGGTTGGGCATGTTCATGATCGTCAGGGGGCAGTAATCGCTGAAGGTGCTGGTCAGAAGGTTGCCGGCCTCGTCATATTTCAAGCACTCCATCAGAGCGGCGCCGAAGCCATGAGCGGCTGCGCCGACCACCTGGCCCTTGACGATCTGATGGTTGATGACCTTGCCGCAGTCGTCAACGATCGAATAGTCGTGGACATGAATGTTATAGGTGAGCGGATCCAGCTCGATCACGGCGACATGCACCTGCGCAGCGTAGGTGAGGGTCAGGTTGCCAAACTTCTTCTCGATGTCCGGCACCTGGAATGGCGCGCGATAGACATGGCGGCAATTCAGCGAGACATCCATAAGCTCAGGTGGGAGCTCGGCGCTCTGGGCGTTGACGAGGTTCGAGATCCGCGCCAGCGAAACCGACTGCCCATCGGGCGCTGCCACCGAGGCGACGCCTTCGAAGGTCCCTACCCTCAGCGTTTCGGCAGGCTGGCCCAGGAAATAGCTGCCGACTCGCAGCAGTTCCTGCCTCAACTTCTCCACGGCGCCATGGATGGCGCCGAGGCTCGTCACTGCGAATTGCGAGGCATAGGTACCCGAATGGTTGTTGTGCGACATGCGCTCTGAATCGAAGCCGATGGCGACCAGGACCAGATCGGAGGATATGCCCAACTCCTGACCGACAACCTGCGCGGCGATCGTTTCGTGGCTCTGCCCCTGCGGCACCGAGCCGACGGAGACGGTGACTGTGCCGTCCACGCCCAGGCGCACATTGGCCACCTCCGAGTTGCCGGAGAGCGGCGAGTTCGGATTGACGATGCGCGACTGGCCAAAATTGTTGGTGCCGGAATCCAGTGCCGTGCCGATCCCGATTCCGACGATCCGGCCCTCGGCGCGCCAGGCGTCGCGCTTTGTGATCCAATCGTCCCAGCCGATCAGATCCTTCGCCATGTCCAGCATGGCGCCGTAGTCCCCGGAATCGTAGACGCAGCCGTTGGGCGTGGTCCATGGCATTTCGGGGACATAGTTGCGCTTGCGCATGACATCGGGTGCGATGCCCATCTCATGGGCGCAGATGTCGATCACCCGCTCGAGGAACCAGACATTCTGCATTCGCGAAAAGCCGCGGTTGGGTCCCACGGGGCATTTGTTGGTCATTGCCTGACGGAAATCGATACGCAGATTCTGCAATCGGTAGGAGGCCGGGGCGACCTGGCTCCAGATGACCGCGCCGAGTGGCTCGTAGCGTGGATAGGCGCCGCAATCGTCGACATGCCGAGCGTCCACAGCGGTGATCTCGCCATCGGCCGTGAGCGCAACACGGATGTCCAGGAAGGTGCGCTCGTTGCCATGTGCGCTGCCTTGTAGATGCTCGCGTCGCTCCTCGATCCACTTCACTGGGCGATAACCCACCTTGCGCGAGCACAGCGCCGCGATCATCAGATAAGGATAGAGGTTCTGCTTGATGCCGAAGCCGCCGCCGATGTCTTGCGTGCGTATGCGTAGCTGCTCGGGCGAGATTCGCAGCGCGGGTGCGATAAACTTCATCGCCACGCCCGGCTGGATTAGGTTGCACAGCATGTCCACCCGCCCGGTCGGCTCCCAGGTGACGAGACCGGCAAATCCCTCCAGCGGCGTGCTCGAGAAACGGTGGAACTTCAGCCGGTCGATCTCGACGACGACACCGGCGCTGTCAAAGGCGCCGTCCACGTCTCCCCAGTCGAACAGCGAGCCCCAGGTTTGATTGGTCCCGGATTCATCGTGAAGGATTGGCGCATCGACCCCCAGCGAGGCAACTGCATCAACGACGACCGGCAAGGGGTCGTAGTCGACGCGCACGAGTTCAACGCCGTCACTGGCGATGGCGGCGCTTGTCGCCACGACAGCTGCAACGGGCTCCCCTTGAAAGCGCACCCGTTCGGTTGCCATGCAATAGTCGCTGATGCGGCTGGTCGGCTCTGGTGCCATCTGTGGGAAGCGGTTGGTCAGCTCGCGTACTTCCGCGCCGGTTAGGACGCAGACCACCCCCGGCAGCGACTCGGCCCGGCTTGTGTCCATGCCCAATATACGCGCATGCGCATAGGGAGAGCGCACCAGCTTGCAATGAAGTGCGCGTGATCCTTCGTCGTCGACGAAACGGCCACGCCCGCGGATCAAGCGACCGTCCTCGCGCCGCACGATGGGCTTGTCGTCGCTCATGATGACAGATCCTCGTTCGGGCTTTTCGCCCTTGCGGCGCCGAACAGCCCTTTCATCGAGGAGACCGAGCGCTTCATCAGGCCAGCCGAGGCAGCCGGCTCGGGCTGCACGACGCCGAGCTCCTTCTGCACCGCCACGACAAGTGATTTGACCTGACGTCGCGCCAGCGGCAGCAGGATGCCCTGTGCCAGGGAAGCGAGTGTACCGCTGACGGTGCCTTCGCTGGTCCAGCTCACGCGCGAGCCAGCCTCGATTGGCTCGATGACGAAGGTCATGCGCGCATCGATCATGCCCAGCGCATGGCGACCATTGATTGTGTAGACCACGCGTTCGTTTGGCACTGACTCGATACGGCGCGCCGCGACATCGGCTTGCCCCCGGATCTGTGGGACGCCCACTTCGAGGAGTACCCCGAAGCCGTCGCCTTCTACCGAATGCAGTTCCTTGAAATAGGGAAGGATCGGAGCAAAAGTCCGCGGCTCGGTGATGAAGACGAATGTTTCCGCAGGCGACGCCGTCACCTCGAAATTGCCGTCCATGTCAACTTTCATTGTACGGTTTCCTTGAGCTTGACGGCGGCTGCCTTGACCGCCGCGATGATCGGGAGATAGCCGGTGCAGCGGCAGGTATTGCCGCTAAAGGCTTTGCGGATGGCGGCCTCGTCGGGATCGGCATTGACGCTGAGCAGCGCCAGCGCCGACATCAGGAAGCCGGGCGTGCAGAAGCCGCACTGCAACGCATGATTTTCTGCAAAGGATTGCTGCAGGACATGCAGGCCGTCAGGCGTTTCCAGCCCCTCAACCGTGGTGACTTCGGCGCCATCGGCCTGCAGCGCGAGCACCGTGCAGGACTTGGCCGAGCGGCCGTCGACGACCACCGTACAGGCGCCGCAATAGCTGGTATCGCAGCCCACATGCGTACCGGTCAGGCCGGCGTTCTCGCGGATTAGCTCCACCAGGAGGGTCCGCGGCTCGACTTCGAATTGCAGTTGGTGGCCGTTCAGCTTCAGGGCCACACGCATGGTCGGATACTCAGCCATAATATTGATGCGTCTCCACAGCCGGGCGCCCGAGACGGCGGGCCTCGATGATGCCAAATGCGCGTTTAACCAGGCCGCGCGCGAGTTCCCGCTTGTATTCCGCCGTACCCTTTGCGTCGGCGAAGGGCTCGACGAATATCGATGCGGCTTCGGCTACATCTTCGACCAGGTTTTCGGTGGCCTGTCTGCCGGCGGCAATGTCGCTTCCCTCGTCGAAGGCGAGCGCGGTCAGGTCGAGGCAACCGAAGCCCATGCGCAGGCTAGCGATCCGATCGCCATCATAGGCGATCTGCATGGCACAGCTGGCCGTCGGATAGGCCGGCGCGCAACGCTTGAAGGCGACGAATGTGCCGTAGCCCTCCAGCGCCTGGCGGGCTATGGCGACGCGGGTGATCAGTTCGCCGGGCTCCAGGGCAGGTGTGTAAGCGTCTTCCAGCAGTTCGCGCACGCCTTGGACACGCCGGCTGTCGGGGCCTTCGCACAAAACCTGTGCATCGAGCGCAACCAGCAGCGCCGGCCAGCAGCTGCACGGATCAGCCTCGGCCAGTGATCCGCCGATCGTGCCCATGTTGCGAACCTGCGTGTCGGCGATGCCCTGTCCGCAGTCGCGCAGAATGCTGAAGCGTTCAGCGATGTCCGAGCCTGCAATGTCCACATGGGTCGCCAAGGCACCGATCTCGATGGCGTCGTCGCCGAGTGCGATGTCGCGCGCGCCGGAAATTCCGCGCAGGTCAACGAGCAGAGCCGGCTTCAGCAGACGCAGCTTCATCATTGGGATCAGGGTTTGCCCACCAGCGATCGCCTTGGCGTTCGGGTCGGCCGCCAGAACCGCGGAAGCTTCCGAGAAGCTCCCCACCCTGATGAAATTGAATGGCGCGGGATACATGGATTTCCTTTCGGAGAAAGTCTCTGAAATGCTTGAGCGCGTGGAGCGCAGGATTCTGGAACCGTCCAAGGCGAAGGCGGTCATATCCGCCGTCTTCGCCGTCAGGATCAAACCAACACCTCGGTCGTATCCCGGGTGGCCGCTATCGGCGGACCGGGAATGAGCGATGGGTCGTCTGGCAATTCCAGCGTCGAGATCTCCTCGTCGCTGTAAGCGAGCAGAGACGCGAAATGCCTGTCCTGATCTTCCCTGAACAAATCTCCGACGACGCCCCGCACCAAGCGCGGAATGCCGTAACGCATGCCGCTGATGGAGGCCGCCGACAACCCCATGCTGAGGGTCGCGCCATAGCTGAAATTATGAATGCGACGCAGATAAGGTGCCGCTCCGGGCCTGCGTTCCTGAAACTCAAAGCCCGCGCCCAGATAAGGCGCCTGCCCCAGGTGGGTGTCCGCCTCGTCCGCCGGCGGCGTGAAGACGTCGTTCCAGGTGGCGATGTCACTGGCAATGCCGGCAAGCTCAGGACGTAGTCGCAACGCATGGGATATTCCGGTGCCAACGATCAGGAAATCGAAGTGCATCCGCCCTTTGGGGGTATCGACGACGATCTCATCACCATCCAAAGCCACAGCAGTCCAGGCTGCGCCGGTGTGGAGCGAGAAGTTCGCATGGCGCTTGCAGCGCCAGAACGTGTCCTGTGGTGGCGGCTGGCTCACCGAAGTGACCTGACGCAGGAAGCGCCAGCGAGCCAGGTCGGGAAGCGACGCGAAGTGACCGAGAAAACCTGGGGTCTCCATCCATTTATGGACATTGACGCGTGGAAAGGCCTCCTTGCGAAGGCAGAGCGATACCTGTGCAGCCCCCTCCTCAAGCGCCATCGCCGCATTGTCGAATGCCGACGCCCCGTTTCCCAAGACCCCGAGACGGCGCCTGGCAAGAGCGCCGAAATCGATTGCATCAGCAGTGTGGGCGTAGCGGTCACGCGGCAGCGCTTCGCTCACCACCGATGGAACTTCCCATCGGCCGCTGCCGTCGAGGCCAGTACAAAGGATGAGCTTGCGTGCCAGGTATTCGTTGCCGTCAGCGGCCCGCAGAGAGAGCAGCGCCGCAGGCGCGGGCGCGATGTCGATTATGCGACTTTCGTTGCGCACCGGTATGCCCAGCACGCGCCGGTACCAGATCAGATAATCCTGCCACATACCGCGCGGAATCTTTGTGAGCCCGTCCCAGGCTGACCTGCCCCACTGCGCTTCAAACCAGGCGCGTGGCGACAGCGACGGATTGCCGAAGTCCAGCCCACTCAGCATCTTCGGGGTTCGCAGGGTGATCATCCGTGCGAAAGTCGTCCACGGACCCTCCTCCCCCTCGCGAGCCGCATCAAGCACGATGATATTCGTCACCTGTTCGCGCATGAGCCCATAGGCAGCCGCAAGCCCGCTCTGCCCGGCTCCGACGATCACAACGTCATAGACATGCCCCCTCGGCGACGTCGTCTCGGGCATCCACGGCCGGTTCGGGAAGTCTATGAAGGCATTCTGGCGCTTGACCAGGCTTTCGAGCTCCGCCAGACTCATATGCTACGCCCCCAGGCCAACCTGCCCCTCGCGCCATTTGCCGAAAAGACAATCAGCGCTATCGTGTCGAGATCAAAGGCGGATGGCTGTCTCATCGGCTCTCCAGGTGACCCGCGGTCGCCTCAGCACGCTGCGATCGCTCTTCAGAAGCCGAAATTAACGTGGCCGCCATGCGCTCGGCGATAGCATCGCGCGCACGACTTGTTGCGTCTCGGGCCTTGATGGGAGCAGTCGTCCAGCATAATCGCATCGAGCCATTCAAAGCTGGATCGCTATAAGGGCCCGGCAATTAATTTGGATCTGGCGTGGATGTTCGGCGCCTGTTTCGCGCCACTCGCTGCGCTGTTGTTGCGGGGCAATTCCGGCCTAATCGCCGCCGATGCCTACCTGCTTTCCGGGGCAACTTGCACGTTGCTTGCCCTGTGGATCGACGGTCTGCGTTCGGTCGCTGACCACAGAGTTGGCTGACCGGGACGTCGCGATTTGCACCTGCACCGTTTCGGGGAGCGCATTACCCCAGTCGTTCATCGCGTAGAGGACATCCCTAAGGGACATGCCCAAAGGGGTCAGTTCATAGACTACCCGCGGCGGAGTCTCGGCGAAAGCCGTGCGCGTCACCAGCCAATGCTCCTCGAAGCGGCGCAGGCGATGGCTTAGCGTGTGCGCGCTGATGCCCGGCAGGGCCTTCCGCAATTCTGTGAAGCGGCGCGGCCCGTTCAGCAGTTCGCGCACGATCAGCGTCGCCCAGGGACCGTCGAGGAGCAGCAGGAAGCGATCAACGCCGCACCCAGGAACGTTGATATCACTCATGCCAATTCGTTCCATTAGTGCATTTGACGTAACCGATGCAGATATTGCACCAACGATTAGCCAATGGCTACATCAATGAAGGGAGTATCGAATGTTTCACGTTATCCACGGCGCGACCGGGGCCCAAGGCGGCCCGCTCTACGCGCGCCTGCTCGCCTCGGGCAAGAAGGCGGTTGCGGCGGTCCGCGCAGCGCCATCGCGATCCTCTTGCGCGGTGTCGAGGAAACCGGCGTCTCCCATGCTGTAGTCGCGCCACGGCTCTATCTGGAAAACCTGCTGCTGCCGACGGTCTTCGAACCGGTGAAGGCCGAGGGCGTACTGCGCTACCCACTGCGCGCCGACTTTCCGGTCTCATGGAGTTCGCATCTAGACGTGGCCGAGGTCGCCGAACGGCTCCTCACCGACACTTCAGTGACCGGTGTCGTTGGCGTAGGCCAACTTCCCGGTCTCAAGGGCGCGGATCTCGCTGCGGGATTCTCGGCGCAATTCGGCGGCACCATCAGCTTCGACGCATTGACGCCGGAAGCGTTCGGCAAGCTGATCGAGCCGATGTTCGGCCCCGCCGCCGCCAATGTAGTTGGCTTCTACCAGGCACTTTCGCAGGTTCCAGACAATGTGATTTCCGAAGACACCAGCGCCCAGCGCCTGCTTGGGCTCACCCCACGTAGTATCAAGGACTGGCTAGCCGATATGCTGGCCCGATAGGATCTCGTCGCCCGCAGGTCCCTGCTTTTCTTGACTTGCGGGCGTCGCTTCTATCAGTCGCTGAATATTGAACTACCAAGCGTTCAAAATAAGCCACGCACTTCTTGAGAGCCATCCCCGGGTATCCCTCAGCGAGGTGTCTGTCGCTTAATCTCGTACCTGGGATCCAAAATTTGCGCGATGCTGGCCGGGGCTGGTGCCAAAAGATTTACCAAACCGCCGCAAGAAAGTTGCCTCATTCCCAAAACCGCATCGGGCGGCGATATCTTTCATGGGATAATCGGTATTGAGGAGCAAATGGCGCGCCGCCTCCAGGCGCAGCGCTTCAACCACCTTACTTGGTGTGCGTCTCGTATGACTGCGATAATGCCGCAGGAAACTGCGCTCGCTCATGTTCATACGCGTTGCGAGCACAGGGATCGACAAGTCTTCAGCAAGATTGGCACTCATCCAGGCATGAAGGTCGGAAAAACGACCGCTCTCGGATTGCAATGTGAGGGGAACACTGAATTGCGCCTGGTCGCCCGGTCGCTTCAAAAACATTACAAGGTTGCGGGCAATTTCGAGCGCCACAGCCTGTCCAAGATCCTGTTCGACCATTGCAAGCGCGAGGTCTATTCCCGCGGTCACGCCGGCCGATGTCCAGATATGACCGTCATTGACAAAGATGGGGCCACGTTTGACGATCACCTTGGGAAAACGGCGCTCAAGGTCGTCATAGGACTGCCAGTGTGTCGTTGCCCGGCGCCCATCAAGCAGCCCAGCAGCAGCCAATGCAAAGGCTCCGGTGCATACTGACGCGAGCCTGCTCGCCTTTTTGGCATGCACCTCGAAAATCGACTTGAACCCTTCACCCTCGCAAAAGGCATGAATGCCCGGTCCACCCGGCACAATCAGTGTGTGCGGCGGCGCAGTATCCTCGCTTAAGGCGTCGGTATGAATGGAAATGCCGGCGGGCATGTCCACAGGACCAGCAGGCGAGACGACAGAGACATCATAAGGCTGATGAGGCCCATCGACGACGAGGTTTGCGGTGAGGAACACATCGAGCGGCCCGGAAATATCCAGAAAACTCATCCTGGAGAAAGCAATGAGTTGCAACGACTTCGTTGGTGGCATGAGTGGACCTTTGTTCCGCGATGGCCTCCCCATAAGCGACATGGGACGCTTGGTTGATCAGTACCGATTTTGGCGGAAATCGTCAATTTATTGTCGTTTACGCCAAACGGCATGTCACTAAGCTGCGGACTGCAAAAGGATGTTTGAGGAGTGGAGTCCAAAGTGAACGAGATTGCAGATCGCCCCATCAAGGTGGGCGTGCTTATTGAGCCTGGGGTTTTGTTGATGGACGTGGTTGGGGTCCAATCGGTTTTGGGATTCTCATCGGGCGTTGAGCTTTACCACGTGGGAAAGACCAAGGAGTTGATCCGTGCATGGGGCGACCTTCCGCTGGCCGCAACCACGACATATGCAGAGTGCCCGCTGTTGGACGTTCTTGTGGCGGGAGCCATGGCGCCGCAGGTATATTCAGATCCGCAAACCATTGCCTTCGTTCAAGAGCAGGCCAAGCATGATCCCTACTTTATCGGGATTTGCGCTGGCGCCCTGCTATTTGGCGCCGCTGGTTTGTTGCAAGGCAGGCGCGCAACAACCAACTTTCAATGTATCGATCGCCTCGCTGAGTTCGGCTGCGACGTTGTCGAGGGCGGTTCAGTGGTTGAAGACGGCAAGCTGTTCACCGCGGGTCCTGCGACTGGTGGTTTTGAGGCAGCTCTCCTCGTTTTGTCTCACCTTCGGGGTGAACATGCCGCCAAGTTGCAGGAACTCAACGTCGAATACCACCCTAAGGCAGTCTTCGGCGTCGGCACGGCAGAATTGGCCGGGCCGGAGCTTGCGGAAGAAGTCAAAGCTTTCGGCAAGGGCTTCTTCTCGCTATGCGTAGATGAGGCAGTTTCGAAATATCAACCACGGCCAGACTCCGGTCGGTCTGCTGCGATGTAACTACGCGAGGACTTTCGTCGAGCTGTAGCGCAATACTGCAGCAGTTCGACGGGTCACCTATCGATTGCGTAGCGGCTGCGACTGAATCGACCACAAACCCAGCAGAAGAGAGAGAAACCATTGGCTAATGCAAAAACGGCGCAGACTCGAGCATTCGAGTTCATCAATCCTGCCGGCCTCTATGACCCGTCGGCTTACGGCTATTCGCATGTTGCCCGGCTCGGCACGGAAGCCCGCATTGCATTCATAGCTGGGCAAGGCGGTGAAACGCCGGACGGGTCACTTTCACCTGACTTTCGTCTTCAGGTACGGCAAGCTCTCGAGAATCTTGCGGTCGCTGCGGCCGCAGTCGACGCCAATCTGCAGAGCGTCGTCAAACAAACGATGCTGGTCGTCGATCACGATGAGAAGAAGCTTCACATTCTCGGCGAGGAGTTCGCACGTGCCTATGGTCCTGGCATGATGCCGACGGCGACGCTGATCCCGGTTCCGCGCTTGGCCCTCGACGGCATGCTTTTCGAGGTGGAAGCGATCGTGGCGATCTCGGCAGACTAGCTCTGGACGGCCGAGCGGGTGATCGGTGGTTTTGAGCCGACTGCCTCGTGGAGGTAGGCTTCGTGGGGCGCAAGCATCCAACGAATGCGCTTAAAACAATGGTCGATCTGCTGTCGGCACCCGCCCGAACTGGCGGACGCGAAATTTCAATTTATTGAAAAGGGCGAACCATGACGACGCTTCTGGTGTTTGAATTCGGGTTCCGCGGGCCATGGGGCAAAGAGATGGCTCATGCGCTAAATGGATTGGCCTTGGATATCGCCCAGGAGCCCGGGCTGATCTGGAAGGTGTGGACCGAGGCGGCTGATCGAGGTGTCGCGGGCGGAGTCTATCTGTTCGACAGCGTCGAGCGCGCGCAAACGTATACAGAGAAACATTCCGCGCGCTTGAAGGATTTCGGCATCACCGACATCGACGTCCGCTCGTACGGCGTCAACGAATCGCTGTCCATGGCCACCCGGGGGCGATGAGCGATATGCAGATGATTGCGTGGTGCGAGACAACACGAAGCGGCGCCGCGCTGACTGCCTGCGTCATCGAGAACGAGGATCTTTGGCTGACGATAAAGCACAGGCGTGAACGGCCGCTGCCTTTGGCTGCCGAGTAGTCCTGCGGTTGATCTCACGGGTTATTGAGGATGATCCGGCGGCGCCATTTCGAGAGCATCTATCAATCCGAGGCGGTCGCCTCCGGCACCGCGCTTGGACGGCGGGCGACACGACATGCCGCGCCAAGCGACGTCTCGCTGCCCAGGCGCCTTTCGAACAATGGCGATGTCTCGGCGCGGCATGTCGTGGAGGCCGCGCGGACGGGTGATGCGGCGGCTCGCCAACTGGTCGAGGCCGAAGCCAAGTGGCTCCGCATCGGCTTCACCAACCTCTTGCATCTCTATTCGCCCGACCTGATCGTGATGGGCGGCGGCCTTTCCTACGGCTTCGACCTCCTGGCGCCGACGATCCGGGCGACCGTCGAGGAGCGCGCCATGCAAGCCTATCGCGACGTGCCGATCGTGCGGGCCGATCTCGCCGCCTGGCTCGCCAAATGGTCGCCTCGCTATCCGCGCCTGACAGGCTGGGCCGAGGATGCCATCGAACAGACCCTGACCTTCTTCAGGCTGCCAAGACAGCACCATCTGCCTTTGATGCAGCCAGGATCGCTTGTTACACAGCAGAACCTGAGCCGTCTCGAAATCGATGACCGGGCCACGAAGGCTGTGGCGTCCAAAGCGAGTTTCGGCAGGCGGCCGGATGGTTGTCGTCTTGCGCGACTGACGAGAACGGGACAGGCGTGATGCGTGCCCCGAGCGGTGGGAACACCATCTCCCCCGGCCGTTTCGGCGGGAACGTTGGTGTTTGGGCATGTGATATTTCCGTTGGTTCAATGATGAGCGGATCGGAGGGCGGCGAGTGAGTCCGGGATGGCTTGCCAGTCGGGTTTGCCGGGTGCGAAACGCGCCCTTAGATAGCCCACGAGGTCAACCAGATCGGCATTATGCAGCACGCCGCCGAAGGCCGGCATCGCCATGACGCCGAAATCACCCGCGTCTGTCCTGAGCGGCGAGGCTGCCGGCGCGAACACGCCTTCCAGGACGGCATGGAGCAGATTGTCCGGCGCGTCGGCATGCAGATTGGTGTTAAGGGCAAGCGACGTGATGGGCGACGTTTCCGAGTGACAAGTCTCGCAAGCGCCGGCAAACAGGCGCGCACCCCGAGGAAAAGCCACTGCCGCGTCCGGTGCGGCCAGATTTGCGGCGGCGATGATGCTCTGGACCGACGCGCCAGTCGCGGACGTTTGACCGCCAACGTTGAAGCTCGCGAGGTAGACCGCCATCGCTCTGATGTCCGCATCCGGAAGCGGTGCCATCGAATCGATCACATGAGCCATCGGCCCTCCCGCCGCTCCGTGCGCGGCGGAATGCCCGGTCCGCAGATAATCGTAGAAAGCCCTTTCGTTCCAGGTTACGGGCGAAAAGGATTTCGCCGTAAGCGCATGCGCGTACCAGCCGTCTGCGGCGCCACCAGCAAGATGCATTGACCCCTTGATCTCTCCGCCGATGGCATTGCGCGGCGAATGGCAGGCGCTGCAGTGGCCAAGCCCTTCCACCAGTTCCGCGCCCCGGTTCCACGCGGTATCGTGGGTGGGATCAGCCGGTGCCGGCGACGACGATAGGAAAAGCGCGTTCCACCCGGCCATTAATGGCCGCATGCCAAAGGGAAAACGCAGCTGTGTTTGCGGTGCTTTCGCCGCTGTCGCCGGCTGGGCCATCAGATAGGCATAGAGCGCCTCGAGATCGGCTTCGCTTGTTTTGGCAAAGGATGTGTAAGGATGTGCCGGATAGAGGTGATGTCCGTCGCGGGCGACGCCCTGGCGCATCGCCCGGGCGAAAGCCGGATAGGACCAACTGCCAATGCCGGCCGCTTCATCCGGGGTGATGTTGGTGGCGTAGACGATACCGAAAGGGGTTTCGAGAGCCCTCCCCCCCGCGAACGGCCTGCCGCCGGCGCCGACATGGCAGACGTTGCAGGCGCCCACCGCAGCCGCCAGTCGGCCACGCTCGATCGTCGCAGGCGAAAAGACGTCGGGCAGCGGACGCGCCACCGGGGCTATGGCCGCATTGAATGGAAAAATCCCCGCGCCGAGGGCGACGGCGCCGGAAAGGGCGCCGGCGAGTGGCCAGGCGAACCTCAGGCTCGAACGCTTGGCCGTTCGCCTGTTTTCGTTCGATGGCGGCGGGGTCGGCAGCGGATTCAAGGCAGCGCGCACGCGTTCCGGCGTCAGCGGCAGCTCGCGAAAGCGCACGCCTGTGGCGTCGAAAACCGCGTTGGCAATGGCGGCGGCACTCGGCACCGATGCGGACTCGCCGGCGCCCAAGGGCGGCTCGTCGGGGCGCGGGATCATCAGCACGTCGATGTCCGGCACCTCGGGAAAGCCGATGATCGGATAGGCGCCCCATTCCAGGCTGGTGACAGCGCTGGATGAGAAGTTCACATCTTCCTTGAGAACCCGGCTGGTCGACTGGATGACGTTGCCATGGATCTGGTGACGCACGCCGTCAGGGTTGATGACCGCGCCTGTGTCCTGCCCGCAGACCACTTTGGTCACGGCGATCTCGCCCGTCACCTTGTTCACCGCCACGTCGGCGACCCAAGCTGCCCAAGCCGCCGCCTTCCCGGGGAAAGGACCATGGACATAGACAGCATAAGCAAAGCCGCGCCCGTACACAATGTCGCCCTCGTGGCCATGCGTGCCCGGCTTGATGTGGGGCTTCCATCCGGAGCGCTCGGCCACGGCTCGGACCAGATCGATCGCGCGCGGATCGGTGAGATAGCGCAGGCGGTATTCCACGGGATCGACTTGAGCCGCCGTAGCCAACTCGTCGATGAAGGATTCATGCGCAAAGCTGTTTGGGAGCGCCGAAACGCCACGAAACCACGAGGCGCGAGCCAGCGGCGGCATATCGTGGACAGTGACACGCAGATTGCCGAATGCGTAGGGAGGAACAGCTGTGCGATCTCCCATCAGCGCGACTTCGGGGACCGGCGAGACCTTTCCGGTCAGGATCAGCGGAAGGGTTGGTGCCAGATTGGACGGATAGCGGGTTTCGAAGTCATAGGCAGCCGCACCACCCTCCTCGTCCAGGCCGCCGCGCACGTCGATGATCTGCGCGGCACCCTTTGGCTCCCACGCGTGTTCCTGCTCGCGGGTAAGTTGGACGCGCACCGGCCGCCCGACTGCCCTGGACATTAGAGCGGCGTCAGCAGTTACGTCGTCAGCGCAGTTGCGTCCATAGCATCCAGCGGCTTCCAGCCGTTCGACGACGATCCGCTCTTCCGATATGTCGAGAAGTTTTGCCAGGTCGGTGCGCATCGGAAATGGGTTCTGCGTGCCCGACCAGACGGTCAGGCCGTCGTCGCGCCAGTCGGCGACCGCACAGGACGGTCCGATCGAACCATGCATCTGGTAAGGCCAGACATAAGTGCGCTGCATCGGCTCGGCTGTCGCGCCGAGGCCGCGTTCAACATTTCCTCGATCGGCCAGCTTTCGGGCTGTCGATGGATTCCCGCGCAAGGCTGCCTCGGGCGTATTGAGGTCGGGCATATCGGGGGCGCTGCGCCACTCCACCTTGAGACTCTGCATTGCCTCGATGGCCTGCTCCTCGCGTGCCGCAACCACGCCGACGAAGTCGCCTATCACCACCACCGCCACCACCCCCGGCGCATCTGCGACCGAGTTCTCATCCACCGAAATCAGGCTGGAGCCGACATGAATACCGGAGTCGAAACCGGCATAAGGCGGCCTGACGACGCGGCCGTGCAGCATGCCGGGCAGTCGCACGTCGTGGACATAGGTGAACCTGCCGGTGACCTTGGCTGGTATATCGCTTCGCGGCTGGGAACGGCCGACGATCCGGTATTGCGCCGCCCGCTTTACGGGTGCGCGCTGATCGATGAACAGGCGCGTGTTGCCGCCTGCGATGAGATGACCAAAGGTAACGAAGCGGTTTTCTTCCGAATTCGCCGCGCGGATCACGCCGTCCTCGATGACCAGGTCTTCCGCCTTCATGGCAAACCGCGCGGCAGCCAGTTGCAGTAGATGGGCGCGGGCGGTCGCAGCGGCAGCTCGCAGCGGCTTTGCGGTGATCTGGATGGTTTCGCTGGCAATCGTCGCGCCCTGATCCGGTGCGGCCGCGGTCGATCCAAGCACCATCCGGACGCGTTCGAATGGAACGTCCAACTCCTCGGCCACGATCTGGGCCAATGCGGTGCGGATCCCGGTGCCTAGATCGACATGACCGTTGAACGCGGTGACACGGCCGTCCGCGTCGAGCGCAAGGAACAGTTCGTCGTCCCTGCCCGCCAAAGAATTTGGGCGCAGAACCAAAAGCGTATCGGGACCTTTCAGATAGGTCGCGACAGACCGATCACGCGGACCGGTCATGAAGCCGCCTCTTCGACGTTCGCGACCGCGACCTTGGATGTGGCGAGCGCCGCTTCGCGCACGGCGGCAAGGATTTCGAGATGCGTGCCGCAGCGGCAAAGATGGTGACGCAGGGCGGTTCGAATGGCGGTCTCATCGGGACTGGAATTGCTTCTGAGCAACGCCACAGCGGCGACAATCATGCCGTTGATACAGTAACCACACTGAGCGGCGTTGTTTGCGATAAACGCGGCTTGTACGGGATGCGGGTGCTGCGGCGTTCCGAGCCCTTCCAATGTGGTGACGGGCCGGCCGGTGATCGCGCCGACCGGCACCGTACACGAGCGAACCGCGGTATCACCGACGAGGACCGCACAGGCTCCGCACTCAGCAAGGCCGCAACCGTATTTTGGGCCATTCAGGCCGAGGTCGTTTCGCAACACGAGGAGGAGCGGCGTCGACGGTGCGACGGAGACCTGGACTGCCAATCCGTTGACGTTCAGCGCAATCAAGGCCGCCATCCTGACTTGCTGAAACCTGCAATCACTCTGGCGTACTTCAGTCGTTCGGGTCTGTATCGTCGCCGAGCAGGCGAAGCGTGTGGAGAAGTGCCATACGCTCGGCAGGATTGAGGGGCTTCAAGGTCAGTTCGGTGACATCTCTCGCATGAG
Organism: Mesorhizobium sp. 2RAF45; assembly: GCF_052115225.1. Lineage (NCBI taxonomy): Bacteria > Pseudomonadati > Pseudomonadota > Alphaproteobacteria > Hyphomicrobiales > Phyllobacteriaceae > Mesorhizobium > Mesorhizobium sp. 2RAF45. The sequence goes on along the minus strand of NZ_JBFRGG010000017.1, from coordinate 88,913 downwards.
GCACGACAGCTTCCAGCAATTGCAGACCGGCGGCCGTGATGGAGACGATTACCTTGCGCGCATCCGCGCCGTCCTTCGAAAACGCGATCAAGCCGCGATTCTTCAGCCTGTCGATGATCCCGCGAATTGTGCCCTGATCGACGCTTGTTGCCTTCACGAGTTCGCCTTGCGACTGAGGGCCGCTGTCCTTTAGCGCACACAACGTCGAAAATTGAACTGCCGTCAGCTGCGGATCGCCGGCATTCGCCTGAAAGATTGCGAGATGTCGCTGATAGGCCCGCCGAAGCAGGTAGCCGACCTGGTCCGTGAAAACATAGCGATCCGCATTCTCGATGCGATCCGCTTGGTTTGGCCTGTGATCCGGCACCGCGTGTCCCACTCCAAAGTCGTAGCATCCGACGCATGCATAAAACGCCCTCGTCGCGCAATGCAAGACAGCTTCCGCTGCTTTCATATTCGATTTCCGGGCCACATTGCCCGACAGTCTGTTGGAAGCCGGACCTGCGGGGATCAAGGCGCGGTTGCCCGCGTCCCGTCCTTTTTGTCGGGCCGCAAGCCGCACCAGAGTCCCATCGTGAACGTGCCAAAAAAAAGCGCATACACTATAATACTCGGTTTGCAGATTGTGTCAAAGGCGGCGTACGCGGCGAAACTCTTTCTCTGATTCCTCATTTCCCGATTGACATTTACAGTGTGTACTCTCTAAATGTGCGGATTGTCGCAGTTGTGATCTCATACGGGAGGGTCGACAAGCCCATGCCAATCCAAACGCAAATTGCCGTCATTGGCGCTGGCCTCGGAGGCGCCGCCGCCGCCGCCCTTCTTCAGCAAGCCGGCTTTCAGGTCGATGTATTCGAACAAGCGCCCGCATTCTCACGCATCGGCGCCGGCATCCATATGGGTCCCAATGTCATGCGGGTGTTTCGTCAACTCGGGATGGACGACGCTGTCGTCGCCATGGGATCGAAGCCCGATTTCTGGTTCAGCCGTGACGGGCGCTCCGGCGAGTATCTTTCCCGAATTCGGCTCGGCGCGTTCGCCGAAAAAGAGTATGGCGCTCCTTATGTGACCGTCCATCGCGGCGATCTGCACGCGCTCCAAGTGTCGCTGTTGCGCCCAGAAAACCTGCACTTCGGCAGGCGGCTGGACGCGGTGACGGACAGTGGCGCCGGCGTCGAACTCAGCTTCGCCGACGGCACTCGGGTCACGGCCGACATCGTTATTGGCGCCGACGGCATCAATTCGAAGGTCCGCGAAGCTCTGCTCGGCGAGGAAAAGCCAAACTACAGCGGCTGGGTCGCCCACAGGGCGGTGATTTCGTCCGACAAGCTGAGACGCTACGGCCTCGACTTCGAAGATTGCGTGAAATGGTGGTTCGAGGACCGCCACATGATGGTCTACCACACCACCGCGGACCGCAGTGAGTACTACTACGTCACCGGCGTTCCCCACCCGGGCTGGGATTTCGACGGGGCGTTCGTACCGTCGAGCCGCGAGGAGATGCGGCAATCCTTTGCCGGTTGCCATCCGGTCGTTGAAGCGCTGATCGACGCCAGCGACGAGGTCACCAAATGGCCGCTGCTCAACCGCAAACCATTGCCGGTCTGGAGCGAGGGGCGGATGGTGCTGCTCGGCGATGCCTGCCATCCGATGAAGCCGCATATGGCGCAGGGTGCGGCCATGGCGATCGAGGACGCGGCCATGCTGGCGCGGTGTCTCGGCGAGACCGGGACCGGCAACCACGCATCGGCCTTCGCCCTCTACGAAGCAAACCGCAGGGATCGCGCCTCGCGCGTACAGGCGGTTTCCAACGCCAATACCTGGCTGCGCAGCCAGGAAGACCCGGCCTGGGTGTTCGGCTACGACGTCTATGAGACGCCGCTGCAGAGCAGCGAGGCGGCGCAGTGAGCGCGGCAACGGTCACAGGCGCCAATGTCGCAGCCAACGGCATCCGCCAGCACTACCTGCATTATCTCGGCGCGGGAGCGCCGCTGGTGCTGGTGCCGGGCATTACCAGCCCGGCAGTGACCTGGGGTTTCGTCGCCGAAAGGCTCGCCCGTGAATTCGACGTTTACGTCCTCGATGTGCGCGGCCGGGGCTTGTCGCAATCAGGCCCCGACCTCGACTACCGCCTCGACAGCCTGGCCGACGACCTCTCGGGTTTCATCGCAGCACTCGGTCTTTCCGGCGTGACGGTGCTCGGTCATTCCATGGGCGCACGCGTCGCGGTCCGTGCGGCGAAGCGCAACCCAGCCGGCATGGCGCGGCTGCTGCTGGTCGACCCGCCCGTCTCGGGTCCGGGCCGCCGCCCCTACCCTTCGAAGCTTGCCTGGTATGTGGATTCAATACGACAGGCGGGAAAGGGCATGGACGCAGAAGCGATGCGCACCTTCTGCCCGACATGGAGCCGCGAGCAGCTCGCGCTCAGAGCCGAGTGGCTGCACACTTGCTTTGAGCCCGCCATCGTGACGGCCTTCGAAGGCTTTCATACCGACGACATCCATCGCGATCTGCCTGGGCTTCCCATCCCCGCCGGCCTGATGGTGGCGACGCGTGGCGGCGTCATCGAACCTGCCGACGAGGTGGAAATTCAGTCGCTCAATCCCGGCATCTGCATAGAGCGGGTAGCCGATGCCGGGCACATGATCCCCTGGGACAATTTCGAAGGGTTTCTGGCCACGGCTGACCGGCTGCTCGGAACCGCTCTGGCAGCGAGGAAAGCGGCATGACCACGAAACCGTTCCGGATCGGCCAGATCGTGCCGAGTTCCAATACGACCATGGAAACCGAGATTCCGGCGATGCTTTTGGCGCGCCAAGGCATCCGGCCCGAGCGTTTCACCTTCCATTCGAGCCGCATGCGCATGAAGACGGTCAGCAAGGACGAACTGGCTGCCATGGACGGCGAGTCTGACCGCTGCGCCGCCGAGCTTTCGGATGCCCGCGTCGATGTGCTGGGCTATGCCTGCCTTGTCGCCATCATGGCGACAGGGCTTGGCTATCACCGCCAGTCGGAGGCGCGGCTGCGCGGCCGCACGCAGGAGAATGACGCCGATATCCCCGTCGTCACCAGCGCCGGCGCGCTGATCGACGGGCTCAAGGTGCTGAAGGCCCAGCGCATCGCCGTCGTGGCGCCCTACATGCGGCCGCTGACCGAACTCGTGGTCAACTACATCCGTGAGGAAGGTTTCGAAGTCGCCGACTGGCGTGCGCTGGAAATCCCCGACAATCTCGACGTGGCGCGCCACGATCCGGAAAATCTGCCCGGCATCGTTGCCGGCATGAACCTCGAAGGTGTCGATGTGGTCGTGCTGTCGGCTTGCGTGCAAATGCCGTCGCTGCCCGTCGTCGCCAAGGTCGAAGCCCTTACCGGGAAACCAGTGCTGACGGCGGCGGTCGCCACTACTTACGGCCTGCTGAAGGCGGTCGGCCTCGAGCCGGTCGTTCCCGGCGCCGGCGCGCTGCTTTCCGGCGCCTACTGAGGGAGGCGGGCATGACGCAGCCGGTAATTCCTATAGAGGCCGAAACGCAGGCGGCAGCCGACAACTACAGCGGCGTCTGGGGTCACCGCATCGGCTTCGGGCGCAAGCCGGCTCTGCTGATGATCGACTTCATGAAAGCCTACACGACCCCCGGCGCCCCTCTCTTCGCGCAGGGCGTGGTAGAGGCCGTCGCACGCACACCCGAACTGCTGGCGGCGGCGCGCCAGGCCGGCATGCCTGTGATCCACACCAACATCCTCTACCACGCGCCGAACTGCGCCGACGGCGGGATCTGGGTCAAGAAGGCGCCGGTGATGGCAGCCTTGGTCCCCGGCAGTCCGCTGGCCGAATTCTGCGACGGCGTCGAACCGTTGCCGGATGAACTGGTCGTCACCAAGCAGTATGCCAGCGCCTTCTTCGGTACCAGCCTGGCGCCGATGCTGCATGCCGACGGCGTCGACACGGTCATACTCGCCGGCTGCTCGACCAGCGGGTGCATCCGGGCAAGCGCCGTGGACGCGGTCCAGCACGGCTTCCGAACCATCGTGGTCAAGGATTGCGTTGGCGACCGGCATGCCGGGCCGCACGAGGCCAACCTGTTCGACATCGATGCCAAATATGGCGACGTCGTCAGCCTGGAGGAGGCCCTGGACGAAATCGGGCGCGCCGGCAGACGGCGCGCAGGCAGAGCACATGACTGAAACGCATGAACTGGGCCGCGACGACGCCCGTATTGCAAAGGAGATCGCTGGATGGACCGCAACGTTCTGACTGAAATCTGCCTGCACCAGCTCACGCTCAGCGGCGTGCATGAAGGTGAGAAGGTCATCGTGCTGTCGCAAGGCAGCGAGCGGCTCGACTATGCCGACGCCTTCCTCGCCGCCGGCCAGCGCCTCGGCGCACGCATGTATCACATGCGCCTGCCCGCGCCGCTGCCCGGCAATGGTGCCTGGGCGGTCGGCGAGACCGGCCTGGCGGCCAATCCTGAGGCCGTCGAAGCCCTGAAGCGGGCCGACATGGTCGTCGACCTCATCTTTCTTTTGTTCAGCCCGGAGCAGATGGCGATCCAGGCTGCGGGCGCGCGCGTTTTGACGGCGGTCGAACCCGCGCCGCTGCTTGCCAGGCTGCTGCCGACCAAGCAATTGCGCGAGCGCGTAGAGGTCGGTGAGGCGCTTCTATCGAAGGCCAAGACCATACGCATCACGTCCCCCCATGGCACCGACGTGATCTACAGGCTTGGCGTCTATCCGACGGTCGGCGAATACGGCTACACCGACCAGCCGGGGCGCTGGGACCACTGGCCGGCCGCCTTCGTCTTCACCGGCGGCGCCGACGACGGCGTCGACGGCAAGATCGTGCTGGCGCCTGGCGACGTGCTTTTGCCGTTCAACACCTACGTGCGCGAGCCGGTCGTCTACACGATCGAAAAAGGCTTCGTTCAGGATATCCGCGGCGGCCTGGAGGCCGAACTCATCAAATCCTATATGGGTGAGTTCAAGGACCCGCGCGGCATGGGCATGAGCCATGTCGGCTGGGGGCTCGATCATCGGGCGCAGTGGCACGGCCTGACGCAATTTCCCGGCGGCATGGGCATGGAGCTGCGCTCCTTCTACGGCAATGTAATGTTTTCGACGGGCCCGAACAACGAACTCGGCGGTCCCAACGACACCGCCTGCCACCTCGACATTCCGATGCGTGGCTGCAGTCTTTTCCTGGATGACGAGCCGATCGTTGTGGACGGAGACATCGTCATCAAGGAAATGCAGCACCGCCAATAGACGAGACTGCCGGCACCCGATCGGCCCCAAGGCCTGAGGCTTATCTATATGCGATGTGAAGCATGACTCGTAGTCTGAATTGGGGACGGAAGCGGACCGGACGCTGCAAGCAAAGGCGTCCAAATGCGAACTCTCAGTTCGATGCGAGCTGCGTCGTGGGTGACTAATCCAGACTCCATCGCTGCTTCAGAACCGAGTAGAATGCTCTGCCGGTTGAGGCGACTTCAAGCTCTGGCAAGAGCATTCAGGGTCAGCTGGAAGTCGTGCCGCAGTCTCCAGCGCAACCCGCGAGGCTGTCATGGAAAGGCTCGGCAACACATCCTCCTGCAGCAATTTCTGGCGATTGCGGTCCATATAGTCGTTGAAGCCGGCCGTGACGAACGCAAGAGGCACGAAACACGCGCCAATCTCGCGCGACAAGGTCGCCTCTGGGGCGATCGAGTGGTTGAGCACGTCCGCTCCCATGTTTCGATACGCCAGAGCTTCGGCGGGAGTTGTCAGTCGCGGCCCGTAGCAATGGGCAGCGACCAACTGCTGTTCGATGCCATGGACGCGGCATTCGGCTGGCCAATGGCGCCGAGCGGTCTCGGCCAACAATGCCGCACATCTTGGACATACGATCTGCTTGCCCGAGCAGTCGAAACTCTGGCGGCCGGGAAGCAGTGAAAACGGGGTCTGCGACAGTTCGATGATATCGGCGTTCACCACCATGTCGCCGGGCTGGATCGCCTTGTTGACGGCGCCAACAGTCGAGCAGGCCAGCACTTGCCTTACACCCGCTTTCATCAAGACCCAGAACGCTCGGCGATGACAGGAATGGTCGATATGGTCGCGGGGATTGCCGTGCGAATACATGCACAGGGCATGTTTCGTTTTGCCCTCGACGGTAATCGACGCATCGAATTCGAGAAGCTTCCAGTTGTCGGAACGACCGAAAGGCGTTTCAAAACTCATGTCGCGTCGCAAGGTGCGCACACCCTCGAATTCGACATCTTCCGGGAAGGCAAGCCCCCAGTTTGCCGAGCCGGTGATGATGGCCAACCCTACCTGAGGGATGTCCGTTGACTGATCCGCCGGAGCACCGGCCACGTGATGATTTGCAGGCATGTTTCCAGTCTCGGTCAGGATTTTTGGCGAAGGGTCACGATCAGGACAACGACCACGACGATGACGGTCCACAAGGTCGAAATCGCCGCAATGGTCGGGTCGATCTGATCGCGCAGAGATATGAACATGAGCTTCGGCAGCGTGCTATTTTGACCACTCGAAACGAAGATCGAAATCACAGACTCGTCCAGCGAAGTCAGGAAGGCCATCAACGTGGCCGACAGCAGACTGATCTGAAGCTGCGGGACAATTATGCCGCCAATGGCTCTCGCCCAGTTCGCGCCTAGGCTGCGTGCCGCCTGAACCTGGTTCCAGTCAAAGCGGGCCAAAGCGGGCAACAACACAATGCAGGCGACCGGGATGGCCAGCACCACATGTCCGACCAGGACACCGAACAGCGTTCCGACCAGACGTTGGGCGGCCAGAACAAAGAAGAGACCGATCGCCAGCAGGATGCCCGGCACGATGGACGGCGTAAGCAGAATGCCCTGAATGGTTACGGCGGCTTTTCCGCCGAGCCTGTTTATCGAGATGGAGGCCAGCAGCCCCAGGGGCACTGCGATCATCGCCGTCAATGTCCCAAGGATCAGGCTCGTCCTGAGTGCGGCCATCCATGTCGCCGAACCGAAGAAATTCTCGTACCAGCGCAGTGAGTATGCGCGCGGTGGGAACTCGAGAAGATTGGACGCCGAAAAGGACAGCGGAACGACGACCAGCGTCGGCAGCATCAGGAACGCCATTACGAGCGCGCAAAAGCTCCACAGGAGGATGCGGGCCAGCCGGTTGTCCGGATAGGCTTCAAGCATGGGCCGTACCGAATTTGTTGCGCGCCATCAGTCGGCGCGCCGCCAGGAACATCACCCCCACCAACGCCATAAGAACTAGGAGCAGAATGCCCAGGACGCTCGCCGAGCCCCAATCCTGGAAGGTCGACAGCGTGCGCTCGATCCGGGTGGAAAGAGGATTTACCTTGCCGCCGCCAAGCACAGCCGGCGTGATGAAAAACCCTATGGTGTAGATGAAGACGATGATCGAACCCGAGAAGATGCCGCCGGCCGAAAGGGGCAGAATGACCGTGCGGATCGTTTGCCCGAGCGTCGCTCCCATGCTCGCCGAAGCGCGGACGAGGTTTGCGTCGATATCGCGCATCGCGGCATAAACAGGCAGCAGAAAGAGCGGCAGCATGTAGTGGACCATGCCGATCAGCGTTCCCGTGAAGTTGTAGACCAGCGGCAATGGCTCAGCTGTCAGGCCTGAGCCCGTCAAAGCCGCGTTGATCAGGCCATCGCGCCGCAACAGCACCAGCCAGCCATAGGTGCGCACCAGAATGGAAGTCCACAACGGCAGCATGACGAAGGCCATCAGCAAATTGGCCACCCTTGGTCTGGCGCTGGCTAGGGCGAGCGCCAAGGGGGTGCCGAGAAGAATGCAGAACGCCAGCGTCCCAAAGGACAGCTCAACGGTTGTCACGAGTGCCGACCATGTCAGTCCGCTCGACAGCACCTTCTCGTAATTGCCGACGGTGTATTCGCCCCCTGTGGTCAGGAAGGATTGCCGGATGATCCAGACGATGGGCAGGATCGCCGCCAGTCCAACGATGAAAAGCGCGGGCAGTGAAAGCGAGAGGAAGAACCGCCGCTCGCGTCGTGCGTCTGCCGCGAGCGCGGGATCGACAAGGACGGTCACGCTACCGCTCCCGGTATGGCGTGAACTTTCGCTGCTGGTGCATAGGCGGTCACCCGCTGACCGGTGGCAAGTTCGGCGCAGCCACTGGCCAGCGCCGCCGGAATGCAGACAAGGACTTCTTGGCCGCCGTCAAGCGCCAGCGTCAAAAGCCAGTTCTCACCGCGAAACGCCTTGGCGCGCAGCGTTCCCTCAAGCGCCACCCCGTCTCGCCCGACGAGCTTGACATCCAGGTGGAAGCTTTCCGCGCGGATCATCAGGGTGTCGCGTGACGCATCGGCGCCGTCCATTCTGCGCACCGATCCAGGGGCCACAATGTTGGCCTCGCCCATGAACTCCGCGACGAAGCGGGTCGATGGACGATCATAAATCTGCTGTGGCGTGTCGATCTGCTGAATGCGGCCGGAGTTCATCACGGCGACCCGGTCGGACATGATCAGTGCTTCGCGCTGATCATGCGTCACATAGATGGTGGTGATCCCGAGATCGTCGTGCAGACGCCGGATCTCGTACTGCATGGTTTCGCGCAGATTCTTGTCGAGCGCCGACAGCGGCTCGTCCATCAGCATCACGCGTGGCTCGAAGACGATCGCCCGCGCCAACGCTACCCGCTGGCGCTGGCCGCCGGACAATGCGGCAATGTCGCGCTCCGCCAGACCGTCCAGCTTCACGCGGGCCAAGGCGTCAAGCGCCCGCTGGCGGGCCTCGGCTTTCGGCACCTTACGCAGCACCAGCGGATACTCGACATTTGCCAGGACGTTCATGTGGGGAAACAGGGCATAGTTCTGGAACACGATGCCGATGTCGCGCTTGTTGGGGGCCAGGCGGGTGATGTCCCGATCGTCCAACAAAAGTTTACCGGAATCGGGCCGGACAAAACCGGCCAGAGCCATGAGCAGCGTGGTCTTGCCCGATCCGGACGGCCCCAGCAGCGTCAGGAATTCGCCAGCCTGAATGTCGAGCGAGACATCGTCCAGCGCGACGTAAGATCCGTAGGTCTTGCGCACGCTGTCGATGGTGATCGGGAGCGACTTCATCATGTGCTTCAGCCTTAAAGCTGAGACTCAGCGGGCCATCATCTCATCGAAGGCTTTTTGGGCAGCCTCGCCATTCTTGACCCACCAGTCCGCATTCGAAAACACCGAAGTGCCGGCATTTTCAGGCGCGGTCGCAAGGGTCTTCAGACGGTCCTCGGGAATAAGGCCACCCTCATAGCCAGCAGGATTTACAGGGCCATAGGCGATGAAGTCGGTCAGCTTCGCCACGCGCGCGGGCTGTGTCATCGCTGCTATCAGCTTCATGGCCGCTTCCTTGTTCGGCGCTCCCTTCGGTACTCCGAGACAGTCGGTGCCAATGACGGAACCCTTGAACGTGTAGTCGGCCGCGCCGCCATCTTTTTTCACAGTCTCTGCCCGTCCGTTCCAGGTGATGACCAGATCCGCCTCGCCGTCTTTCAGCAACTGCGCCGACTGAGCGCCCGAGGTCCACCACACGGCGACATTTGGTTTGATCGCTTCAAGCCGCTTGATGGCGCGATCCAGGCCCTCCGGCGTGCTGAGCACGGAATAGATGTCCGCCGGCGCCACGCCGTCGGAGAGCAGTGCGATCTCGATCGAGTCCTGCGCATTGGCGCGTAGCGCGCGACGGCCCGGGAATTTGGCGACATCCCAGAACTCCGCCCAGGTCTTCGGCGGGTTCTCGCCATAGGTCTTGGTGTTCCACGACAAGACAGTGCCATAGGAGTCGAACGGATAGCAGTAGTCGGACTTTGCACCGGCCGGCACGGAGTTGGGATCGATGATCTTGTAGTCAAGCGGCTCAAGCAGCGACTGCGCAGCCGCCTGCGCGCCCTCCGGTGAGCCCAGGTGAATGACGTCGGTCGTGACCGCACCCGAGGTGACCTGCATCTTTAGGGCGGCCAGGCCGTCGCTTAGGGTCTCCTCGCGGACATCATAGCCAAGCTCTTTTGCAGCGGGAGCCCACATAGCCTCCTTGATGGCGTTGCCATAATCGCCGCCCGCGGTCGTGATGGTGACTGTTTGAGCATGGACGGGCAAGGCAGCCGAGATTGCGAATGCTGTTAAGGAAATGCGTAGCCAGGACATAGGTTCTCCTCCCTTTAAATGGCGCTCAAAAGAGCCATCTATTTCTAATCGTAACGTTACGATTGCACTTAATCGAAACCAGAGTCAAGATGTCCGTGAAGGAGTTTGAATTGACCGGGACATCGAATCCGGTAACGTCACGAACGCTCCAGCAAATTTCAGCCAACGCTTTTCGCAGACAAAAGTCAGGACAGAATGGCCAATCTAAAACAGATCGCGGCGGAACTGTCCCTCTCGGTTACCACGGTATCCCGCGCACTGAAGGATGGGCCGGAAGTTCATCCCTCGACCATCGCTCGCGTCAAGGAGGTGGCGAAGCGGGTTGGCTATGTGCCAAATCATCATGGCTTCGCGCTCAAAACTGGCCGCACGCTGACGATGACGGCAATATACCCGATGGAGACACAAGACCATCTGTCCGATCTGTTGAAGATCCCCTTGATCGAAGGCATGACGCTGGCGGCGCGGCAAGCGGGTTATAGTATGTCCATCTATTCCACGACTCCCGACGACGATCCCGTTGAGAGTGTGCGGCGGCAGCTTCAGGCGCGCAGCACTGATGGACTGATCATCACGCGCATGGTGTCAAGCGATCCGCGCGTCAAGCTGCTGCTGGATCAAGGCATGCCATTTGTCGCGTTCGGAAGAACCGACCTGGACGTCGCCTATCCTTATGTCGATATCGACAACGAACAGATTGCCTACGAGGCGACCCGACAGCTCATGGACAAGGGCTGTCGACGCATTGCGCTGCAACTTCTCGTTCCGGGGGACCAGGCGAGTGCCATGCGTCTTTCTGGGTACGAACGGGCAATGGCCGAGGCTGGTATTCCGATCGACCAGTCGCTGATCGGCCATGGCATGTTCACGATGGAGTCGAGCGCTGCCTGGTTCGATCGCTTGCTGGGGTCGTCAGATCCGCCAACAGGCTTGGCATGCGCCAACGAACTGGGCCTTCTCGGGGCGTTGCACGTTCTTGGCAGAAGAGGTCTTGTGCCAGGAAGCGACGTCCACATCGTCACTCGTGACAGCACGCGGCTTGCGCGCTTCCTGCCAGCGAGAATTGGCGTTCATTCCGTCGACATGACCGGGGTCGGACGCATGCTCGTCGAAGTGCTTGAGAGGCGGATCACAAATCCGGTCGGACCGGTGGAGACAATCTTGTTCAAAGGTCAATTCGACCCTGGCGAATAGTCGGACCCGAGAAGTCGGGAGACGCGTCAAGGGCGCTAGCGCCACGCCACCATGCCAGCAGGCAAATATATCGAAGTGCTTCGCAAGACTACGATCTACGATATAGCTGAACGGGAACTCTCGTTTTTCCTTTGCTGACGATATAATGGCTCAAGAAGTAAATCCCCTGATCATTGTGCCTGAGGATCCACAAGCGGACACAGTCAGGGTTCCGGTGCTGAAGGTGTTCGACGGCGACGGGTTTCTAACTCGGGTCAGGCTAAAAGGTGACAGGAAACCTTGGCCCACGAATGACAGCCCTGAGTTTTACGCTGCCAGCAGCCGCCGGATCTCCTCCTCGAAATCGAAGCAAAGCTGCTTTGCTTCGTCTTCGGGCAGCCACAGCACCATCTGCGGCACGATCTTGCGGTACAGCCGCACGCTGTCGTTGTCCCACGGCAGCGTGTCGGCCGCCCGCGCCTCGGCGATCAGCCTGTGCAGCCGCGCGCGCACGCGGTCGGGGTCGCCGTGGTAGTAGACGGGCGGCGCGTCCTCGTCGAAAAGCGGCTGGTCGGCGCCGAAAAGGTCGAGCTGATTCCTGGCCATGATCCTGCCGATACGATTCTAGACTGGCATTATGCCCCAGCCAATCGGGCCATGCGATGGCAGTAGGTTGGCTTATCCACGGTTTCCTGACAGAAGACTGTCAGTTGTTTCCGGCCCCAACACCGCCTTCAAATGATCGGCCTTGATGAGCTCGCCCTTGAGGAGGCGCGTCAGCAGGTTAACCTGCGCTGGTTCCAGAGCGATCACCCGCCCCAATACGTTGAGGATGTCGATCAGGTCGCTGGTGTATTCGGCGAGCCAATTGTCGGGCTGTATCTTGTCGAGTGGAGACGAAGGGCGCTTGTCGCCGATCTGCGGCCGGCTGCGGTCAAGCCGGCGGTAGCTGAACCAGTGCCAAACCACCTGTTTGCCCGAAACTTCATAGGCCCACATTTCCGGCGACACGTTGTCGACGAATCCGGCCCCAACATACAATCGGCGCGTGGCCGGATCATATTTCATGGTGTCGGGCAGCGGCTCCGGCGCGCCAGAAATGCCGCCGCCTTCCGGAATAAACGGCCGCATACCTTCGGCCATGCGCGGGGGCGCCTTCGGCCGTCCGGCTGCGGGGTCGGCGAAACGCTCGCCATAGGTGTGAAGCCAGATGATTTCGCGGCCAATCGCGACGGCTTCCGCGAACAGCGCCGAGTCGGCGGTCAACGGCACGCGAAGACCGGGTTGAACGAGGTCTTCCTGGAACCGCACGGTAAAGGCGGGGTGCGCCATCACCGCCGCCAGATAGGACATGACATCCTCGGCCGACACCGCATGGCCGTAGACATCGGCCAGCACACCGAGCAGTTGCGTCGGTATGTTGGGAACCTTTGCCGCCGCGTCGCGCCAGAGGGGATGGCCGCGGCCGCCTCGACCGTTGAAGTGGTCAAGATCGGGAATGAGGCTGGTAAGGTAACGGCCGGCCCAGACCTCGGCGAAACTCGCTCCAGAGCTGTCAGGAAGACCTGCCGGGGCGAGTAGCCACTCCACAGCGTAGGGTTTGGCTGGTTGATAAGGCGAGCGTCCGGAATGATCCATTGGCGGTCGAACGAGCGAAATCCGTAGCGGACAGGGTGAACAACGTTGTTGCTTTCATCGATGACTGCGCCCAGCCGCGGCTCGTGGCCTGCCAGCCCGGCGGCGACTGTCTTGCGGACATGCTTGTCTCCCGGCTTTCCGAGCCGGAGATGGGGGTGGAACAGTTTCTCTTTCTTCTCGGCGTTTTTCTCGGAAATCAGCCGTTTCCAGCGCGCCTCAAGCGATTGTCTGTCGGGCGCGATGATCCATGTCCGCCCCGGCATTACGCCAGAGCCGTCATAGGTGAAAAAGGAACTGAGCAACGGAAAGGTGGCCCAGTCGCCACTCGCTGCCGGGAAGAACGGCGCGCGCCAAGCGGATGGGCAGTCTTGCCACTCCGGAGCGTCGAGGGTCAGCAACTCCAGCGCATCGAACTTATCCCCACGCGGCCCTTTGGGGAGCGCGCGGAAACGCACTCTGGCCGACGTGTTCCGATCTTTGCCTAGCGGCTTCGCCGCCAGTATGATGCAGACGGGCTGTTGCACTCCCTGGAAGATGCGGGTCCGCACCTCCGGTTGGTGTCCGTCCGGCGAGCAGTCGATCACCCAGATGTCGGAACAGGTTCGCCTGAGATCGTCGCGCATCTTCTGAAAACCGGGGCCGTTCAGGAAGCCGGCGACGGTGATGAAGCAGACGATGCCTTCCTCATCTCGGTCGGGATTTCCGGTCGCGGCACGGTTACCGGTGCCGAACACCTTCCACGTCGCCCAGCGCCAGAAATAGACATAGAGGTTCTTCAGGTGCTTGGTGTGCGCGCCAACCTTCCATTCCGGCGGCGGCGCCCACCAATCCATCGGTGCGACCAGATCCTTCTCGCCGCTACCCTGTTCGATCCAGGCGCCCATCCCGCGCGCCTTTTCCTTGTAGGGCGGATTGCCGAGCACCACGGTGATGTCACGTTGCTGCTTGATCCTGTTGGCCTCCCGTCGCGACTGGGCAATCGGCCCGCTCTGCACCAGCGTGTCCTCCTCGACATACGGGTTGCCGAGCGTGTCAGTGATGAAAAGCTGCAAGTCGGGTAGTTTCGGCGGGGCCTTGGCGTCCGGCTTTGTCAGAGCCTGCAATTCGGCGATCAGGCGAAGCTGAGCGACGGCGAAGGGGCCGAACTGGAGCTCGAAACCGATCAGGCGACCCATCGCCGCCTCGACCGCGCCGCGCACTGCGCCCTTGCCTTGGTCGGCCTCGACCGTATCGGCAATCCTGCGCATCACGCCGAGCAGGAAGGTGCCGGTACCCATGGCCGGATCGGCCAACGTTACGTCGGTGGAAGCAAGACCGCTCGGGCGCGAGAACAGCGGCCCGCGCAGCGTCTCGTCCACCAGCCGCGTCATCGCCGACACCACCTCCGGCGGCGTATAGTAGGAGCCGGTCAGCTTCCGGAGGTCGTTGTCGTACACCTCAAGAAAGTCCTCGTAGAAGTAGAGCCAGGCTTCCGGCCTGTCCTTGCTGATGGTGTGCCAGTTCACCTCGTTCAACACGCGGGTCAGCGTGGCGAGCGACGTCTCCAGCGCCTTCTGGTTTTCCGGATCGTCGGTCAGCAGGCCGAGCGCGGTGCCAATCAGCGAACTGGAGCCGCGCAACTGGTAGGCGGCCTGGTGGATGCCGCTGGCAAGCGGGATGTCAATGGCGCGGGCAACAAGCAGGCCGAAGGTCACGGCCTGGGCGTAGCCGTCGGCGAAACGGTAGTCGTTGGCTTCCGGAAACAGCAGCCTGCGCCAATCTCTTGCAAGGTCCGTCAGTCCTTGGCTCTTGCGCTCCAGTTGCTCGATCACCTCGTCACGCAACAGGCGGCAGAGACGCGCCGATATGCGCGCGAGCTGCTTGGCATTGGTGGGCGGGATGGGCTTCCATGTGAGGAAGTTGAAGATCAGCGGCAGCAGTGCATCCGGGGCGGCGAGTTTCGCTCCGTCGCTCTCGACGCTGCCCTCAAGCGCCACTACCTTGCCGACGATCTCGCCGTCCTGCCACAGGCTGAAGGACTGGCCATCCGTGTATAGTAGATTGGGCAACGACTTCAGCTTACCCCATTGCCCCTTGTCATGCGGATCGGTGAAGCGGCGCGGATCCGCGCCCTTGCCCGGTGCTTTGACCTCAATAAATCCGACCAGCACCATGTTGGCCGTGACCGCGAAATCCGGCCGAGTCTTGATGTCAGCGAGGCTGGTCTCGCCGACCAAGTGGACAGCGCCGGCCGCGAAACCGCCGACCTCGGCGAGCGACTTGATCAGCACCTCAAGCGGCCCGCGAAGCTGGTCCTCCGGTTGGCCGCCGATCGCCGGGTTTGCAAGCTTTGGCTTCAGCGATGCGCCATAGGCCGACACCGCCTCCTGAATTGACTTTGCCAATATTCCACTCCGCACTGTCGTTCCCGATGAGAAAGAATCGGGCCGATCTACTTCCTTGGTCGAACTTATTCAAAGCATCCGGGATTTGCATGGGTTTTGCGTTCGTAACTTACCTACCAGGCGACCAACACCTAATTGAGCTCGTGGATCGTTACGGCAGGCACAACAGCCTTGGCAATTTCACATAAGTGCTGATGATGCGTGAGGTAGATCACCTGGCCGGCACTCGCCATCTCGCCAAACAACCTGAAAACCTCCTCGGAGCGGACATGGTCGAAGGTTTCCATGATGTCGTCCGCGATAAACGGCACGGAAGGCCGGAACTGCGCGAATTCATGGTATCCGGCAAGCCTCAGCGCCAAATAGAGCTGGAAGCGAGCGCCCTTTGACAGCGCGTCGGCTACCTTCGACTGGCCGTCGCGCTGCAACGCGATGAGCACTTCGCCGCCCTTCACCGGTTGTGTGGTCAGACCCGAGTACTGGCCGCGCGTCATCAGCGCGAACGCGTCGGATGCCCGTGCCATCATTCCGGAGCGGTGGCGCTCGCGGTAGATGCGCAGGGCGTTGCCGGCCGACATTATTCCCAGTTTCAGCTCGATGTAGCGGACGGCCTTCTCCTCGATGTCCAGCAGGACAGTGCGCCGCTCGGCATCGATGCGGGCAACCGTGCTGTCGCCACCAATGGCGTCCAGCTTGTCGGCCGCGCGCGTTTGCCGAATGAGCTGTTGCCTTATCGCTTCATCAAGATCGAGCAGTCGTTGCTCACCTTCGGCCTTCTCGATGGCGACGCCGTCGAAATCGAGAGCATTCAGGATCGAACGCGCCTTGTCGAACCCGTCCACCGCAAGCTCGGCCGCCACCTGCTCCTCGAGTTCGGCGATCGCGGAACGCAGGCGATCCCTGTCTCGCAGCAGCTCGTCGCGTTCCACCACTTCGGGCAAGGTGGCGACACCGAAGACATCCAGAACGTCGTTCCTGCGACGCTCATGTGCCGACATTTCAGCATCGAGAACCTCGCGGGTGTCACGCAGGCGCTGCAGGTCGTTGACAAGGCTTGCCTTCATCTCGCGCGTACGCTCGGCACGCTCCAGGCGCTCGGCAAGCCGGATCGCCAACTGTTCCGGTTCTTCACTGTCAACCGGCTCGTTCGCTTCGGCGGCAACGGCGGTGAGCTCGACAATAAAGTTGTCCCTGTCCGCCTGCATCTTCTCGATGCGGAGCTGCATGGCGTCCCGCTCCTGGAGGCTTCTGGACAATTCGACCAATTGGTCGAGGACCATGCCGACGCCAGGCGCGGAAAGCCCGTTCTCGAGCCAGGTGCCCTTGAGGGCTTCGGCAATGCCGGCCAGCCATTCTTCCTCGCGCCGCTCCGCCACTTCCACGGCTCGCCGCCTTGTGGCCAATTCCTCCTCCTTGGCGCCCACTGTTTTGAGCGCCTCGGCATGCTGGGCGTCCACCTTGCGCTGTCGGTCGAGGAACAGCTCGGCGACGGCCATGATCGTCTCCAGGCTGTCGCCGAGATCCGCGCCGATCCCGACGCTCTCCAGCGCGCCGCTCAGCTCCAGTCGTATTCGCTCGCCCTCATCGCCCGCCCGCCCGGCCTTCTTGCGGGCAAGCTCGATCTCGTCCCAGGCCGCGAGCGCATCGGTGCGTCCAGAAATGCGATCCTCGATGCGTTCGATCAGGCGCTCCAGGGACGGTTCCTGATCTTCTCCGAGCAGATCCCTTGCCGCCGCGCGCAGGTCCGACAGGGCGGCGTCCCTGTCCGTGTCGACCCGTGAAAATTGCTCGCGCAGGCGCGCGATGTCGGCCGCGGCTTCGGCGAGGCCGCGCGTCGCCGCCCGGATTTCGGCAAGCTCCGACGCGCCGGCCAATCGGCCGGCGCCGGCACCGTCGTCGCGCGCCAACGCCACTGCGAAATCGTCAGCGGTTTCACCGGTAAGCGCACCGCGATGCCGTGCCCAGGCGTCATCCCGCGATCGCCGGATCGCGGCCGCCGCCTCATCATCGGCGACGTCAACCGAGGCGCGAAGCGCGCCGAGACGCGCCGCGAGCAATTCACGGTTGCCCTCATATTCGGCAAGGCGTTCGGACAGGACGGCTCTCTTCCTGCCGAGTTCCGCCGACAGCGTCTTCCAGGCGATGATCTGCCCGGCGCCCGGAACAGAAATCCGGCCTAACGCCTGCGCGTCGCCAGACCATGGGTGCAAGCGGCCGAGTGCCGCCTCCCATCGCACCGCGCCGGCGTCTTCCGCCTCACGTGCCGCCCTGATCTCGCTGGCGTGCCCGCTCGCCCTCGCCTTCGACAAGGTCGCACCGAGCCTTGCCCTGGCAGGCTCGGGCACGGCCCGTTCCTCGCCGACCCGTTCCCGCGCCGTCTGGAGCGCATCAAGCGCCGCCGAGGCCTCGTCGCGGGCGACGCGCAGGCTGGTCGCTATCCCTGATCGCTGGTCGACCATGGTGCGGACAGTGCCAACAGTCGCTGCAGGCAAAAGCAGTGCTGCGGGATCGCGCTCGGATAATCGTCCGAGCGCGGCAAGGCAGGTCGCCACGGTGTTGTTGAGGATTTGCTCCTCCATCTTGCGATTGGGCAAGTCGAGGCCAGCAGAGACATGGCGCACTTTGCTCTCCGCCAGGCCCCGAACGCGCTCGGAAATCGCAAGGATCACTTCGTCCATATCGACGGAAGCGATTTTCGTCGCTAGGCGCTCGACCTCGTCGATGTTGCCGGCCAGCCGCGTTCTCAGGCTGGCGTCGTCATCGATCAATCCGGCGACGTTGCCGGTCCAGGTGCGAGATGGTGAAGCGATGTCCGGCAGCTCCGCCAGCTGGGCTGCCTTGCGCCGGATCTCCGCCAGGATCGGGCGCGCACGAAAGTATTTGGCAATGGCATCGAGCCGGGCCGACAGCACGGAACGTTCGGTGATGTTGCGATCGTATTTTTCCGCCGCGTCCAGGCGTTCAGCTTCAAGGCTCTCATAGGTCGATGCCAAGGTATCGATCTGGTCGCGGCGCGACTTGAGGTCCGCCAGACGCTTCTTGAGCAGCGCAAGCTCGGTTCCGTGCGCCTGCTTGCGATACAGCCCATCCGCTTCGGCCTCGAGCGCGCTCAACGTGTCACTCGCATGCCCAAGACCGGCGCTGGCCGTGAACAGCAGCTTGCCCAGGTCGCCACGCGACTCCAGGATCGACTTGCCGCCCGCTTCCAGCGTCTCGTCGTCCAGCGAGAACATGGTCGCGTATGCGTCTCGGGACAGACCCGCAAGATGGGCGGTTACAGCCACCTCGCTCACCGGTTGGCCCGTCGCGTTCAGCAGCGAGTTATTCCGTTGCTTGGTGCGCGTGAACACATGTTCCGCTTCGTCGAATTCGAGCACCCCGCCGATGCGCATGGCGCTGTACTCGTGCAGGAAATTGTAGCGGCTGCGCTCCTCGATGCCGAACAGAAGGTCCAGGTAGCCGGATAGCGCTGTCGACTTTCCGGCCTCGTTCAGGCCGAACACGATGTGCAGGTCGGGTCCTGACTCCGGTTTGGGCCCGAAGTCGATCGTCCTGTCGGTGAACTTTCCGTAGCGGATGAGGTCAAGGCGCCGGAGCCTCATGGCGCGCCACCTGCCTTGAGGCGGGCCGTGACGAGGTCGGCGCCGCTGGCAAGCACCCTGTCGAGGAACAGGTCCAGCCCAGCCTCGTCCCTTCCGGCAAAGTCGCGGCCGTCGGCGGGAAGATCCGCGATCATCTTCTGGACAAGCGCCCTCGCCTCGGCACGAAACGCCTCCGAGCTGGCGTCGGCGCGCATGGATTGAGCGAGTTCAAGGATCGGATCCGCGACGCCCTCGGCTGCTTCCGTCCTGGGCAGCGCGAGGTCAAGTTCGAGCTTCTCCACCCATGTATCGCCGACCTGTTCCGCGGCCTGCTCTGCTTCGGCCAGCAGCAGGTCCCGGTCGCGGATCAGTGCCCAAGACAGAGGCGACGCTCCGGTCAGACCAAGACGCACCACGGCATGGCGCGACGTGACGGAAGCCCGGACATCTTCGAGAGCGGCGCGGACGCGCCCGACGACTTCGGACCATTCCACTGTCCCGGTCAGGTCGACGCTCGCCCGCTCGAATTGCGCGACGCTGGTCAGCCTCTCCTCGATCTCGACGGAGCGGTCGTCTGTTATCGTCACCAAAGTGACTGATTTCTCGCCGGCCTCGTTGATGTCCCTGCCCTGCGGGATTCCCGGCATCACCACCGTTCTTGCTCCAGGATGGACCTGGCGAACATGGATGTGCCCGAGCGCCCAGTAGTCAAAACCATGGCCGTGCAGGTCGGCGACGCCGCAGGGCGCATAGACATCATGACCCGGCGATCCCGCCAGGCTGGTATGCATGATGCCGACATTCACAGCCCCTTCGCGGGCAGCCGGATATTTGGGCAGCAGGCTGTCCGGCGCCTTGGGGCTGGCGAAGCTCAGGCCATGGAACATGACGTCGAGACCGCCGGCCGTTTGCAGTACTGACTGTGGACGGCCAGTGAAGATCGTCACCGTGTCGGGGAACACCAGCTGCTTCGATATCCGCGACAGGGCGTCATGATTACCGCGGATCTTGAAAACCCTGATACCGGCCTGGTGCAGGCGCGTCATCTGTGCCGCCAGGAACCGCGCCGTTTTCATCGAGGTCTGGTCGCCATCGTAGAGATCGCCGGCAATGACCAGCGCATCGACACGTTCCGCAAGGCAGAGATCGACGATCGCGACGAATGCCTGGCGGCTGGCGTCACCAACGAGCTCGGCAAGGTCGCGGTTTCGCAACGCCAGGGAACGCAGCGGCGAGTCAAGATGGATGTCGGCAGTATGTAGAAATCGAAACGCCATTCGGCGGTCTCCGCCTCTGAACACAAGGGCGCCTATGCCGGCGTGGTTTTCGCCAGCGCCTTATCACGTTGGATGACGCCATCGTCAAAGTTCATCCGGCAATTGGCATCTGCCCCACTGATCAGCTCTGCACCCTATATGCACTCTTCCCATCCGGCAGACATCGTGCTCGGAATTCAGTTCTCAATGGTACTTCTGTCCTCTGTTATCGAATGCAATCTTTGTTCCCTCCAGGACGTCAACGACGGCTCTATTCATGATCCCGTCTTCGATCGAGCCTGACTGGTAAGAAATTCGCGCGCCGTTCTTCCTGTCGAATGTTGCGTGTATAATCTGCTCGGCATCGCACACCACCGCCAAGTTTGGATTGTGCGTGACCATGATGATCTGTCGGGCTTTCTTTGCTTCATTGAGGACCGGCACGAGCAGGCTTACGACCGTCTCATTGGGGTCGGAACAAGAGCAGTGCGAAATCGTACGCTAAGGTCGAACAGAGCAGGAACGTTATGCGGCACGGCGTAGGCCTGCCGGGAGGCGAAGCGACCTGAAGCCTTCCGGGAGATGTTGCTCGCTATCCC
The DNA here is from genome assembly GCF_052115225.1 of Mesorhizobium sp. 2RAF45. Lineage (NCBI taxonomy): Bacteria > Pseudomonadati > Pseudomonadota > Alphaproteobacteria > Hyphomicrobiales > Phyllobacteriaceae > Mesorhizobium > Mesorhizobium sp. 2RAF45. Next base: position 68,128 of record NZ_JBFRGG010000017.1, on the reverse strand, counting down.
AGGTGTAGATACCTGTCAGGTTGATATGCTCCCAACTCAGCGGCGAGATATGCTTCAACAGCATATCTGGGATGTTCCTTCCCGCTCGTTTGAGCTCTGTGACCGCGCGGTCGAGATAGACCGTGTTCCAGTGGACGATTGCGCTGACGACAAGATTGAGGCCCGATGCGCGGAATGCCTGACTTTCGAACGACCGGTCGCGGAGTTCCCCACGCTCATGAAAGAAGACTGCCCGTTTGAGTTTGTGCGCTGCCTCCCCCTTGTTGAGGCCGGCTTGGCAGCGCCGGCGCAGTGTCGGGCTCGAGTACCATTCAATCATGAAAAGCGATCGCTCGATGCGGCCGAGTTCCCGCAGCGCCCTGGCGAGCTGACCTTCTTTTGGCGATGCCGAGAGCTTCTTCAGGATCGTCGAGGGCACAACGGCACGGGTGGTGATCGATGCCGCCAGATGAAGCAGATCGTCCCAGTGATCGAGGATCAGGGTGGTGTTGATCGGCGCCCCGATGTGGTTCGACAGCGCCGGGTATGCATCGCCTTTCTCGAACGTGTGGAACTTCCGATCTTTAAGATTGCGCAGTCGCGGTGCGAACCGCTTGCCGATCAGAGCGAAGAGCCCAAAGACGTGATCGCTCGCGCCGCCGGTGTCGGTGAAGTGCTCCTGTATTTCGAGGATTGTGTCCTGATCGAATAGTCCGTCGAGCACATAGGCAGCCTCGCTTTCGGTCGGGCTGATGGGCAAGATGCTGAAGTAGCCGTACTGATCTGACAGGTGGCTGTAGAACTTCGATCCGGGCTCACTGCCGTAATGTAGATTGATATCTCCGCGCTTTGCGGCTCGGTCGCTTGCTCGGAAGAACTGGCCATCAGATGAGGACGTCGTGCCATTGCCCCAAACGCGAGAATGCGGATGGCCGGTGTGTGCGTCCGTCACGCAGGCCTGGGCTGCGCGGTAGGTCTCTGACCGGGCGTGGAAGGTGCGCATCCAACTGATCTGGTGAGCGCTGATGCCTTTGGACGCGCTCGCCATCCGTTTCGGACCGAGGTTGGTCGCATCGGCCAGTACGCCAGCCAGCATGGCCGAGATATTCCTCGGAGTGTCACCCGTGCGAACATGCGTGAAATGGTCGGCGAAGCCGGTCCATTCGTGCACTTCCCTCAAAAGGTCCGGTACCTCGACCAGTGGATACAGCTCGCTGATCTCGGCGTTCAGGTCCTCCGCTGCTGCGGGAACTTCGCCAGCTGCTGGCGTGACGATAAGCGTTCCACCTTCGAGACGAACACCGTCGAGCTTTCCGGATCGTGCTCTATGCGCCAGGCGCTTCAGGTTGAAGTCGAGCATCTGTTGCGCTTCGGTAAGCCACGCCGCGCCGTCTTCTTGGACGCCAAGTCCGAGGCGATCTTCATCTTTCAGGATGGTGAACGTTGACCGCGGCATCAGGTGCTCGTCGATCGGTCGGAAGGATCGGCTGCCATCGACCCAAATGTCCGCAGATCTAAGCCGGTCTCGCAAAGCCGCGAGCGTTGCAATCTCATACAGACGGCGATCGGGCTTCTCCTGGCCGAGAATTAGCCGTCGATCAGCTTGACCGAGGTGGGTGACCGGGAGGCGATCCGGAAGGGTGCGCCGCTTCTCGGCATAGAGCCGTTTCAGCAGCGAAATCGCCGCAAGAAGGGGATCGTGGCGGCGCGCTGAGCGGAACGTGAACGCCTCCAAGAACGCACCGGCGTACTTGTTGACGGTCGCATATTGCTCGGCCGCTAAGGTCAAAGGCGACGCCTCGTTGTCCTCGACCATCAACTCAAGCTCAGGCTTCATCCGAAGCAACCGGTGCCATCCAACTTCCTGATCTAGAACCTCCAATGCGTTCCCGCCATAATCGTTCGCGGACTGCAGGGCTGTGATCGTGTCCAGGAACATGCGTAGCGCTTTGGCGGTATCCGGCCTGCAGTCCATGTGGCGCTGCTTCTTGCGGTTATTGGCTTGCGAGAACAGCCGGCCTATCAGCTTGATGAACATCGACAATGCATCGTCCGTGAGCTTCTGGCCGAGCTTGATAATTTGCGCCACGATCAGCGCGTGTCGACGGCTGGCATTGAAATCGTTGGCCAGCCATGCCGGTGTGGCGTTGCCCTCACGGATCATCTGATCCCATCGTCCAGACGAGATGCGCATCTGCAATTTCGGATCGATTTCTAGCTTGCGCAGGAAGGCGATCCGTTCGGTCAGCCCGACCAGGTTTGACGCACCTGGCGCATCCGGCGCTGATCGCAGCCAATGAAAGCGCGTTTGGCCGATGGCCGGGTCAACCTCCAACAGCTTATCCAACGATTGCAGCGTATCGACCGAAATTTCTTCGATCAACGCTCTCTCCGCCCGCCGACGGGCAATGGCGCGGGCGGCAAGACCGATCCGTTCGATCGTGTCGATTGAAGGAAGAAGGGATCCGCGTTCACGAAACATGGCGACAATCGCACTCGCTATCGCGCCACCGTCGTCGGAGATCGCGGCCGCCTGAATTGCAGCCAACAGCGCAGCTCTACGGTCTTGTCCCGTCGCGCTCCGCGCGGCCAGATAAACCATCAACCGAGCAATGTGATCGCGACGCGTTTCTTCACGACGTGCATAGAGCGCAAACTTTCCAGCGTCGGCGCCAATCTGCTCGGCAACGTACTTTAGCATTGCGCGAGGCGGAGTTTCATCGGTCGCCAACACTCTTCCTGGATATCGCATCAGGCAGAGCTGAACGGCAAATCCGAGCTGATTGTGTTCTCGTCTGCGAAGTCCAATCTCGAGCCTGTCAGCCGACGACAACGAATAGTGTCGGATGAGGCCGTCCTCATCGGTTGGTATATCGAAAAGTCTCTGTCGATCCTGAACCTTGAGAAGCCTCCGTTTACCCATCGCCCAACTCCTTCCACGACCAATCTGCCGGGAGCGTTGTCGAGTCGGACGGGCGAAGAAATCAAAACTGGGTGCCCTGCGATGGCAATCCACAGGGATCGGATGCTGCACGGCCGCACTACGGCAGAGTTCATGATCCGTTCGCCCTTAGCGTACGATTTCGCACTGCTCTTGTTCCGACCCCGGAAAGCAGCCCAAGCGCGTCGCCAATTCCAGACGCGCGGCCTGATCGGAGACCATCATGGCCGTTCGACCCTATTGGAAAGGTTATCTGAAGCTCTCGTTGGTCACCTGCCCGGTGCAGATGATGCCGGCGACGTCGGAGAGCGAAAAGGTCCGTTTTCATACGCTCAACCGCGAGACGAAGAACCGCGTGGTCAGCCACTACGTCGATGCCGTCACGGGCAAGGAAGTCAACGAGGAAGACGAGGTCAAGGGGTATCAGCGTGGAGAGAACGATTACATCATTCTCGAAGACGAGGAACTGGAGGACGTCGCCCTGGACAGCACCAGGACCATCGATATCGATGTGTTCTCGCCGCGCGATTCCATCGAATGGATCTGGCTCGACACGCCCTATTACCTGTCGCCAAACGATCCGGTCGGCCAGGAGGCCTTCTCGGTCATCCGCGACGCCATGGCAGCAGAAGACATGGTCGGTATCTCCAGGCTGGTGATCTCGCGGCGCGAGCGCGCGGTGATGCTGGAACCGCGCGGAAAGGGCATTGTGCTGTGGACCCTGCGCTATGGCGACGAGGTCAGGGACGAGGCCGCCTATTTCGAGGGGATCGACGCGGACAAACCCGATCCCGAGATGATGCCCCTCATCCAGCAATTCATCCAGAAGCAGACCCGCCATTGGGACAGCAAGCTGGTCTCCGACCCGGTGCAGGACAAGCTGCTGGACATCATCGAAGCTAAGCGGAAGAAGACAAAGCGCCCGGCCAAGGCGAAGGCTTCCGAGCAGAAGGCGACGCCGAACAACGTCATCAATATCATGGATGCCCTGCGCAAGTCCGTCGAAGCGCAGAATCGTCCCGGCAAGCGCTAGACGTGCAATTCCTTGCGACGCTGGCGCCGCCGCGGTCATCTCACCTTCAGGCGTAGCACGAATTGGCGGGAAGCATCTTTCCGCTTGGAGCTGGTTTCGAGGAACGCTAGGCGAAATGCCAAGCTACGGCAGGATCGTTGCTTGGATAATCACGCCCGCCCTGTTCGACCGCGGCATTTCAGACTGCTAGCCAGCAGCAGCTAAAGCCGCCACGCGATTGGAGCCTCCCTATCAAGCAACTGGTCCTGCGTCAGTCTCATTGTGCTCGGACACGTCGACGTCAAAAACGCAAGACAACCCTCGCCGTTTAAAGTTCATCAAGACCCGGCCTGCGGAGTTGGGGGCGAATACGCGCTCCAAAAGTTGGGTGCCAAAGCCCCTGCGCTCTATAGATCCCACGGTTGGACCACCGGTTTCCCTCCATTCCAGATTAAGCCGGGCTTCAGTCCCTTGGTTCACGAGGTTCCAAGAGATCGTGACCCTACCTTTTGCGTTTGACAGGGCACCGTACTTGATAGCATTCGTCGTCAACTCATGAAGCGCGAGGGCAAATGAAAGCGCCAGGTTTGGCGGAAGCCAAACTTTCTCTCCGGTAATTTGAAAGCGCTCGATGGCCGCATGGGGCTTGATCGATTCGATGATCAGATCATTCAGATCAGCGCCGCTCCAATTCTTTTGCGTTAGAATGTCATGGGCCTTTGACAGCGAGACGAGTCGACTGGTGAGGGTTCGGCCTGCCTCCGGCAGGCTGGTGGCGTTGCGAATCGTTTGGCTGGCTATGGCCTGGACGACTGCAAGCGTGTTCTTGACACGGTGATTCAATTCGTTGACCAGCAATTTCCTTTGCTCTTCGCCGCGCTTGCGGTCCGTAATGTCGAGGCTGATCTGCACTGCCCCTATGATATGGCCGGTTGCGCCGCGAATCGGACGCGCGCTCGAAAGCAGGAAGCGCTCTCCGCCCGACGGAAGGGTGTAGGAAAATTCTTCGTTGTCGGTCAGCTCTCCGCGCATCGCTCTTGATAGTGGCCGATCTTCCCGACTGACCGTGTGACCATCCTTGACTGCCACGGTATTGATCACAGGATCAGGCACTCCAAACGATTGCCGGACCTTGGTTGGCAAACCCATCAGCTCCGTGGCGAAGCGGTTGCGAATGACCAGAAGAGCTTTGGGATCGTAGGTGAACCAGACAGCAGCCGGCACCGTGTCGAGCACAGTCTCCAGCTCATTGCGGCGCTGCGCAATCGCACGTTCGGCATCCACCAAGGCTTGCGCGATTGTTGCAAACTCTCTTACCGAAGTGGACAGAGGTTGCACGGGACAGCCCTTTCCCAGTGCATCCGCTCGGGCTGCCAGGTCGGTGGTTGCCCCCGTGAGGTGTTTGCCGACGACATAGGCCAGACCAGCCGACAATAGAAGCGCCACAATGCCAATCCCGCCTATCGCCGCCAGCGAGCGCCACAGCGGCGCCTGCACATCCGACAGTGGCACGTTGGCTGTGTAGAACCATCCGGAATACGAGGATCGGAAATAGCCCGCCAGCAACGTGGTGCCCTGATAGTTGCGAGATATGAAGCTGCCGGAGCGGCCGACGATCTTTTTCAAATATTCGGGTAGTCCGGGCTTGCCGGTCATCTCCTCATGCGATCTGGAGCGCGCGACATAGTTTCCGTCGCGATCTCCTACTCCGACTGTCCAACCATCGGGCACGGCCGGCATCATCACATCGCGAATGCGCGATGTCGGGACGGAAATCGAAAGAAGCAGGTCCTCACCGGTAGGAGATGGCACTTTGACGGAAATGGCCACGCGATAATCCTTGGAGCCCTGGCCTTGAAAGACATCGCTAACGAGAATGCTAGAGACCTTCAGCTTCTCGCGATCTGGGGCCGATATCGGTTCGACCTGCGGCAGATTTGCCCCGAAACCGACGTCTGTGTTCAACAACTGATTGTGCCCGAGATCGCGCAGTACAAGGTTATAGGTGGTTCCTTGTACCGCACGGAGCGCCTCTCCTCGAAAGGCTTCCAGGTCGCCATTAGCGAGAGCCGCGGATTTCGACAAGCCGTCCACGATCGTTCTCAGATTGGCGACCTCAGCTTCCACCACAAGCGAAACCTGCCGGGCCGTCTGCAACGCATCCTGCTCAAACCGCAATCGCTCATGCATGGCAAATTGGAAAAGGAGATACGCCGCGAAAAGCCAGACCGGTATCACGGCGGCTGCGATCAGACCTAGCAGGTGCAAACGGGCGGAACGACGAGGCAACCTATGTCCCCTTGTGCCCTCAGAGACCTCGAACATAATCGCAGGACGACGTTCCGCAAGCGTTAGTTAAGAAGACCCAGTCAGTACCGGGTAAGAGTGTCCTGGAATGAACGATCGCGATTAGCCTGTAGCCTCTCGGAAACCGCAACTTTAGCCTTTCCGGATAATGCAGGGCACGTCGAGGTGCGGCCGATGCCAGAAAGCGTAGCGGCGACGATGACGTAGAAACCGGGAGGCGGTGTCTGCCTGCCTTCGTTCCACTCATCCTTGGTGGCGCGTGACTGAAGTCCGGCGTCAGCGTGGGAATTCCGTGGCTTCTGGTGCGGAGCAACTCAGCTGGGCATCCTGCATCTGGCTCGGTCACCACTGCAACGCTGTGTACGGTAAGCAATGGGCATTCCAACAGTTTGGCCCGTTCGCCCAGCTCCTAATGTCCTCCCCCATCGATATCGCAAATGCCCAAGATCGCCGAAGATCCTGGTCGATTTCCTCCTCCCTATGGCAGTGGTGACGCGTCGACCGAGCCGAAGGCGACGCCGAACAACGTCATCAATATCATGGATGCCCTGCGCAAGTCCGTCGAAGCGCAGAATCGTCCCGGCAAGCGCTAGACGTCGAGACTGGCTGTCCGGGCCTCCAGCCCATCGCGCGTCAGGCCGCCCGACGCATCGATCTTGCCAGTCGCTTGATCGCTTGTTCGAGCAGGCGATGACCCTCGCCATAGTCTTTCCACGCCGTGCTCTTTTTCAGCAGCGCTGGGACGGTACGCAGGGTGAAGCGCTTCGGATCGAGATCGGTTTTGACTTGTGCCCAGGTGAGCGGCATGGAGACGGTCGCGCCGGGTCTCGCCCGCGGCGACAGCGGAGCCACGGCGGTCGCCATGCGATCGTTGCGCAGATAATCAAGGAAGATGCGGCCGATGCGCTGGTTCTTCGCCATCTTGGTCAGGTAGAGGGCGGGGTTGTCCCGTGCCATCTGCAGGCAAACATCATGCGCAAAACCTTTGGCTTCCGCCCAGGTGAGCTTGCTGCGCTTGGCAACCGCCAAGGGCGTGACGACGTGCAGCCCTTTACCGCCGGTCGTCTTGCAGAAGCTGACGAGCCCAAGATCGTCGAGCCGCGCGCGCATTTCCTTGGCCGCCTCGACAACCGTTTTGAACGAGACTTCGGGACCTGGATCAAGATCGAAGACGAGCCGGCCTGGCACCTCCGGCTGCTGTGGCTCGCAATTCCAGGGATGCAATTCCAGCGCACCGATCTGGGCGACGGCGGCGAGACCCTCCACACGGTCGATCTGCAGGTAGGGCTTCTTGTCGCCGAACACTTTCACCAGTTCGAGAAGATTTGACGTTCCTGGCATCGCATGACGCTGGAAGAACTGCTCGCCGACGATTCCGTCCGGCGCGCGGATGATTGAGCAGGGCCGCCCGCGGATGTGCTCGATCAGCCAGGGACCGACAGCTTCGTAGTAGCGGGCGAGATCTTCCTTGGTCACCGGCGTGCCATCATTGGCATCGGGCCACAGCGGCTTGTCCGGGTTCGAGATCAGCACACCCATGACATTGGCCTTGCCGCGGCTGCGGGAAGGCTTCGCTGCGGTCGGCTCCCGAGGCAGGGGCACCTTGGTCTTCTGCGGCGAGGCAGGCTTATCGGCTTCGACCTCCCCGGCCGGCTTGTCCTCACGCAAGCCTTTGAAGGCGGCTTGGCGCACGAGCCCGTCGGACGTCCAGCCGGCGAATTCGATCTCGGCCACCAGCTCCGGCTTCAGCCAGACAACGCCGGGTTCGTTCTTTGGCGCGCCGATGCCGGTGAAGGGTGATTTCCGGGTCGCGGCAGCTTTCAACTTCGGCAGCAGATCCCTGACCTTGGCTGCGCCATAGCCTGTGCCCACGCGGCCGACATAGACGAAGTGATCGCCGCGATAGACGCCGACCAGAAGCGACCGGAATTTGCCATTCGTTGTGGCATAGGCGCCGATGACGACCTCGTGGCCTGCACGACATTTTGACTTCGCCCACGTCTCGGTACGGCCGGAGACGTAGGGCGCATCGGCGCGCTTCGAAACGATGCCTTCCAGGGACAGCCGGCAGGCCGAGCGAAGCACTGCCTCGCCGCCAGTTTCGAAATGTTCAACGAAGCGGATGCGATCATCCTCGCCCGTGTCGGTCAGAAACTGACGCAATCGCGCCTTGCGCTTACTCAGTGGCAAGACACGCAAATCCTCAGCGCCTTCGAACAGCAGGTCGAAGGCGAAGTAGACAAGCGCATCGGTCTTGCCCTCGGCCAGCGCTGCCTGGAGGGCGGCGAAGTCCGGAGCGCCGTTTTCGTCAAGCGCGCAGATCTCGCCATCGATGATGGCATCGGGCAGATTGCCGGCGCCTCGGGCAATGGCGCGATATCTGGCGGTCCAGTCGAGACCCTTGCGGGTCTTTAAGATAGCTTCGCCGCCCAGGACGCGCATCTGGATGCGATAGCCGTCGAACTTGATCTCGTGCAGCCATCCACGTTCGGAGGGCGGCCGCGCCAGCGTCTGGCAGAGCTGTGGGGCAATGAAGTCGGGAAGATCGGCGGCAGTCCCGTGCTTTTTCCTTTTTGCGCGAATGTTTGTTTTCCGTTCCTGCGCCGCCAAGCCTGTACGACTGTCCCACACCGCATCTGCCTCGGCCTTGCCGCCTTGCAGCATGAAGGGTTTCGGGCTGCGGCCCTTGCCGGCAGCAATTGCCTCCATCTTGCGTCCGGATGCGACGGAGGTGTCATTCTTGTCGAGGATTGCAGCGCCGTTTGTCTCGACGGCATATTCGTCGCGATGTTTGATCAGCAGCCAGTTGGTGCGCTTGCCGCGTTCGCGGTCGTTGGCCATCCTCACCAGCACGAAACTGCCATGCAGCCGCTCCCCTTCGAGCGTGAATTTGAAATCGCCCTTGGCCAGCGCCTGCTCGGGGCTCTTCTTTCCCTCGGGCTCCCAATAGCCGCGGTCCCACAGCATGACCGTGCCGCCGCCATACTGGCCTTTTGGAATAGTCCCTTCGAAATCCCCGTAGTCGAGCGGATGATCTTCCACCTCGACCGCGAGCCTCTTGTCATGAGGATCGAGAGAGGGACCGCGCGTCACGGCCCAGGATCTGAAAACGCCGCCGAGCTCAAGTCGCAGATCGTAATGCAGCCGCGTCGCGTCATGTTTCTGAATGACGAAACGACGGCGGTTGGATGGCTTGACCGACCCTTGACCGCTCGGCTCCTGCGTCTTCTTGAAATCGCGCTTGGCCTTGTATGTTGTTAGCTTGTCGCTCGCCATTCGATGCCCTCGGACCACGGACCACATCGGCCTACAGGCAGGAATGTTCGGAGTGGCGACATGTTCCCCCGAGAGCTGGCACGCCCGCGCTGGCGTCATGCCAGCGCGGGCTCGGGAGAAGCAAAGGCACCGCCACCGCCAGTTCTGGGGGGGATGGCTGCAAAGACTGGACAAGGCGGTGGGTCGTCATCGTCATCGCGCCGACGATGGCGCACGATGCGCGCCCAATGTGGGAAGGACAGCCGTGCGCGACGCCGCGCCGGCCTTCGCGACTGTCCTGGTGTTTGCTGGCTGGTGCTTGCGCAGATGTCTGCATCCAGCGCCTTGAGCGCTTGGAGAATCTCATCCACTTCGATGAGGGAGCCGTCTTCCAGCTGACGCAACGAGGGCCGGCCAGGAACCGCGCGGGCGTCGGATGCCCAGGAAGCCAGAAGCTCCCGCTTCTCCGCACGGCTCATTGCCGGATCGTTGAGGATTTCATTGGGCCGCTGGAATAGCGCAGATCGATCTGCGTCCCGAAGATTTGTGTCTGGAAAGCCAATAAAGCCTGTCATCTCCGTTTCTCCGCAATCCGTGCCTCCCGGCCGCTGCCGGGAGGCAAATCGCAGCTTTGAGGTTCGGGTGGAATTCAGGCAGCGCTGCGCTGCCGATCCGTATCGTGGCTGATCTGCTTGTTCTTCGCCGTCTCGTCCCCTGACGCGGCGCTGCCGGTCGAGCCGATGGCAATGCGGCGAGGCTTGAGCTCCTCAGGAATCTCGCGCACCAGGTCAACCGAAAGCAGGCCATTCTCGAGCGTGGCGCGTGCTACCTTGACATGGTCGGCCAGCTTAAAAGCCTGCCTGAAATTGCCGATGGCCAATCCCTGGTGGAGAATCTGGCGGTTGCCCTCCTCCGGCTTTTTCTGGCCGGTGACAATCAGCTCGGGGCCGTGCTGGGTGAGCTCGACTTCTTCCGTACTGAACCCGGCGATCGCCATCGTAATGCGGTAGTCGTCGGTGCCGAGCTTCTCGATGTTGTAGGGCGGCCACTCCGAACGCACGCCATTGTCGAGCATGTCGAAGAGACGGTCGAAGCCGACCGTCGAGCGGTAGAGAGGTGTATAATCGAAGCTTCTCATAGCCATATCCTCCGTAAAGCAACATGGGTTACAAGCAGCGCCGCAGCGTCTCTGCGACGCTCAATCTGTCGGGCCGAAGCCCCGACGCAGAACGATTTGGGAAAACCCGAAATCCGGTTCAAGAGGGCAGATTCTATTTTTTTGATCGACATCCCGGGTGCATGATTTCCGTCCCCTGCGACGGCAAATATGCTCGGCCCTGCCCCCATCGCGCTTACCAAACAAATGCGAGATAGATAGACGGCCCGAGGGTGTCCCGGAAGCGGTCACGGGCCCGGAAGTGGAATGGCTCAAGCCCGGTTTCAAGGCGCGTGTGCGCTAGCTCCGAGGCGAAAACAGGCGGCGCGATGCGTCCGTGCAGATGTCCATGAGACAGACGACAATAAAGCGGCGGTGAAAGAAACCAGAGGGTCTTGACCCCTTCCCGCGACAAGCTACCTCTGTCTCTATGATACGGGCGCCCCTTGTGCTTGTACTTGAAGACGAAGAGTTGATCAGTTGGGACCTGGAGGTCTCGCTGGCGGAAGTCGGATATCTCGTCGCAACAGCGAGATCATGCCCCCAAGCCGCTGATTTGCTAGCTACTCGCCGGCCGGATGTCGCAGTTCTGGACGTACTCCTTAGCGACGGCCAATGCGTCGATGTAGCAAAGAAACTTCATGCAGATGACGTTCCCTTCGTTGTGCATTCGGCTTTGGCACGGACAGAGGTCGACGACGCTTTCCGATCGGGTACGTTCCTAGCCAGCGGGGGTTCTCGATATCGTCGGTGCGGTCACGAAATTGACCGCCGGGGACCAACGAGGGAACAATTTAAGCAAGCGATAATTTCATAGGTCAGTTAGCCAAGGGAGGGCCATCTTGACCCAACGACAAGTCGACAAAGAGCGCATCGAGCGCGCCGATCGAGAGGCGAAGCAGTTAGTCGAAGCGGAGAGGAAGGCGCGAAATGCAAAGACGGCGCGATTGCGGGCGCTACGTCTTTCGGCACAGCCCGCGGAGAGGTCAGCCCCGGTTAAAAGGCGCCGGCCGCCCGCCAAAAAACCGGCGCGGAAAATTATCGAAGTCGACTAAGCCGGAAGAAGTGCAGCGCCTCAAGTTCCAGCGGCGCGGTCTCCGCCGCTTTCTGAACATCGCCCGATATAAGGCCCGTACATCGCACGATTTAGTGCCAAATGAAGTTGCGCGGAGGTGCCAAACGAATTTGCGCGCTACAGCACGGTGGAACTCGACGTGACCCTGGGTGTTGACTCAAAAAATAAGGCGGAGGAGCATGCCATGGACACGGACCAGTACCGAGAGAGGGTAATTACAACTTCCTCGGCAGCTTCGCCAGACATTCAGGAGGTGGGGCGTCGGCGGGCGTCCACACCAGGACGTAACCTGCCAAAGAACGTCGCAGATCTCCAGCTTCAGGGCCCAATCCAGGCGGTCGCATCGATTAACAATGCCCTTGCACACAAAGGCATTCTCAACATCGACGAAATCGATCCGCCGCTGCGAACTGCCGAGGCCAACCTGGCTGGCGATGAGCGCCTGTTCGAAGACATGTCGCCCGCCAACCATGGTTCCTGCATATTTCCAACCACGCTCAAGGCGAAACCGAAATCCCCTCCTTCTCCGAGTTGGCTCGTATGATCGCCCGGAGTAAAGAGCCCCGTAACGAGCAACCGTGATGCGCGGCGGTACATATCCTTCACATGGCAACACGACACGGCGTACTGTTCTTGTTGCGCTTATTGCTCTAGTGGTTTTATGCGCCGCAGCGGTGATGGCGTTGTACGTGACGGCGGCACGCCCGCCATTTTCTCAAAGCGATCCGCAATTTGACGGCGGCGATGCCTCGCGAGGCAAACTCGTCTTCGCGGCCGGCGATTGCGCGTCCTGTCATGCGACGCCAGGGCAATCGGACCGGCTGAAGCTCGGCGGCGGGATGGCGCTTGGCTCGCCATTCGGCACCTTTCGGCCACCAAACATTTCTCCCGATCCGGTCGACGGTATAGGGAGGTGGACCGCGGCCGACTTGGCGAATGCCCTTGTCGGAGGCGTCTCGCCAAGCGGCGAGCATTACTATCCGTCCTTTCCCTACACGAGCTTTACGGGAATGACGGTTGGGGACATCAAGGATTTGTATGCTTACCTGCGGACGCTTCCGGCGGTTTCAGGCCGGGCGCCGCCCCACGATCCCAAAATTCTGTTTATGGTCCGCCGGTCAATCGGGTTCTGGAAACTTCTGTTCTTTCGGCAAGGTCGACCGGCCGCGGACAGCGGCGAAATATCAACGCGTGATCGCGGGGCTTATCTCGTTGAAACGGTATTGCACTGCGCAGAGTGCCACTCGAGCCGCAACGCGTTCGGAGCGATCAAGTCCACCACCCTTTTTGCAGGTGGCATCGATCCGCAGGGTACGGGTTTCGTGCCCAACATAACTCAGCAGAGATTGCGCGGCTGGGGCGAGGTGGATATCGCAACGATGCTCAGGACGGGCGAGACGCCTAATCATGGCCGCGTGGGATCATCCATGGCCGATGTGGTAACGAACACTGCGATGCTGCCTGATAGCGACCGCCAGGCGATCGCCCGCTACGTCAAGGCGCTTCCTGCGATTGCAACGCCGCACCCATAGCTCATTGCGCATAGAGATAGGCTGCAAGGTCCCGTGCTTCCTGTTCGGAGATTCCGGTGGACGGCATCGCCGTCCGCGGGGAAAAACTCCGCGGCGAAACGATCCAGGCGACGAGATTGTCGGAGCGGTTTTCCACCACGCCGGCAATGTAGACGCGCTTTGATAATCCGGTGAGCGGAGCGGCCGTCTGACCGTCCGCCCCGGGGATTCCGGGAATCGTGTGACATCCGGAGCAACCATAGCGCCGAAAGATTGCAGGAGCGCGATCGGGATCGCCACCGGTCATCGTTTTCGCGGTGGCGGCCCGGGTATGATTGTCACGCGCGATGTTGGCCGTGACGAACGCAGATGAAGCCACGATAAGGCCGCCGGCCATTAAGGCTGCTCGACCGGGAACAGACGCCAGCAAGCTAGACATTTTGCGCCTTTCTTCCGCTCGAGTGCCGGATCCAGAGCGCCAGCATGGTCATTGCCGCGGCCGCATAGACCGTTCCTGCCGGCACCCACATGATCATGCCCGCCAATTGCTGGTCCTCCAGCGGCGACAGTCCCCAGTCCATCGCGGTTTGGGTCTGCGCGACATAGAGCACGCGCGGGGCGAGCGCCATCAGGACGCCCAGGATGCTGGTGTGGATCATGGTCAGAAACAAATGCCATGCCGAGGCGCCATAATCACTTCGCCAGACAATTGCCCACCAGAACAGTATCGCCGTCGCGAAGAAGCTCAGATGCTGGAGGCGGTGCAGGGACGTGTCGGTCACGGCGGCGTCGAACAGCACGGGCACGTGCCAGGCCCAGATGGCGACGCCGTGAATGATGGTCGCGTTGGTGGCGCCAGTACACCAGTCCCATGCCCTGCGGACAACGGCCATACGCATCACCCGGCCAGCGGCGTAACGTGTTCTCCCGGGCAATCCCCAAAGCAGGAGACCCACCGGCCGCGCCAGCACGATCAAGGGGGCCGACACGGCCAAGACAATCTCGTGCTCGATCATATGGAAGGTAAAGAGGTGTTCGCCAAGCCAATGAAGCGGCGAAAGCAGCGCACCTGCCAACGCCAGCATGCCGGCGCAGTACGGCAAGACCCGGATCAACATGATGCCCGGTCTCCTGATCCGCCAGGTCAACCTTATGACACCCACGCCGTACAGTATGGCAAGTACAGCAAGCGGCACGACGATCCACGGGTCAAACGTCCAAGGGTATGTCGAACCGTGTGTCTCGTTCCCATGCGCCATAGCCGGGCTGGCGATGATCAAAAAGACAAGCGTACGGATCAGCGTTGGCACGGATCCAGCAGCATTGTAGCCGCCCCCTGCAACGACAGCGCCAACACAAACGCCAGCGCGATCAGGAAACCCGCATCGGTGATAAATCGCTCGGATCTGGCCAATCCGGCGGAGCCGGTACGTGATGCGACGACACCAGCGATCGAAGCCGCTAGAAGCGCGGCACAAAGAGTAACCGTCCACGGAAAATTCTGCCGGCAATCCATGTACGGCGTGATTTGTCCAAGCTGGGTGGTGACCGCCCAAGCGACAGGCGGCACGACCAATCCCATGTATCGCAGCCAGCGTCTGGTCAAAGTCGTGGAACCCAATAAAGGCAGACGTACATCGGCAACCACGTCAGCACCACAAAGTTCCAGTACATCGCATTGTCGGCCACATCGCCAAACCGCCGTGCATTGTCGCCATGGCGCGTGAACATCAGGCTGGTCAGCACGACAGTCTCACCCAGGTCGGTCAGGATGTGTGTCGTATGGAGCCCGAGCATCACCCATACAATCGATCCATAGGCGTTTTGATCCCACTTGATGTGCATGGCGGGAAACTCGAAAACACGCAGGATAAGCGGCAAGACGCCGAACAGCGACATGACAATGAGGCCAATTCGGACCTTCCGTAAGTCTTGGCTGCGCGCCCAGCGTGTGACAAAGACATTGGGTATGAGGCTTACAAGCAGAACGACCGTCAGGGTCGTGCCTGCAAGCAGATCAGGCGGCGCGGCATCCAGCGGCCACCGCGGTGCCAAGCTCATCAGATAGAGATAGATCACGATCGAGAGGACAAATCCGGTGCCTTCGATGAGCATGAAGGCGAGCGTTCCCCACCAGGACAGGCTGGCGGTGCCAAGGCCATGCGCGGGAAGCTCCGTCACGTCGAGGACGACACCGGGCTTCATGACTCGTCCTCCGGGTCGCCCTTTGGCCAGAACCAGCCAATGAGTGCGACTGCAATCGGTATGGAGCCCCAGACCACGGCCCATGGGCTAAAGATCGACCAAATCAGCATTGCTGACGTAGCGAGCGCCGCCAGGAGCGGCCAAATCGAATTCCCGACCGATGATTCACGCGCTTCCGCACGCGCTTCCACGACACTGGTGATAAGCAGTTCGCGCCGGTCCGTGTGCAGACCCTCGACGATACCAAGTGGGTCCGATCTGTCCGACAAGGGCTCTAGGCTTTCGACGACAGGCAGCCGCGCGAAATTATAGGACGGCGGTGGCGAAGACGTCGCCCACTCCAGCGTCGAGGCCCCCCACGGATTGGCTGGTGCGATGGGACCTGATCTGGCGCTGCGTATGGCGTCGATGAAGAACAGCAGGAAACCGGCGGCCAGAACGATCCCGCTGAGACTGACGAACATGTTCAGGCCGGACCACGGCATCTCCGGCTGATAGGTGTAGATGCGCCGCGGCATGCCTTGCAGGCCGAGAATGTGCATGGGGAAGAAAGTCAGATTGAAACCCGAGAAGATGAGGCCAAACGACCAGCGGCCAAGCGTCTCGCTCATCATTCGGCCCGTCAGTTTCGGAAACCAGTAATAGATCGCGCCCAGCAGGGGAAACACGGCGCCACCGACCAGGACATAGTGGAAATGCGCGACGACGAAATAGGTGTCGTGAACCTGGGTATCGAACGGAACCGATGCCACCATCACACCGGTCAGCCCACCAATGACGAACACCACGATGAACCCGATGACGAACAAAAACGGCGTCTTGAAGATTGGCCGTCCGGCCCAGATCGTCGCCAGCCAGCAGAAGATCTGCAGGCCTGCGGGAACGGCGATCGCCATGCTTGAGGCGGTGAAGAAGCTTTCGCCCAGCCGCGGCAGGCCGGCCACGAACATATGATGCACCCACAGCCCGAAGGCCAGAACGCCCGTCGCGATCAAGGCCATCACCATGGCCAGATAGCCGAACACCGGCCGCTGCGTGAATGTGGCGACGATGCTCGAGACCATGCCCACCGCCGGCAGGAAGATGATATAGACCTCAGGGTGGCCGAAGAACCAGAACAGATGCTGCCACAGCAGCACGTCACCGCCTTCGGCCGGGTTGAAGAAATGCGTCCCCACGAGCCGATCGAGGATCAGGCTGGTGCTGGCGATCATGATCGCCGGCATGGCGAGGATGACCAGGAAGGACGTGACCAGCATCGACCAGACGAACAGCGGGATCCTGTCCAGTGACATTCCCGGGGCGCGTTGCTTGAATACGGTGACGACGATTTCGACGGCGATGGCGAGAGCGGAAACCTCGGTAAAGGTGATCATCTGGGCCCATATGTCGGCCCGCTTGCCGGCCGCGTATTGAGGCCCCGACAGCGGTACGTAGGCGAACCATCCAACATCCGGACCGGTATCGACGGCGAAGGCGATCCACAACAGCAGACCGCCAGCAAGGTACATCCAGTAGGAAAACGCGTTGAGGCGCGGGAATGCGATGTTTCGGGTCCCCACCATCAAGGGCACGAGGTAGATGGCCATCGCCTGCATGACGGGCACGGCGAACAGGAACATCATGTTCGAGCCGTGCGTGGTGAAAATCTGGTTGTAGCGATCGGGCCCGATGAACCGGGCTTCGGGTTGCGCCAGCTGCAGCCGCATCAGCAAAGACAGCACTCCGCCAAGTGCCAGGAAGACAAACGCCGTGACGATGTAGCGGCGGCCGATAATCTTATGATCGACCGTCGAGAGGGCACCCCACAGGCCAGGGGGTGTTGACCAGGTCGCGGCAAGTCGACCATCGAGTTCGCCGGCTTCCATCCCGGTGTCCCGAACGCCTTCGCGATCCGCTGCTGCGCTCATTTGAGACTGTCCATATAGGCGGAGATATTCTGGAGCTCGATGCTGGTCAGCGGAACCATCGGCATATTGTTCCCCGGCTTCAGCGTCTGCGGGTCTGCAATCCAGGCCGCCAGCGAACCGCGCGTGGTCTCCAGCAATCCGGCGGCGATTGTCTGGCGACTGCCGATATGCGTCAGGTCGGGTCCCGTCGTACCGGTGGCTTGCGTTCCTCGGATCGTATGGCAGGCCGCACAGGGCTTTGCCAGAAAGGCCGCCTGCCCCGAGGCGGCATCGGGATCGGCCGGCATCATCGCATCGGCGCGCTGTGATGTGATCCAGCGCGCGTAATCGGACGGAGCCTCCGCGATGACCATAACCGCCATATGGCTATGCTGCAGGCCGCAGAATTCGGCGCATTGCCCGCGGTAGATGCCAGGCTTTTCCGCCCGAAGCAGCAAATCGTTTGAGCGACCCGGAACGAGGTCCTGCTTCCCGGCCAGACTGGGAACCCAGAACGAATGGACGACATCCGCGCTTTCAAGCTGAAGCCGGACATCCTGACCGACCGGGATATGGATTTCGTTGGCGGTCTGGAAGGTGGGCGTGCCGTCGGAACCGGCGTAGATGACCTGCCACCACCATTGCTGTGCTCTCACGGTGATCGTCACGGCAGCACTTTGCGGGACCCCGATGCTGCGGGTGGTGTAGAAGCTGGCGATTGTCATGCCGGCGATAATGGCCACCGTCAGCGCGACTGCGGCCGAGACTGCCATTGTGAGCCGACCTTCGAATGTCTGGCCTTCCGTCTCGGCCCGACGCCCCCGCCTGAGCGCCAGGGCAAGCATGACCATTACCAGCAACCAGATCACTCCGGACAGGACAACTATCCCGACGATCAGATGCTCGACATGAATGGCGGGAGCCCCGTAGGGGTTAAGCGCAGACTGGCTACCACTGCAGCCTGACACCAGAACACCAGTCGACAACAGACCAATGCGAGGGGCTCTCACGGCGAAGGTCCCTGATCTGGATGGACACCCGCCGGGCCCTCATCGAAGAGAATCTTCGCAGGGCCGCGGTTCTCGGCCGGGCGGGTCTGCTTGTCATCGTTGCGGCTAGGCGCCGCTGTCTTCGGGGTATAGGAGCCGATCGTCTGGACATAACCCGCAAGCTGCCAGATCTGCTCGATGGTCATGCGGTCGTGAAAGGCGGGCATGCCATGCGGGCGGCCATCACGGATCGAGGCGACGATGGAGACCATTTCAGGACCATACAGCCACCAGCCGTCAAGGAAGGAGGGGCCGACACCGCCGCGCCCATCTCCATGGCATGTCGAGCACCCGAACCAGGCGTAAAGGCGCTTGCCTTGGCTCAGATTATAAGCGTCCGTTTCATAAAGCTTGCCCTGCGCAAAATAACTCTCTGGCGGTGTTCCGCTAATCGCATTGGGCATGAGCCGGAATTGATCGAGATCGGCCGCAACGGGGGGATCCGTGCGAAGCTCCCTGGCCTGCCGAAACCAGCCCAACCAGGCACCGACACCGACCAGCAAAAACGCGGCCGCCATGAATGCCCGGTTTGGGTTTCTTGTGTCTATCAAGGGGCCCTCAGCCCATAAGTTGGTTAGCCATCGGGATTAAAGCTCGATCGGGTAAGGCGCACTGGCAGAAGTTTATAGGAAGGTGTTTTTGCCTTCGGGTCATGGTGAGCCAAAGGGAAAAGCGGGTTTGCCTCGGGGTAATACGCCGCACAGCATCCCTTCGGAATGTTGTACTGAACGATCCTCAGGCCAGTGACTTTGCGAATGTAGTTATCGTCGATCGCCGTCGTCACATCGATGTGCTCGCCATCGACGAAGCCCAGCCGGCTAATATCCTCGCCGTTCATGAACACGACCCGACGGGTGCCTTCAACGCCACGAAATCGATCGCTGTATCCGTAGATCGTGGTGTTGAACTGGTCGTTGGATCGCAGTGTCGAAAGATGCAGGACGTCGGTTCTCCCCGATGTGGAGAACTCGGGAAACAATCTGTGCGGCGTGATGAAGTTGGCCTTTCCCGTTTTCGTCACCCACTTGCGTTCTCGCGCTGGCACTGGCCTGGCAAATCCGCCAGGTTGAAAAAGCCGCTTGTTGAAGTCCTTGAACGTCTCCGGGTAAGTGCGCTCGATGGCGTCTCGTATCTGCGCATAGTTCCCGACCCAGGCGTCCCACGGAACCTTCGTTTCTCCGAGCGTAGACTTCGCGATGCCAGCAACGATGGCAGGTTCGGAGAGAAGCTCGGAGCTGGCCGGTTTTGCCCTGCCGCGAGAGCCATGGAAATGAGCAATGGAACTTTCAATTGACACCGCCTGGGGACCGCTTGCCTGCTGGTCGACTTCAATGCGCCCCAGGCACGGCAGCAGATAGGCGACCTCTCCGTGCAGAACATGGCTGCGATTGAGCTTTGTCGCGATCTGCACGCTCAGATGCAGCTTGCGCCATCCCTCTTCCATGGCGGCCGTGTCAGGTATTGCTTTCAGGAAGTTCCCGCCCAGGCTGATGAACGCGCGGCACTGGCCGTTGATAATCGCTTCGCAGGTTTCGACCGTCGAGCGGCCCGTCCATGTCGGCGGCTCAAAGCCGTAGAGCTGGGAAAGCTTGTCCAGCGGCGCCAGCCCGGGTTTCTCGGTGATCCCGACGGTGCGCTGGCCCTGCACGTTGGAATGGCCCCGCACGGCGCAGATATTTGCTCCGGGCTTGCCGATATTGCCGCGCAGCAGCGCCAGGTTGCAGACCATGTGAACGTTCTCGACGCCCATGAGGTGCTGCGTCAGGCCCATGCCGTAAATCATCATCACGGCGCTGGCGTTCGCGTAGGTGTTAGCAGCCTGCATCATCTCCGCGCGGCTCAGCCCCGAGACGCGTTCGAGTTCGTCCCACTGATGGGCTCGCGCGGCCTGAGCAAATTCCTCAAAACCAGTAGTGTGTTCCTGGATAAAGTCGTGATCGAGCACGTGCTTGTTGTCCGCCGAGGCCATCGAGGCGGCAAAGGCGACCATCGCCGCATTGTCCTGGTCCTTCGGCTTCCCATCCTGCCCCGCCACGCGGCTTGCGCCTGATGCCTTGAGGGCGTCGTCAGCTTCAATCAGCGCCTTGCATACCCCGAACATTGCCGCGATATCGCCGCCATTCCTGACCTGATAATATTCTGATGAGATCTTTGTCTCTTTCCCGGTCAGCATCTGTGGCGACTGCGGATTGACAAAGCGCTCCAACCCCCGTTCGCGCAGCAGGTTGAAGGTGACGATCTTGACGCCCCGGTTGACTGCGTCCTGGAGATCATGAAGCATCCGAGGCGATGAGGTTCCAACGTTCTGCGCGATGTAGAAAATACAGTCGGTGTTCTCGAAATCGGACAGGATCGCCGTCCCGACGGATGAACCGATGCTTTCCGGGAGCGCCACGGAGGAACTCTCGTGACACATGTTGGAGCTGTCAGGCAAATTGTTGCTGCCGTACATGCGTGCGAACAGCTGGTACATGTAGCTGGTCTCAAGCGAGGCACGGCCGGACGTGTAGAGATCAACCTGATGAGGATCGAGAGAACGCAACTCTCTCCCAATCTCATCAAAGGCATCGGACCAGGCGACCGGAATGTATTTGTCGCTGGCTGCATCCCAACGCATGGGATGCGTCAAGCGGCCTTGTTCCTCCAGGTCGTGATCGGACCAGGTCTCCAGTTCGCTCAGCGTGTGATTGGCAAAAAATGCCGGACCGGCTCGACGCGACGTCGTCTCCCACGCTGTGGCCTTGGCGCCATTTTCACAGAACTCAAGCGGATGTGGCTGAGCAGGCTTTGCCCAGGCGCAGCTGACGCACATATACCCTTCAGGCTTGTTCTGGGTCGAAAGGAGCTTTGGGTCCCGCAAGAGGACATGCTCTCTCGCGATAATCGCTGCGACGGATTTCGCCGACCCCCAGCCGCCAGCGGGTCCCTCATATGGTCGGATGGTTGGGGACCGTGTCTTTGTCGTCATTTCAGCCTCGCTCGCGTAGCCGAGGCCGCGTCCGGTCTCGTTTCACTGGCGCGTCACGACCTCATTCGTGGACGTGCCGAACGTCCAATCGCCGACCATTCAGTCTTGCCCCGGCAATATAGAACTTGGCACCTGTCGGACGGTTCCACGGATGACGCCCATCTCTTCAGCGCCGTCCTTGGCGAGGGATCAGGCCAGGTTCCTGATCTGCTCAAAAGTGAAGTGCGGAGGGGGTGGCGGCACTTCGGGATCGGTTTTGACCTCGAGGACGACCGGGCGATCGGATGCGGGGGCTTCGTCCCAGGCTCCGCCAGAGCGAAACGGATCCCAACTGACAGCGGCCCGCTATAGACCGGCCCAGCGACAGGGCGCATAGTTTGGCGTTCGGCGGACTGGGAGCGTTGTAGCAATGGTCTACACAGTGATTTGGTACGGCAAGCAGGGCGTAGTTGAAATGACGCCCTTCGATGCAGAGAAAGAGGCCGCGAGCACGCTCGCAGAGGTCGTTTCATCGAACGAGCCGCGTCTATTCCTGACCGATGATCTCAGGATCATTGCTGTCAGTGCCGGACCTTTCAGATCGATCCCGCAACGGTCTCATGCAAATTGCTCTCGGAGATCGGCACGGGCGATTGGGACATCCCGAAGCTGAACTCATTCTCAAGGCAATCGCTGCCGGCAGTGCCAAGATCGTGGCCTATGAGATCGACCTGTGGCAGGCGGGCCAGGACCCGCCAGTTGGTCGTGAATGCGTGTGTACTAGGAGACGGCGGTCCTGACCGAGTCCGCCTCCTCCTGGCTGTAACAGACGTCACCGAGGCATAGACGCCCACATCAAGGCGGCGGCGCCCCATGATGATACCGCCAGAGCTTCCACAGGGCCGTCGCGGGCATTTCCCGAAGGTGTCCGGGTGGTTTGCTGTCGTTATACTGTGCTAGGTTTCATGGCGTCTCAGTAGAAGGATAAGACTGATGCGCCTGTCTCGTTTATGCCGACCGATAGCCTCGGCCGTGCCAGCCCTTGCGGCGATCATACTTTCCTTCCCGACACGGGCCGAGGATCGACTGCTTGAAGAGGCCCTTCAGTTTCACGGTACGATTCTCCATCTCAGCGCCAAGGTCCCCGGCTTGGTAGTGGGCGCCGTGCGCAACGGCGAGAGCGCTTTCGCCGGTTTTGGCGAGATCGCCGATGGAACCGGCAAGGAGCCGGACCGCGACACGATGTTCCGCATCGGCTCGGTGAGCAAGGTCTTCTGCGGCGGGGTACTTTCCTCCCTCGCCATCGAGGGCAAGCTCAAGCTCACCGACGCGCTGCAAGATCGGCTGGGCTATGACGTCGAGCTGCCACGAAAAGACGCGCGAGAGCTGCGGATCGTCGATCTAGTCACACAATCGTCCGGCCTGCCGCGCGAGGTACCGGCGCCGCCCGCGCCACCCGAGGATCCTTTCTCGCTAAACACTCGGGAGGCGCAGATCGCGGCTCTGAAAGAGAACCCACTACTCTTTGCGCCCGGCACCTCCGTGCTCTATTCCAACTTCGGCTACGACCTGCTCGGCGCCGCACTCGCCAACGTTGCGGGCAAGCCCTATGCCGAGCTGCTAAAGGAGCGCATACTCGACCCTATCGGTATGAAGGACACCGTCTTCAACCCCCGGCCCGGTGACAAGGCGAGGCTGATGCAAGGCCACTTTTTCGATGGGAGCGCCATGCCGACGGCGCCGACGCCGGTGAGCATCGAATGCGCGGGCGGCCTCTACTCGACTGCGAACGACATGCTGCGTTGGATCGCTTGGCATGTAGACACCAAGCCCTCGGCAGCCAACGCGGAACTGCGCCTCATAAATCACGCCGCCTTCCTCTATCGAGACGGGCTGAAGTCGGTCGTAGGGCTTGACGATGGCGGGCCGATGGACGCGATGGGGCTAGGATGGGTGATTACCTTGCCTGATGGCGACCGTCCTTTGATCCTCGAGAAGAGCGGCGGCTTACAAGGGACGTTCAGCTATGTCGCTATAGCGCCGACCCGCAGCGTGGGCGCCTTTTTCGTGATGAACGAGTTCAATCCAGCGGCGTTCGAAGCCGCCGTCAAGATGACCAACGATTTCGTCATGGACCTGGCGCCACGCTAGGAGCAGAGAGTAGCCCCTGCGAGGGACGCCGCCACGAGGCCCGGAGCGCACCCAACCCTACTACAGCGGCCAAGGCGCGCCGCAGGTGCGCAAGCGGGCTGTACATCGCATCCGCGCTACGGTCGGAGCTGAGGCCAGGAGCAAGCTTTGGCAGGCCCAAGGGGTTCTCAATCTGTCGTCGACGAACTGAGACGGTAGGCGAAACTTCTTGTTGTGCTGGCCTGAGCCCCAGCCAGGCCCTCAGCGTAGCAGAAAGCGCGCACCACCATGCCCAAACCGATGAACCACGCGACGCGAGCCTCACCCGATTGCACCAACTGGTTCCATCCAATCGTCAGGAAAGGTTCATGGTTCAAGGTGTTTCCCATTTTCGGTGTGAAAATGCGGTGACAGGATCAGAATCACTTACCCGCAGAAGCTTCATAAAAATCGGCACGTGCTTCCCGCAAGGGCCGGCTCCTCAGGAACCCGACGGGTTTATTCGGCGGGCGAGGCGCAAGTTATTCGCCGCGTATTCGCAGGCGACCCGAGCCGCGCACGGCACTTCATCGTACCGCGTCGCGCATTGGCCGACCTCGCTAACTCCCATGGGAGCTGTCGGGGCCATTCGGACGATCAAGACCGCAGACCCAGGAGGTGGTCACACTCGGGCGCGGGAAACGCGTCGCATCTTCGCGTTCATCGCTGAGCCCGAATGACCGCGGCGAAGGCGAGGCGTTACAAGAAGCGGACGAAAAACCTCACATTCTCAGGAACGTCTCGTCGGAGGCTTTGCGCGATCATCCAGCCGATCTCATGGGAGCAAATGCTGACAGGACAGCCTCCAGCGAAACCCTTAATGCATTAGAAACGTCCTGCCCTTCTGCCAGACCGCAACGTAGTGATAGAGCGCCGAGGGCTCGACCGGCTTTATTCCGAGCTCGAACGCCTTGTATTCGCGCGCGACGATTTCATTGGTGATCGAAACGCCCAGGCCCGCCGAAACGAATCCCGCCTCGTGCGTTGGAATCGTATTCGACGACCATGTCGGGCTCGATGCCGGCGAAGCGCAAGGCATTGAAGTTCATTTGATGGGAAGCAAATTGAGGGTCGATATCGACGATCGTTTCGCCGGCTAGGTCGCGTGCCTCGATGCAAGAGAGTTTGGAGAAGCGATGCTCGGGGTGAAAAATGGAGACGTTGCGCGCCGATCCAAGCGGCGCCCATTCAAACAGGCGCGGATTCAAAGGCAGTCTTGAGATTCCGAGATCCGCGCGGCCGGACAGGATGTACTCGTCGATCTGTTCGTAGCTTCCCGAAATCGATCTGACGCTTGAGGCGGTTTTGGAACGGATGATCGCCACAACCTGGGCAAGGTCACGAAACTGAAGACAGCCGGCGCGGCAATCGAGACGCGTTGCTTGTCGTCGTTCTTCATTGCGAAGATCGACGCTTCAAGCCGATCGAGCGACTGTCAGGGCCGGTTCCACGTTTCGCAGGAGCTCCCAGGCTTCCTGCAACGGGAGGATGCGGTTGGCTGATCTTTGAAAAGCGCGAAGCCGAGCACGGCCTCAAGCTGTCCGCGCGTGCTCATGCCGCATAGAGTCCATTACAGCGCTTAGGTTCCTTCACCACCTCCTGCCCCAAACTCACGAGACGGGCCGGGAAGCTCGGAACGCCTCCGGCATCGACGTCGGTCGCGCGCTGGCGGGCTGAGGCCGCCCCGCTAGCGTCGGTAAGGCGAAGGTTGCTCATCAGGCGCGGCGTCAATCGAGGCAATCGCGCGCCCTGCCTTGTCTTCAGCCAGACCTATCAGGCAATCGATCTCCAACATTCCATCGATGTGACCCCTTGCGCTGACATTTCGTCGGAGGATATGGAGCGCGTCTCGCGTCTCGCATAATGTGGTTCGAAGGGTGATTGGCATCATAAAGCCGCCTTAGTACACCGAACCTACCGCGGAACCGTCGGTTCCGTACAATTCAAAATATAGTGGCGGGATAAACAGCGGCGGCTAGGCGCAAGGGAAACTGCACAATATGTGGGTATTCTAACTTACGTCGGCGCTAGTGCGGGGCATCGCCGCTTGGGAGACTCGACTGCACGCTCGCCCATTTTTGAGGGAGGTAGAGATGCTACGTATCCCGCAAAGCCGTTTCCTTAGCCCGGATGATTTAGCGACCTGTCAGCGCATTTTCGACCAGATATGCGCCGATGCTAGGTTGGATCGAAAATGGGTGGATGGCGAGCTTCTGGCGTTAACCGTGCTGACTGCCTTTCAAAGCGGCATTGTTGAGGATGCAGAATTACTAGCCGCCGTCCGTGGGAACAGCGTTCAATTCATAAGGCTACCTAGCTGACCCAGCCGTGGCGGTTCAGTGAGGAGCCTCCCGCTTAGGCAGGAAGGTTCGATTTCTTCCCATGAGAGATGCTTTGAAGGTCTGGTCATGGCCATATTCGATCTCCAAGGGGGTCGCCGCAACGGAGAGGAATATAGTCCTGTCTTGGCCTCGCTTGCCACCAGCTTCAGGTTGCATGCGTAACTCCTTGACGAACTGGCACGCCGCAAGCTCGCCGGACGAAGACCCAACAACCTCAAGCCCGGCGAGCCTGCAACCTGATCAGAGTACGCGATCAGGACCGGGATCAACCGGCACGCTGTCCGCCGCAAAAGGAGTGCCAGCACCACCGTCCCGAAATGGAACAATACCGGGGGAAAACGTCCGTATTGGGTTCTGTTGCGGAGTTGCTAATATTATGGTCGCGTTTAGCCGGCTCGCCCCCAGAAGCCCCAAGCCGGCTAGGCCCGGCGGTTAGTCGAACATACCCCAACGGCCTGTCGGGCCGCTAAACTGGACCTGTAGGGTTTAGATCATTCGCTGCTGCGGATGCCGGGCTTGCCTCGGCTCCTTTCGATGCGCGTTTATAGATCAAGCTGATGACCAGACCGATATATCCAGACTGCAGAATAACCAAGGCAAGGATTGCCCATCCAAGCGCCGTCCACACGGAACCGGTTTCTATGTCGTCGGCCCAGATCGCCCCGATGAACGACGTCGCGAACATACCCACTAAAAATTGCGGAAAATACATGGTTGCCCGCACCCATTAAAAGAGCCCGCCGCCCCATTTGCGAAGCGACGGGTCCTCACCCAACCCCACATCTGTCGATGCAATTTAGGTGCCAACCCGATTGACCCGTTATGGGGCACCTGGGCTTTTGCGATCGAAAGCCGGCTACCAGTCGCGATTGCGATCCCGATTTTGGCCTTCATAGTCAGGGATGCAGGTGAAGAACACGGGCCGCCGATCCCGGCCGGCAGTCTTGCAGTGCGAGCGCCGAAAAGCCCGATCAGATCCTGGGGCATTGAACCGTGATCCGGCCCGAGACGGTCTTGAGGGCCTGAATATCGAGCTTGTCCGATCTGCCGCACATTGGGTGAAAGGCAGTTGACATAGAGGCTTTCACGGACAGCCAACGTGTCAGCCAAGGTCTTGGTCATCCCCGGAATCGCTCGGTGTACCAGGTGATCTTGCCGTCGACCTTCATCGGCTTATGGATCATGAGGCGCTTGGGAAGGTGCTCGGGGTGCACCTCGAGCAACGTGATCTTAATGTCGGGCTTGCAGCGGTTGCAGTCGAACTTCAGCTTCAGGGGATCGACGCCTCCACCGTAGACCATCATCAGATCGGCCGAACGGCAGTAGCGGACATTGCCGCAGCTGCATTCCGCCTTGACGAGCATATTGTGCCGGGTCGCCTTGCCCAGCGTGTCGATTGGATCGTGCGCCATGAGAACAAAAAGAGAACATTTTCCTTGAACGTCAAGGCAGCTTATGGAATCTTTTAGCCATGAGTGATCAACCCGCCAGGCTTGCCGAGGGGATGACAGCGGTCCCGCGCCCACCGGCGCGGATCGAAAACCACGTCTGTGAGTTCGAGGGATGCATGAAGCGCGCGCCGTTCGGATTTGCAAAGCCGAGACAGCTATCGCACTGGTTCTGTTTCGAGCATCGCGAACACGGTGACAGGCATTTGGCGGGGGTAAGATGATCTATCAACCAAAACGAATTGGCGAATATCCAGACCGTGTCATCGACTGCCAGGAGGCCATGGAGCCCGGTTTTCAAGCCATCGTCGATTGCATGCTTGAGGTGGGATGGACACGCGGCGAAACGCTGCGGTCTTTAAAGCGGCTGATTGCGGCGGACAAAATGACCCAGAAAGAGAACGCCAAGACCGAGGCGCAGTTGGCGATCACCCGCGCCATGATCCGGGCGGGCAGGACGCTCTAGCCCCGGTGCGAAAATTTCCGCTTGAAGGGCCGGTTTCAGCAATCATATAAAAATCGGCGTTCCCATTGCTCTCGGAGGAGAATTGCGGTGGACAGCGTGACCGTACTCCTGAATGGTGAAGTTCACCCTTGCGTTGAAGTGGTCGAAGGCTGCGGCGAGTGGCACGTCCGCGTCGTCGATGGTGACGACCGAGAGAAAACCCTGAATTTCGAACTGGAATCGATTGCTCCCGCCTATGCAGAAGGCCAGCGGATGCGCCTAGGGCTGGATCATTTCGTGCGACTCTAGTGCTTCGGATTCAACAGTTTGGCCTCTCGCACCAGCGACGACCAGTTAGGCCCCAGGAAGGCGAGAAGCTCGATGGCTTGCGCTTCGGTGATGCCGGTTTCGGCAATGAGGCGTTCCACTACAGCAGAGGTTAATGATGCCGGTTAACCCACTGCGTCGCCATTGATGACCCGCTTCGGCAAGTCGGCCCGCTGGTCGGCGTGGCCCTGGCATATCCGTGTCACCGCCGCTCCTTATCGCCCGCGTCGTGGCGATCGTGGACTTGCCGATATATTTGCCCTCTCTCTTCCCGGTTTGATTGGGTTCTCGCGACGGCCGTTTAGCGCCAACTCCCTATGGCTTTGCAGTCGGGAATGGCAACACGTTACTGTGGCGCTGGCGATTTTGGAGCTCCCGATAGAGATGAATGAGCATTACCATCTCGGCACTGCCGGCTATCGATTTAGAGGGCATGACCCCCAAGAGTGCTTCAAGCTTGTCTTCATCCATTGTTGCGAGATGGGCCTTGATAGCCTCGATGCTGTCGCCAAGCGCTGCAAGCAAACCGGCTGCTGTTTGCATGAGTTGACCCCCGATCAATAAAAGACCATTGCGCGTTTATTGGCCTCAGCATCGGCTGATCAAGTTGATTTTCGATGTACGCGTCACGCTGCTCCCTGGAGGAGACCGGGCCGTTTTGCGGCTCCCGGAAGTGGCGTTTGACCATGATCCGAGAGGCGATCGCCCTACGTGCGTGAGCTGTTGTCAGCTCTCAACTGCTCACCTCCGTATTGGCATGATTCACCTCCCAGAAATCCTGGAGCGAAGCGTGACGCAAATCCTCTTCGCCACGCTAGTCGCCGGCCGCTTCGAAATCCCCTTTGGTGCAGGCCCGGCATGCTCCTGCGCCCGCTTCCACAGCTGCTCGCGGATGGCCCGGCTGGAATTGATGAAGGCCGAACCGACATAGCGGCCTCTCTTGCGATCGGCCATCAGGGCAAAGGCCGGCTTGCCACCTGACGCTCGACACCAAGCAGCTCGTATTCGTCGACCGAATAGCATTTCGCCTTCAACCAGTTCGTCGACGGGCCGCTCCGGTATTTGCTGTCGCGGCGCTTCGATACCATCCCCTCGAGGCCGGCCTTGTCGAGCAGATGGAAAATCGCCTTTGCTTCGCCCGGCTGCCCGAGCTGCGGGCAGAAGGTCGACCAGAGAGATTTGCGCCAGGTTTTCTGGGACGAAGAGCCGGGACACCAACCGCTGGAGCCGGAGGCCGCTGCGATGATTCTCCAATTCCCGAAAAGAAAGTAGAACCCCGCCCGCCATACGGCGCGGGCGCCGCTACGGATGAGCGGGATTTGCCGGGCGCGCTCAGCAGCACAACCTTGAGTCGAGCGATTTGTAAACTATGAGTTGAAGGGACTAAAGTCTTGCACGTTGCGAACCAAAGTCCGGCGTTACTGCTTTGGTTCCGCTCTTGTCCGTTGGATGTTCCATTATATTAGTCAAAGTTAATATATCGGCTGGCGGTACACCGTCCATTTTTTAGCGGCGCTACCCAAATCGCATCCGTCCTGTGGGGTCCCTACGTCCGTATAGGCGCCGGTCCTTGGTGCCGGCAAAATTCGGGGATATCAGGCTCGTGCCAGGATCGAACGTGCCAGGTCGACTATTGCGGGAGTTTCGGCCGGTTTGGTCACTGGCGTGCCAAGCATGAAAATCGGGTCCTGGGCGGCCTGGAGCATGCCAGTATGAACTATGAACGGAACGCCGTGCTCGACGAGCATCCGCGCAGCAACCACGCACTCGCCGTCGCTCAGCCGAACGTCCAGGACGGCCAAATCCGGCTGGTGATCGGCAAGGAAGTCTTCCGCCTCCAGACATGACCGGGCCAAAGTGACACGAAACCCTGCATCCACAAGGGAGGTCTCGAGATCGAGACCAATCAGCATTTCATCTTCAAGGACCAAGATCGTCTTAGTTGGCCCGTCCAGCATCATTCGACCTGTTCGGCATGTGTGCGTGGTTCTGGCTTTCCACAAACCGGAGCATCGTATGAACTTACCCCATCTGCAAGTGTTTACGAAGGAGCCCCAGCCTTTTGACCGCCAAAGCGCTTAGAGGCGCAGGCGGCAATCTCAAGATTTCGGCAAATGACGTCTTTCCTCTGACCGTCTCCGGGCAGCGCTGTGACAGTGGGCCGGACCGCGGGATTTGCGCCGCCATCACGAAAATCCAGGTGGATGAGCCGCTGGCGGATGCACCGGAGAAGGCGCGATGCTTGGTCGTTGACCGCGCTCAGACCAAGATCGAAGGGCTCTCTTACTGGGCACGTCCACAAATTTGGGCTAAAAGACGAGTCATAGCTCGGCCAGTTATCTGCGATGGCAGCGGGATGGCAAGTCAGCCTGGCAACTTTAAAGCGGCCATCTTGGAACGAACTGGTACGAGCCGCGTTGTGGGACGTTTGACCGAGATCGGGGGCCGGGATGGATGAACTACTAAAGACTAGCGATGTCGCCTTCAAGAACCCGGAACCCTCCAGTGACGACAGCCTGAATTTTGATTATCAGGATTTTTTCGTGAATGGCGCGGTCGCGCTCCACCTGGTGAGTGCAGATGGCATAATTCTGCAAGCCAACAAGGCTGAGCTGGACCTCCTTGGTTATCCGGCGGAGAACTATGTCGGCCGCCACGTTGCGGAATTCTATCCCGATCGGGACGTCATAGAGGACATTCTGGAACGTCTCGCCAGGGGCGAGCGGATCGCGAGATATCCGGCGCGTTTGAGAGCGCGCGACGGATCCATCAAACATGTGGAAATCACTTCGAGCGGGCAGTTCCGCGACGGCAAGCTGATCAACACAAGATGCTTTACTGTCGATGTAACCGACCTTGAACGGACACGCACGCAGCTCAGGCAGCACGACAATACCTATCGCCAGATTCTCGATAGCCTTCCCGTCGCTATCTATACGACTGACCAGGACGGCATCATTACCTATTACAATCGCGCTGCTGCCGATCTGGCAGGCAGGGAGCCCAGCGTCGGCAAGGACAAATGGTGTGTGACGTTCAAGCTGTTCACTGCCGACGGCCAGGAACTGCCGCATGACGAGTGCCCGATGGCGATCGCGCTCAAGGAAAACCGGCCGGTCCGCAATCAGGAGGCGGTGGCGCAGCGTCCGGACGGATCCTTCTTTCCGTTCCTACCCTACCCCACGCCGCTCCAGGATGATCACGGCAACCTCATTGGTGCGGTCAATATGCTGCTCGATCTGACCGACCGCCAGCGTGCGGAAGAAGCCAGGCAGCACCTGTCGGCGATCGTGGAATCCTCGTTCGATGCAATCGTCAGCAAGGATCTCAACACCATCATCAAGAGCTGGAACCGTGGTGCCGAGCGACTGTTCGGCTACACCGCCGACGAAGCGATCGGTCAGTCCGTGACCATGCTGATCCCAGATGATCGTCAGGACGAAGAACCCCGCATTCTCCAACGCATCCGCCTTGGCGAACGCGTCGAACCGTTCGAAACGACCCGCCAGCGCAAGGATGGGAGCCTGGTTCCGGTTTCGCTGACGATATCACCAGTGCGTAATGCAACGGGGCAGATCGTAGGCGCATCGAAGATTGCCCGGGACATCACGTCGGCGAAGGAGAGCGAGCAACGCATCCGTATGTTGATGCGCGAGGTCAACCATCGGGTGAAAAACCAGTACTCCGTCATTCTGTCGATGATCCGGGAGACCAACAAGCGATCGGAGACGCCCAGGCAGTTTGAATCCCAGGTGCGCGAGCGCATCATGGCGCTTTCGCGATCCCACGACCTTCTGGTATCAGCCGACTGGGTTGGAGCCACCATTAGTGAAGTCTTGGTCGCCCAGGCGCAGCCTTTCCCACGGGGTGACGTTATCGAGATGTCAGGCCCATCCTTGGTCCTTAGTCCCAATGCGGTGCAGTATCTGGGGATCGCCTTCCACGAACTGGCGACCAACTCGGCCAAATACGGAGTGCTCTCAGGTGACGTCGGTCGGATTTCGGTCACTTGGGGCATCAACGGTTCCGTTGCTTCTAGGCTCTTTCACCTCACCTGGGCCGAAAGCGATGGCCCGGAAGTCCAGAACATCGGCCAGGGCGGCGGCTTTGGAACGGTGGTCCTGAAGCGGGTCGCGCCCGCAGCGGTTGGAGGGCAGGGAAATCTCGAGTACGGCCCGCAGGGGGTCACCTGGAGCTTGGAGGCCCCGTTGACCACCGTGGAGGCGTCCGTTGCTAGCGTTTCCGTCCTCTGAAGCTTTTGCCTTGTAGTCGCCTGTCGTGTCCCTGTGAAGCCGATAGTTGGCTTTTCTGGTGAAGGTCACGTTCGAACCGGGGCGCGACCGAGCTAGTCATGCAGGTCTATGACAACCCCACCCGGTCGCGCTGCGATGGGGTCACACCCCGGTGTTTCTTCATCACAGTGGTAAAATGACTCTGGCTTGAAAATCCGGCCAAATGGGCGACTTCTGCGATCGACAATCGGCCGTCGAGAAACAGATTTTCCGCGAAGTCCCCCGTTGATCGAGAACGTATTGGTGTGGTGGCACCCCGAACGTCTTCGAGAAGGCGCGTGTAAATGGTAGGTCGACAGCCCGAATACCGCGGCGATCTCGGCAACCGCCAGCGGGTAAACATGATCGTGCCTCATCTTCGGCCTCCTAACATGCCCAAACGGAATTCAACCCTGAGATGCGCCCGCCGTTCCTCATAAAACGATTCGTGATTGATCGAACTGCCCTTGCCGGCAAACTCGGCCGGACTGCACACGGCAAACACGACAGTTCGGTCGCAGATGCTCTAACCTACCAAAATGAAGCAACGGGCCCCGTGCCGGTTTATGAGTATGGTGACCTGCCTTACTGAACAAAAAAGGCCCGCTGTCCTTGGGGGGAGCAAAGGGCAGGTTCTGGAGGGCGGCTGGGATCAACCAGCATAGGTCAACGAGCGGCAGAGAAGGGCATCGAGCACGACCGCCAAGGCGATAGAGTAACAGTCGCAGACATGGCGGGATGATCGATGCGGCAGGACCTCCTTGATGGCTTTTTCAGTGCAGGTCTTTCCTAGGTCATTCTTATTTTCGAAGTGCATTGGGAAGCTTCGCATCCTTGGCCAGACCATCGAAAAGCATGGCGACTGCTTTCGCCGCTTCTGATTTGCAGGAATAGTAGCGGCGCACTCCATCCGAGCGTGATTTCACGATCCCTTCCTCACCGAGAAGCGCCAGATGCTGAGATGTGGCCGAAGAGGAGAGGCCGATCAGCGCGGCCAATTCTCCCACTGTTTGTTCGCCGTCTATCAAGTGAACAACGGCCAAGAAACGGTTGCGGTTACCAAGAATGGCGAGCCACCGCGCCACCTCAACCGCTTGGTTGCGGAAGCTGAGGACCTTCACTGGTCTGCGTATCAATGGAGGATTGGCCTTGATTTCTGCTAGCCTCTGTCTGACGTAAGCTACCATCTCAATCTTGTAGACCTGGCACCGGAAAAGCCCGCCACTACGCTGAAAGCAGGGGCGGGCTTTTTGTTTGTGCGCTCGGTCGAGGAATGCCCGAGCATATCCAGAACTTCAAGCACGTAAATCGGTTCCCCGAAAAAAAAAGAGCGCCGACGGAGCCAGCGGGCAGTTGGGACTACCATGCACTGCGACAGTGCACTGATCGTTTCCGCGTCGTCGGGATGTTCCATGGGCGCGCGAAAATGGGGGTCGTTTCGCACTGAAAAATGAAAGCCCGCCACCAAGGGGCAGTGGCGGACCGGCCAAAGCTGCCCGCGAGGCCAGGGCCAAGCACCGTTGCGGGTTGGCTGTCACCGCTCCCTGAACCAGCCACATCGCACGAAGCTGCCGGTTCTAAAAAGCCCGCTACAGCAGCGGGCATAGTCTTAGGTGGGAATGTGAGGCACTGAATGGGCAGTGCGCCCTCCAAACTTCGCGAGACGCAAATTGTTCCGTGAAAAAAGGCCCAGCCCGCTTGCGTGGGCCTCTTTCCCTAAGTTTGCGGCACGTTTCTGGTACCTCATCCAACTCCCGTCAAACCGACCTTCGCGGGTAGGATGACGCGCGATGGCGCGCCTCTTCTTCATCGTCAGGTAATGCTTCGTCGCTGTTTGATATGCGTTGTCATCGTCTTTCTCTACAACTTCGCCATCAATTTGAATTACCCGTATTCGTTTCGGCTGTTGCGAGATTGTTTTCGCTTTCGGTTTCGAGCCGATGGTTTCGCCCTCATCATGGACTTGATCACGATCCCAGTCGTTGGGCGGCGCCACGGCCGCCCTTCAAGCGCCCCTGGGCGGGCAGGGAGCGAGGCGCGAAGCCGACGGTGGACCTCCGTCAAGGCCGAGCAATGCTGCCAAGGCCACGGCTTCGACAGGGGCCTTGGCCGACAAATTTTCGAGGAGGGTTCGAGCTTCCTTTTCGTTCCTTCGTCACTACGACGGAAACCCGAACCCTCCTCAATTTATAAACCGACATGCTACTAAAGACGATGATGGATCAGAGATGTCGTCAAGACCTGATGAAAGAGAGCAGGTCGGGGTTGAGGACATCCGCATGCGTGGTTAGCATGCCATGGGGGTAGCCGGGATAAGTCTTCAGCGACCCCTGCTTAAGCAGGTCGACCGCACGCGGCACGGAACTTGCGAACGACTTGATCAGCCTCGCCATGCATCACCAGCACCGGCACCGACAGGGCGGCTTTCGGGTCGCCCTTTTGCTGGCTCTACGACTTCACTGCCAAGTTGAAGCCGTCCAGCTCCTCGCCGATCTCGACAAGGGCCTTTCTGACTGTCTCTTCAACTTCCCGTCGTTTCTTCGGCGGTATCAGGCCGAGGCCCTTCAGAATCGCCTCGCGCCAGTGCTGCCCCCTGCCCCACGCTTCCGAGAACGCTGTTGCAAGGTCGTCCTTGCGACGGGTGGCCTCCAGTGCCTCGACAAGGAGGCTGGCCTGATAGACGTCTTTTTCGCGCTTGGCGACGCCGTTTGCGTCTGATTTTCTGCGAGACGCGACGATGAGCTTGTGAACTGCATAGCGTTCCGGCGACGGCACGGTTACTGGCACTCCCGACCGATGCAGCAACACAGCCCGGATGGGCTCGTGGATTAGGAAATCGAGGAAACGCAAGGGCTGCGCTGAAGCCCCGCCCAGTGCTGGCATCGGGCTGGCGTGGTCGATATAGTCATCGGATCCCCGGTTCGGCGTAAGGAACTCGACCTTGTATCTCGTTGCATTCTCGAATTGCGTCGCGTGTCCGGGATCCAATCTGTGGGGGATCTCCCTGAAGGTTGGGTCAATCTCTCTCAAGATTTCCAGGATCGGCGGCAGGCTGTCTTCGACTGACGACGAGATCGAGTAGTGCTGCGCGAAATCGGCATCGCCGGTTTGCAATGAAGCACCGGGCAATCTTACGCCGAGATGTCCCGCATACGTCTGGAAGGCAACCGTACCGACGAGCACGCCTCTTAGACGGAAGATTCCTGCTACTCCCATGGCTTCAACGACATCGCCAGTGAACCGGTCCGGTGCAGTCAGTCCTGCTTCGCGAGTCAGCGTGGAGACGAGTTTCCTTCGGCTGCGGAGGTCTTCCTTGATCTCTTGGAAGGCTTCAACGCGTTTCGCGATCTCGGGATCGTCGGACGGGCCGACATACTTCCGCGTTTTCTTGGGTTGGGTTTCCTCAAAATACCAATAATCCCGCCCCTTCACCGGAACCCGGACGAAATTTCCCGCCGTTGAGAAGTCGGTTTCGAAGGATGCATCAAGGCATCGTTGTACGAGTTCCGCATACATAGTGCGATAAACCAGATCGACCGTCCTCATGCGCCGGCTCCGTTATAAGAAAAATGAGTTTCTCTTATAACGGCATGAGCTCAAGCGGCGCAAGCGAGTTATAAGAAAGCTGCAGAGATCTTATAACACCGTCTCATGATCCAGCGTTCAAGCAGCCTCCGCGGCCTGTCTGAGCATCCCGGCTGTTCCTGCAGCTTGGTCCGTCACTACGATCGCTTTCACGGGAATTGTCTCCTTAGATATTTGTTGGTTTGGGGGTACATTACTACTCTGGTTTTTCGGAGCCATCGCGCCGCGAATCCTGGATTTTTGTGACTTTCAACCGGCTGACTTTCGCGCCCTTATTGCCAGTCGCGACTGGTGTCCGCGTCGCCTAGAAGCTTGCGACGGAAGCCTGCAAAGGAGCAGCTCAGACCAGGTTCAACCTTGGCGTGGCGCGCGTTTTGGTCCCACATTCCCGGGCATCCCAAGCTCGGCACCTTGCAGCGAACAACGACGGTTTCGGTCCAATACTCTGCACGCCCTTCGGCAGATTCTTCCAAGGAACGAGGCCGAGGAAGTCTATCTTGGGCTGTACGCCTTGGTGGACGGGTTCTGGATCCCGCAGCTCATCGATCCAGAGAGCTTTACGATGGACGATGCGCGCGGGAGGGAAGATGTCAGCCTTCTGGCATGTTCAACAGGATTTCCAACCGTTGCACGATCACGGCACGTCCCAGAGGAGTTTGCGCACGAACGGTCAATCGCGGAGGGTCTTCGGGTCGACATTGCGGATGTGCGTGTCGGTCTGATTACCGATCACCGCGACGGAGCTAATCGGCATAGCGTTCGACAGCTTGTTTCGCCAGATCTGTGCCGAGCAGGCACTGGCGACACCCGAAGGCCGGCAGGTGCTGGCACCGTTTGCGTTCGTCTCCGCCTGGGATGTTCCTTCTCGCTCGTTTGAGCTCTGTGACCGCCCGGTCGAGATAGACCGTGTTCCAGTGGACGATCGCGCTGGGGCCCGATGCGCGGAATGCCTGACTTTCGAACGACCGGTCGCCGATTTCGCCACGCTCATAGAAGAAGCTGCGCGTTTGAGTTTGTGCGCTGCCTCGCTCTTGTTGAGGCCGGCTTGGCAGCGCGGGCGGTGAATGCGGTCAATCACTCATGCCCGCCAAAGCTGGTGCCTGCGCGCGTGGGGCAACTCTCGACGCATATGCACCGTTAAGACGATTGCCAGGGAGAATCGTCATGAATAGCGCGGACCCGACCCTCCGGATTCAGCCTGAAGTGCTCGTTGCAATTAGCGCCTTCCTCAACCAGGTCCAAAGAGACCTGAAACCAATTGCTCTCTCAGAGGCCCTAGCAGCAATAAGACAGATCTTTCCTGAACTGGAAATCTCCGACGCCGATCTTGCCGACGCCATCGCGAGTGAAGCTCTATCGGCTGGCGTCGGCATTGAGTTCGACGTGCTTAAGACGCGAAAGGTGCTCGAACGGAGGGCAATCGAACGATGGGAGAATGAAGGCGACGCTAGCGGAAGGAAGAAGAACTCAGATCGGGCTCAAAGCGACGCGTCGCAGCGAGCTAAAACCGACGACACCAATGGCACGAAGCGACGGGCAAACGAATCTAAGGCGCGGCATCGGTTGATCTAACTAGGTCACTGGACCTGACCGGGAGAGATAGTTGCCGTAACCGGCGCCGATCTCGTCCCGCAGCGGCGCCTTTCACGAGCGCGTGCTCAAGGGAATTGAGGCAAATCAACTTGTTTCCAAGCAAGACAGGTCAATATTCACCCGTCCTTTTGTGGGCTTTTTTGCAATGAGTCGTACGGGAGGTTTCCTGCTGACCATGTTCATCACCATGGCGGCGGCCGCCGGTGTGGTTTTCTTGCTTTACAGGACTGCGCTTGGTCCTATGCGCGACGCCGCCAGCCGAGGCAGTCTTGTCGCCAACCTCGACATGGGTCGGATCGAATACGCCGATGGCGGTGCGGGCATTCCGCTCCTATCGATCCACGGCGCAGGCGGCGGCTTTGACCAAGGCCTTGCCCTTGCTGCCGATCTTGTGGGTGAGGGCTTTCGGGTCATCGCGCCGTCACGCTTGGGCTATCTGCGCACGCCCGTTCCGCAAGACCCCTCGCCAGCCGCGCAGGCTGATGCGCACGCGGCGTTGCTTTCCAAACTGAATGTTCCCAAAGCGGTGGTTGTCGGCGTTTCGGCGGGTGCGCGTTCCGCTGTCGAGCTGACACTCCGGCACCCGGGCAAGGTCGCCGCTCTCATCCTGATCATTCCAGCCCTTTATTCGCCCACCAGTCCGATCTCGATCGAAGTGGGCCGCGGCAACAGGTTCGCATTCTGGGCCATCAACGCCGGCGGCGATTTCGCTTGGTGGGCGACCGAGAAGACCGCGCCTTCAGTGCTTGTTCGCTTCGTCGGCGTTCGACCGGCGCTGGTAGCGGCTGCGCCTCAGGCCGAGCGGCACCGCATCATGAACTTCGTCAGGAGCGTTGGGCCGTTGTCGCTGCGCTTTTTTCAATATCGATAGCGCCCCCGAGTTACATGAATGCCGTTGGAAGAAATCACAGCGCCGACAATGATCATCTCCGCGCGCGACGACCTGTTCAACACGCTGCCGGCAGCTGAGTTCGCGGCAGGCAATATTCCCGGTGCCAAGCTGGTCATCTACAACACTTGGCAGACATCTTTTGGTTGGACAAGTGCAGGAGGTTCGCACGTTTTTGGCTAGCGCGGTGCTGACCCCGTCATCCGATAGCCCGAGTCGGTGACACAATATCGAGCCACTCTCCTGAGGGCCCTCGCCCCGCCAAAAGCAAAGATCGCACTCCAGCTTCAATATTCGCAACAACGACATCAATGTCGCTGGTGCTACTCGATATCAGCGGCGGACCCGCATCATCAACGTGTCGCGGCTTCCAGCCCAATGGCGGGCCAGCCGACACAGATAGGCGACGACTAATTCGCCGCCGTACTTTCAAGAGGTCGCTCACTGGGAATGGTCCGTTCCGCGCCCGGCTTCGCGCCGGCGCGCCTAATTGCACATGCTTGTAATTCGCGACAGTCATCGGCTGACCTCAGAGGAACCATGAGAAGAGCAGCGGGTTTGGATTGATGCCGACACGTTCGGCGTATCCATCGTCCAAGGGAGGACATAATGAGACCAGCAACCGCAACTATGGCCGCTAGCGTGATGGTGACACTGTTGGCCTCGCCAGCGCTGGCACAGATGAACGGGACACCCACACCAGCAGCACCGGCACAGCAGCAGGGAGCCGAACAATCTCCCGGAAACGCCCAGACCCAGGGCTCCATGCGCGAAATGATGCGTCAGATGATGCGTGAAATGATGCAGGAAAGAATGCAAGAGGACCGCAACCCCCAGGCAGAACGGAGCGGCGGCGGCCGATGGCACCGCGACTTCCGAGAGGGTCCGCCTGAAGGGCGCAGCATGAGGGAAGGCCGCCATGGTATGGGAGCCAGGATGATGCATGGCGCAGGGATGCGCATGATGTTTGCGATAATGGACGCCAACGGCGATGGCGCGCTGTCGCAGAACGAGGTTCAAGATTTGGTTGGGCGGATATTCAACGCTGTCGACAACAATGGCGATGGCAATATCGACATGGAAGAAATTCAAACTTTCTTCCATGGCGCGTCCGATCAGCCACCCGAATAATCCATTGCCGGTGTCCCGGACCGGCGGCGCGGAGGACAGGATCCTCGAAAGCGACCGTGATCGGCGAGCTGTCGCCGCGCATGACCGCGCGTGCTCTAACAGCGGATACTCGGTCTGGAGCAGCGTCGGCAGG
Source organism: Mesorhizobium sp. 2RAF45 (assembly GCF_052115225.1). Taxonomy (NCBI): domain Bacteria; kingdom Pseudomonadati; phylum Pseudomonadota; class Alphaproteobacteria; order Hyphomicrobiales; family Phyllobacteriaceae; genus Mesorhizobium; species Mesorhizobium sp. 2RAF45. The sequence goes on along the minus strand of NZ_JBFRGG010000017.1, from coordinate 28,469 downwards.
CGCCGGTTCGGATCCCGTTCGAGGGAGTTCGGCCCAACGCTCAAGACGTTCGCTGCTCGACATCGCCTGACGGGGTGTATCTGTGATTGCTCAAGCGCCTGATACGCTTTCTGCCGGATCAAGCCGGAAGTAGGTGGGACCAACTATCGTCGAATAGGAGGCCCACAATGAACGATCGTCTCTTTCCAGTCCCATACGGACTTTTGGCCGGGTTATCGCAACTCAGCAACATCTTTGCCCTGGGCCGCGATGATGAACGCATCCCGCGCCTTGCTTGGCGGCATCTGTCCGATGGTCGCCCCGAACTGCGCGGCGACCCGATCGGCCCTGGCGAAATCAATAGGGCTCGGGCGCAAGGCGGCATCGCCTACACCCCGCTGCGGAAGAAAAACCAAAACGGGCTGCTCGTGCGGTGAACGCGACGACGACTGCGGTGTCAATCAAGTCACCCCGAAGAAAGTCCGCAAGGCACCTGCCAGAGCCTGACGGGCTGCATGTAGTCGAGGTGCCAGCCTATCGCGGGTCTGAACGCGGCGAATTCTCGCCTTTCGGCAAGGTTTGCCGCACCTTCCTGCGCTTGGGCAGCACTGAATGTTCAAGCCGTCATGTCGACCAGCGCGTGAACGCCAGCTTTTCGGCCTATCGACAGTGTCGGCAGTTGGCGCGGATACCATCGAAGAACTCGGCTCGCTGGCAGATCGATTGTTCGCCATCCAGGATTTTGGCGATTGAAGTGCAGATGCATTGGCATACCGACGCTACGCTAGGCTGGAGCGGCAGTGACCACCGATTTCAACCCATGATGTCGGAGGATCGGCGTATTGTTTCGAGATCTTTTTTCCTTCCGGTCCCAACCTCGATCCCGAAAATGTCCTCCGCCGTCTCGACCATTAGACGGGCGCCTTGTGCCAGCCGCGAGAGCCATTCGGAACTGACAAGGCTAGCTGTTTAGTCCGGGCATTTGCTGGAGCGCCTGTTCTCCCTTCTGCTTGGAATTATGGGAATCGAAGATGGAATTCATTACGAATTATGCGGGGATGCTTTTGGCAATGCCGCTGCATGAAACTATCGCGTATCTGAAATACGGGAAAGTTTCATGCAGCTTGAAAGTTCGGCAACCGAGGGATCCCGATATGATGGTCCATGATCCTCAGCAAGGCGGGAAGGATAAATCGATGTCCTCGGAGAAACGTCGGATGATGCGGAATAATTCGAGCCCGGCGTTTCGGCCTTGTGAGACAGCGTTATCCTGCGGCGTTCTATTTGACGGTGCGCATTCGCCATGATGCGCATCGTCGAGACTGAAATCCGCGGCAAATTCTACACTCGAGACGTGCAAATAGCAGAGGCTATACCAAAGGCCTAAACCCGATCAGTTTCGCCAGATCTAATGTGCATGGGCGAGCCTTGATCATGCGAGTTCGCTAAATAGTGGCACGGTCGGAGCGTGCGCGTCGATTGCCTTCACGACGGTGGCGGCCAGGGGAAGATGCGTTGTCTCAGCCGCCCATACTTGCCGAAATCTTTGGACGGTTTCCGCGGCAGTGTCGACGGCAAGCTTTTCCGGTAGAAGTGCCTTGGCCGCCAGATGCCGAAGCTCATCGGTATCAAGTTTGGCCATCTTTTTCGTGCGAGAGTAATTAAGCGCAGCCGTATCCTCGCCCTTCATATAGGGGATGGTCGACACCAGGTCGTAGGCCGGCGAGAGCGCGGCCGAGCGCCGGTCCGGATAGATCAGCGACCAGTTCTTGAGGTGCATGTCGCCATTGCCGATCAGCGCGCTGAAGACGAGGCGGCGAATGAACTCGGCCGCGCCAACATGGCCCGTCTCGGTGCCGATCACGCGCGCGATGTTGGCGTAACTTGCACGCTTGTACTTGTCGTCCGGGAATACCCCGAACACCTGCGCGAAATCTTCGGTGTGGACAGGACCGTCAAGGGTTCGGTCGAAGCGGGCGACAGCAAGCGCCTGCCCTTTTAATTCACCCACTCCTTCGGGAATACCGGCGATTGCATCGAGATCGACCAGGTTGATGATGGGTACCTCCATGCCGATCATCCGGGCGATCGTCATCATCGAAAACTCGTTTTCCGGAACGCCAGTGAACTGCTGGGACGGGAGCTTCACAATCCAAGATCCCCCGACGCCCTTGGCGGGAATGGTCAGGCCGCCGCCCTTCCCTGCGTTCTGAAACGCAGAGAACTTGAGTTGCACACCGGCGAGCGAGAAGCGTAGCGCATTGAGTTTGGCGTTCTTCGGAAGATCCTCGTGATCACCAGGAGGAAGGCCGTCACCCACCGCAGGATGGATCGAGAGTGCTCCGGGCAGGTCGAGCCCCAGCACCCAGAGCAGGAAGAATTCGCGCTGCTGATTGACCCCGGCCCGCTCGGCAAGATAGCGACGCAAGCCACCCTCCGGCAACAGGTTCGAGAAGAATGGCGGCACGACCCTTTGTGTCGGACGGATTCTGGTGATGAGGCCGCCCAGGTCGTCCTTGAACGACAGGCTGAGGGTCGGCCGATCCGGGTTATCGACGTAGTCTTCGTTGAACGCAAATATCGTCCGATCGCCCTGAAGGTGGGTTAGCGTGCCAATAGGCTCGTCGTAGAGCCGTACATCCAAAACCGAGACATCAGGCATCCGCATCTCCATCGTCCAGGGAATAGGCAGCTCGCGGTTCCGACGGAACGGGATGGGCGATCGAGTTGCGAAGGCGCTGCAGGTTCTGCGCGATGTCGTGCAAGATGGGTGCTGCTTGGACGCTCGACTGATAGCGCTCGAGGCGGGCGATCAGTTCGCGCACGAGCTGCATCTCTTGATCGCTGAGATTCGCCCGCCGCAGAAAGCGTAGCGTATCCTCGATACKATCGAGGTCCGCTGAGCTGCCGTAAAGGTGCTTCATTTTCTTGACTAGGCGCTCGGCACGGACAAAACGCTTGTCGTTTAGCTGACCGGCATGAATATGCATGTCCGGCGTCGCTTGAGCCTTGACCAGGCCGAGCACCGCCGACACGAGCTTTTTCGGCACGAGCATGACCTCGAGATCGAGCGCCCGTGTCAGGTCTATGAAACTGGAAAGTCCCGGCTCCATCTTGCCGCTCTCGATTTGCGAGATATGGCTCTGCGTCAGCCCGGCGCGCTCGCTGAGCGCACGTTGACTAACGCCGGAAGCCTCGCGAACCTCGCGTACTTGCGCGATCAGGTTTTCGCTTTGGTATGCCATGATATCGAAATCCGGATCAAAAAGGGCAAAGTGATCAGGATATTATATCTACCATGTCGCACGTACCCCGTCTAGTCATTGATACAGCATAATGATCATATAGTCGCACTGATATATAATACTGTATAGGATCCTATCGGGTTGCGCTTGCCCCGCAACAAATTCTGTCAGCCTTCAGCAACACTTTCGCGATGTCGACGCTTCCCTTTTCCTCACGGGGAAGTCTCCATCCGTTCCGGCGTCAGCCCCACCGCGCAGCGGCCAAAGCAAATGAGTGAGGCTGGGATTGCCGGGCGCGCCGAGCAGCATCAATTCTTCAGGATTGGTGCCCCAATCGAGAGGTCGCAGATAATTCGCGCCTTGGACACTCGCTTCTTTGAACCGAAAAGGGCCTTAAGCGCTCAATCACCCAGAACGCGACGGCGCATCTGACGTCGTAACCAGCAACAACCGCCTGGACCGCGCTACGCACCTGCGTGTGATCTAGAAACCGCGCTTGGCTTTCCGCTGTTCGCGATGATTCAGGACTTTTCTTCATAATGCTCAAACCAACGTAGGTGCTAGCCMACATCTAAGAGAAAGGCACGACATCGAGAATGCTCAATTCACCCGATAATTTTAAGGCCCGTTGGGTGGCGGCTCTTGTTGCCACCCACATCCCTTCGATCCCGAAGTCCTCAAGAGCTTTCCCAAGAGCGTCGTGGAAGGGCCAAACCGCTCTTCGAGGTGCCCGGGTCAGCGGAGGCCTCATTCACCATGTAATCTTTTCAGCAATCATCACGAATTTTCGCATGTATTGCTGAAATGGAGCTAAACCAATTACTTATCCAGCAAAGACGCCGCTCCGACCAAGATCAACCCGGGGGTTTAGCCTTGTCCGGATCATCCCCTGGCGCCGACAGGAGGCCCGCGGTGGCAACGGCGAACGAGACGCCGGAACACCCGCAGCGCGAGACCTCGCGCGTCATGGTGCATTCGATCCGAAAAAGGCGCGCATCGATGTCGAACCGGCGGAGGACAAGCGGCACGGCCCCATGGTGACGGCATAGGTTAAGCGAACGCATCACCGTTGCTCTTGCCGATGTCAGGCGTTCGGCAGGCTCGCTCAATGCGCGGTGGGTCGCGGCTCTCGATCATTCCGCGACCGAGCCAACTGGCGCTGCCGCCTCATTTTGGCATGGCAGCCCGTTCGACGGAGAGTCGCTACGCCCAACTGCCTTACAATCGGGTAATCTCGGTCACCCTTATGACAATGTCATTCTGACGGAAATCATCGGCCAACTTTCCTTTCAGCGTTTGCCAATACGGGGCCTCCAGCGTCTCGGCCATGATCTCAAACAGCACGACATCGTCGTGCCGACTACCGCCGACGCCGTCGTTCCACAAGCCATTGGCTGGCGAACGCATGTAAGCCGTCACACCACCGAATCTCTCGGCGAGCTCCTCCTGAAGTTCCCTGTAAAGCTGCGTTGCGAACGGCGTTCCGGAATTGTCTTTTAACGGGAGAAGCATCTCAACCAAAACCATTAGGAAACCCTTTGCGTCAGTGCTTCAATAATGAAGTTGGAATGGGGAGGTTCCTTGGGATTCGCGTAGGAGGGGCATCAGCATCGGGTTCGTCTCCACATGTGCCTCGAAATTGCCCACCATCCCATATCCACTTGATTCTGCCGCGTTCCCTACTGGTCAGGCTATCGTGTCCGACCCGGGCTTACTGCGTTCGTGGTGAACCAGTTTGAAACCTGGCGCAGAATTGCCCCATGGTTCGTCCGACCTTAACATCCGTTGCTTCTGGTGGATTCGAAATCGGAGCCCAACACGCTCGGCAGTGTCGCTCCAGACGATACGCGGCAACCCGGGTCCGCAACGCTTCAGTGGATGGCTGCCCGGCCAGTCACGACGATGAGAATCAAAGTAACCAACGCTCGCAGGCCGCCCCTACGAGCTAGTGTCCGTCGCCGGCGGCTGGCAGCACCGGAAGAAGGCCTTTGGAGACATCATCCACGCCGCCTTCGGCACGGCCGGGAAGGGGACAAAAGAACTGTCGCAGTCAGAGGCGCTGGTCTTGATGTGCATTGCCTATTTCCAGCCGATCACGGTCCACATGAAATCGTCAGCCGAACTGCCAACGGAATGGACACGCCAATAGCTCGCATTGCCCTTGGCAGGGCTCTCCATTGTCGTATTCGTTCTTTCGAGCAGGTCGAAATAGATGTCCTCAGAAGGGATGTAGAAAACTGGCTCGCGTCCTTCTTCCCCCAGCACTTTCGCCCGGTGCTGGCCACGACGATGGCGTCGGAAAATCGCATCTGAATTCTCCCAGTACGGGATGGATGGCCTGACGGCGTTCCAGCTTTGCGACCCGCCAAAATGAAATGCAGGAGGAATGAGGTTCCGCCCCATCAAGAATGTCATGAGCGGGCGCCTTACGCTTACCCTGGCCACCCGAGAACTTCGCCAAAAGCTGCCAAACTTGCTGCGGAGCTTTAAAGCGCAGGACATCCGAGCGGAAGAAGGACCTGTGATCCCTGAGAGCGCCGCCGCAGGTCAGACCCAATGCGGAACTCGCGACTGGAATCGAAACTAAGGAGTTCCGCGATTGCGCTGATTGTCAACGCTGTGGTCTTCGGTTTCTCGATCGCCTGCGGACCCACGCAGGCCCTCCGAAAGAAACCGAACGGGATATGCTTGCACCGACAGCATTTTACCCGTCTTGCGTTCGAAGCAGATGAAGCCTCCCACGAATCGCCGCCATGTTGGCGACGGTGGGATTAGTCATCGTCGATCCGGACACGTTGAGAATCCTTGTCCTGATCCGGCCTTGCAGTGCCTATCGACGGGCGGGCCCTTGACCTACCGGTCAGTCAGATTTTGGCGGGCGGAACCACAAAGAACTTTCCCCGTCATAGACGCAGATTCCTGTGCAGCCACGGAGTTGACATCAATGTTTAAGCTCCTTCCCGTCGTCGCCGCTCTACTCGCCCTCGCATGCGGCGGGACGGAGGCGGCCAGTTTGGACCAACTCTCCGTCAATCAGGCCCAATTAGGCGTCGGTCCACTCAAGGGCATCAATCCAGCCTTGCTGAAAGCGCAGATCCTTCTGGATCGTGATTCTCGCCGGGCCTGATCGATGGACGTCCTTCAGAGAACTTCGCCAAGGCTGTTAGCGCCTTTCAGATCGCGAACGGATTCGTGTCCGATGGCAGCTTACTCGGGAGACCTGGGACAGGCTGATGGCCACCTCCGCCAGTCTGGCTCTGGTAACTTACGAGGTAACGCGCAAGGATTTGCGCGGACCCTTCACCAAGCGGATCCCGACCCGCATGGAGAGGATGGGCCGTCTGCCGCGGCTGGGCTATCGCAACGCCGTGGAAAGGTTGGCGGAGCGCTTCCATATTGGGAGCGATGACAAGCCGGCACCGAGCGGCATGGCAGAGATCAAACGCGTGGTGCACAATCCAACCTATCACTACGATCCGCGCTTCGCTTTCAAAGGAGTGAAGACCAAGCGGCCTTTCACCATCGCTGCTGGGCCGAACAATCCCGTCGGGTCGGTGTGGATCGACCTCTCGATCGAGAGCTATGGCATCCACGGCACACCCGAACCTGGCAAGATCGGCGCGACCTTCTCCCACGGCTGCATCCGCCTGACCAACTGGGATGCCGAGGACCTCGCCTCTATGGTGCAGAAAGGCACAAAAGTTAACTTCAAGGACGACATGACGGACGCAAGCGTCAAGCTGGCCGATTAGACTGCGCGCATTTGGCGATTCGCTCTCAACGAACCAAGATGCTGTTCGGCGCCGTTGCTCTGCACCGTGGAGACCGTCTTCGCCATGCTGTGAAGCGGTCTATTTCAAAGTGGACAGAAACACCCGAATGGACTTTGACCCGGCTGGGTCGCATGGCTTGGAATATCAAGCCAGGGCAAACCCCAACGTCATCGCTGACCGCGCCATTGCCGTCGATTCCGCACCCTTTGAAGATTTCCGCTCAGTGATGGCAAAAACATGCGCCCCCCAACTGGCGCCAAACCGCCTGAGCCACGGCTACCTGCGCTTCTCGCGCTCAAGTCGACTCGACGGCTCCTTGTGCTCGGGGACCTACCTGCTCCCAGTCCACCGCAGGTTCGCCCCTCTCTTCAGCCCCATCCAAGCTGACGGTGCTTTTTCAGCTTATTAACGGACGAAGGGTCGACGGTTATCACGCCACCGCAATCGATACGCACCCTCAGTCTATTGGCTTGGCAATCGACGCCGATGACATCTCCAACGAGAACAACTTTGTCGCCAGCGCGGGTTCTGGGTGGGGGATCGACCGCATAGGCTTGACCATAGGACGGAATGCTTACTCTGGCGCGCCCACTAGGGAGAACCTCGATGACGGTAGAGATCAGCTGAACCTCGTCACCGATTTCAAATTTCCGAGGCACGCTATGATGCAGCATGGCTTCCTCCGCCACTTACCAAGAATAATGCCGGCAAACAAACTTGGTTGCGGGAAAATGGAAACAAACGACAGGGCTGATCAACGGCACCGAGGACATCGCGAGCGATCCGGCGCCAGATCCGCCACTACCTTTCGCGCTGAATCGATGCTGTTTAAATGAGCGATGCCTTCCCTTCTTAGGTTCGCGCCATTTCAAAATTGGTCCCAGGCGACCTCGAAAACGTTGAAGTCGAAATCGGCGCCGGGTCGCCTCCAGCACCCGTTTCAGGAACGCCAGCGTGGCCGACCGTTCCTCTCGGCCGAAGACCACGAACCGAAGCCACCGTGGCGGATGCGATCGCGGCGCTCGACAAGCAAGGCCTGCCATTGAAGATAATGCAAATCTGCATTATCTACTCATAATGGATGAAATTGGAGCGGCCAAAATGACGACGCTGACTGTGACGGCACGGGGACAGGTGACCTTCCGCAAGGACGTGCTTCAGCATCTGGGCATCAGGCCCGGCGAAAGAATCGAACTTGACTTGCTTCCCGACGGTCGAGCCGAATTGAAGGCGGCGCGGCCAAAGGGATCATTCCGGGAACTCTACGGGTTTCTTAAGGGCAAGACGAATGGGCGGGTGTTGAGCATCGATGAGATGAATGAGGCAATCGCGGAAGCGGGTGCTGCAGCTGGATCGAGCAGGGAATGAAAGTCGCAGCCGACACTAACGTTCTGCTGCGAGCCTGTGTCGCCGACGACAACCGACAGGCGGAGGCGGCCGTCGACCTCCTGGCAAAGGCGGACATTGTGGCCGTTAGCCTTCAGGCCCTTTGCGAATTCGCATGGGTTCTGGGCCGACAGTATGAAACCGCACGCTTAGACATAGTAGCGGCAATCCGAGCCTTGGCGAACACCGCAAATGTCGCCGTCAACCGCCCCGCTGTCGACGCAGGACTTGCAATGCTGGAGGCCGGCGGCGATTTTGCGGACGGCGTGATTGCCTTCGACGGCGAATGGCTTGGCGGGGGGACATTTGTCTCTTTTGACCGTAAGGCGGTTAAATTGCTGTCAGCGCAAGGGCGTTCCGTCCAGCTTCTTTCATAGCTGTCTGTCTTCGCGCGTATCGATTGGTGTTGTCTGGCGCCGCTGGCGATATAAAGCCCGTGAGAGACGATGGGTCCGCAACTGGCCACACGAGATCAACTGTCATCTACATTTATCGGCGCCCCAGATAGATGTCGCGAACGGTGTGATCCTCTCCATGGTTTCGAACGGACCGGAAGCGGAAACAGCGCTTGACTTCCTGGGGCGGGAAGGCGTTCTGCTGCCCATTTAACAAATGAGGTTGACCTTCGGGAACTCTTATGCGGGTCAGCGTTGAGCGTGTCGGGGAAATGTCCACGCTCTCGAGAGAGACTTTGCCGGCTGCCGCCACCGGCTCCATACTTTCCTTGCCAAACACCCGTGGCCTCGTGACCCCGTGGGAGGAACTCCCAATTGAGGCTGGACCCATAGGAATCGGCGCTTTCTCCAGCTCGCACTCGGATCAGCTCAAGCTGCCAGCGAGCGCGACCGATACCGGGGACCGGCAAGGGACTGGAGGGGAGCGCGGTGACGCGCCAGCGGGTGACGCGGCGGTTGGTTGTCCAAAATCGGTCGCCTCGGTTTGTCGGCGCCAGCGGCGGATGGCGATGCCGATGTTGCCGGAGGTTTCGGCGGTTCCGAGCAGGGATAGCAACAGCCGAGGCCTGCTGGCTCCGCCAAAAGACGCACTTACGCCAATTGTTCCTTATAGCCGCTCATAGCGGCGGTCAGGGAGTGCGCGGGCGGGACCTGTAATCACGGATTGAGGAGGCGCAGCATCGGAGCATGTACGCGTCCCTTTGACGACGAGTTAGGCCGTGCTTACACATTTCGGAGATGAGAGGAATTCGCGGTCTGGAACATAATCGACAACCGCTCGTTCAAAGTAGGTGCAGGGCTTAACGGAATTTGTAGTCGCCAGAACGCATAGGGCCGCAAGCCTACCGGGGGCACGGATTACTCGCCCAAAGACCGGTCCACGCAGGTCGCCCTTATAGGGCACTCCCCGAAATGTTGAGCATCTATCCGCAGCGAAGCTCCCCGAAAGCGACCTCAAAGGCGCTCTGGCTGGACCTTATCGACCCAAATACGGCCGAGGTGAAAGAGGTCGAGGGGGTGGCCGGCGTTGCCCTTCCAAGCCGGGAAAATCTCAGCGAGATCGAGAGCTCCAGCCGCCTAAAAGCCCGCGACGGCGTGCTTACCATGAGCGTTCCGATAATCACCCATGTCGAAGGAGGCCCGCCCCTGGTTGCTCCCCTCGGCTTTGTGCTGTCGCGCGACCGCTTGATCACCGTTCGCTTCTCGGCTTTGCCGGCCTTTGAAGCAGTTACTGGTCGCTTTGCCGATTCCGGCGAGCCGCCGACCTCAAGCCTTGAGGTGTTCCTCGATCTTTGCGATGACCTTATCGACCGCCTCGCCGACGGCCTTGAACAGGCCGCGACGGACCTACGCTCCCTTTCGGCAACCGCCTTCCACGTCCCGGACAGCCAAGGGCGTAAGGCTATCCGCTCCAACAATCTCATTCGCGCCCAACTCCGCCATGTTGGCAGGCTGGGTGACACTCTCTCGGAAAAGCGCGATGCGTTACTTGCCCTTGGACGCGCCATCGATTTCGCATGCGGGATGACCCAAGGCTGGGGCGATGGAGAACTCGCGTCAAGAATGGACGGCCTCAAGCTCGACGTAGCGTCGCTCGACAATTACGAGGTTCATCTCTCCGACAAGGTGCAGTTCCTGCTCGACGCTATGGTTGGATTAATCGGCATCGCGCAAAACGACATTTTCAAAATCCTCACGATCGTCTCGATCGTCGGCATTCCTCCAACCCTAGCGGCGAGCATCTACGGCATGAATTTCAAGCACATGCCTGAATACGACTGGGCCTTCGGCTATCCCTATGGTTTGGGGATTATCGCTCTTAGCGCAATTGTTCCACTGGCGTGGTTCAAATGGCGGGGTTGGTTCTAGGGGTGTCCATTCATGCGAGGGGGTGGCAAGGCTCGCACCGGGCCCGATATAGCGTGGTTGAGAATCGCCCGGCGTGACACGGCGGAGCCAGAAAATGTCCTGTCACTCAATCATAGCTGCCGGAAAGAATTGCATCCGGTCCGTTGTCTCACGCTGAACAACAATGCGTTGCGGTACATTTCCACCTGGTTGCGTGCTCCGAAGTCAAAAGGAAATGGTTGCCCATGGGGGATTTCAATGAGATTGGTCTGGATCGCGGCGCCGCTGGCGTTGTTGCTGGGGCTCGGCGTCCAACCGGCGTTCGCCGTCTGTAACATTTCCGATGCAAAGCTCGAAGAGGCTGTCCTCAAGAGCCCGGAATTGCGCAATCCAGAAAATCGCTATCTCGTGCGTGACCTGCGAACCCTTAGGGATGCCGCGTTCCTGCTGTGGTCGTATGGCCTACAGGACGATTGCGAACGCCTGCTCGCCAACATCCGGCAACTGGTTGCCGCGCCATCAATGGCGAAGCTTGGGGGCAACGACGAGGACCTGGCCGATGAACAGGTGGCCGCCGAAGAACCCCAGCGCCATGAGGGTGGCAAGGTTCAGGGCAATCGCGGTGCTCCAGGCGCACGTCCTCTCATCAATATCGACGACCTTGGACCCGGTCTGCGTGTCGACGAGATCGTCGGCTCAGAGGTTCGCGGTTCGGACGACAAGATCGTTGGCGAAGTTCGCAACGTGGTAATTGGAACCAAGGATCGATGGGACTACGCGTTGATTGCCTCAGGCGGCTTTTTCATTGCCGGAAAAGACAGCATCGTCGTCCCGCTTCGGTACATGCAAGTCGACGAGGAGCGACACAGCTTTTATCTGCGCATCTCCAGCGCCGATGTGAAAGCCGTTCCATTGATGCCCGACCAGGAATATCTGTGGCTCGCCGATGAAGCATGGCGAGCGAAGAACGACGCGATCTTCCAGAAGTTGATCCCCGACCCCGGTTCGGCCCGCCGGCGGGGCAGCAACCTACACTAAAGTTCAGTGAGAGTTCGAAACAGTGATATTCTGGTCGCCATGCCTAGCTTGCGGAAATGGTACGCAAGCGCAGCGGGACAGATCGCACTTCTAAAGCTTTGGTTAGCCGAACTTCCTATTGGCCCCGCCGTCTACCCAAGGCGCGGCATCGATGTTCGAATGGCCTAGCCGGCCTTGTCGTGCGGGGCGCCGGCGTTGGTTTGATCGGGGACATCGCAATCGGAATCATCGGCGCGATCATCAGGGACTGGCTGCTGCCCCGCTTAGGCGTCCATCTCGGGAGCGGAACGGTCAGCTTGATCATCAATGCCATCCGTCGGCGCGATCGTACTTCTTCTAATCATGCGGTTGGTTGCTGGTGGCGGTCGTTTTGGTGGCGGATGGAGGGGGCGATCTGGTCGGTGGCGGTAGCCGGAGTTCTGACCCATCGTCCCAAAAGGACGGCCGCAGTCGGGTTTTGCAGGGCCTCAGCCGAAAGCCAGCATTTAGCCGCCGGGTCAATACGCGCAATGCTCCTCGTCGAGATGGGCTTGCGCTATGTCGCGGGTCTCCACGCAATCACGGCTGCTGCTAATCGACTGGTCCAGCAAAGCTCGCACTTGGTCGATCGCGAAGCCGAAATCTCGACACTGCTTGATGAACGTCAAACGTCCCCGATCATCATCATCATAGGTTCGCTGACCTCCGGCGGTTCGCGGCGCGCGAGGCAGCAAGCCAATCTCCTCGTAGTAGCGGAACGGGCAATCCAGTCCGCGTCATCGATCGCCAGGAGGCCTGGAACCCGGTTTTCAAGTCATCGTGGATGCCGCCAAAATTGATGAAGTCATCAAGAGTCTGAGCGGAGACGTCTTCCGCGGCGCAATACCGTATATGCCAGAGAAGGCCAAATCGACGGCCGCCAACGTAGCTGACGCGCGGGTTTCCGCGCAATTCGCTTTGGTCGAATATGCCAAGTCCCTGAAGGATTTTTCTGCCTAGATCAAGAACTGCGGGGAATAGACTTCGCCGCGGCGCTTCCAGCATTTTGCCTTCACCCAGTTCGAGCTCCGACTCACGCAGATCGTCGCAAGATCGAAGTAGTATCCTAGACACCGGGGCGACTAGGTCCCAAACTGCGCCGGCAGCAAACTCGGCTTGTCGTCGCTATCTACGAGCGTTTCCATAAATTGAATCACCCGCAGCACGGGGGCTGACTGGCAAGAGTAGTAGAGGGTTTGTTTGTCCCGCCGACGAGTGACCAATCCGAGCGCGCGCAAATCCTTGAGCTGATGTGATAGAGCGCTTGAGCGAATACCCACTCGCTCCGCCAGATCGCCGACAGATACCTCACCTTCAGTCAAATGGAGCAAAATCAAAAATCGATTTTCGCCGCTCATGCCCCAAAGGAGATCGGCCGCAGGCTGGGCGTAGGTGGCTATCTCTAGCGCCTGGTCCTTCATGACCACAACCAGCCTCGGCGGCCTTCCGGGGAGGCGGCGATTGAAGTCATGCTTTTGAGCCGGAGGGCCGCTTCCATCTGCTCTGCGCAGCGCGGCGGCAAACAAATCCCGCGTCATGTCCCCCGTGGAGGAATAGAAAATTGAATTCTTCTCGCGACGGACACTCAACAAATCAAGTGCCTTTAACTTGGTCATATGCTGTGAGAGCGCTGACGAGCTGAGCCCCAGCTGTTGTCTAAGCTCCTCAACCGAAAGCTCACGGTCGGACAGCAGGCCCATGATTGTAAGCCGGCGCGCATTGCCCAAGACCGTCAGGAATTGCGCGGCCTCTTTGGCCTTGGTCCTGAATTGTTGTGAGATCATTAGCCTACGGCCCCTAATATAGCCCGCCCTAACATAGCTCCGGAACAGCGCTGGCCGCAAGCTATTCGCCAGAACGCTGATTTGATGGGACCGTGAATGCACCTCTCATCCGAAACGATCAGAAGGCTGTCCTTGGATAATCACCCTCCGAGCAACACACCTGTGACCTTGCCTTGTTAGTGGCTGTCTCAAGCGCAAGATGCTGCGATGCACAATTTCGTGTTGCAGGTGCGAAGCGCTTAGTTTAGCTTGCCTTTGATTAGTTCGTCCTGATGGGCGTCTGGGGCAAGCTAGCTATGGCGAACCGGGAAATATGGATTGATGCCGCCAAGGGCGTTGGCAGTCTCTTGTGGTGGCAGCCCACATCGCCGGAGCGGGGACCGGTACTTGGGACGCCGTTTTCGCCAAATGCGTGCTGCTATTTCATATGCCTCTGTTCTTCGTCGTCTCCGGCTACGTCTATAAACCTGCCTCAAGTGCCGAGCTATTTTGGAAGAAAATCTCAAGTCTGGCTGTACCATACGTAGCGTTCCTGACGGTTTTGACGTTTGCGGTCATATCCAGGAGAATTCTGCTCGGCGATGTTTCCTCCCGCTGGCAGCTACGAGAAATGGCCGTCAACGACGCCTTGGGAGGCATGCGCCTCTGGCGGGACTTTGGCGTTTTTTGGTTGTAACTTGCCTCTTCTTTACCCAGCTTATTTACAATGAGTTCGCGAATTGGGCGAGAAGTCCTGGCAGGACCCGGATGCTGGCATTCGTCGCGTTATGTGTCGCTCTAGGCTACGCGATCGCATTCGAGTGGCCAATGAATCGCTCGCCTTGGGCAGTCGCAGCAGTGCCGATCGCGCTTTGCTGCAATCAGTTCCGCTCGGCAACTCGGCTGATTTTCATTGCGATTGTAGGAGCGCTGGCTTTGGTCGCAGCGGGACGCGGAGCCAAGTTCAACATGAAATATTCAATTTTCGGCCCGCCTGTGCTGGGGCTTCTGATTGCTTTGTCTCTGTCCCTGGCCTTGCTCATGGCAGTGCAGCAAGCAGCCAAATTCAAAACGTTTGCAGCGCCCATGGCGAAGCTGGGTGAAGCCTCGCTGGTGATCATGTTCCTGCATCAATCTTTCCATTTTTCTCTTCGTGACCTTGGTGTTTCCAACGAGGCGACGATCTTTATGGTCGCAGTCTCCGGTCCTTTCGCCATCTACCTGATTTTGAAACGATCCTCGCGGCTGTCGCCGTGGTTCTTAGGGACCGGAGCCGGCACGCCGGGTCGCGCAATTGCATGGCTCAAAAATGGGGTTGGCTGGCGCGTTGCAAAGTATCGAGATGACACTATTTGCTTTGCCAAGCCATACGTCGCTCAATTTCTGATTGGTTTGCGATGGCCGCTTCGAGGACAGGGCCGGCCGCATGGGCTGCCTGGCGATTTGATCGTCTCGCTAACTTCATATCCTAAACGTTTCGAGACGCTGCATCTGACGCTGCGCTGTCTCTTGTCGCAGACGGTCGTCCCAGACCGCGTCGTCTTGTGGCTTACTTCTGAGCATGCGGCGCAGCTGCCACCCTTAGTTACGGACCTGAAAGCCCATGGCCTTGAGATCCGTTTTTGTAAGGATGTTCGTTCTTACAAGAAGATTGTTCCTGCGTTGCTGGCGTTTCCCAAAGCCTACATCGTGACAGCAGATGACGATGTCTACTATGGTCATCGGTGGCTCGAAGAGCTTGTCGAAAAGGCTGGAGAAAGCACCATCGTTTGTCACCGGGGCCACTCGGTCGCATTCGACGATGCTGGGCAAATCGCGCCTTATAGCAATCGGTCATATGACGTCTCCGACACAGCCAATATGCTCTTTGCGACCGGCGTGGGAGGGGTTCTTTATGGTCCCGAGTCGCTGTCACCAGAAGCGGTCGACGAAGACAAGTTCATCGAACTCTGTCCCCAAGGTGATGATATCTGGCTGTTTTGGATGGGCCAGCGGGTCGGTAGCAAATACATAAAGACGCAAAAGCGTCGGGTAGATTCCCCTGGAAAGGATCGCAGGATTCCGCTCTGCATTTGACCAACGTCGGGACCGGCATGAATGACGAGCAGATCCGCAGGGTCACGAGCCACTTTGGCCTACCTTCATCGACACGACTTTCTTCTTCCCAGCCGAAAAGCCTGCCTTATAGCCGATTGGGTTTGTCAAACCGATAATCGCCCAAGCGCCGGGTGGCCAAAAGAAGAACGCTAACCCTGTCTCGCAGCATTGCAGCATTGGGATGCCCGCGCAGTCCTTTTCAGCATTCAAACCCCGCATATTCCGCCGGTGACCGTGTGGTGAGCCCGGCTTTGTACCAGGCAGCGTTTAAACGGGGTCGGCACTCGTCCTCGCACTCGCACGGACCGTCCTTCGTTCGCATGTACCTTATATTAGCAAGAGCGCATACCTTTGCCATGCGGCGCCTAGAGCGGAGGCCCAAATGGGCGGCTATAAGGCTTGGCGTGATGCTATTCACGACCATCAGGTCGAAAGTTTCGCTTCGGAGAACGGTTTGACTGCGGACGTGGTCTGGGAGTTGATCCTGAAACACGGTAACAGCCGCAAGGCCGTGATCAAAGCTGCGCAGAGTTTAAAAGGTGATGTCAGGCAACACGGATCAGCACCCTACTCCCTGGGGAGCCGACGCCGCTCGTAACGATGAGCGTGGGCCGACGAAAGCAATAGCCGGCTTGCCCCGAAGGAACCCCACTTGGCCCGCCGTCCTATTCACATCCCTATCTGCAGGTGCCGGGCGCTCTCACCGCTGAGAATGGAAACTCGCCGGACGAAGACCCCAACAACCTCAAGCCCGGCGAGCCTACTACCTGATCAGGTACGCGACCAGGGCCGGGATCAACCGGCACACTGTCCACGCAAGAGCAATGCCAGAACGCCTGTCCCAAAATGGGACGATACCGGGGGAAAGACGCGCAGCAGGGTTATGTTGCTAACCTGCTAATCACGCTGGTCGGCTCGCCGCGGATGAGCCGGCCAGGCCCGGCGGCAGTCATTCCACCCCCACCACGACCGCTGCCGGGCCGCAACGACGCTAGACCTCTTTCAAGTCACGAAGAGACCTGGAGAATGGGCGAGCTCTATATGATGCTCGCCTCCAATGCTGCCCTGGCTATCGAAAGAGAGCGCACCGGTAGAACTGTTGTAGATGATGTGGTCGCCACCATCTTGCGCGCCCAGGCCGGCGAAAGGCGTGGCTGCGGGGGCGTCCGTGTGAAGCCCCAAGGCGTGGTCGAGGTGAAGCTGGTGGTGGGAGACGCTGAGGTCCGGAGTCCTGTTCGCATGCTCGGCCGCGAGAGCGGTGCTGAATACGAAGGCATCGCTGCCGTCGACGACGCTCACCGGGCCTCGGCCGCCAGCCGATTCCGTCACCCCCTGGCTGGCATTGGCGACATGATCGGCACTGTGGATTCTGTGGGTCAAATCGGCACCATTAATGTGATGATATCTACCATCGCTGGGATTGTCGCCAACTGGAGCGCTCGGTGCACTGGGGGTGCTAGGAGCACTGGGGGTAGTAGGAGCGCCGGGGGTAGTAGGAGCGCCGGGGGCAACAGTGGTGCTAGGAGTACTGGAGGTACCAGACGTGGTAGGAGTGCCTGCGGCACTGCTTAGATTGTGTTGCAGGAAAAAGGCTTGCAGTTCCGGCGAGTTTCCAAGCGCTGTGTCGCCTTGTTGCGAACCCCAGGCATAAGCGTAGTCGAATGCGGGTGACGGAACCAGCTTGTCCCAATGATCCATCATTGTCTGCATCTGGGACGTGGAGGGAACGACAAATTTTCCATCCGTGTCGGTGGTCCAGTTGCCACCTCCAAACGTCTGATAGACGGGAACGATCTGGTTGGTCGGGACGCCCGATGCCACAGCCGCCGCCACGGTTCTGTCGATCATGTTGTAGTCGACCGCACTTGTTCCAGTTTGCACCGGATAGGGATCCACTCCGTAGTAATCGATATGCGTGTTGGCAGGATTGAAGGTGTTCGAAAAGTCCGGATTCGCGGCAGATCCCATGTTCATCATGGTGATAAAGGTCTTGGCGCCTGGCAAATTGGAATGGATCCAATCGGACTCCGCCTTCAGGTTCTCGGCGGTTGCGTAGACACCCCATTTGCCAGTGGGATCTGGCTCGTCGGCGAGGAAAAAGCCAAACACGTTCGGATTGCCGATGAAGGGCGTGACTTTCTGGATGAAGGACGATGAAGTTCCATCGACCTCGTTAAGCCAGACCAAGCCCTTCATGCCGGCTGGCAGAGCGTTGAGTTCGTCGACGGATTGAACATCAACCAGATTGAATCCGGCTGTTGCGACTTCTGCGGCTGATCCACCTGATGCGTAATGGAGTGTCATCCGGCTTCCTTCCTTGATTCGATAACGCCCCGGAGCATGCTTAGCGGAAGGCGTACATTAGCGCATAATCAAATACCCGCACTCATTGATAGAATCTTTGATCAGCAGCTGTGCGGACTCACGGCTGGAAATATTTATACGAATAACCTTGGCTTCGTTAAAGTATCGGTGATCGATACTATATACTATACTTATGCTTTTGAAGGTTATGGTTGCGCTCTCCGTCATCCGGGCTGACCTGCTACTGAGAATTTCCTCCATCTGAGATTAGAGTCCGGGCCTTGATTGAAGGACGGACTGATGAAGAGAAAGCGGTTTACGGAAGAGATGGGGTATTCGGTTCAGCTCGCTGAATGCCCAACCCCTTTCGGAAAGACGGGGTTCGCATCATGCTCTGAGCCGACCTGGCAAGAGGAGATCGGCATGGGCGTTTATGCAGGACTGGACATTTCTCTCGATGCAGTAGCCATTTGCGTCGTTGGCGAGACTGGCGAGATACTGTGGCCGGGGAAGGTGCTCGGTGACCCCGAGGCCGTGAAGGCTGCTCTTGACCGATGGCGGGATGGTCTCGTTCGCGTTGGTTTGGAAGCCGGTGCGACGTCGGAATGGATCGGCGGGCATCTGGTCGACGAAGGCTTCCCCATCGTCTGCCTGGAGAGCCGGCATGTCAAAGTGGCGCTGAGGGCGATGACGGTGAAGACGGACCGGAATGACGCGCAGGGCATCGCGCGTTGGTTCAGGGCCGTTCATCTGAAGTCCGCGGCCGGCCAGCGGCTGCGCACCCTGACGGCGGCGCGGAAGGCGGCCGTGCGAGCATTGACCGGCAACGAGCAGGTCATCCGCGGGCTATTGCGGCCGTTGGGGCTTAAGATCGGAGCAGTGACGCGCGTGCGGTTCGAGGCCAGGGTCCGCCAGCTGATCGGAACGGACAGGTTGTTGCTATCGATCTTTGAGCCTCTCCTGCGGCTACACAAGAGCCTGCGCGAGAGCCTGGCCGATCTGCACCGCCTGGTTCCCAGGGCAGTTCGTGCGGATCCAATCTGCCGACGTCAGTCCGGAGAAGTCGACAGGGTGGGTCGCATCACGAAGGTTGGCGACGGCGAGACGCGAACGGCCTTGTTCGAGGCGGCTAACGTCATTCTTCGCCCGACGACCCGCTGGTCGAGCATGAAAGCCTGGGCCATGAAGATTGCCGATCGTCAGGGTGTTCGACGCGCCAAGGTAGCGCTTGCTCGAAGGATGGCGGTCACACTTCATCGCATGTGGATCGACGAACAAGACTTCCGCTGGACGGTCGCTTAGGCAGGCCCGTCCACGGATTGGCGAGCGCTCGATGCAGGGCGCGGTCCGAGCGAGTTCGCATGATCTGTCATTGCCGGCCTCCGAGCACGCCGAAGAGCTTTGAACCGAACGGACCCACGAACACCATCATGCCGGCGGCTACGTGCCGACCGCGAACAAAAGCAAAGAACCTGCATCGAACGTCACGTCTCTAAAAGCTGTCAGCGATTTTGGAAACTGTCGTTGGAGAATCCAGTAGTTCGCGGCATGGGTCTGTCACACCGATTTCGAGTGCGGCAACGATGGCATTCAGGCGCTCGGGTGCTGGATTGTTCTTCAATCGCCGCAGATTGAAATCGAGGTGTTCCTTTTTGAACATGGAGACCAGGGTGACGCCCGCCGAATTTGTTGCGAATGCGTAATCGGCGAGAAATGCGATAGCAACTTCATTGGGACTGCCGCGGTATCCGAGATCACCAAGAGCGACCAGTATTTCCTTCCGCGCATTGAATTTCGCGACGATCCGGTCGAGGCCTGAGAACGTCCCGTGCGTTACGAACGTTCTGTGCCGATGCGCGCGCGCCTTCAACTTCGCGAGGTTTGGCTCCAGCGGGGTATTGGCAATCTGCACGAACCGATAAGGCAGCGATTCCTGGAGGGCCGTCATTCCAGCCTCGAGATCTCCCGCGACTGAAATGGCCCGGGCTTTCCCATCCTGAACCAAGCGCTCCACGGCCCGGATGATATCCTCGCGAACAAGCTCTTCGGCGGTCGGACGATGCAGTGCGAGGACATCGACATAGTCCGTGCGAAGACGCCCTAGGCTCTCCTCGACGCTTGATCTTATCAACTCCGCGGACAGCGGCACCTTGAAAGGCGTGGGGCGCACTCTTGAAGCGTACTGCTTAAGCGCGGGAACCACCGCGATAGCGATCCGCGACAACGGCTTCAGCAGCCGCATTGCGGTGGGGGTCTTCGGCGGGCGCATGCCAACCTTGGTGCAGACGCAGACGCGATCGCGCTTTCTGGATGCAAATTTGCCCCAGATCGATTCAGCCATCCCGTCGCCATATGAAGGCGCCACGTCGTACCAGGTTACCCCTGCTTCGTAGGCGCGTTCGAGCGTCTCGATTCCCTGGCGCGCTCCGATGCGCGAACCAAGTGAAGCGCAGCCAAAGCCGATACTTGAAACCTCACGGCCGATAGCTTCGACAAAGACCTGCTTCATCGCGAAGCCTCATTTCTAAGCATCAAACCAGAGGCCGTCTAAGGCGAATGATCTTTCTGTCTTTCCGTGACGGGTCACGAAAGGCAAGGCATCCCGCACAACGGTTGCACCCGGCGGGGCAAATTGTTTCTTGAGGTCGCCTGCCGGGGCATGTTTCGATACGGTACGTCCCGCCGACGGCTATCAGACGCTCGCTCTTTCACCTTGGCCCCAAATTCTTCGTCGGCTGGCAGAGCGTTGAGTTCGTCGACGGATTGAACATCAACCAGATTGAATCCGGCTGTTGCGACTTCTGCGGCTAATCCACCTGATGCGTAATGGAGCGTTATCCGGGTTTCCTTCTTTGATTCGATAACGACTAGGCTTGAATGAACCAGAAATCCTCCGCCCTCACCTGCCGCTCGCCAGGAAGGCGCTTTCTATCAAGGGGCGGTTGTGACTGAGGTGGGGCTCAACCAGCATGTCCAGATGTCCGCCGACGATTGGCACCACGTTCAGACCGGCAAAGAATTTGCTCCAGCCAAGATCTGATGGAAAGCCGGTGCGCGGGCACCGAAACAAGGTGGCGATTATTGGCAGCGCGGTTTTCGGTTGCCCGAGCCACTGGCCGAACGCGCGCATCCGCAGGATTTCCTCGAGTTCGAGACGCAGGATGAATCGTATTCTGGCCAGGGACTTCCATTTCAATCGATCAATGCCGCGAGCGAGCAAGGCTTCGGCACCCAGATTGGCAAATATTTTCGCCAGCGCCCGTAGCATCATGCGATCAATGGTCACTCTGTGGGTCCGAATGCGCTGTGCGGTACGGGCAAGAGTTTCACGCACGCTGTGTTGCCCAGGTCCGATATTGGTGTCCAGGATTCCCAGGAACGTGACCGATCGACCCGCGGCGACAAGCTTGCTGGCAACATCGAAAGCGACGCCGCCGCCAAGCGAATAGCCGATGAGCTTCACATTGCCTTCAGGCTGGACCTGGCTGATCTGGGCGACAACGGCATCGACCATCCTGGCCATCGGCCCCTGTCCGCTCAACAGGTCGTTCAGATCTTCGTAGCGCGCCGCAACAACCCTGGCGACATTGCCCATCTCCACCCCGAAGGCCGCGAGGCTGGGCCCGTAGCCGATAGATCCCGGCACAATGAACAAAACGGGACGCGGATCGGAGGCTTCAACAAGCGGACCTCTCGCTGTTTCATCTATGGATGCCGCCCTGACGATGTCGGCAAAACTCATGTCGACGGTGAACGCGTCCAAACTGAGGTCCCGGCCAAGGGCCGTCTCAAGTTCCATCACAAGTTGCAGCAGCTTCAGCGAGTCGCCGCCGGCTTCATCCCAGCGGCTGCTTCCCACTCCCTTGCCCTGGAGTATCCTTTCCCAAACGGTCCCGACCGTCTCTTCGACGGCAACGGAACCCGCTGGCAGCCGGGCGCTCGGAGCGTCCTGGCTTCCTTTTCGTTCACGCAGCGCGCGATCCAGCTCCCGCAATCTGATTCCATCGACCTTCCCTCCCTGGAGCCGTGGGATTTCGGCAAGACCATGCAGTCGTGTCGGATGGACGGCGGCGGGCAGCGCTTGTCTGATCAAGTCGCGCAATTCGGGGATGAGATCCCTGCCTGCGTCTTCAGCTGGAACGACAAAGGCCACCAGTTCATTCGTGTCCGATACAACCGCGACGGCATCCTGCACGCGGGGAGCGCGCCGCAAAACAAGTTCCAGCTCGGCCGGCTCGACGCGCCGCCCGTTGATCTTTATCTGACGCCCTTTGCGTCCAACGATCCACATCAGACCGGCATCGTCCACTTTGACCAGGTCGCCTGTTGCGAAGACGCGAGTCCGCGGGGCGAACAGGCTCGCCGGAAGAGGAACATGTCTCCCGCCATCCCAATATCCAAGGGCGGTGTATCTGCTCCTGACCAGCAACTCGCCCTCTAATCCTGGAGCAGCCTCGCCTCCGTTCTCGTCAACGACGGCGTATTCA
Source organism: Mesorhizobium sp. 2RAF45 (assembly GCF_052115225.1). Taxonomy (NCBI): domain Bacteria; kingdom Pseudomonadati; phylum Pseudomonadota; class Alphaproteobacteria; order Hyphomicrobiales; family Phyllobacteriaceae; genus Mesorhizobium; species Mesorhizobium sp. 2RAF45. The sequence continues at coordinate 6,076 of NZ_JBFRGG010000017.1, read as the reverse complement.
ATGCCAGGCAGGATGAAGCCGACCGGGACGCTTGCACCTTGTTCCCGATAGTGTCGAGGCAGGAACCACTGGGTTCCGGTGGTCTCGGTCGACAGATAGCTTATCTGGATGAAGCAGGAGTCCGGAACAGCGTTGCGGAGGAGGTCGATGTCGGACCAGAGGACTCGTTCTCCCCCAACACGGACAATCCGCAGCGAAGAAAACGCGTCGGGCGCAGAGTTGTTCAGCAATACGCGCAGCAAGGCCGGTACGATGTAGGCAACGGTCACTTGCCATTGCTGGAAATGCTCGCGAGTACCGCGAATGCCTGCCCTTTCGACGTCCAACAGGTATAATGTGGCGCCGCAGAGCATCGGGGTCATCATTTCGCGGCATCCCGCGATGGTTGCAGGCCCGGTCAGCGGCATGAATACATCATCGGAACTGATATGGCCTGCGTTGATGTATTGTTGAACGCGCTGAAGGAGCGCGCGCTGGCTGTTTACAACCCCCTTCGGTGTTCCGGTGCTGCCCGATGTGTAGAGAACGATTGCCGGCGAATCGACGGACGCGCCCGATGACACAAGGGGGGATTTGTCAGGAGCCGTTTCGATGAGACTTTGAGACGGATCGATCCATTGCAGCGGTACGGCATCCGGCCAGCCATCTGGTTGGCCTAGCCCGGCCCTTACGATAGCCTTCAGGCGCGCGCCCGTCGCGATGGCGGCAAGGCGTGGCAAAGGATCCCTCGGATTGAGTGGCACCGCGGGTCTGCCGGCATGCATGGCGGCAAGCATGGCCACCGGGTGCCAGATCGCGTTGCCGAGAAGAAGTCCGACAGCCTCGCCGGGTGGAACCGCATCAGCGATCACGCGGGCGAGGTTCTGGACAGCATGCAACAATGTCGAGAAAGTCAGCGATGTCACGCCATCACTGAGTGCGATCTTGTCCGGATGCTTTTGGACAACCCGCTGCAGATGTTCGAACGCCGGCGCATCTGAAAAACCGTCGCTCATTCTTTCAAAAGGACGGTTTGTTGGGCCGTCCGTATCGAGGGCGCGCGCTGGCGCTTCTCTCCAAATCAAATGGTCCAGGTCGCTATTCCAGGCGGTCGCCACCTCCTGTTCTCCCCGGCCTCCTGGAATGGTCGGCAAGCCATGGAAAGGCGAGCCTTCAGAGCGCCGGCGCTGAAACGCTTCCAAAACGGCCCCCTTCTTGCTGACCAGCTTTTGCCGTGTCGTACGGGACTGCAATGGCCGCTGCATCGTTAGAATGAATGATGACCGCACTAACCTGGCGCGACCGTCCAACCTTGCGCGTTTCCAAATGTTGATGCGTGACAACGTCACCAACCGAACGACGTTTACGCTAGGCAGAAACCGGTCCGGGCGAGCGCGTCCGGCAGGTCGGAACCGCGAACAGCAATCAAATTCTCTGTAAGTGGGCCTGCCGCTTGCACCGAAACCCGCTCCAGCTGTTTCCCCCTGACATGGAACAGCTCGAATCCCCTCTCGCTCAGGCGATCGTATAGTTCTGCTCGCGAACTGCCAGCTCGCCGCAAATTGGGCTCGGAATCTTCGATATATAGACAGCGGCAGTTGTGGAGTGTTTGCGCGGCGCCCTGGAGAAGATCGCACTCAAATCCCTCAACATCGACTTTCAGCAAATCCACGGGCCGTTCGCAGATGATGGAATCCAGGGTAGCGACCGGAACACGTAGCGCAGAGCCGCTTCGCGGCGAGGCTGCATAGGCGAAGTTCATGTCATCGCTACGAAAATTGGTAAAGAACAGCTCGCCGCATTCACTGCCCACGGCGACATTGTGGATCTCGATGGGAAAACCATTGAGGCGTACGTTGCCACGCAGGAAATTGCAGGTACGCGGGTGGGCTTCGATAGCGATGGTTCGTCCGGACGACGTAACACGCCGCGCGGCCACGAGGCTTAGCTGGCCTACATTTGCACCGACGTCGACAAAGGTTTCGCCCGGCCGAAGGTAGCCTGCCACGAAATCAACGTCTTCGGAACGAAAATTCCGGTCCCGCCAGAGTCCCGCGGAGATCGCGCTGGGATAAAAGCGCATCCTGTAGCCTTCGGGGAAACTGAAAGTAATCAAGCGACACAATCCGGTCGCCCATAGCGCACGAGACAGCACAAACCTGAATTTGTCGGGCTCTTCGCGGAGGCGGTCGCCAAAATGGCGGAGCTTGCGCACCTCATCTTCTCCATTGTGCGATTGTGGGGGCAACGCTGGTATGGCCAACGTCGGTCACAATTAATCAAGACTATGGCCCAAGCTGAGTGGATGTCGGGAGAAGCCACGCAATATTGTCTCCACCCTTGTCGCGCCCGGAGGTCTTTTCCTCTCTGGATCAAGCTCTCGGGACATATGAACGAAAACCATGGCAGTACTGAAGCTTCCCGATCTGATCGACATCATACGAATGAATGATTGTGAGGCCCGGAACCGATCATAGAATCTGAAAAAGCGAGAGGTCGTTTGCATAGGCGCGATCGCACAACTCCAGAAACGACTTTTCCGACTCCTGGGACGTTCACTATGATCGCGAAAGCAATGGCCGGCGCAACGCCAAGCCCGATCCGCACCATTATTCGCGTTGCGGGGGGCGTCTCGGCCATGGCGATCATTGGCCAGTTCACTCTGGTCGCTGCCATCCCTCTGCTGGCTCGACTTTATTCGCCAGCCGATTTCGGTATTTTCACAATCTACCTGTCGATCGTAAATATCCTCGGCTCCATCGCGGCGCTTCGCTTCGAATCCTCGATCTACGTCGTTGAGAACAAGGTTCGAGGGCAGGTGGCCTTTAAACTCGTTCTCCTGGCTGTCTTCGTGACGTCGGTTACGACCCTGGCGGCTGGATATCTGCTGTTGCACATCGCCCCGGGGCGGCTCACCCATCTTGTCTGGCTCGTTCCAATCGGGATGGCCGGCGCGGCCATCGCCGAAGCCATGAGCTGCTGGAGCCTGCGCTTTGGTTACGTGCGCGACTTCGCCATTGGACGCGTGATCCAACCGGCGACCATGGCATTTTTGCAATTGATCTTTGGCGTCGCCCAACTCGGAGGTGAGGCGATGGCCTATGCACATATCCTGAGCCAGGCAGTGCTCATATTAGTAATCGGCACCCGCATCCTGAGTTGGCAGGATGCGTCTGGCATCGTCCGAGCCCCGTGGCTGACCGTAATCGCTGCGGCCAGACGAGAGTACAAGTTTCCTCTGTTCGACCTTCCCGCGGCCCTCGCGGGCTTTATAATCATCAACCTTCCCGCAATTCTCATTGGGTCGCTGTTTGGTGCCAATTTCGCGGGATTTTTCGGAGTCGCCGCGCGCTTCGTGACTGCGCCAATCGCGTTGATCGCAAATCCCCTCGGCAATGTTTTTGTTGCTATAGCGAATGAAGGGCGTAACGACCGGAGTCTGCTCGGCACCGCCCGCGGCCTGCTGATTCTGGCGGCTAGCGTGATTGCCCTGCCGATATTGGGGCTTGGCCTTGCCGCCCCTTATTTTGTCGTTCCACTTTTGGGCGAGCCTTGGATGGTCGCGGGACAGATTATGAGCGCTCTTGCGTGCATGGGGGCGGCGCAGGCACTGGCGACGCCGCTTCAAATGGTCCCGACCATCCTCCGGCGACAGGAGGTGCGGCTTCTGGTCGACCTGGCGCGGACGTTGCTTATGTTTGGACCGCTCGCGGTCGGTGTTCACGCTGGCTGGCAGCCGTTGCACGTGATTTATCTGATGGCAGCCGGCGGTGCGGTCGGATTTGCTTTGAGCACGGCCGCCTCTCTCCTTCTCTTAACTCGCGACGCGCAATCAAATGGAGCGTGCGCGACAATAGAGCTGCTTGAATGAGTGAGGACAGCACGAAGCCACCGCAGCTACACATATCCGACCCCGCCGATGTTGCGGAAAGCCGATTCATTTCGGTGGCCATTCCGACTTTCCGCCGGCCGGACACAATCCGTCGGGCCATCGACAGCGTATTGCATCAGGACTTTTCGAACTGGGAGCTGGTCGTCAGCGACGATGAGGGGCCACACGGACAGACATGGGCCATGTTGACTGACTACGCTCGGGCCGACCCTCGCATCCGCATTGTTGAAAACCGTCGGGGACGGGGACAAGTGGAAAATACCAATAACGTCATGCTCGCCTGCCGTGGAAGCTGGATCAAGTTGTTGCATGACGACGATTGGCTGGCGCCAAAAGCGCTGGGGACATTTGCACAGGTGGCCCAACAGTATCCCTCTGCAGCATTCATAACCTGCGCCACAAACAGAGTCGAAGATGACGGGGTAAAATTCCGTTCGGCTCGGCCCGGTTGCAAGCACATCATAGTCTGTTCGAGTCAGCAAACCCTGAAGGATCTTTATTTGGTCCGCGCGACACGCTCATTTGGGATTATCCCGTCATCTTTGTTGGTCAATAGCAGCGTCGTTCAGAATGGCTGTCTAATGCGAAGATACAAGTCTATTACAGCCGGGGTGGATCAACTATTCTTCATAGATCTTGCCAGCCATGGAGACATGGTTATGATCGAAGATGGCCTAATCTTCTACGATGCGACGAACCATTCGAGCGTCACTGCTTCTACAACGTTTTATGACGTTGACCGGGAAACGATTGATCTCAAGCAGCTGACTTGGAGCCTGATTGAGGATAAACACAAGCTTCCGGATCCGGAGACGATAGCGCGCGCCCTGCAGATTGCTCGTCTGCGGAGACGATTCCGCCACCAGCCTTGGGGCTCGACGATCCGCCACGCAATGCAAATTTTTCGTCCATCGGTCACGAAAGCGGTGAACCAAGACATCTTTGCCCGCGTCTTCGCAGTCTTGCGCCGCAGGCTTCGACGGACAAATTGGTGAATGCGGCGGCCATACATCCCCGGGCACGCAGTCCACAAGCAAAAAGGCCTAATGCGCCGATAGCGGACGAATTTCATCGGGCAGGTATTTTCCATGACAATGGTAGCGGCTGCCAGGTGGTCTTTGGGCTCGCCACTGTCGCCACCAGGATCTCGTCGGGTTCCTCGGCTCCTCGGATTGTTAGGTTGCAGGGCGCGATGGCGCCCGGTGCTCTTAGCGTCCGTTTTGAAATCACGGATGAGCGTTTCGGCGGATGAGATTGCCGCCCATCGCGACAAGGATCATGGCTTGCGAGACGTCGATGCGCTGCTCGTAGTCGCGCACGAGGCGGCGCCATCTTGTCATCCAGCCGAAGGTCCGCTCGACGACCCAGCGGCGGGGCAGGATCTGGAAGCCCTTCTGGTCGTCGGATCGACGGATGATCTCGACAACGAAGTCGAGATAGGTGGCTTTGTCCATGAGCTTCAGCCGGTCATAGGCGCCGTCGGCGAACAGATGCTTCACCCAGGGCCAACGCTTGCGGATGCCATCCAGGATCGCCTGAGCACCGGCACTGTCGGAGATATCGGCGCTGGTGAGGTTGACCATCAATAGCCGCCCATCCGTATCGACGGCAATGTGTCGCTTGCGGCCGACAATCTTCTTACCGGCATCGTAACCCCTTGTTTGCGCTTGTGGAGCTTTGACCGACTGGCTGTCGATCACGCCAGCCGTGGGACTGGCCTCGCGCCCGGCTCGCTCACGATCCAGCATCAGCGCCACGTCGTGAATAGTCTGGAACAGAAAGCGCCGCGCCAACTCGCGGAACCAGCCGTAGACCGTCTGCCAGGGGCCGAAATGGATCGGCAGCATCGGCCAACCGCAACCGGAGCGGACCAAGTAGCGCACGGCGTTGACCACCTCACGGAAATCAACCTCGCGCGGACGGCCCCGACGCCCAGGCTTGGGCATGAGCGGTGCGAATTGCTCCCACTCCTCGTCCGTCAAATCAGACGGGTAGCGCTTTGTCTTCTTGGCAATCTGGCCATCCGGCCACGGCTCTGCTTTGTCCACATCTAGAGCTTGATGGGGTGGACGGCCCCCGACCCAGCGGCATCGCAATGTGCCAAGATGGCGTTGTCAAAGGACCATCAGAGGGAAGGAACCGTCCGCATGCAAGTTATCACGATTGGATTGGATATCGCCAAGAACGTCTTTCAAGTTCACGGCG
>NZ_JBFRGG010000016.1:0-146622 GCF_052115225.1 Mesorhizobium sp. 2RAF45 | reverse complement strand
GACGCCCGCGAACTTCTCAACAAGGCAAAGCTTCGAAACCAGTTGGTCGAGTTGAAGAGCCAATCAGACGCCATCGTTCAATCSGTGGCAAAAGTCTCYGTCGGCTCGGTCATGCAGTCAGGGGAGCGCTTTATCACGCTGGTGCCGGCCGACGCGCCCCTTGAGATCGAGACAAACATCGTTGGCAGGAGCAGCGGTTTTGTGCATGTCGGCGACCCGGTGGTCATCAAGTTCGACACCTTCCCCTATTCGCAATACGGCCTCGCCCATGGAACTGTGCGGGCACTCAGCCCAGATTCCTTCTCGGCACAGGAGCAAGCGCGCGATCCGAACAGTTCCTTGGCCATGCTGCCTTCCGACGCCGAGCCATTCTATCGCACGCGGATCTCCATCGACCAGGTCGCCCTCCACGGCGTACCCGCCGGTTTCGCCGTCAGCCCTGGCATGCCGGTGACCGCCGACGTAAAGGTCGGCCGCCGCACGATACTCAAGTACATTCTCGGCGTCATGCTCCCGATCGGCCAGGAGGCAATGCGGGAGCCTTAGAGTACTGGAGGGATCAGAGGCTCGGATCGATGACAATCCTGGATCGGCTGACTGGTCTGGCCTTCCCGGCGGCGGTGTTGCGTCGAGCGATCAAGCTTGCTGAGTACCCATCCGGTGAAGACCGCACACGTGCGTATCCGGCGGCCATGAGCACTGCGGTGCTGGGGTCAAGCTTTCGATGGGGAGACGCGATGATATTCTTCGAGGAGGACTTTGGCTTCCTCGACGTCTCGATCATCCAGCGCTCGAGCTCGGTGACCAGCGGCGCGCTCCGCTCTTGGCGTACGGTGTGGCGTTGGCCTGGCGACAGGCCGTTGATCTCGCGCTCGATATCGAACAGGGCATCGATGCGTCTGCACGGCGACGATACGACGGTTACGGTCCTGGCCAGGGCAAGACCGATACCGGCCGATTATGGACCTATGTGCGCGATGACCGACCGTTCGGCGGCGCCAACCCGCCGGCGGCGGTGTTCTATTATTCCCGCGATCGCCGAGGGGACCGCGGCGCTCTCCAGGACCTGACCCTCGGTCTTGAGCCCGAGGACGGCGTCATCTGGGTGTACGGCGCCAACGATGACGACGGAACCTTGGCCTTCACGCTTCGCTGACACCGAGGTCCCGGGCGACATGTTCGACGGTGTAGACGTGATGCACCTTATTGCGCTGCATGATCAGGCCGCCGCTGGTTGGTCCGCAGTTTTGCGGATCTCCAATTCCACGGCAGCAAATCATCGATCCGATGTGCCGGATAGGCGGGCAGTCGGGCGAGGACGTCGGCGAGCCAGGCCTGAGGGTCGAGGTCATTCAACTTGTCGCTGACGATCAGGCTGTAGAGAACGGCAGCGCGCTGTCCGCCGCGATCGGAACCGCAGAACAGCCAGGACTTTCTGCCGAGAGCGATGCCGCGCAGGGCTCGCTCGGCTGCATTGTTCGACAGGCAAATCCGCCCATCGTCGAGGAACCGGGTGAAGGATGACCAGCGGCGCAGCATGTAGTTGCAGGCCTTGCTCAGATCGTGTCCGCGCGAGAGCTTGTCGCGCGCCGGCGCCGACCTGGTCGGCGAGCGTCGACAGGCTGAGCGGCACGCCTTCGCGGGCATAGCGTTCAGCCTGGCGGTTGAGCGGCTGATGCTGGCCGAACTTCTCGAACAGGATCATCGCCAGCAGGCCAGGACCGGCCCAGCCGCGCGGGGTGGCGTGGAACGGCGCCGGAGCCTGGCTGATCGCCTCGCAGTCGCGGCAGGTGAACTTCTCCCGAACATGTTGGATCACCTTCCATTGCCGCGGCACCACCTCCAGGGTCTCGGTGATGTCCTCACCCAGCTTGCGCAGCCGTGACCGCCGCAGCAGTGGCAAGCGGCCGGCGCTGGCTCGACCACGCGTTCGCGCGGCAGATGCTCGGGAAATGGCTGGCGCGCCGGTCGTTTGCGCACATAAGGCGCCACCTCGGTGGTCCGGGCTGCGGCCTGTTCGGCGGCGATCTCGTCTTCGGTCGCCGTGCTCTCGAGTTCCTCGAAGGTGAGCTCCATCTGGTCGTGCAGGCGGGCTGAACGTTCGGAACAGCATCCTGGGCGGTGGCAACCATGTCCCGGAGTGAAACATAAAACGCGCCCGCTGACTCGCGCAAAATGGCGCAAACTCAAAGAAAAACTCAGCCCGCGCGCTGGGGGCGGAACGTGTGGCGCGGGTTGCGCCAATCGATCCCGTCAAGCATGTGGGCGACCTGCGCCGGTGATATGGAAACCGTACCATCCGCCGGCGACGGCCAGAGAAACCGGCCCTTCTCGATCCGTTTTGCATACAGCGACATGCCGAGCCCACCATGCCAGATAATCTTGATCAGATTGCCGCTACGGCCGCGGAAGATAGAGATCGCCGGCATGCGGATCCCGGCCCAACGTCTCCTGAACCTGCAGAGCCAGGCCCTGCATCCCGCGACGCATATCGGTCCGGCCGACCGCCAACCAGATCCGCACCTGGCTCGGAACCGGGATCATCAAACGCCAAGCGCCTTCACCATAGCCGCCGCCAGCGTCGGTGGCGTGGCCAGCGGAATCCGCAGCCGCACCTCGCCGGCGATCTCCAGCTCGATGACCGCTGGTTACCGGGCCATTGCTCGCGCAAGGCGGCCCTCGCCGGAGGCGTACCTTGCTGACAGCGGCAAGGCCGCTGACAATGGAGGATGCAATATCGATGCAAGGATCCACTCTAACACGCAAAGCTGCCCGCGCCTGACATGGGTCGACTTGGGTAAGAAGTCACTCTTGAGGTGCAAAGGCTTCTATGGACTATGAGAGCCATCTTTGACGACGAACGTCCTCCTGGCCTGCTGCCGGTTTGCTACGGAAGACCGCAAAGCGCCTAAGCAGGGGCACGCTTGCACGAGACGTCATTGATCGGCACAACGATTGGCGCTCTGGTTGTTTGGTTTGATAGGCGGGGCGACAAACGGTCGTGTCCCATCAGGTGGTGTAGCTCTGGGGTTACGAAGCCGCTCGCGAGCGCGCCGTTAGTAGCGCTGTAGCGAGTGAGCGGCGTGTCGATGGTCATCGGCGCTTTCCGGTAGGGTTTGGTTGTTGACCCCAACCCATTTCGGAAGGACCACCGATGACCGGCGACACGATGAACCTACGCAGGCTCGTGGAGAAGACCCCGGATGCCGATCTGCTGCGCGAGATGATCGGCTTTGCCGCCGAGCGGCTGATGGAGATGGAGGTGGCGAGACCGTTCGCCGCCTTTGTTAGGTCTCGATATTTCGCTGTCCAGTCGAGGCGACGCCTGGTGAAGATGCGCAAGCCGCCCTCGTCTCGGACAATCTGCGATCGGTACCCGTCAAATTTCACCTCGTGAATCCAGCTATCCCCCCCTCGGGAGGCTTATCAACCAGGGTCGGCATCAACGGCGGGATGAACTTCAAACGCATCAGCTGACTCACGAAAACGCGATTCAAGCCGCGAGCCTGCAATCGGTTCCGAAACATTTTAGCCAACTTGAATGTTTAAACTGCTGCCTTTTGACGAAACGGTGGGACGACTGGCGCGAGGCCCGCGAGTTGGCGACGAAATCACGGTGACCGCCATCTTGAAAGTGATGGAGGATGGCATATCGAGTGTGAGCGTGCCCACCTAAAATTTCCCACTCCGAGAGCGAAAGCCGGCGAGAAGGTCGAGATCAGAGGGTTTGCCACGCGCGTAGATGGAGAGGATGAAAAGCTCACCGCCCGAATCGATGGGGGCGGCTTGGTCACGGTAGACGTCGAATCAATTGCGGACTTCGACCTCCCGGGTCGCGGTTCGTGAGTAGCGCGCAGTTTTGTCGGCCAGGAAGGTAACCAACAATGGCAGACGACAAAAGCAAGCGTGATTTCCGCGACCGTGACCGTGTCTCCGCCGACAAGATTACGAGGTCGCCTATTTTGCCAAGCAGCACCGCGTCACGCCCGAGCAGGTGCGGGAGTTGATCAGCGCATGGGGAACGACCGCAACACGCTAGAGCGTGAGGCGAGAAAGCTGCGCGGTTGAAGAGCGATCCCGACTGCCGCGCCGCTCTGCAACTAATCAGAAGGATGATCGAGGAGCATTGCCCGCCCGGTGTGCTGCCGAGTGAGGAAGCAGTGCTCGGGCTCTACGGGCCAATATTGCTTGGCGAGGCCGAAGCGCTGGCGCGCGCTGTCGTGCTTTCCGTCGAGCGGCTGCGCCTGGAAGCGAGCGTGAAGCCGCCAGCGCGGAGCATCAAGGCGTAGCGATGCGACAATGTTGCACCGGGGCACGAGGCCGACTCCCTTGCATTTTAGCTAAGTTGAATGTGAGGATGGTCATGAAAATTCGAGCGGGGCTCATGACTACAGACCTATTTCTGACCGCTGTCGCGGCATTCTCGATACTCGTCCCGCTGTATTTCATCCTGAAGTGAGGCATTAGCCCTTTAGCATAAAAAGAAAAAGATCGGATGGTTGGGACTCCGGCGGCCTCCCTGCATGGTGAGAAATTGAAGGCACTCGGCGATTCCAAATAAGCCACGGCTTTCGCTAGCGGTATGGTGGCGGGTTATGTCCCGCCATCATCATGTAAGGCTGATTTCTTCTGACGTCCGCTCGATACCGATTCATAGACATACAGGCGGCGCCCGATCCGGCGCCGCTGCAGATCGCATCACGTCGGGGTAACCAAAACCGCTTTTTTCGGACGAAGTTGTGCCGCAAGCGCGCGAGATTTAGCGCTGTCTGGGAAACATTCCTGTCTTTGCAGCGTTGTTGTTCGTATGGAGGGCGGATTGTAATGCGGACTCTCCAAAAGTTCCTCGGCATCCTTGTCGCGCTCGGTGTTTTTGCGAGCTTTTTGCGACGGGAGCGCTCGCGCAAAATGAAAAGCGCCTGGCCTTTGTGATCGGCAACGCCGCCTATGAGGCCGGTGCCCTCGCAACGGAAGCCAACGATGCTGGCCTGATCGCACAGACGGCAGGGTTCGACGTGGAGGGAGCGCGCGATGTCGACCAGGAATTGCTGCGGGGCGCGTTCCGCGATTTCCTTGCCAAGGTCACCGCAGCCGGTCCTGACGCGGTGGTGTTTGTCTATCTGGCTGGCCATGGCGTGCAGTTTGAAGGCGAAAACTATTTCGTTCCGGTCGATGCCCAGATCTCGAATGCCGCCGATGTGCCGATTGCCGCGGTGCGGGTTTCCGATCTCACCAAGCCGCTCGCCGCGCTGCCGACAAAGGTCAACATCATCGTGCTCGATGCGGCAGGGCCAAATTCCTTCGCGCAGTCGAAGCAGCCGCTCGCCCGCGGCCTCGCGCTGGTCGATCCCGACCCGAAGAAGCTCATCGCCTTCAATGCCGCTCCTGGCACGGTCGCGCCCGAGGGCAAGGGCCCATACGGCGCCTATGCCCAGGCGCTGGCCGAGATGATGCGCGAAGGCGGCTTGTCGCTGGGGACGTGTTCGACCGGACGCGGTTAGCGTCAACGAAGTGACTGCAGGAGCGGAAGTGCCCTGGAACGCCTCGAAGATCACCGAGCCCTTCGTCTTCTTCGATCGTGCTCCGGATGCTCCCGCGCCCAAGGACTCGGCGGCGGAGGCCCGGACGATGCGGACCAGGCCGATCCGCGACTTCGACGCGCGCGACGCTTATGTCGCGGCCCTCGATCGCGATACGATGCGCGGCTATGAGATTTCATCGGCGCCTATCCGCGCGATCCGATGGCCAAGCGCGTGCGCGCCATCCTGGCGGCGCGGCGGGAGGCGATCACCTGGCGACAGACCTGGATTACCGACCCCGACAATCCGTTCAAAGCACCCATTTGCACAAGACAAGCACGGAACCGGGAACCTAATCGCAGTCGCATTATTGTAATTTAGATAGCGACGTCTGTTCGGGAGCTATCGCGATTAAGCAGCAGAAGGAGCGACTTATGTCCAAGCGTCATCGTCCCCCTGATCTGTTCTTCGCCCGCCGTTTTTATGTCATCCCGTGGCCGGGATGAGCATTCCTTCCGCCAGGTTTTCATCACGCACCCCGCTGGCTCCGGCCGGCGGGGTTTCATTTCGAGGTGTCCCAGGGGGCCATCAGCACGGGACGTCCCTTGCCTAGCTAACGCAGGTGAGAACTGGGTTCTTTTGCAGTCCCGACCAAGCGTGTTTCTCGCGGAGAGGGCATTCTCTGAACCGAGCTCGCCTTGGTGGAACATCTTCAACGCAAAGGATTGGCCGTGATGGCCGATCACAATCGGTGGTCCTGGCTGGTATGTTGTGGTTGCGTCGATAAATGGTCCGTTGGCAACCGCCGTCGTGTTGTAGGTGCCAGGACCTTGGACAACAGCTATGTTGCTCATCCGAGGCACCGTTGTAGATGATGTAGCTATCGAAGCCGGCCTTTAGAGTAGCAATAGCCGCCTCCTTTCCACGACCTTGGATGCTCGCGCTGGCGCCGCTCTCGACTGGACAATGCGGTATCTTTGAAGTCTGGACAATGCTTGCCGAGGCACACAGCTTGATCGAATCCCCTTCCGATTCCGCAGCCGACGCACCCGTCCTTTGCGGTCACCGCCCGAACCTTGCTCCCGGTGGCATTTGCATCGGTGAATGATGCAGGGGAACGGGTCGCCATGGAGTGCATCCGCCACCTCATTGACCGCACTTGAGACGCTGGAAAGCATTTCCGGCGTCCGGGCCGAAAGATTCACCGGGGCGAGCCCCGCGGTGAATTGAGTCTCCCTTGCGGGGTCCAGCCTTCATCCCGACGCCATCTATTTTCCTTCCCGACGCTTTTCGATTTCGTACGTAAGCCATCGACAGAACATGCCAGCAAGTGACGCCGTGACGCCGACGAGCAGACAGGCGATCAGTAGTGGGCTTTGCGAGGCGCTCTTCCAGCTCACTATGGCGAGCAGGACAACGCTGAACGTTGAAATCAAATAGCCCACGCCCTTGAGCAAGTGCAAAGCGGTTTTTGTCATCCTGGGACCTTCCTTCGCGGCTCCTCGGAACATTCTTGGCCTCCCGAAGTTCCAGAGCCGGCTCACAGTTTGGAGGCGTCTTGCATGCCCGACTTTCTAAAGCTGCCGACGAGGAAGGATGGCTTGATCAGGGTGGTGGTCGAAACCCCGCGGGGTGCGGCTGCAAAATTAGCCTATGATCCCGCGACTAGGGTTTTTGGCTACGTCCGGCCCCTGCCGGTTGGAATGAGTTACCCGTACGACTGGGGCTTTGTCCCCTCGACGTTGGGCGAGGACGGTGATCCCCTTGATGGGCTCGTGATACACCAAGCTTGTACCGCGCCAGGGGTAGTCATCAAATGCCGCTTGCTTGGTGCGCTGCGTGTCAAGCAGAAGGATCAAGGTGGCGAGCCCCTACGCAATGATCGTTTCATCTTCTGCCCTCAAAAGGAGGATGCCGAAGACGAACCAGCAACCGCAGGCGAAGTGCCCGAACACCTCAGGCGGGAAATCGAGCAATTCTTTCTCTCATCGGTGCTCGGCACCGGCAAAACTATCAAGTTTAAGGGCTGGCAGAGCGCAGACGAAGCCCTAAAAGCGATAAGGAAGGGTACGAAAGCCTTCTCTGGCCGGCGGGGTTGATGGAAAACCCACCTCGTATCGAGTCCGCAGTTTTTCCAAAGGCCGGACCATTCGGTCTACGTCATGGCCGCCGGTGTTGGTGGGGGCCATGACGGGATGGCATGCGCAACAAGCGCAGACCGATAAAAAGCGCTTAGTTGTCGTCCAACACCTGCACGACCTCACGAGTGTCCGGATCGACGAGGACCGTTCTGCCCTCGATGACGGTGTATCTGTATTTTTCTTTCGGCACTTCGCGCAACTCCACCTGGTCGTCGAGCTTGGTGCCGACGTTCAACTCGACGCCCGGGAGCTTGATGGAGGCGATCGGATTTTTATGGACGTATTCTCGGTAGACCTTCTGGTCCTCGGGTTTGACGATAATGGTGTCCGCCATTGCAATGCCGACGCCCGACATCAAAAAAGTCGTAGCTGCCAAACTGGTCACATATTTTTTCATGGTTTTCTCCTTTCCAGGGCGATTTCAATAAAGTCGCCAGGGATATAAGGAGCGGGCCCCATCTTTGTTCCCGTCGTTCTGAGACCTCTCGTGAGGCCGGGGGGCAACGCCCGTCAATCGTGCGCGCGTCGACAATAACGAAGCGCCTGGGCGAAACCCGCGCACGGTAATGCGCGTTCATCGAGGTTGAAGAGATCCAGTGCTGGTCTCGGACGGAAACCTCGATAAGGATGAGTAGGCGCACGTCGGGCGGGTGAAAACACTAAGAGGCGAGGAAGACCTTCGCCACGCCAAGCTACTGGATTTCTGGGAGGAGGGTTAGGAAGGTGGCATAGTGTAATGCGCTGCGGTCAGCGTTCGCCCGGGCGGAGCTGGTCGGGGTTGCGCAGACCGGGCGAGCGCGGATGGCGCTTGGCAGCTTGATGGGTGATCAGGCGCGGTTCTTGAAGCGCCAGGATTCGTTTCCGGTCTCTATGATCTCGCAATGATGGGTGAGACGGTCGAGCAGCGCTGTCGTCATCTTGGCGTCGCCGAAGACGGCGGGCCATTCGCCGAACGCCAGGTTCGTGGTGACGATGATCGAGGTCCGTTCGTAGAGCCTGCTGATCAGGTGGAAGAGCAATTGCCCGCCGGCCTGCGCGAAGGGCAGATAGCCGAGTTCATCGAGCACGACGAAGTCGAGCCGGGTGAGGTAATCGGCGATACGGCCCTGCTTGCCGCCGCGGTGCTCGGTCTCGAGCCGGTTGACGAGATCGACGACGTTGAAGAAGCGGCCGCGTGAACCGTTGCGGATCAGGGCCTGCGCGATGGCGATTGCTAGATGCGACTTGCCAGTCCCGGTGCCACCGATGAGCACGGCATTGCGCTGGTCGGCGACGAAGGTGCCGTTGGCGAGCTCTCGGACGAGGGCCTCGTTGACCGGCGTGCCGTCGAAGTCGAACTCATCGATGTCCTTGGCGATCGGCAGCTTGGCGACGGTGAGCTGGTATTTGATGGAGCGGGCCTGCTTCTCGGCGATCTCGGCCGACAGCAGATCGTCCTCGGCGGCTCATGCTGACGCTTGATGGCTGTCGCCATGACCTCGTCATAGGCGCCCCGCATCCCGTAGAGCTTCAGCGTGCCCATCAGTTCCAGAACCTGGGTGCGTTCCATCAGCTTGCCCTCCTGAGGCTGTCGTAGCGGGCGCAGTCGGCTTGCGGTTCGTGCTGCAGGCGAAGAGCGTCCGGGGTGAGAATGGTGACTGCCGGCGCCGGATCGCGCTGCCGCGCCAGGATGTTGATGATGACGGCGGATGAGCAGGCATTCTGATCGAGCGCTTCCTGGCTGGCTGCCTCCACGGCATCGATGCCGTCGGTCAACGCCGTGGCCAGGATCGACACAATCTGCCGATCGCCGTCATGCGCCGCCTTCAATTTGCGTCGGATACGCTCCATCGCTGGTGGCAGAGCCCAGTCCCGGAATGGCGCGCCATTGCGCAGCGCACCGGGCTTGCGGGCAAGCAAAGGGACGTAATGCCAGGGATCGTAGACCGTCTCGTTGCGCCCGAAGGAGCGGGCATGTTCGGCGACGACCACGCCGTCCTGGCGGATGACGATCCTGTCGGCATAGGCCTGGACCTCGACCGGGCGGCCGACAGCGGTCGAGAGCACGGAGTATTTGTTGTTATCAAAGCGAACCGTGCAGGTCTTCGACACCGAAGCCGGCATGGCGTGAAAGCCATCAAATGGACCGCGATACTCGACCAGTCTGCCGCGCTCCTCCTCGAACACGTCCCAGATCGTGCGCTCGGGCTGGTCAATATGGCGGTGTGCCTTCGCATAGGCGACGCACTTGTCGGCGAGCCAGGCATTCAACTCGGCATAGGACTTGAAGCGCAGCCGCGGCGTGAAGAAGCGCTCCCGCACCAGCCCGACCTGGTTCTCGACCTGACCCTTCTCCCAGCCGGACGCCGGCGTGCAGGCGACCGGCTGCACCAGATAGTGACTGCACATTTGCAGGAAGCGGCGATTGATTGCTGCCGTCGCGCCTTTGAACGAAGACTCGGCTGACGGCAAAAGCCGCCGACCGTGTGATCAAGGAGGCCGCAGTGAAGCAATATGTCGGATTGGATGTATCGCAGAGGGAGACGAGCGTCTGCGTGGTCGATGATGCTGCAAGGACGGTGTTCCAGGGAAAGGCGAAGTCCGATCCGGGAGCGCTGGCTGAGTTGCTGCGTAAACGTGCGCCTCACGCCGAGCGCATCGGATTCGAGACGGGCGCCATGTCCAGCTGGCTCTGGCACGAGCTGAAAAGGGTCGGGTTGCCGGTCGTCTGCATTGATGCTCGGCATGCAAAGGCAGCGCTTTCAGTTCGAATGAACAAGAGCGATGAGAACGATGCCCGCGGCCTGGCCGAACTGGTTCGCGTCGGCTGGTATCGGGAAGTCAAGGTAAAGAGCGCAGAGAGTCAGGCCACCCGGTCCATGCTCGTCGCACGGTCAAGACTTGTCGATATCAGGCGCGATCTTGAAAACCAGACACGGTCCATGTTGAAGGAATACGGGCTGCAGTTCAGTCGATCGATTGGGTCACAGTTCCGGCGAAAGGTTTGGGAACTGGTTGCTGACGGGCATCCGCTTCGGTCGTTGGTTCAGGCGCTTCTGTCTGTCCACGAGCAGGTCTGCTGTGAACAGGAGAAGCTCGATCGGCAGGTCCGCCGTCTCGCTCGAGAAGACGAAACCACACGCCGGCTGATGACAGTCCCCGGCATCGGCGTGGTGACCGCGCTCACCTTCCGCCACACGATCGACGATCCCGCACGCTTTCGATCGGCCGCCAACGTCGGTGCCTACCTCGGCCTGACGCCGCGGCGAAAACAATCCGGGGAAACGGATGTCACCGGCCGCGTGTCGCATTGGGGAGACCGGCTCTTGCGAACGTACCTCTACGAAGCCGCCAGTGTCCTCATGCATCCAACGAAGAAATGGTGTTCGTTGAAAGCGTGGGGCATGCGCCTCTCGAAGCGGATTGGCTTGAAGAAGGCCAAAGTGGCGGTCGCACGGAAGATGGCGGTGCTCCTCCACTGCATCTGGGTCGACGGAACTAGCTTCGAGTGGGGCAGCGAAAAGATGGCGTAACAGATCGCACTCGATCCCAATCGCGGGCCCGTTTCCGGAACCCGTGATGTCCCCGCCGGGACGCGGTTGTGGTGACCTCGTTGAATCGGCTGGCGTCGACTTCGGACTTCGTTGCACACGTTGAGGCGCCCAACCCCGAACATCATCATGAGGCAATTGACCTCGGAAAGGACCATGACCCGGCGATGGCAGTGCGAGATCAGGATTGACAACTACCCGCAATTAAAGGGCCGATTCACACGTCAGCCATGATGACCATGGCAGGCTTGCCGCGGCGGCCTGAAAGCCTGGCCGCGCGATGGGGCGCGGGGGTTGGCGATGCCTCCTACGCTCTCTATTTGCTTTACCCGTTCGTGATCCGCGCCATTCGCGTCATCTTTTGGCGAACCGGCTTGATCGCGCTTCTTGGCCCATGGGCCTTTATCGCTTTGGCGCTGGCGATCTCTTTTACCGCGGCTCTGTTCACCTACCGTTGGCTCGAGAAGCCTCTGACGCGTTATGTCCGACGTCTTCTAGGAGCCCGGGGGAGAAATCCAGCGACCGCCACGCCAATTCCCTGTGACAGCGGACCGAGGGTCCCTGCCCTGAGGTCCGAGCCAAGCGAGATTGCTTATCCTGTGAGCTCAGGTGGCAACCAAATCTAGGGATTGTTGGCGACAAAGCGAGGGGCCTGCCCCATTTTGGCGCCGGCATGGCTGGGGCGTTCTCTCCAACGCGCTAGCCCTCCAAGGTCCAAACGTCGCGGATTCACCCATTCGGAAGTCTATGTATGCCACGAAGCCAGCCCGACATTCGAAAAAACCCGTCGTGCGTCACGCGACCGGGTTATGCATCGCAAGGAAGGCAGCCGTTTCCTCGAAGAACTGGTCGAAGGCGGGGGTGCCTTCAATGAGCACGTGATTATTTCCCGGGAGCTCGACGAACATTGCTCCCGGAATGAGCTTGGCCATCAGCCGGCCCTCCTCGATCGGCGCGACGCGATCTCCTACGCAATGCATCACGAGCGTTGGGACGTGGACCCTCTTTGCTAACTCGGTCGCGTCAACTTCGCTGTTCATTTCCCAGAGTCGCATCGCGGCCTCGGGGCTCGTGGCAATGCGCTGCAGTTCGTCAAAGCTCGCAACAATCTCCTGGGGGGCGTCGGGGATGAACGTCGAAGTGAAGAAGTGCCTGAAAACGGGATTCGGCGAGCCCCAGCCGTCGCGGATCATCATCGCCCCGGCTTCATACAACTTCCTTTGATCGAGATCCGGTCGCTTTAGCCGACCTCGTAGATAACCGCCCAGCATGATAAGGCATGTCACCTGCTCCGGATGCTCCACAGCATAACGCACGGAAAAGGCGCAACCTTGCGAGATGCCGAGGAGCGCGAACCGATCTAGCCGTGCAGCAGTCGCGACTGCGGACATGTCGCTGGCCATTACATCTTCCGATACCGTCTCCACCTCCCAGTCCGAGAGGCCATTTCCGCGTTGGTCGAACCGCACGAGATGGCAAAGCTTCGCGAACTTGCCAGAATCGGACGCCAAATGGGACTGTGCCATTCATATTCAAGATGGTTCAACCAGTTCGGACCTTTCAACACCGGCGCTCCCTGGCCAATGCTGGCCCAGGCGATCTGTATGCCGTCCGAAGCCGTCGCGAATTGCACCCGCTGATGCAGGGCCGCTTCGACAGGTCTCGTCGTCTGCAGGCCCCCGTCAGGCGTCCACTGCCAGACACGGATGGGTCGGGAGATGTTCTTTACTCGCTGGTTGCCCATGTCACGAAAGGGCACCTGGATCCGATCCGCGACTGCCTGATGCACAATGTCCGAGACGCACACGCCGCCCGGCTTGGCGAGCCCCTCAAGCCGCGAGGCCACGTTTACGCCGTCGCCGAAGATGTCTCCGTCCTCGAAGATGATGTCACCGAGATTGATCCCGACGCGGTACAGAATTTGGCTGTTCTCAGGCTGACCACTGTTCCGCTGCGCCATCGATCGCTGGATATCGACAGCGCTCTCTACCGCCTCAACGACGCTCGCGAACTCGGCGAGCAGGCCGTCGCCGGTGGTCTTGACGATATGGCCCCTATGCGCTGCGATCCCGGGCCGGACGACCTCACCAATATGTGTCTGCAGACGCCCGAGCGTGCCGGCTTCGTCCAGCTCCATCATCCGGCTGTAGCCGGAGACATCCGCAGCAAGGATCGCAGCAAGCTTCCGGTCCATGATCAGGTCATCTCAGTTAATTGCCCTTTGGAGACGCGATTGTAACCACAGATCTCAGCAGCTTGCGTATGTAGCACAACGGAACCGAACTGACTTCTCGTATCGATGTTCGGTCCGGGCCACGGCTTGCCCTGCTACCTCCTCCGAAGCAACAGAAGTGATGGTTCGCAAACCAGAAAATTCCCGATGGTTGGACGCAGGTCTGGGCGCTCGAGAAGTTCATGCAGTATAGGATGCCTGCGTCCGGCCTGGCAATGAGGTCGGCGAAGCCGGCAAAGTCGGCAATCGGGCCGATGCCGAAGTGGGGAGGTCCTGCATTTGTCTGCGTGATCGTGCTCGAGGCGATCATCGCGCCGTCGACATAGACGAGCTCGTTGCTGGAATCCTTATCCGCGCAGACGTGATACCAGGGTGCCCAAGCCGCCCGGGTATGCCATGAGCAGCCCGAGAGCAGCCTCGCGGAAACTCTCTTTGTCGATGTCGAAAGCTCAGATGCCGGCTTTCTCGGCCTCGATTTTGGGCGAGCACCTCAGGCCGACGATAGCGGATCTCGGCAGTCCGCTCGTTGAGCAATGCCAGGATCCGGGAACAGAAATGGATTTGGTTTTTGCCATCCCGCTCTTGTGGCGGAACCGAGCGCGCATCGACAATGTGTTCCGGGGACATTTAGTTATGCGTCCCCGAATTGTCGCCGCCACCGTCGGGCAAGCCCCTTCCATTTGTAGGCCTTCCTAGCAGTCGCCGTTGCATTTGCTGCACGACACGTCCTGTCCGTTCCGCCTCAATGCCGCCCGTAACGAGACGGCAAAACTCGTCGTAGAGCTCCAGCGATCCTTCGGCTTCCTAGTCCTTTTCTTGCATATTGCGGCAGCCCTTGCTGCCACTCTACGCGCCCTGGTCCGATCTGCCAGTTCGTCGAGCACCGCGGCTAGCTCCCGCGGTTCGGCGTTCGTCAGTGTGAAACTGATCGATGATCGGAGGATCGTCGGGCCAAGCCGACTGTCATTCGGCTTGGCGGCCATCGGACCACCTCCGCGTCACCGGAACCAAAGTGATCAGAGCTGATTTTTTCTTGGGAGGGACCAATGAACCGGGGAATTCGGTGCAATGTCGAAATCATTAGATTTGAACTTGCCAAGGCCAGACAGCGCGTAAAGGGCGCCGAGCGCTCCCTGGACCGAGCAAACGAGCAACTGGACGATGAATGCGGAGGCGTGGCTATCAACCTTGCGCTCTGTGCCAAGATACGGCTCAGCAGACGCGAGTGATCGACCGCTTTTTAAAGATCCCTGCTGTCCCGCACCATTGAGGAAATAGCGCGATGGTGTTGTTCGAACCGCTCAAGTCGGATGGCTATAAGCGCAGCAGAATGGTTTAACGCGAACATTGAGGGGTCGGCGAAATGGAGGCGCGCGCTTGCAGAATTGCCGAAGGATAGTCGCGGCAGCTTGAAGCCGGTCGCCGCTAACGAGTCCGTCCGGATCAGTCTGAGATTATCTCGTAGTGAAGAATCTGGGCGTCGCCAAGGCTCAGCCCAGGCGAGATCACGCCTGAGCCGAAGAGGAGAATATCTCGCGGCGCACGAATACTTTAGGCCGGGGTCCCATCGACACAAATGTACCCAACGAGCTTCGATCGACAAGCCGGGCTCTGCCAATTCGAAACGGTGAAGGTCGCGTGGTGCCTTGAGACCCACGGCCGCCCTACGACAAAGTGCAGTCAGGAGATCGGCCAATGTCACCAGTTCGTTGTTATGACAGCTCGCAACTGATCGCCGTAGCTCTCGACCAATCGCCGTGGTCCTGATTATCGACGGTCCCTTTGATTGCAACGCGACAGCGACCCGCTCAAGACAGTTGGTCCCCGACGACATCGGCCTCCGCCCCTTCTTCGGCATCGCCCGCCCCGCCAACCAGTCCTGCCGGAATGTCACCCGCCAGCATCCTTTCCTTCGACAGCAGTCCAGCGTCCTCGAGTGCCTCGAAATCCGGCAGCTGGCGCAGCGTCTCGAGCCCGAACTGCGACAAGAAAGTCTTCGTCGTCACATAGGTGTAGGGGGCCCCAGGCTTCGGGCTACGCGGCCCCGAGGCGATCAGCTCCTGTCCCCGTAGCACGCCGATCAGATCGCGCGACACCTCCTTGCCGAAGAAGCTCGACAGCTCTGCGCGGGTGATCGGCTGGAAATAGGCAATGCACATCAGCACGAGCGCCTCCGACTGCGACAGTTCTTTTGTCCCCTGCCCTGCCGTGCCGAAGGCGGCGTGGATGATGTCTCCAAAGGCCTTCTTAGTCCGGTGCTGCCAGCCGCCGGCGACGGACACCAGCTCGTAGGGGCGGCCTGCGAGCTCGGCGCGGATGTCGTCGATGACCAGGTCGAGATTGCAGCTTTTGCTGACGACGCGCGCCAGCACCTCGCGCGGCACCGGTTCATTTGCCGCAAAGATCACCGCCTCCACCCGGCCCATCCACTCACGCCAGCGCAGTTCTGGCGGCAGGTGATCGAGTTCGGTGTCGAGCATCCCCGGCTGATGGTTCTGCTTGTGGCGGGTGGAGGCTTCGCTCATCGCTAGAGTCCAAACAGCCGGAAGGTGGGACGGCCGGAGAGCTCGCGCACCGCCTCCAGTAGCTGCAGCCGCTCGAAAAGCCGCCGCGATGCAAAGCGCGACAGATCCTTCGTCGTTAGCGATCCGGAGACGGCGTCTTCGTTGAGCAGCAGGGAGATCACCTCGCCGGCACCCTTGGCGCGCAGTTTTGGCGCCACCGCCAGGAGTTTTTCAGCGCGGCGCGACAACTTGTCTGCCAGCCGGCAGGCCTGCGCCGCCGCCTGAACAAAGGCCACGCAGACCGCGCGCTCAAAATCTCCCTCCGCGGGTCGGATGCGCTTGCCGCCGCCGGCCTGGGCGCGGAAGGACGGGCCAAAGGCTTGCGCCATCAGGAGCGGCAGCGGCCGCGGCCAACGCAGGCTTTGCGCCAATACCAGGTCGGCGAGCCACCAGGCCAAAAGCTCGGCATCGGGACGCATGGCGACGACGCGAGAGGCGATCGCCGCGGCGGCGAACGGCGCCGGCCACTCCGATCGCGCCAGGTCGTCGATGTGTTCACAAAGCGCGGCCAACGCCTCGACATCCCAATGGAGGCCAAGCTGGTCGACTATCTTCCCGAGCCGGTCAGGCGTAGCGACGGGCGGCTGCCCGGCCAACTGCCGCCAGGCGCCAAAGATGGTGCCGGCGGGTCCGGGGTAGGCCCCGGCCTGGCGCAGATACCAGGCGTCTCGCAAGGCGGCCGCGTCCTCGGCGCGGCCGGCGAGCCGCATGCTGGCGGCGGCGCAATCGAGCGCCAGCCGCTGCCGCCAAACGCCGGACCAGGCAGGCTGCGCGCGGGCGAGCGTGTCGAGGACACCCAGTGCGGCGCCGGCCCGGAAAGCGGCGTCGCCGTCGCTCGGCGCGCCGGCACTTGTGATCGCCCAAGCCGGAACGGAGGGCGGCGCAGAGGAGCTGGCGGTCGAGGGATCAAGGCGAATCATGATTTTGGAGGGTAAAGCGCTCGTGCGCTTTGTGCCATGATTTTCGCGTCAAATCGCACAGCCTGTCGGTGGACCAAAACGAATGATAATGTTGCATTATCGTTCGTTATGGGGCTTGGTGCGGAAATGGCCCCTGTCGTTCGTTTTTCACCGGCGGACAGCCTCATTTGGGCGTCAGATCGACGAGAATTCGCGTTCATTGAGCGGACCGGGTTTGCGCTTAATCCCCGGACAGCGGCATCGCACAGCCTCTCTCGTCGAGCAGAATGCCGAAATTCACGCTCAGCGACCTTTCTGACCGTCCCACAGCACGGCGGCCTTTCGCCGTGACGACGACGGCGTGGGAGGTGCATATTCCCACTGACGCTTTCAACCCTGCCGGCGCAATCCTGGCACCGCCCGATAAAAGATCACCCGCACCGACGGAACAAGCTGGCTGAGATGGTCGAAATCCCCAACATTGCCGGTCAGGACCGTCGCCCCGAGCAGACCGGCCTGGTGAAAGATCAGCGCATCGTTGAGGAAGCGGCGTTCATGGCCCTTCCCTTTCGGCAGATGGCTCAGCCGGAACAACAGGCCGGCCAGCATGCCGGCGCGTCCCCAGGCGGTGGCGTCGGGTGCATGCAACCGGTGCGCCGGAATATCCTCGATCGTATCGGCAACGGCCCCCAGGACCGACTTCGTCGAGGGGTGCGTCGGGTCGAGCCGGCCGAACACGTGGCTGAGCTCGGCAAGGCAGACGGCCGAGTGGTGACAGAGCCGATACGTCAGAAGGTTATCGACCGCTTCGGGCGTACGTCCCTGCAGGACATCCAGATAGACGCTGGTGTCGAGGAGCAATACGCCGCCGACAGGCGGCTGGTCACCTGCCCAGGACAGGGCGGAATCTGGTCGCCTTTCCAGCCCTGCCCTACGCCGCTGTGGTTTTAGGGACCGCAGTGCGCCGCCTAGATCAAATGCCAAGATCGATGTCCGCGGAGATGCTGCCCTTGCGGCCGACGAGCCGGGCGCCGAAATCATCCTCGAGGGCCAGCCGCGACAAGGCGAGCTCAAGCAGTTCGGTGTCGGAGGTCACATGGGCGCGCTTCTTTGCCGCCTCGATCAATTCCGACGGCACCCTGCCGGAAAGGCGGGTGTTCTTGGCCGCGCCAAGCAGGCCGACCGCCCTCGCCTGCTCAAGCACCAGACGGTTGCGGGTGTGGGCGATCCGCTCCTCGCTTGCGGCTGTCGCTGCGCCACGTATGGTCATCTTGGGATCTCCATCTGTTGAACGGAATATAAAGGATGTTGAACATGAAAGCAAGGAGAGACCACCCCCTGAGAGGCCATCCCTGGATCGGAAAGGCCCGTTGCGCTCCCGCTGATGCGATACCAGGACCGGAGCGGAGGCAATTCCCGCAGCTATTCCGTCACACAGCGCGCGGTGGACAATTCCGAACTTTGGCCGCACCTTCACTCGCAAGAATCGCATTGCTGCGACATTAGAATGGACGAGGCTGGATGGGCAAAGCCCGTAATTTGATGGTGTCCACCGACGCAATCGACGCCGATGACCTGCCGGACATTGTCGACGTCGTCATGGAGATGGGGCGGCCGGATGAAGGCCCCTCCCCTCCCCCGCCGGTCCTTGACCCGCGACAGACATCGTTGCCTACGCATCTCGAAAAGCTCGCCGACCGTGCGCGCGATTATGTCGAGGCAGCAAGTTCGGCGAACACCCGTCGCGCCTACGCAGCCGACTGGAAGCATTTTTGCGCCTGGTGCCGGCGCCAGTCTTTTGATCCATCGCGGCCGGACCCGCAGACCGTCGGCCTCTATATCACTGCGCAGGCTTCGGGCACTGGAAGGGACAAAAAGGCGGTGGCGACGATCGAGCGCCGCCTGTCATCCCTGACCTGGAACTACACGCAGCGCGGCCAATCGCTTGACCGGAAGGACCGTCATATCGCCACCGTGCTCGCCGGCATCCGCAACACGCACGCCGCCCCGCCCCGTCAGAAGGAGGCCGTACTGCGCGACGCTCTTGTTGCCATGCTGGAGACGCTCGACCGCGGAACGCTGCGTGGCCTGCGTGACCGCGCCATGCTGCTTTTGGGCTTCGCAGGCGGCTTGCGCCGCTCCGAAATCGTCGGCCTCGATCTTGCCCGCGATCAAACCGAGGATGGCCGCGGCTGGGTCGAGGTGCTCGACAAAGGTGTTCTTGTGACACTGCGCGGCAAGACCGGCTGGCGCGAGGTCGAGATCGGCCGCGGTTCGTCCGACGCCACCTGCCCTGTTGTCGCGCTCGAGACCTGGCTGAGGTTTGCCCGCATCGCGCATGGCCCCTTGTTCCGCCGTGTTACTGGTCAGGGTAAAACGGTCGGCGTCGATCGGCTCAACGATCAGGAGGTGGCCCGGTTGGTCAAGCGCACGGCCTTGGCCGCCGGCGTGCGCGGCGATCTCTCCGAGGGCGAGCGGGGACAGAAGTTTTCCGGACATTCACTGCGCGCAGGCCTCGCTTCCTCCGCCGAGGTTGATGAACGCTATGTGCAAAAGCAGCTTGGCCACGTCTCCGCGGAGATGACCCGCAAGTACCAGCGACGGCGTGACCGTTTTCGCGTCAACCTGACCAAGGCGTCCGGGCTGTAGGAGATCGGGAAAAAGCCCCTCCCCTGCCCCCGTTTGAATCGAAAAACGAGTGCTTTCGGTCAAGGGTCGACTGGAGTGTTGGCGCGAACGCAATACCCATCGCGCACTCTGACCTTAGCCCGAATTGGCCAACAAATCGTAAACGCAGGAGCGCGTATCCGTGGAAACCAGGATCATCGACAGCCGTAACGATTTTGCGCAATGGGCGATCGATAGGTCCAATGCGATCCTAACGGATCAGGGTTCGGAACTCGCCACCGCGGCCCGCAACGGAAACGAAGCCCAAATCGCTGTGACAGCACAGGCGCTCGGCCAGGCGATCGTCGATGCGCTGATCGAGGCGTTCGATGGTCTCGCAGGCGACGAATGAGCCACCGCTTGGCCGACACGACTGGCTGCGCCACCGGAAAACGAGTGCCGGTGCGCCGGCTCCCAAATCCATCCACCCATCATGATTTCGGAATACGCGGCCTCGGCGGCATTGCGAGAGACCCGCTCTTTCCGGCGCATCTTCACAACAAGGCCTTCGACGTCGAGAAGCATGTCGCTCGCTTGGTCAGGCAATCGTGCTTGCCGCCGACGTCCGTTCCGATCTTCCGAAGGTGAGCTTACGTTGCTATTCTCAGGACACTCGCTGCGCGCCCGGCTCGCCTCCTCTGTGAGAGGAACGCTACGGCAGAGGCAGACCCGAAAATATCAGCGGCGGCGCGATCGATTCCGGACCAACTTCACCAAACCGTCGGGCTTTGAACAAGCCCCCACCCCACGTGAGGGCGGCCATTTGCCTGCTTGCCGGTTGATGATGACAACGTATATACTTCATGAGTATCTAACCCGCAGGAGGCCGAGCATGCCGAAAGAAGCGGTTTTCACGATGAAGCTCGAACCGGAGCTGCGCGACGCCTTCATGGCCGAAACCGAAGCCGACCATCGGCCGGCGTCGCAGGTGGTCCGAGAGCTGATGCGTGACTACATCGAGCGCCGGCGTGAAGAACGGGAGTATAACGAGTTCCTCCGCCGCAAGGTCGAGGTCGCGCGGTCCTCGATGCGGGGCGGCCGAGGCCGGACGAATGACGAGATCGAGGCTGACTTCGCGGCCCGGCGTGCGAAGACGGCAAGCCAGGCGTGAGGGTCGTTTGGACGCCAGAGGCCGAACAGGACCGAGCCGACATTTGGGACTACATTGCGGCCGACAACGCGGCGGCTGCTGCTCGGATGGACCAGCTTTTCAGCGACGCGGCGGCGAGACTGGTCGATTTCCCCAAGCTCGGCCGCACGGGAAGAATCCCCGGCACGCGCGAGCTGATTTCACATGAGAGCTACCGCCTGGTTTACGAAGTCGAAGGCGAAACCTTGTGGGTGCTGGCCCTGGTGCATACAGCGCGCCGGTGGCCGCCGACGAAAGAGTAAGGCAGGGCTAAAGTCAAAGACACGAATTCGCGCCTCTTCCGTGAATGCCGCCGTTTGGACCGAAATTTGGCGTGGAATTTCAGCTTACCGCTTCAATTGAAATCGGAAACTAGGGCCACAGCGTTTATCACTATCTCGCTTATCGACGGTGATTGATCTCGCCGCGCAGGTCCGCGAAAATACGGTGCCTTGGATCGTTGGGCGGCCTTCCTCGACGTGGTTTAATGGATTCGCTCGCCCTGCTTAGTGGACCTCCTGCATGTGAGCAGCGCCGAATGACAATAGAGCCGATCCGCCTGCCTGGTTCTGCCACCGTCGGGGCGGTGCTCGCCGGCCTCCATCCGGGCTCGGCCGACATGGAACTAGGCCGTGTCCTGACGCAAATCTTCCGGATCCTCGTTCAGCGCCGCCGCGGTCGACAATTTTTACTGGCGCGAGACACACGCACGGTCTAGATCGTCGACGGCACCCGCGTCGGCGACCTCGCGTCTGGGCCAAGCGCGAGTTGACCGCACTCGGCGGCAACCTCACCGCCTTCTGGAACTGGCACCGATCGGGGAACAAAAATTCGCCGAATGGCGTGGAACGAGCGTCTTGCCTTCGCTCCGCCGGCCTCGGTGTCGCCGACTTCATACAGATCTCGCTCGGCCGCGACGTCGAATACCTGGCTGGATCGATCGTCGATCCCGACTGCGGTCCCTACAGCGCCGAGATCTGTTCGACCCGTCCTGGGTGCGGCGCGAACTTGTCACCGATGCACTCGTGCTTGCCGGACCCGTCTACCTGCGCGACCGCACGGCTGGCGGCATAGTCCATATGAAGAGCTTTCTGGCGTGCCGGACCGACCCGCATCGAAGCAGAACAGCGGGTGGCGCGACGAACAGAGCTCGAGAACCGTTAACCGCGAGTTCGGGCCGGACAGCGCACGTGACGCACCATGCCTGGGTCCCGACTGGTTCGATTCGTGCGGCGCGAAAACCAGTTTTTTGCGGACTGGGAACGATCGAGTGCATCTGTCGAACAAATTCATCATCATTGGGCTTTCGACATCCACGATTTGGAGCATCGCGGCCGGTGCCAGGTCGGTTTTATCCCGCGGCCGCTCAAAATGCCTGGCGAGAAGCTGCTGTTGGAAGAAGGCGCTTTGGTGCACCGTATGATGAAGCGGACCGAGGCGATCAACTCCGAGATTGCTGCCGGTCGCATGGTTCTTCCTGATGATGCACCGGGCACTGGGTCGATCCGGACGTCGGCGGTGCGATCGCTGAAAGCCTTCGCCAAGGACGCGTCCGTTTGCGCGATCGAGACGTCACTGTGTTGCTCGCTTGGGCCGACCGGCGCTATCTGTTCTAAGCGCCGACGGATACACATTTGCCGAAGGCCGTTGTCGACCGAAACCTGTGTGTGCGGCTCGTTGCTGTGTTGCCATTCGACCGGGGCGATTTTCGGGCCGAGATCCTTAGCGACGACGATATTGCAGGCCGAAATCCACGTCATGTGATGGCAAGGTGGGTGGGTTTCACGTGAGTCGGGTCCGGCAGCCAAGTTGACTGCAGTCAACTGCGGACGGACGACATCTCTGTTAACCTTTCGTTAAGATTAAATTTGTTGCCGGATCGAAAGAATCAGGGCTACATGCGGTTAATAGGCCGTGTCGGCTTTCAAAACGCATGTGCGGAAAATTTCGATGAATGTGATAATCCGGGAAGAGATTGCAGAGGTCGATCTGCTAATCACCCAGCAGGCCAAAGACCTCTCCGCAATGCTTCACGAACATCGGCTCGAAATGTTCCCGCCGAATGCACAGAAAACCTTGCGACCGTTCCAGTTGTCGGAGGCTGCGCAATATCTCAACGTAACCAGCGGGTATCTGAAGAATTTGTCTCTCGAAGGCAAGGGGCCGCAGCCGATGGTAACACCATCCGGCCGCCGTTCATACACGGCCGTGCAGCTACTGGAGATGCGCCAGTATTTGGATAGAAACAGCCGGGCAGCGGCGAAGTATGTTCCGCACCGTCGAGGCACGGAACACTTGCAGATAATTGCGGTCGTCAATTTCAAGGGCGGCTCCGCAAAAACGACGACGGCAGCCCACTTGGCGCAGCATTTGGCACTGACGGGGCACCGAGTTCTAGCTATCGACCTTGATCCGCAGGCCTCGCTTTCCGCCCTGCACGGCTTCCAGCCGGAGATCGACCACAACGAATCCCTCTACGAAGCCCTACGCTATGACGACGAAAGAAAACCGCTGTCGGCGCTAGTGAAGAAGACTAATTTCCCGAGCCTCGATATCGTGCCCGCGAATCTCGAGCTGCAGGAATTCGAATACGATACTCCCCTCGCCCTGGCTCAAAAGGACGGCTCCATGGGCCGCATCTTTTTCGGACGTCTCGATGAGGCCTTGGGGGACGTTGCACACCACTACGACGTAGTCATCATCGATTGCCCACCTCAGCTTGGTTATTTGACACTGACAGCGCTCTCTTCGTCTACCGGCATCCTGATCACCGTGCATCCACAGATGCTGGATGTTATGTCGATGTGCCAGTTCTTGCTGATGATGGGCGAGGTCATGGGCACTCTGAAGAGGGCAGGAGCCAACATGCGGCTCGACTGGCTTCGCTACCTTGTTACCCGCTACGAGCCTACTGACGGCCCCCAGAGCCAGATGGTCGCCTTTATGCGATCGCTGTTCAAGCAGCATGTGCTCGTCAACGAGATGCTGAAAAGTACCGCGATCTCGGACGCAGGAATAACGAAGCAGACGCTCTACGAGGTCGAACGCTCCCAGTTCACTCGGTCAACGTATGACCGCGCGATAGAATCGGTGCATCGCGTCAATTCGGAAATAGCAGAGTTGATCCACAAGGCTTGGGGGCGCTGATGTCCAGGAAGAACCTGCTGACCTCATTCACAGAACGAAAGTTGACTGCGGTCAACTCAGATCCGGCGAGTGATCTCTCCCCAGCAATGGAGCGAAACCGCAGCCGCGGTGCTTTCGGAGCCATAACGAGGTCGATCGACGAGCTAGCCGAGAAAGCCCATGCGGCAAAAGACATTGAATCCCGGCTCCTTGAAGGCGCTACAGTCATCGAACTCGATCCTGATAAGATCGACATCTCGTTCGTTTCAGATCGCATAGGTGATGATAAGGAGGCCTTCGAGGAGCTGGTGGAAGCCATCCGGCGCAGGGGGCAGGATAGTCCAATCCTAGTGCGTCCACATCCCGGCGTGATCGGCCGTTACATGACTGTATTCGGCCACCGACGGGCGCGGGCTGCTAAGGCGCTCGGGAGACCGGTGAAGGCGGTCGTCAAGGAACTGGACGATAGGGACCATGTGGTCGCCCAAGGGCAGGAAAACAGCGCGCGAGCCGATCTCTCGTTCATTGAGAAGGCCGTCTTTGCTGGCAACCTGGAGCGCAACGGCTACGATCGCGAAATCATCATGGCAGCGTTGTCTGTCGACAAAACCGTTGTCTCGAAAATGATTTCTGTCACCAAGGACATCCCGCCTGAAATCATCAACGCTATCGGAGCCGCCAAAAACAGCGGCCGAGACCGTTGGTACGATCTTGCTAAGAAAGTCAGGGAGGGGGGCGTTGCCGTTAAGGAACTGATGGCATCCCCCGAATTCAAAGCAGCTACAAGCGATGACCGATTGGAAATGCTGGCCCGACATCTGGCGGGACAACCCTCAGGCAAGATTCCGGCACCCGCTCGCAAAGAGCCGATCAAATCCTGGGCGCCGACGGATAGATTAGTTAGCGTTACCCTGAAGAAGTCCGCGAAAAAGGCCATCGTCACCCTTGAGGCCGCGGACGGGTCGCGTTTCGCTGAGTTCATCACCGGACAACTGGACGACCTCTATGTGGCCTTCCGGATGTCCACCAAGGAAGCAACGGGAGACTGAAACCGCAAAAGAAAAAGGCCCCCGAACGTCACCGTCGCGGAAGCCCTTCTCATCCTTAGCAAGCTGAGAATCACATTTTCGCGAATCACTGTCAAGAGTCATTGGCGTCGTTTTGGCGAGCAGATTTCTTTTGCCTGATAGAGGGTGAAAGAAAATGGAGACGGGTATTGCAACGACGCCCTTTGGGCGGCGGCCGATGTCGCTTGCCATGCTGGCAGCGCAAAACGATTCACGTGAAATCCCCAAGGGCAGGGTCGTCGACAAATGGCAGATCTACCGCAACCTCTGCGAGGGCAAGAGCGTCGTCGGCATCGGCGATCGTGCGCTGGCCGTCCTGAATGCGTTGCTATCATTCTATCCTGACAGCGAATTGTGTGAGGAACACGACCTCATCGTCTTTCCCTCGAACGCACAGCTGTCGCTCAGGGCGCACGGAATGCCCGAGCCCACAGTCAGACGACACCTGGCGGCTCTTGTTGACTGCGGGCTGATCATCCGTCGGGATAGTCCGAACGGCAAGCGCTACGCGCGCAAGGGCAGAGGAGGGGAGATCGAGGAAGCATTTGGCTTCTCCCTGGCGCCGCTGCTGGCCCGCGCTCACGAGTTCGAGGCGGCGGCCGAGCGTGTTCGCGCCGACAACAGGGCGCTCAGGTTGATGCGCGAGCGGATTACCTTGCACCGCCGAGACATCCAGAAGCTGATTGAGGCGGCTGTTGACGAAGATGTTCCAGGCGACTGGGGAAGCCTGTGGAAGCGCTTCCGCGGCGTTGTGGAGGCAATTCCGCGCCGAGCCTGCATTGCCGAGCTCGAACCGATCGTGGCGGATATGGCCGGATTACATGACGAGGTGGATAAGCTGCTGGAAAGTCGTATGAAATCCACGAATCCGAGCGGCAATGACTCTCAAAACGAGCGGCAGCAATCTGATTCAAATACCGAATCCATTTTTGAATTTGAACCTGCTTTAGAGAAAAGCGGGTCGACGGCCGAGCCCAGGACGAGGACCGCAGAGGCGCCGAAAACATACCCGCTGGGGATGGTGCTGAAGGCCTGCCCCGAAATTGCGGATTATGCCGTCGACGGGATCGGCAATTGGCGCGATCTCATGATTACCGCCGCCCAAGTGCGGGGATATCTGGGCGTTTCGCCGTCAGCGTATGAGGAGGCTTGCCATGTGATGGGCCAGGAGATCGCGGCGATCGTGATTGCCTGCATCCTGCAAAGGGCGCGGCACATCAACTCGGCCGGCGGCTATCTGCGGGTACTGACCGAAAAGGCAACGGCAGGGCAGTTCTCAGTCGGGCCGATGCTGATGGCGGCGCTCAAGGCGAACGGGGCGACGGCGAGGATGACGGGATGACGATCGCCAATCCCGCAGCTTGTCGCTTTGCGCCAGCTCAAAGCGAATGCGAGTCGGTTCGCTGGCTGGCAAGCGTCTGGCTGGCTTTCTGCCGCGGTCTGACCGACAAGGCACAAGGGGAGGGCAGTTCCCGTGGGGCCTGTTCCCAATCATACGATGATCCGCGCTACTCGTTCCAGCTGCCGCCCGGCATGGATGCGAGTGCTTCGGCCTGTTATACGAACTCAGCCTTCCGAGTGCTGGCAATTCGATGTCGCATCTGCTGAGCTTGAGCCAGCCGTATGCTTTTGATCCACCCTAGTCCACGCATATTCAGTCGTCACCGTCCATGCGGCGCGGGTAGCATCTGAAAACCAACGCCGGCCAATTCGAAAAGCTCGGATTTTATCCGCCGCTAAAATTCGCCGCTCAATTGGCAAGGGTTGCTGGGTAGCCCAACCTGCGACGAGGGGATCAGCTCCGCTTCCTTGCACTTAGAGATAATTTTAATCAACGTGGTGACGGCCTATTCAGCGCCCGTGTCTAAAGAAACGATATGACGCCGCGCACCAAGCGCATTGTGGGTAAATCACTGGTCGTGACGACAATTGCGGTCGTCGCGACCTTCGGTTTGTCGTTTACGGCAAGACTTGCGCTGCAGATGCCGATCGACTGGCTGAGTTGGGTGGAATGTACCTTCATTCCCATTCTGATCGGAATGCCGGTCAGTGCCTATATCTTCACCCAGTCGGAAACGATCCAGGATACTTGTAACAAGTTGGAGAAGTCACATGCAGCCCTGACGGAGGCGCATGACAGGCTCAGCTTCGTAACCAGCCATGATCCGATGACAGGACTCCTTAGCCGCGGTGGATTCATGGCACGGATGGACAGAAGCCGCGACGAAGGGGAATGCGACACACTTCTTCTGGTCGATCCGGATCACTTCTCTTCCATCAACGATAGGCACGGACACTCCAAGGGGGACGAGGTTCTGGTCCGGATTGCAAAAGCGCTCGTCTATACAACGCGCCCAGGCGACTCGGTTGGACGGCTTGGCGGGGAAGAGTTCGGCGTCTTGTTACGCGGCGTGCGCAAAGAGCAGGCAGGTACGATTGCGGAGAACATCCGTCGGCTTATTGAAGGCCTTCCGCGGGTCAAAGGGCAACAAGACGGCGTGAAAGTGACTGTCAGCATCGGAGGCGCAGAGATGGCTCGCGATGCAGACACTCAGGATGTCCTGCGCACTGCCGGACGCTGCCTTTTTGAAGCGAAACAACGTGGGCGGAACCGCGTTTCGTTCGACTATGAAGCCGCCAAGTTGCGGATCGTGACACCGTAGCCGACCGCGTGGGCAGGTGGAAAATGCACCCGGCAGGCGTTTGCGCCGCCGTAGAGAGCACACTCATCATGCGCGACCCACACCACCGGCCGATCGAATGGGGTCTTGCAATTTTCGCTTCTGCTGCGTTTAACTCCCAGTCTCGAAATGAACCGGACTGGCTTGACGGCCAAGTCCACGTCGCAGTTGTCACGGAGGAATGCACAGATATGGCGACCGGAACCGTGAAGTGGTTCAACAGCACCAAGGGATTTGGATTTATCCAGCCCGACAATGGCGGTCAGGATGTTTTCGTCCACATTTCCGCTGTCGAACGCGCGGGCCTCTCGACGCTGAATGACGGCCAGAAGATCAACTATGAGATCGAACAGGACCGCCGCACTGGCAAGTCCTCTGCTGCCAACCTCAGCAAAGCTGGCTGAATTTTCACCTGCGTCCCGGCAGCAGTGAATGAACGCGAGGTAAGGCGGGGATTGGTCTCCGCCTTTTCCTATTCTGCGCAGATCATGCCGATAAGCAGCTGCGCGCTCCAGAAAGACCCTCCAGAGATAGAGCTAGGCTGCGACCTTCTTGCGGGTCCGCTTCGCCGGCGCCGGCGTTGCCGACTCTTTCGGTTTGCGGCCGAGACCCATGCTCTTGGCCAATGCCGAGCGCGCAGCGGCGTAATTTGGCGCGACCATCGGATAATCCGCCGGCAAGCCCCATTTGGCGCGATATTCGTCCGGGGTCAGCCCATAGTGGGTTGAAAGATGGCGCTTTAGCGATTTGAATTTCTTCCCGTCTTCAAGG
Organism: Mesorhizobium sp. 2RAF45; assembly: GCF_052115225.1. NCBI lineage: Bacteria > Pseudomonadati > Pseudomonadota > Alphaproteobacteria > Hyphomicrobiales > Phyllobacteriaceae > Mesorhizobium > Mesorhizobium sp. 2RAF45. The sequence continues at coordinate 118,295 of NZ_JBFRGG010000016.1, read as the reverse complement.
CAGATGATGTAGTCCGCCATCACCGACTTCCTGATCGGGACCGCAGGCTTAAGAGCCTCCGGCTCTGCTACGGAGACGCCTCCGGCGGTGCTTTTCAAAGCCGAGTGTACTTGGCCGATCAGGGCGGGGAGATCGCCCACCGGGATTGGATTATTCGAGACATAGGCTGAGACGACATCGGCGGTAAGCTCGATGAGGCTGTCGAGATTGTGATCGGCTTCTTCTGTCATGAAACTCTCCGGGTGGTTTGAAAGACAGCGGGCGAAGTCCTGCTACATATTGATGGCGGTCGCTGAAAGCAATAAATGTCTCGGCAGCATAAGTATCGGCATAAGCTAATGCTGATACGCGTCGGCGGTGCTCGTTCGGCTGCTATGCGCCGGAACCGATGTGCAGCCGTGCCGTCTTGAGCCTTTGTAATTCCGAAAACAACGTGAGGAAATTACGCGCACCATAAAAACACGGCCAGGTGATTGGAGCCTGGGCATCCGTCGTTCGCCAGTGATGTGGGGCCAACGAAGCCGGTCTATTCCTGGCGTCTTCTCCGGATGACTGTTTGTCTTTGTTGCGAGTTGATCGGGCTTCCGCCGGAGCTTGGTCCGAGAATGAACTCAAACACGGGTTGCGGCTGACCGAGCGCTGTCGCCTGCAGGGCTGCCGGGGTCCTTGCCGCAGCTTCGGCGTGTTCGGCGAGCGCTGCGGGTGACATGCCGAGCGCACGCTCGCAGYTGTGATTGGCCGTGTTCATCAGCCGACGAAGGAGCGCCGCGGCGCGTCCGGCATGACGCATCGCCGCCGCCTGCTTGCCCTCGCGGATCTTCACGCCGGCCGCCGATAACAGGATCAATCCCTTGAAGAGCGTCCGAAGCGGAGCGCCTCGGTCTGCAACTTGCCACAGACCTTCCCAGGCCTCATGGGCTTCCCAGTAATAGCCGTGGTTGAAAAGGTCGAGACCCCAGAGAAATGTGTCTGAATCAAGCGAGATCTCAGCCACCGACAGCATGGCTTCGCTATTAAAGCTGTGTCCCGCGGGATCGCGCACGGGATGCGGTTGCCTGCCCGGCAGATACGCATAGGGTGGAAAGCTCTTTTCCGGCAGCCATCGCCGGCGCAACATCGAACCAATGGCCATCAAAGCCGTATAACACACGGTTGAAATCCTGAACGGATGATCACTCCGGCGCGCCCGCCGGCAAAAAATAACGTTGTGGGCAAACGCCCGGGCTCGCAAGCTTCAGTGCACCAAGATGATAAGGCCTCGTGGTCTACTGGCATCTCATTGAGATGTCATCCTTGCTGACCTATATGCCAGCGTGCGTCGAGCGTTCTCCTCCCATTGCGTCCGACGCGTTCCCCTCTGGAGGTTTTTGACCTCTTGCTTGGCCGGGTGCTGCAAGCCCGGCCTTTTTCTTGCGCGCCAGAAGCGATGAAGCGGCTGCATCAGCGGCTATCAACATGGCGTGACCGGCCCAACTTGCGAACTGGAAGGGGTCGCCCGCACGTGCTGCACTGCGAGCCGCTCTGTGATCCAGGGCGGACGCATCATTTGCTGGGAAGATCCGCTCAGGCGAGCGAATTGGATGATTAAGACAGGGTAGCTGAAAATTCTCGCCGGCGTGCGAGTAAATAGCGTCAGCGACCGGCGCCTACTTCATGTGAGGGGCCTACCGTCTTGCCGACCAGGCAAAGTCGGCATCTCACTATCGGCCGTCCGCCAGATCCAGGAATCGAACTCTGGTCGCGATGCGATCAGTTCGCTCAGCGTTTCCTGGTACGCACCGTCGGAGGAGGGGGGCACGATATAAAGGCCCACCGGCCGCGGCTGTGTCTGCAATATCGCCGTCGCGGTTGGCTTGTCCACCGGTAGATTGTAGCGCAGTCCTTTCATGCTTCGCTCCCTTGTCCTGGCAAGGGCGTCGACCAGCTTCTTTTCATAGGCGGACTCGTAAGGCACCCAATTCTCCGCCACGACCATGACGGCCATTTCCTCGATCACCGCCAGCCCCGCCGGGGTCAACCCGAAGGTGGCAATCGCGATCAAATGCGATGCCTCATCCGCGCCCCAGAGTGCCATCTCGGTTTCAAAACGGGTTTGAAACCGACGATGAAGGCTTTCGTCCAACAAGAACACGAAGCCCGGCATATGCTTGACGATCAGCTTGTGGCCGCTCCGAGCCGGGCTGAATTCCTTGACCTCGCCGACCAGGATCATCAGCTTTCTGGGGCCGCTCTTCGGGGGCAGCGCAGGTGCAAGCGCCTGCCCGCGCCTTTGCTCGATCGCGATTTTATCGGCTGACCGGAACGGCTCGGGCACGAACAGGGTTTCGCTCAGCACTCCGCCCTTGACCGTCATCTGGCCAGCGGCCTCGACGAGGTGCCAACGGATATTCCACCAATGCCGTTTGCCAGCCCATCGCGACGTCCAGACCGTCAGCTCCGCTTCGTGCCAGAGATAATGGAGCAGGCCTCGCAGGGAGAGTTTCTTGGTGTCCCCGACTACGCTGTCCGAACCTGCGGCGCCAACTGCCGGCACAGATCGCGTGCCGACCTTCGACAAGCGAAAGTCCAGCTTCAGCGTGGCCATGCCGCTCTCGGAATCGACCTGGATAGCGCTGCCCATCAGCACGCCAAGGCCGGACAGTTCGTCGGGCGGCTCGTAAGAGGAACAGGAAGGATCATGGCTGCCACCCGACAGCGGCATCCGCTTGACCATGTATTGGTCGCCAACCTGCGCAATATACATCGCCGGGCCGGGCTCTTTGCACAAGCAAAGCGGTCGCAGCTTTCTGCGATATGCATCCGCAAGCGCAGCCTGTAGATCAAGCGCCGCCTCCTCGATCACCTGGTCAGCAAGTCTGAAACGTCGCATTGCCTCCGTTGCTCCGGACGCCGCCGCATCCCCACGCCCATTGAGTCATGGTTTTGCCATCGAAGCAACGGGCATGTTCGTCACGGCATGATCGCCGGATCTCTCTCCGAGAGGGGCTGCGCTTGGCTGAACATCCGGCGTGCGGCTGGTCTTCACCTTGGGCGTGCGTTTTGGCGCTGCCACGCCGGCGGGCACTTCGATAGGCGACGGTGCGGCCAGCAGAGGAAGAGGGCAGGCGGGGCTTTTGGGTGGGCGGACGAAGGTCCGGGAGAGAGACTCCTGGCGTCCGCCGCGGAGCAAACCCATGACACAGATGGAAATTCAGGCACCGACGCGCAACGCGCGTGCAGGCTACAAGGTGGACGTGAGCCGAGGCCAGCGCGTCGGCCGCGTTTCGTCGGAGTGGTTCAACCGACCGGCCGACGAGCGCTACCTGTCGCTCACCGACCTGCGGAACTCGGTGAGGGCACGGTCGCAGCGCAGCCGTATGCGCGTTGTCGAAAGCGAACGCATCCGCGTCGAAGCCAGCCGCGACGACGCCGAACGTCTCATGCTCATGCTGCCAGATGCCGAGGCACCGGTTGTGCCCACCCATTGGAGCTTTGGCCAGCTTGCCAGCCTTGTCGGGGCACCAGCTGCTTATCTGCGCCAACTCCCGGCCCCGCTTGCCGCCATCAATCTCCAGTACGGGCTGACCTCGCGGCGGACAGAGCAGGTAAAAACGCTTGAAATCCAGAACGGCCGCGTCGAGTTGCGGGCGGTGACCGGTCCCGACTATGGCCGGATTTTCGACCACGAGCTGGTCGAGGCCGTGCAGAAGATTGCCGGCAATGGTACTGGCGACACGCGCTGGAAGGTGCCGGGCGTACTCGATTGGTCGACCAGCATCTACAACCCCCATGTCGACATCTCGAAGAACACGACCACGCTTTATGCATCCGACCGCGACGTCTTTGTCTTTCTGGTTGACGACCTCAACCCGATCGAGGCCGGAAAGCTGCCAAACGGCGATCCAGATCTCTTCTTTCGCGGCTTCTACTGCTGGAATTCGGAAGTGGGCGCCAGGACACTGGGAATCGCAAGCTTCTATCTTCGTGCGGTTTGCCAGAATCGGAATCTTTGGGGCGTGGAAAATTTTGAGGAGATTACCATCCGGCATTCCAAATATGCGGCTTCCCGCTTCGCCGCCGAGGCGGAACCGGCGCTGATCCAGTTCGCCGACTCCTCGCCAATGCCGTTCGTCAACGGCATTAAGGCCGCGCGGGAGCGGATCGTCGCCCGCGATGACGAAGACCGCGAGAGCTTTCTGCGCAAGCGCGCCTTCTCGAAGGTTGAAACCACGAAGATCATCGATGCTGTGTTGGCCGAAGAAGGCAGGCCGCCGGAGTCGATCTTCGATTTTGTGCAGGGCATCACGCGGGTCGCGCGTGACAAATCGCACCAGGATGTCCGCCTGGAGATGGAAGGCAAGGCCAAGAAGCTCTTCGATTTGGCTGCCTGACGCATCCCGATGCCAGCCTCGCTGCGGCGATCTCCGGTTATTTCCCCGGCGTCGTCCGAGAGCACAAGGGCGGCGTCTTCGCACGTGGTGGTCAGAAAAAGGGAAGGCAGGCCGTCGGCCTGTCCCCGCTCTCAACTGTTACACCAGAGAGACGACGGATGTGCTCTCCTTCGCCAGTCCTTATTCGGCATTCCGGTCCGAAAACTCTCCCAGGGGACCCTGCCGATCGGTTCACTTATTCGGTAGCGGGTTGAGACACTCCGATTGCTGGCACATCCAGCCCCTCAATTTCCTGCATCACTTTTCCAGCGATGCCCTGCAGGTCACCGTACATGCCGACGGTCGACTCGATGACCCCTTGGATCTGCGCCTCGCGCTTGGCCCACAGACGTGTTGTGGCCTTGCGTTCCTTGGCGAGGTCCTCCTGCATATCCGAGAATTTTTCCACGATCGCCTCGACGCGATGTCGGAACCGCGGACCGGTCAGATAGCCATAGACCTGCTCCATTTTGGTGGCTTGGCCGTCCTGGGCGAGGCGCGAGTTGGCCAGCTCGATCAGGGATTGCCGGAGCAAAATGGCGATCGGGATCGCACATTTTGGGTGGGCGACATAGACTCCGTCCAAAAGATCGAAAGTTTCCACTCCGGGAGGCAACGCTTCCGAGACCATCAACGCAATATCCGCTCTCGCAGCTCGTTGATCGCCTCTGAGCTTACCCAGCCAGCCCTGGCTCCAGTTCTTCGTGCGTTTCGATTCCCACAAAATGGCGCCGCACGGCTGGCCGGCCGGTCCGACCACGCGGTGCAAGACGTCTCCACCGAACTCGCCCTTGGCGACCGGTTCGATGACGTCCATCGGGAAACGGCTGGCAATGAGGGATTCCAGCTCGAGCTCGAGGACCTCGCCTTGCAACTGCTGGGAGCCCTGTTCGGCACGACGCTTCAGCTCCTCGATCTGACGCTGCATGCCGGCAATTTGTTCCTCTTTCTCCGCAACCTTCATTTTGAGGCCATCTTCGGCTTCGGACCTCGCCTTGATGCGAACGGCCTCCAGCCCTTCCTGGATCTTTCTTTCGATGGTGAGCGCCATCTCGCGCTTCTCATCATCGAGCGCACGTTGCTGTTTCAGGAATTCCGCCTGCTGCTGTTGAGCCTCGGCGAGTTTCTCGTCTCGCGCCTTGAGCGTCGCCTCTACCTCGGCAAGCTTCTTGTCCCGGTCTTCGAGATCGACCAAGAGCAGCAGCCTGGCCTTGCGAGCCTCCTCGGCCGCGATAGCCACACGCTCGAGCTTGATTTTTGCGGCCACCTGGTTGTCGATGTCCGCCTGGGCGGCATCAATCGCGGCTTGATTGCGTTGAAGCTCTTCCTCTCGGGCTGCGATGGAGGCGTTGCTCTGCGCCAGACGCCGCTCATAGTCCTCGCGGGTGGCGGCAATCAGGGGAGCCGCAAGCGACTCGTTCAGCTTGATGTCGGCCTTGCAGCTTGGACAGCTGATTGTCGGTTCGTTGAGAATCCTGGGCTGAACTGTCATTCGCAGTGACTCGCTTACGAATCTGGATGAAGGAGGCGCCAGACTATATCTTAGGATCCGCTTTTGGAAAAGAACAAAGAGCGAACAAGGGTAGTTATCCCCCGCGCAAGGGCCGGCGAAACTTCGCTGCATAATTGCAGATTGTTGGAAGCAAAGCGCGCATCCGCCGAGGCGGGGAACTCAGGTGTATTCGGAGCCAGCCGCCACATCTGCTGGCCACCCCGTCAGCCTCGGTCGGCAAACGCTGATCCACCAGCTCATGGATTAATCCGATAGGCTGAAGGCACTCGGGCAGGCTCGAAAGTACCGAAATCTGCAAGCCGAAATTATGGATCCGCTGCGCTGTCCACAGCGCATGACACGATTGCCGCAGTTGCCGGCGCTGGCGCGCGGCCGTGAGAGGCAGAGGGGGGAGGGGAGGGTTCCTGACGGGCTTGGAGGTTCGGGGAGAGGCCCCGGGCCGCCCGTCATGGAGAACCTGACCATGGCAAAGGCCATTCAGAAGATCGCTATGAACCCATCGGAAAACATTCCTTACGACAAGCTCGTGCTGTCGCAGAAGAATGTTCGGAGGGTAAAGGACGGCATTTCCATCGAGCAGCTGGCCGAAGACATCGGACGGCGCATGCTGCTCCAAAGCCTGAACGTCCGTCCCGTCCTCGGCGAAAACGGGGAGGAGACCGGCACGTTCGAAGTGCCCGCCGGCGGCCGCCGCTATGTCGCGCTCGGCATGCTCATCAAGCAGAAGCGGCTGGCAAAGAACGAGCCGATCCCCTGCATCGTCAATCGCAGTACGGCGACATCGGCGGAAGAGGACTCTCTGGCCGAGAACTTCCACCGCGAGGATCTTCATCCTCTCGACCAGTTCCGGGCGTTCAAGACACTGAGCGACCAGGGACTCGATCACGAAGAAATCGCCGCGCGCTTCTTCGTCTCGGCGGCGACCGTCAAGCAGCGCCTGAGGCTCGCAACGGTCTCGCCAAAACTGCTCGATCTCTATGAGAAGGATAAAGTCCGCCTCGAGCAGATCATGGCGTTCTCGATTTCGGACGACCATGCCCGCCAGGAGCAGGTCTGGGAGCGCATCAATAACAACCAGCATATGCAGGAGCCCTACTACATCAGGCGCCTCCTGACGGAGACGACGGTGCGTGCCGACGATCGCCGGGCGGTCTATGTCGGCGCCGAGGCCTATGAGGCCGCCGGCGGCGTCATACTGCGCGACCTGTTTGAGCAGGATTCTGGTGGCTGGTTCCAGGATGCAGCTCTCCTCGAGCAGCTGGTCTTCGACAAACTGAAGGTAGATGCCGAGACCGTTCGCGCCGACGGCTGGAAGTGGGTCGAGGCGGCGATCAGCTTCCCGTACGGCCACACCTCCGGCATGCGGCGGGTTTATGCCGAGCCGGCGGAGTTGAGCACCGAAGAGATCGCCCGGTACGACGCGGTGAAGGCCGAGTATGATGCGCTCGATGCCAAATATGCCGAGATGGAGGACGCCGACCAGGAGATCGAGGACAAGCTCGATCAGCTCGGCGCCGAACTCGACGCGTTCAGCGATCGCCCCCACGTCTATGACCCGGCGCAAAAAGCTATCGCCGGAGCGTTTGTGGCGCTCGGCGCCAACGGCCAACTGCAGATCGAAGCCGGCTTTGTCCGCCCGGAGGACGAACCACGGGTCGAGATGGGCGATGACGATGAAGAAGCCGAGGGCGGGGATCGCGACCCGTCGCAGTCCGACGATGACGGCGCCAATCACGTCGTCGTCAACGGCCGGTCGGTGAACGGCGCATCCGACTCGGCCGAAGAGCCCGAGGATGAAGGAATCAAGCCGCTGCCCGATCGCCTCGTCTTTGATCTCACCGCACAGAAGACGCTTGCGCTGCGCAACGCGTTGGCAAGCAACCTCGACATCGCCTTCGTCACGGTTCTCCATGCACTCGTGCTGCAGGTGTTCTATCGGTTCGCCAAGGACAGCTGCCTCGAAATCAACATGGTGAGCAACAGTTTTGGCCAGGTCCAGGGTCTGGCCGAGACGACTTGGGCGAAGGAGATCGCCGATCGCCACGAGGCCTGGGACAGGGATATGCCCGACAGCAACAATCTCTGGGAGTTCCTGCTTGGTCTCGACGAAGCGAGCCGCAAGGCGCTGTTCGCGCACTGCGCGTCACTCTCGCTCAACGCCGTCGTCGAGCCCTGGAACAGGCGGTCAGGCGCCCTTGCCCATGCCGATGCACTCGCCGCCACGCTTCAGTTCGACATGGTGGAGGCTGGCTGGTCGCCCACGGTGGACAACTATCTCGGCCGCGTCACCAAGGCCCGGATCGTTCAAGCCGTGCGGGAGGGACGCGGCGAGGATTCCGCACAGCTGATCGACCACATGAAGAAGGATTTGATGGCACGCGAGGCTGCTCGCCTTCTCGAAGGGTCGAACTGGCTGCCTGAGCCGCTGCGCCTTGATGGCAACGACGCGGTTGGTGAAGCCGTCACCGACGACGTGACGGACGAGACGGCTCTCGACAGCGATGCCGCCGAGCTTCCGGCCTTCCTCGCCGACGATACCGGCACGTCCTCCGATGAACCGCTGACCGACGCCGGCGAGGAACCCGACCACCTCCAGGCCGCCGAGTAATCGGCCTCCCACCGGGCCCGGCATCTCCGCCGGGCCCTATTTCCGACATGGAGAAAAAACGCATGTCCGCACATACAATTTACGATTGCGCCTCTCTGGGAAGCGTTCTCCGTTATTCCGACGGCACAGCCAGGCCGCCGGCCCGCTTCAGAAAGAAGCTGTCCGCCTGGGAAAGACGGAACGGCACCGGCAGACTTGTCAAGAAGGAGCCGCCGCGAACGCGCGCGACCTATAGCTCGCCAGCCTGTTTCACGTTGCATGAAGGCGATTTCGGCCAAGGGGGCACCGTCGTTACCTCTGTCCGACGCACCTGGTCCGTCGAGAGCGATCTGCGTTTCGAGATCGTCGAGCGCCCGTCGATCGGCATGGTCCGCGTCCTGCAGGACATCGGTGAAAGCCCGGAACTCCTGCATCTTGCCAGGGATCGCGAGGCCGCCGAACGCTGGCTCACCAACAATCCGTACAGCCGGGCCTATCTCGAGGAGGTCTCCGCCGATGAGGTCGGCGCCGACGTCATCGAGGGCGGCACGGCTGCCTGACTTCCTCAACGTATAAACCATTCCACGACCTGCCCGGCGGTCGCGCAATCGATCGCCGGGCATGTTCCGTTTCATGGAGATCGACATGTTCGACTGCAAGCTGCTCCTACAACGAGCAGCAGAAAAGGCGTTTTCACACGACCGCCCGTTCGCGGTTGAAGAAACTTGCCGCCGAGTTGGCGCTGACGCCGGGCAGCTTCGAAATCCGCTCGAACAGGGCGGGCATCGCCGTATCCGGTGAAATCATCCTGCATCATGACCGCGCCTATATCCAGGTCGGCCAGTTTGGGCTGTCGTCGGGCCACGGCATCCTGATCCGCACCTGCAAGAGCCGCAAGGACTATACCGGCGGGGCAAACCACTTCGTCGCACTCGGCATGCTCGACGACATTCCGGCACTCGCCGATGCGGTCCGCGCCATTACGGGCGTCGGACGCGATGCCGCACCCTCCGCGGGTCGCCGCGCGGCCTGAACCAGCCCACCGATCCCGACACCGGCCGACAATCACCCGCCGCGGCGCTGCTGTGGCGGGTGACCGGCTATTTCCGGAGAGCAGCCATGTCCACCCATCCCCCGTTCCGAAAGGTGTTCGACGGCGTCGCCACGCGCGAGGAGATGTTCCGGCTCTTCAACCGGCACAAAGACACTCCGGGTAAGCATCGTCCGTCCCTCCCAAGCAGGGCCACAATCGCGCTGTGACGTGCTTATGGCAAGGACGCCGCTGGCGGGCTTTCCTGCGGCAGGCTAAGTTGGGTGCCTCAACCGGAGGATTTCAGATGACGCGCGCACTGTCGGACATGCTCGCCACGCTCAACGCGGCTTTCGCGGTCCTCGTCACGCTCGGCGGTGGTGTTGCGGGCTGGCGGCATATGCATGAGCAAGGCACTTGGCATGGCATTGTGGGAATCATTCTGGGCCTTCTGCTCGGCTTCGTCATTGCCGCTGCTGTCTGCGGCACGCTGGCGACGCTCATCCTGATCGAGAACCATCTGCGCCATATGGCGGCCGAGGCGGCCGAGACGAGGCGCATCCGAAAGGCATGATCGGCAGATAGGTCGCAACACTTGCGTTAACCAGGCCCGCGCAAGCCTCACCTTCCGATAAAGGAAGGCTTCACTGAAATTAGATGTGGGCTTAGCAGCCCGGTTGATAAGGATGGGGAACGATGGCCAAGGATAAGTTCACCGTCGACGATCTCGAATAGGAGCTGCGGCGCCGTAGCAGAGCGGCGAAAGCCTCACTTCCAAAGAGCGGGCCGACCAAGCGAGATTATCCCAACGCCGATCGCTACGGAGAGAACGGCCGTCACCTTTACAGTGCCTACGACGCCGCCGGATTGACCCGACGACCTGGGCGCCAAGTGTGGGCGAAGCGTATACGGCTCGCCGCGATCGTCGTCGCTATGATCGCGGCCCTGCTAGTTCTCATCGTCATGAGCGTATTACCGAATTAGCCAGCGAAGGGGTGGACGATGGCCAATCCTACGCCGACCCCAAGGCCGGTGGCGAGGCTTTCAGCCAGGCGCAACGCAATCGCGCCGTAGCGGTCCCGCAAACGCGCTGGCGGGGCTCTCAGAGCTTATCTTTCGCCGAGCCTTGTTTTTTGAGACTCGCCACTTTGGACGGTTACGTCGTGTTGATATGTCCGACCAACCAACATCATGACGCAGCCCAATAAGAACGCGAGCGCGCCGGCCGCTTGGACGAGTAACGGGCCGCTGATCTGAGGATATCCGTTCGAAAGTTCATTCATCAGCCAAGCATAACCAAGGCCGCTGGCAATCGGTCCGCATATGAAAAGGAAAGCGCCTACGCGCCCTTCGTATGTGAATTCCTGCTGGCTCTGAATTTGCACATTGGTCATGGCCGTCCCCTCGTTTGCGGGCAAACCATCGCGCAACAGTTGAAGGCACGCAAGCGGGCCCCCGAACTGAGCGGCTTGACGAAGCCGGGCGAGTAAAGCTGCCACGGCGGCGTAGGACAGGGCGAAGAGCGTGCGCTGGCGGGGCTCGCAGGGCGGCAGCGATGTCGTCGAAGCCCCGTTCCATAGATCGGAACGGCGAATCTTCCCCTACGATTTGATGCTGCTTGTAGGCGGCATCTCGCGTGCCAGTAAGGTCAGTTTGTCGACCGTCGCGACGATAGCGCCAAGGTGATCGCTCCGGCGAATTTCTCCCTGGTGGAAAAGCCTGATTGCAAGATTGATTTGATTTGAAGCCGCCTCTTTGCGTGTCATTCGCAAAAGTCTGCCCAAGGATGGGGCGCGATTCTGTGTTTTTTTGGCAGACGACATCTGCTTGTTGCCCCCAACGTTGCCCGAAACGAACCCTCCTCGCAAATGAGGGAAGTGAATATTCAGCCAAGTGCTTGGAAATGCTCCCCGGGCTGAACGAAACTGCGAACTATGTGCTGCCGATCCCCCTCAAAACTGCGCCAGAGCCCTCCGTCAGGATGCGGAAGCGTGATCGCGACCGCGCCGAGCGGATCCGGCTTGCTGGTGGTCCGAAGCTGACATTGAGGGAACGCGCCGTTTCGCTCGCCATCGAGAAGGGCGAAGTCCGGACAAAAGACCTGACCGACATCGGCGTTCCTCGCTGCGGGCTATGGGCGCTACCGTGCGGCAGTTCCCAAAGCGGCTTGATGGCACGATACGAACGGTTCTTGAGGAAGCAAGACGCCGACGAGATTAGGTAGGCTGGCATAGAAGAAGGCGCGGCTTGTGCTCACCAGCTAGGATGGACGCAACGGTGTCGAATGATCGTATCTAACCCAATTGGTGCCGACCACATGGCCTGTCGACTGTTTCCCCAAACTTGATAAATTTCTTCCCAACAATTGGGCAATATTTTCCCAGAAATGACAGCCGTTTTCCCATAAGGGTTGATTGCATTCCTTCCCATAATTGTCAGTTTGTCAGCATTCAACTTGTGGCACTGGCATATCGGCCGCTGCCGCTTTCAAAGGGGAAAGCCAATGACCAAGCTTTCAGCTCATGCGCAGCGGCGAAGCCGGCAGCGCGGCATAAGGACCGATAGACTTTATGCCGTCCTGGAAAATGCCGATGTGGAACGGCCGCTCGGCGGCAACTGCTGGCTGCTGAAGGTCAGCAGCCGCACCGCAAGAACGATCCGCGGGTACGACGGCCTCGCCAAACACGCCGTGATTTACAGTGACAGCACGGGCGAGGTCGTGTCGATATTGCATGCCGCCTCTTCCCGTCGCGGACGTCGCTACCGCAGGGGTAGATGAGGGGAATCCAATGACTGACGTCGACAACGTAGTGCCGTTTCGGAAGCTGCTGGCAACGAAGGTGCCAGTAAGCCCTGCCGACAGAATCGAGCAGGAAATCAGTCGGGAGGAGACGCGATCCGAAACCGTCAGAAATATTCGAGGAGCGGCGGAAAACCCCAACGCTCCGTTCAGTGGTCGGGACGATGAGATTTGGCCGGCGCAGGCGGTGGACCGCTTGCTGGCACAAGCAAAATCCCGAGGAATCACTCAACGCCGTATCCAGGAACGCCTGGCGGAGAAAGAGAGGCCGCAGCGTCATCTCGAACGGCTCCGCGCCGACCATACCGTTGCGCCGGCCGAGGCGAAGAAAAAAGCAGGTGCCCAGAACCTGATACGGAAGATAGAGCCCTACGTGGCCGTCCTCGACGTGCTCGCGGAGGCGCTCAATCTGACGCCGGACGAGGTCGTCCTCGATGCCTTCCGGGGGACAGCTTTCTGGCAGTCCGTCACGTTCGCAATCGACGACCCGGCGGTGCGCCTGAACTGGCGGCTCCATCAGATGGTCGACTGGATCATCCGGTCCACGCGCCTGCATTCTTATTTCGAGGAAGTCCGGCGCCTCCGTGCGGGCTATGACCCAATTACTGACGAAATCGTGTTCCGAGGGGCTGGCCCTGATCCGCGTCCAACTCGTGAAGGGCTTGGGAGCGCCGATTTTCGGCCGGGCGACCTGGGGTACGAAGATTACCTAGATGTCTCCGTGCCCCCTTATCCCGCTATCCCGGTAATCCCGCTGCTGCGTGTTTGGCGCGTTACGCTCCGCGGGCCGATTGAGGTCGAAAAGGCGGCCCTCGCACCGAACGAATGTCCGCGCTCCGAGGTCGCCGCCCTATGCGCATTAAGGGATCGAAGAGGGGCCGACCGGATGGGGTCGACCGAAACGCTTCCTGCGCGACTGGATGTCTTCACCGACATTTGCCTGGGGATCGGACCGAGGACCCGCAGGGACGACCTTGGGCCGATGTTCGAAATCCGCTCCCATGTCGAACTTTCGGTCCAGGAACAGGCCTGCCAAACCACCACGTTTGATTGGTCTTCCATGCCGTTCTGCGCGCGGGACGACGTTCCGAGCGGTGACGACGGGCCGTATGCAGAAATCGCAGAGTTCGCGGGTACAGTTGCCGCTCAGATGCCTGACGGGTGGCGGCGCGTCGGCCGCTTCGGAAAATATGGCTTGAAGACCTCAGGCAACCATTACGGCATTGATTCCCTATTCGGTTTCTCGTTCGACGGTGGGATCCAGTTCGAGCCGCTGATGGGTGAATGTTCTATCGAAGCCGCCTTCTGGTTGCTCCCGGTGAATTCAGGGACAGTAGAGCGGTTCGCGAGCGTGCTTTCAGGGCTTCGTGCGAAATCGCCGTGGGCGAGCCTGCCCGGCAGCCCTGAAAAATCGCGGTGGCTATGCCGCCTGGAGGGGCCGCACGGAAAACCTGCGGAGTTCCACTTCGCCAGTCCGGCCTGCCAGGAGTTCGAAACGGCGCTCTATTCCGGCGCTATCGAAGAGGCGCTCGCAGCGGAATGCCATCGACTCCAAAGGAAATTAGACGAATGCAAAGACAGAACGGAAGCGGCACTCAGACGCCAAGATGATGTCCTGATGGCCCGCTGGCGGGAAACGCAATGAACCAATCCGGCCGGAAATCTGGGAAGGAGACGACCAAAATGAAGAACTCGTGCGACATTTCGTGGTTTATCGAGCGGGACATCGACATCTGGCTTAGTGAGGAACTGCGCGTAAATCCAGCCTTTGCCCGCTGGTTTGCCGCACGCGCGGGGCTTCCGGAGCAGGCGCTTTTTCCGGCGACCCGAACCCAGCCGTCTGTTGTGGACGAAACTGGCGAAACCGATGTCGAGGCGATTTTCGGTTCGCAGGGCAACGCGACCTTCGCGCTCCTGGTCGAGAACAAGATCACTGCGGGCTTTCAGCGGGACCAAATCGCGCGATACATCCGCCGTGGCGAGATTGGCGTTGAACGCGGGAAATGGACCGAATTCGCCGTCACCGTATTCGCTCCAAGACAATACGCAACGACGGGTCTGCCAGAGAACGTGCGGGCTATCTCATTCGAGGATGCCGCGGAATTCCTCAGGACAAAGGGCGGCGATCTCCGGACCGTGTACAGAGCAGATTTCCTCGAGCGCGCGGCCCGCGGCAAGATATTTGCCGTGGAGGACTACGATCCATTTCGCATTGAGTGGTGGAATGCGGTCGATGACATGGTGAGGCGCGAGTTCGGCGACTTCTTCCTGATCGCTCGCCGCGACTTTCCCAAATCGACGTACATCAATCCCAAATGCCCCGGCATGCCGTCCTATTTGCGGGTGGACCTGAAGGGACACCTTGGTCATGTGGATCTGTCCTTCAGGAACGTGCCACTCGATGCGCTGGCTTCCGCGGTCGCTGATACAGAGGGGCCGGAATTCAAGCTGATTGAAAACAGCAAATCGTCCGCAGTCCGCATCGCTGGTCTTCAGCCGTTTCTCGTCGGTGATGGCCTCGGGATCATCGAAAGTCGGGTTCGAAGCGCCTACGAGGCGGCATTCAAGCTACTCGGCTTCTGGAAGGCCAACCGGGACATCTTTGATCGGCTGGCCTCGGAGGCAAATCGCGTACTCGCCCCAGGTGCCTCGCAGTAGGCCGATACAACCTTCGAGACCTACAACTCCCGAGCGTCTGCCAAAGTATCGATAAGCGGCTTGGCCTGCTGCCGGTTTTTCGGACACGAGGTTAAGCTAACATAGCTTGTTCCTCGAACTCCACGGGGCTCAGATGGCCAAGCGTCGAGTGCCTCCGCCGAGGGTTGTAGAAGCGCTCGATGTACTCGAACACATCCGCCCTGGCGGCATCTCTGGTCCTGTAGACCTTGCGGGCTGTGCGTTCGGTTTTCAACGACGAGAAGAAGCTCTCCATCGCAGCATTGTCCCAGACGTTGCCCGACCGGCTCATCGAACACGTGATGCCGTGGTCGGTCATCAGGCGCTGGAACTGCTCGCTCGTGTATTGCGATCCCCCGTCGGAATGATGCAGCAGGCCGTCGGGCTTGCCTCGGCGCCAGATCGCCATGATCAAGGCGTCGGTGACGAGCTGGGCTGTCATCTCGGCCTTCATCGCTCAGCCGACGACCCGCCGGGAGAACAGGTCGACCACGGCGGCAACGTAGAGCCATCCTTCTGCGGCCCAGATATACGTGAAGTCGGCGATCCATTTCTGGTTCGGGGCCGATGCCTCGAAGGCGCGGTCGAGGGAGGTTGCCCGACACTGCCGCTCGCTCGCCCGTATCCTTCGGCAGTCGGCGGCGCCGAGGCCGGGCCCGCAACCGTTCTCCCGCATCAGACGTTCGATACGATGCAGGCCGCAGGAAAGCCCCCTCGGCCAGCACGTCGTGCCACACGCGACGAGAACCATAGGTGCGGTCGCTGCTCTTGAAGCTGCGGTCGATCCTGGAAACGAGGATCTCGTCATGGCGGGAGCGCTGGGGCTGCGGTTGAGCCAGGCATGGAAGCCTGAGCGGGACACATCCAGCGCACTGCACAGCCATGCCACCGCCCAGATATTCCGGCGCGTCGCGATGAAAGCGAACCTCATGTCACTTCCCTCGCGAAGTAGGCTGCGGCCTTTTTTAGGATGTCGCGCTCCGCCTTCAGCTTCGCCACTTCCTTGCGCAGCCGGTCAATCTCCTGCTGCTCCGGCTTCATCTGCCCATGACCGGGAAACGCATGCTGCGGATCGGTCGACAGCTCGCGCACCCATTTGCGCAGCATATTCTCGTGGAGATCGAGGTCGCGGGCAGCCTGGGCCACCGCAACGCCTCGATCCTTGATCAATCTCACCGCCTCAAGCTTGAACTCGCGCTGAATTTCCTTCTCTGCATTCCCACTCTCCGGTTCCGTTAAACACCTTATCTCGGTGTCCACGAAACCGGCAGCAGGCCAGAGTTCCACAGCGTCTGCTGAGAAAACCAAAGCCTCGGGCTTGATGGCTTGCGCCTCATCAACGGTGTTTGGCAACCTTCTTAGAAAAGCGTCTTCCGGCAACATGGTCGTTGCTCCCATTGCCAACGCGTGGCTATAACGCCGGAGTGGTGCCGGCGGGATACACCGTGCGTGCTAGAGTGCAGTGCCGCGCCGGCACGGAGGTTGAGGCGTCTAGGTTTCTCAATTCAATCGGGATCGTCGGGGAACCATGCTTCACTCTCATCGGGAGGCGGGGTTAGCTCATCTCTAGACTGTGGACCATCTCTGTAAAAATCTTCCAGTAACAAAAACGCCTTTCCGAGTTCATTGACAGTCATCTCAAATTTGTGAAGGTCAATTTCGCCTGCAACGTTTTCGACAGCATCCGAATACGAAACGTCACCCCATGGAAAAATGAAATCCAGAGCATCCTCGATCGATGCTCTCGCCATGTAAAAGGGGATTCGATACTCCGCTTCTGCATATGGATCGTCGAAAGAGATCTCGGCGCCGCGAATGTTCAGGCTTTTGTTTATCCACTCCTCAATGGTGAGAAAGGCAACCTCACCACCACCGGCAACGCGACGAATAAGATCTACGTCGAGGGCCATCCTTTGGCGTCTAGTGTTCTCGGGATCAGACTTAGGCAAATTCTCCAAAATGCTCTGAGCAGAATTCTCCGTTAACCTGGAATAGGAGGAGATTTCAATCGTCCATGATCCGTCGGGTAAGATTGTGGCCTTGTGCCTTTCCACCTTTGTCCAAACGGTTTCATTCGTTTCCGGATTGTGCAGCACCAAGAGCAGCGGGATCGACAGCCGTTCCCAATAGGCGAGGTGGCGCGCAGTCCCACGATAGACGTAGCTGCTACCCCTTTTCCTGGTGAAGTAAGATGGTCCAGATTTGATCTGGATGCCGATGATCTGCCCTGTTGCCTCGCCATCGACTACTGGCTCGGCTTGTGCGTCGACCCCGATGTCACTTTCGAGCTGTCGTCGAAAGTACCAGTTCATAGAGAGAATAATTCTCTCTGTCTCATTTACTCCAATCTGAGCTGTGTTTTCGGTATTCCCCATGGCGCGCTCTCGTCGGGCAGAAAAGGTTCACGGCTTCAGCCGATTTCTTCGAAGTTGCCTCCTCTGCAACGGCGTCTTGATTGAGCGCGCGTGTTTGCTTAGTCGCTTGCGTTTGACGACAGCCTTCGCAACTTCCTTGTCGAGTTCGTCATCGATGGTGCTTTCCATTGGAACGACTGAAAATGTCTTCCATGCCAGCCGAGATCGGAAAACGGCGACCCCAGGACGAAGTGATGAAACCAGCTGCCGGATACCTGCGAGCGGCAACTGGCAAAGCGGTCCTAGGATTACTTCCTTGAGTGTCAGGTCGTCGCCGAATGGTTTGAAATAGAGATTGCCTTCCTTCTGCGATTTTGCCAGAGGAAATATGATTCTGGCCTCGCTTTCATATTCCCAGTGCGTGGATTTCGTGCGGGAGAGCTTTTTCCTCAGAGCAATTGAAACGTCGTCGATCTCAGGGAGATCCTGCAGGCTATCAGGAACTCTATCGTTTTCATAAACGACGTTTAGAACTGTTGAGCGCGACAGGTCGAAACCGAGACAAATGCCTCGGTGCGTCGCCGCGTAGTGACTCCACATTGGCGGCGACATCCAATCCTTGCAAAAGCAAATCAAGCCGCTTTCTTTGTCGTACTTCTCGCGAAGCACTTGGCTGAGATCACGGGCCTTCGATCTGTTCGATTTCAGGGCTAGCAATTCAAATGGGTCATTGAGATCGGAAAATCTGGAAACTTTCAACCGACCAAGAGCGATGTTGCTGATCGCGTATTCGGCCGACGTGAAATAGTATGCTCGAAACTTACCGGCTGGTGGAGGTGTAACGACCGCGGCGCTGCCCGCGGTATCTGTGTAGCCGGCGCCTTTCCAAAGTTGGCGATATTCCTTGTGCAACGGCAATGGATGCCCCTTCCTAATTAGCCCTCTGATTTGTCGGCCGGAATATCCGTGTCGTCGAATTCCTTGAACTCGATCTTTGCCGTGATTTCAGTCATTGCGTAGTGGACAAACTGCGTTCCGAGATCCGTTAATTCATAGGGATCTGTCTCATCGAAAGCCGACTTTGCGGTTCGAGACGCTTGGCCAGGCGCTGAGCGCTTCGCGGTTGGCTTGCGGAGGAAGTTGCCGGCGTAGTCCGTCTGTCGGTGCTGGCGGATAACGCTTCCAAGCGTCAAGTCGCGAACCAGCATCTTGAAGAGGTCAGCATCGGCCGAATCCTCTGTGACCTGCGGCCTTCCTAAATTGTCCCAAATTCCCCCGCGGCTAATGCCGCGATTTCTATAGATCTCGCCTATAACCTCGAAGTGAAAATCGGAATACAGGTTGATCCATTCGATAAAAAGTCTGACGACATCGTCGGATGCGGTCTTGGCGGCTGCGGCATTCGTCAGGATATTGCGGATGCGTTGGCGCTTATATTCTGTATCGATCGACGACCAATTGCGAAAAGCCTTCTTCAGGAGGCTCTGGTATTCTGGAGATTCGATACGTTCCTTCAGTTCCTCGTCCCCCATGTCGAGCCGGGCGACGATCTCGGCGATTGTTTTTCCCTTCTCCCTTAATTCGTCCTCGAGCATTTGAAGCCATTGCCTGAGGACGTTCGTAACTTCCTCCTGCTCCTTTTCTGACCAATATCCGGCTCCGGCTGATATCAGCCCGCCAACGAAAGGGATTGCGCCGGCTACCGCATTAATTGCAGCCCGAGCTGCCCGCTTCTTGGCATCGGGCTCAAGCTCATCCTTGTCGATCTTGTCTATTTCCATCTGAGTTGACCGGCATGTTCCACCGATCAACCGCGGCTCAAGGAGATGCTTCCGGTCGGGCTGGTGTACCGCTTCAGTGCCGAATATGCGAAGGTGTCGCGCTGGGGCTTCCCGCTCGGGTCCGTCCATTCGCAGAGCGCCTCGCCGAATTGGCTCTCGCCGATGTAGATCATCATGATCTTCCCAGTCTTATGCTGGACTTCGTCGCCTTCCTTGAGATCATGATCAGCCATTTCTCGCCTCCCAAGATGATTGTTGTTGCTACTTCGCGGCCAGCGATTGCATCGTCCGAACGACGATCGTCGCCACAAGGGAAATTGCCGCAATGTAAAGGGCTAGCACGCCAATCCATGACGTGATTATCTCGCCTTTCGGCCACACGGTGTCTGTAGCGCCAGTGTAATCGGCAATCAAAAGGCTGCATGTTATTTGAGGATTTTTGGCGACGTAGTCGGCCGCCTGAGGCAGATAGGTCCAGCCAACAGACATGCGGCCATCTACAAAGGGGCAACTGAATTGTGCTGCGGCTATAAAGTAGCCAACGATTACAATAATGCCCACGGCGATAAGGCCAAACGTAGGTCGCGCTACAGGCTTCCCAGCCATCGTGCTACAGAAACCTGCAGCAACGACGAGCGTCGCGACATAGGAAAGAAATACGGGCTGAGATCCCGCGTCACGCCATAGGGTAGGAGGACTGGTGACCAATTGTGAAATCACCCCAACCACAATGACTGTCACCGCTGACACCGCAGCCCACACCGCCTTGAATTTAACGCTGACCTCTTCGGCTGTCATCTTAGGGCACCAGGCAAACTATTTCAGGTCCCTGACCCAGAATGCCAATACTAACTTCCTGACGTTGAACGACTTGTCCATTCAACATTGCCGTCATTTCGTAGCGGCCAGGAGGAAGCTTGCCTACGCTTGGGCTAGTGGGATTGTTGAACCTAAACAGGGAGTCGCTACCAGCCAAATGGCGCGGGCTAAATCCAATGAGGTACCCATTTACTTCTGTGCTGCCATGAACCGTCCTAATTGAGATGTCCACTTCGCTGTAAGCTGCAGCAGTGGCGCCCGCGATGGTCGTGCTTACATCCATGATATGTTCAGCTTTTGCCGATAGATCCTCCGCAACGTCTCCCACGACCGTTGCGGAGACCGGGTCGTCGGGCATCTCTCCAGCCGTGGCCAGCAGCGCTTGATTCTGCGCCATGCTCCGTTGATAGTCCTCAGTAGGAACGCCAACTTTCTCGAAATTATCTGTGATGAAACTCCAGTCGTGGGAAATTTGGTCGATTGATTTCGCAATTGTCGGAAGATGGCTTTTTCTTAAGCTGGCAATTGCCTCTTCGGGATAACTCATGGATTGCAAGTCTTGAGAGTTGGATTTGCCCGCGAGCAGACTGCAAACGATGAGTGTCAAGCTGATAGCTAAGCGCCGCATTGAATTACCCCCCAACAGAGTTGGACGCTATCGCGAAGGGAACTGGAAAACCACGAAAAATTTTGTCGAGCTCGACTCTGCGCAAGCCGGGAGTGGTTTCTGGCGGACGGCCACGCTCAGGGTATGCTCCGGATGCTGTGCCCGGTCGTGATGTGACCGTGCCCAGATATGGACTGCTTCGCGGTCACAGTTTTCGACTCGCTTTGTGACGCATGTGGGTAGCTAGACCCTATGGTCAACGTGTCCCGCAGAGTCAGCTCGGTTGCGGTGAAATAGAGTGTCCATTCCCACGGTACTTGATCGAGGCCAATCTTTTTGCCGTCTGCATCGACCTCTTGGAGGGACCACTCGAAGAGGTTCTTGTTTTCGCTTTCCGGACAAAGAATGATCCGCCGATCGATATGGTTTTCCAAGGAAGCCTCCTTCCGCTGGTGCGAAGAACAGGCTACGACCTCCTCGTTTCGGGAAAGCTAATGCAACGGCATCGGACCCAGGGCAAGCCTTATAGACTGTGCACAGCGCCTTCACGGGACGCACGACGGCGGCTCCGGGGATCAGGCTTGAAATCCAGATGCCCGCGTCAGTGCAGTAGCAGCCCTTGCCGTGTCTGTGATCCGCAGGCTCGGCCGCAAGAGCAAGACGAGCTTTAAGTTCAGCAAAACGTGATTTTCGATGCATGGCCAAAGTCCTCTATCGGTCTGGCCATGGCGTCGAGGCCGCTGCGGGGTCTCAATAGCGAAGCTGGTTGTCGCGGCGGCAGCTGTACCGCGGCAGCTTTGCTGAGCTCGGGGGAGGTGGACATGGCGGGGTTTTTCAAGGGACTGTTTGGTGGCAAGCCCAAGGTCGATCCACCTGCGGCCATAACCTTCGAACAAATCGAACATGCCAGCCTCGCGGAATTGTCGCCGCTGCTGAACAGCCTGCCGAGCAGCGTTACGCTGTCCAGCCTATCGGCGATCGTCCGGCGCCTCTACCATATCGCGCTTTTCAACCATCACGTTGACCAGGATGCCCGGAACAAAGCGTTTGCGCTGGCTGAAGCTCTTTTCAACGACTGCCAGGGGGCATTCCAAGCGGACAAGCCTCAAATACAAGCCCTTCAGAATGCCCGGTCGGCGACTCTAGAAATGGCACGGCAAGGTGGGGTCGGCTCGCTGATCTGGAAACTGCAAGAGTTTGCCATTTCAGCGGCGGATACCATCCCTTATGTGATGAAGCCGGAGCATCGGCATCTTGTGCCGGACATGCTTTCGACTATGCCGCCGGAAAAGCTCCAGCAGGGTCGGCACCATTACATCCGCCAAATGGTGGTCCAGAACGACTACGGCGTTCAGAACGCGGTCCTCATCCTTCATGGCCTTACAGCAAAGGCCGATCCTGCCGCCAAAGTCCTGTTTTCCGTTTCTGAACACTTGGCCTTATTGGACGTTCCGAAGGACTACAACGCCGGCAGGCATGTGCTTGTCGCGCTCGGATTGCTTCCGCAGGCAAGCACTGCCAGGCCCTTCGAGGCTCCTGCACGGGCGAAGGAATTCATAGCCACGATGTTCCTCGAGAGAGAGCGCAAGGCTGTCGAGAATCCCCGCCTGAAGAGCCTGAATGAACACGAGCGGCTGGCTCTGTTGGTCAGCCTCTCGTTTTTGCGTTTCAGCCTGGCATACAGCCAGCTTCGGCAGATTTTCGGCCCGGAAGCCGGGGATGACGTGTTCAACATTGTCAGGACCGAGATCATTCAGGACCATCTTGATTGGTACGAGCGTCTGGAGAGCGTTGTCGCCGAAGAGACGACCAAGCAGGGGCGCCGAATTCCGATCGATTTGGCGTTGCTGGATTGCGTCCAGCAACTGGACGGTCAACATCCTCAATCGGAAGAAGGCTGGAACAAGAGCCAACCCTACCGCGAGATGGCCGTAACCTGGCTCAATTCCGAGAGAGTGCAATTCCAAAGCCACTTGCGCTCGAGGCTGCGGGCTCAGGCGTCCGAAGGATGGCGAGCCGAACATTGGCTGGAGCAGGAGGATTGGCTAGCTGAACTAGCCTGATTCCCCCCGAACGGGACGAATGTGTCGCGATCTTGGATGTGCGGTGCGTGCGCAGCAAGACTTACACAACCAACATGTCAGCGATCTGCGCCCACTACGCCTACGGCCGCGACCGCACACCGTCACTGATCGGGGGATCTGGCGGCTCTGGATCTGCCGAGAACCAGCCCCTCCGTAAATCAACACGTTCCAATGGCCATGCCGCGAAAAGGCATCCATTGCTGTCCTGCGGAGACACGACGGTGTAAGCGTTATTTGGCCCGCCTGCCCAGGTGGTCGAGCTTCTACTTTTTCTGGACTAAGAGCGAGGAAAGGAAATCATCCGGCAGGTTCAGATTCGAAGGCCGCCGCTGCAACTTGTTGACACGCGTCTCATCCACCTGAAGCAGCAACTCGAGCGCCTCGCTGGCTAGCTTGTGGGCGGTTGCACCTCTCCATCGGTGGCGGCCAAATTTGCGAGATCTCGAATTAGATCGCTAAGCTTGTCGGCCATTGGCGATAGTCGATCTGCTCCGAGGCGTATAGGCGGTTTCACCTTTTTCATCTGTTGCTCCCCATGTCGCCCGGATCCACCAATTGTCGCAGGAAAGGTTTGGCGCAGCAATTGGCTGGGGCTTCGATGTTTCGGCCTTTGTCCTTAACCAACCAGTGCGCGTCCAACCGCTATTCCAATTTCGATGGCAACGCCGGTCGCTAACTAAGCTACCGGCGAGTTGAAGCGCCCAAGCCGTAGCGGCGGCCCGAAATTCCATCCGGTCTGCCTGTCGTTGCAGGCCCGATCAGCTCGTCAAAAGCGGGTTCCATGGCGATTTCTCTCCTTCGGGCTATTCCCGTGTAGATCGGCGCCAAGCGAAGTCGAGTTGTGTAGATATGCTGTAGATCAGCCGTTTTTCGACCGACTTGGGAAACTCTGGATGCCTTGGAATTGTTGGCTCCCCGGGCCGGATTCGAAGCAGCGACCAACCGATTTACAGCCGGGGAGCGACGAACCCGCCCTTCAAAGGACGATCAGGTCACCTCGCGCAGCACTTTTGGCAACCGTCTTTTCCAGCGCTGGCCTCTTGGCAGTTTCGGCTCGTCGGCTCGCCTGATACGCCTTCGATCCGGCCGCAACGGTTTCTTGACCTCATTTTCAATGTCGGCTTTCGCACCGTTGTGCCCGCCCTCAGATCCACCGACATCGTCAACGATCTCGGCTCTTTCAACCACAGCCTCTGGACTTCCAGTGCTTATGGGATCCGGTGTCTCCGATGACATCCGATCGGAAGCAAGGGTGTTCGATTGACTGAGTTGCGCAGGCTCCCTCATCGGCTCGTCAGCCACAGCCGAAAAAACGATGTCTCCCCAGATCGAACGCGGCTTTGAAATGGTGCCGCGCTTCTTTTTCACTTCCACGACAAACGGTCGGACCGGCCGCTTCATGCAGACCTCGTTGTTGCTGAGGATCGGTTTGAAGAATCAGCCAACGGTTTAGTGCCGTCAGGCCCTCCCGTCCATCCTCCTGATTCAACCCCATTCAACCCGGCCTTGTTCTGAAGGGGACATCTCCAGGCGCAAGAATCGCGCGGTGCGCCGCCATCGGCGGCAAAGGCTGGAGGCAGAGCGGGGCCAGAAGGAGGTGGTCAGGCCTGGGCAGAGAGAGCGTGCCGGGCCGGCTCGGCTCCTTCCGCTCTCGACAGGATTTTCCATGAACATCATCACGACCGCGCTGGCGGCCTCCAGGGCCGCCGCGTCCAATGCCACTCCTTCTCGGACCGATTCCGCTGAAGCGATCTTTCGTGCCGCGGGCTTCCTTCTCGCCTCCCTCGAAAATGGTGAGGCCATCACCACCAGGGCGCTCGGCACAGTCATGACGGAATGCTTTGGCGGAACGGATGCCGAAGGCTTCTGGGTTTGGAAGGACGCCTATGAGGCGCTTGAATCTGCCCAGGTCCTGTTCATCCGCAGATTCGGACCGGCGATCTTGTCCCGGTCGGCCTCGCCCGAGGCAACGCTGGCGATGATGAGGCGGATCGCCGATCTCGTTCCCACCCACACACGGCGCTCCGACGAGAGCCAGGCCATGCAGCAGCTGTCGACGCCGCTGCCGCTCGCCTTCGTCACCGCTCAAGCGGCCGCGATCTCCTCTTCGGATGTCGTTCTCGAGCCTTCGGCCGGCACCGGCCTGCTCGCAGTCCATGCCGAGATTGCCCGAGCCTCGCTCGCCCTCAACGAGCTTGCCATGACCCGCGCGGATCTGCTCGGCCTGCTGTTCCCGCGCGCTCCCGTTTCCCGGCACGACGCCGCCCATATCGACGATCATCTCGACGCGGCTATGAAGCCGTCTGTCGTGCTTATGAATCCACCCTTCAGCGTCGGCGCCTATGTCGACGGCCATGTCTCCGATGCGGCATGGCGGCACCTGTCCTCCGCATTCGCCCGGCTGCGCGCCGGCGGGCGACTTGTCGCCATCACCGGCACCGGGCTTTCCCCTGAAAACCCCAAATGGCGAGCCGCCTTTGAACGGTTGCAGCGGCAGGGCACCATCGTCTTCACTGCGGCAATCGACGGCCGGGTCTATTCCCGCCACGGCACGACCGCCGAAACCCGCCTCACGATCATCGACAAGGTGCAGGCAGCCGATCCGTCGCGTTTCGTCGCATCGCCGGGCAAGGCTTTGGACGTCGAAACGCTGCTCGCCTGGATATCCGACCTGCCGCCCCGCACGCCGGGCGGCTTCCCGGACTCGATCGGCGCCCTCTCGAACCAGACCCTGCGCAATGCCGCGGCTCAAATGGCCGCGCGAAATGCGACGAAAGCCGCACCCATCGCAGCATCTGCAGCTGCCGCGAAGACTATCCGCCAAACCCACCCGGCTGCCCGGATGAAGCCCATCCTCCCGGTCGTGACAGGCACCACGCCTGCCGTTCCCCTGGCCTACGAGCTGCGCGACTGGATGCCGGAGGAGGGCGGCAGGCTGACAGACACGATCTACGAGCCTTACGCGCTCCAGTCGATCCACGTTCCCCGCGCCAAGCCGCATCCGACGCCTCTGGTCCAGTCGGCCGCAATGGCCGCCGTCGCGCCGCCGAAGCCTTCCTATCGGCCTCCCCTGCCGGATGCGATCATCGACGAAGGCCTGCTGTCCGACGCCCAGATCGAAAGTGTGATCTATGCCGGTGAGGCACATTCCGGCCATCTCGCCGGCGCCTGGACGGTCGACGAAACCTGCGATGTCGTCTCCGCCGCCTCCGGAGGCGCCGAGACTGCGTTCCGCTTCCGCCGCGGATGGTTCCTGGGTGACGGGACCGGTTGCGGCAAGGGCCGGCAGGTCGCCGGCATCATCCTGGACAACTGGCTGCAGGGTCGACGGCGCGCGATCTGGATCTCGAGATCCGACAAACTGCTTGAAGACGCCCAGCGCGACTGGGCAGCGCTCGGCCAGGAAAAATTGCTCGTCCAGCCTCTTTCCCGCTTCCGACAAGGCACGCCAATCCGCCTTGCCGAAGGCATCCTCTTTACGACATACGCCACCCTGCGCTCCCAGGAGCGCGAGGGCAGGAAGTCGCGCATCGCCCAGATCGTCGAATGGGTCGGAAAGGATTTTGATGGCGTCATCGTGTTTGACGAAGCCCACGCGATGGCCAATGCCGCCGGTGGCAAAGGCGAGCGCGGTGACGTCGCGCCTTCGCAGCAGGGCAGGGCGGGGCTGCGTCTGCAGCACGCGCTGCCCGACGCCCGTATCGTCTATGTTTCGGCCACCGGGGCGACGGCGGTCGAGCACCTCGCCTATGCACAGCGCCTCGGCATCTGGGGCAGCGAGGATTTTCCGTTCGCCAACCGGGCCGAGTTCGTCGCGGCCATCGAGGATGGCGGCGTCGCGGCCATGGAAGTGCTCGCCCGCGATCTCAGGTCGCTCGGCCTCTATACGGCGCGTTCGCTCTCCTATGACGGTGTCGAATACGACCTGCTCGAGCACGCGCTGACCGAGGAGCAGATACGCATCTACAACGCCTATGCCGATGCGTTCCAGGTCATCCACAACAACCTGACAGCCGCGCTTGAGGCGGCCAACATCACCAGCGACGCCGGGACGCTGAACCGCAACGCCAAGGCGGCAGCGCGCTCGGCGTTCGAGAGCACCAAACAGCGCTTCTTCAGTCATCTCATCACATCGATGATGACGCCGACCCTGATCAGCGCCATCAGGCAGGACCTCGCCGACGGCCACGCGGCCGTCGTGCAGATCGTCTCGACCGGCGAGGCGCTGATGGAACGCCGGCTTGCAGAGATCCCGACGGAGGAATGGTCGGATCTGCATGTCGACGTGACGCCGCGCGAGTATGTCGGTGGGTATTTGATGCATTCCTTCCCGACCCAGCTGTTCGAGGAATATTCGGACGCCGAGGGCAACGTCTATTCGCGCCCTGTGCATGACGTGGACGGCAACCCTGTTCAGTGCCGGGAAGCGGTTCGAAGGCGCGACGAGATCATGGAAAGGCTGGCCTCGCTGCCGTCGGTCGGCAGCGCCCTCGACCAGATCATCCACCACTTCGGCACAGACACAGTCGCCGAGGTGACCGGCCGCTCGCGCCGCATCGTGAAGAAGAGCGGCCGCGATGGCATCGACCGGCTGGCCGTCGAAAACCGTCCGGGCTCGGCCAACCTCGCCGAGACCCAGAGTTTCATGGATGACGACAAGCGCGTCCTGATCTTTTCGGACGCCGGCGGCACCGGTCGCTCCTACCACGCCGATCTCGGGGCGCGAAACCAGAGGCTGCGCAAGCACTATCTGCTCGAAGCCGGCTGGCGCGCCGACAACGCCATCCAGGGTCTCGGACGGACCCACCGCACAAATCAGAAGCAACCACCGTTGTTCCGGCCGATGGCCGCCAATGTGAAGGCGGGCAAAAGGTTCCTGTCGACGATTGCACGCCGGCTCGACACACTCGGCGCGATCACGCGCGGCCAGCGGCAGACTGGCGGTGCAGGGCTGTTCCGGTCCGAGGACAATCTGGAAAGCTCCTATGCCCGCGCCGCCCTGCGGCAATTCTACATGCTGCTGCACCAGGGCAAGATCGAAGGTTGTTCGCTCACGACCTTCGAGACCGTGACCGGGCTGTCGCTGACGACGGATGAAGGTGGTTTGCGGGACGAGCTGCCGCCAATCACGACCTGGCTCAATCGCCTGCTGGCGTTGCGCATCGAAACCCAGGACCTGTTGTTCGAGGTGTTCGAGCAGCTGATGGCGGCCAAGATCGAAGGCGCGATCGCTGCCGGCTCCTATGACAAGGGCCTGGAGACCATCACGGCGGAGAGCATTGTTATTACCGATCGCCGCACGGTCTACACTCATCCGGTCTCGGGCGCGCAGTCGCATGTGCTCACCGTTGCTCGCAAGGATCGCATCCGGCCGCTCGGTCTGGTCGATGCGCTGGCCATCGCCCGCGCCGAACCGCAATCGGTCCTGCTGGTGAACGCCCGTTCCAGCCGTGCGGCGATCCGGCTGCCAACGGCGAGCCTGATGCTCGACGACGGGACAGTCGAGCACCGAGTGCGCTTGCTGCGGCCGACCGACGAGGTGCGCTTGGGTCTCGACGCCCTTGCCGAAACCCACTGGCAGCCCGCCGACCGAAAACTGTTCTGCGACCTGTGGCAGGCAGAAGTCGCCGCCGTTCCGGAGTTCACCACCAGCACTTTCCACATCGTCACCGGCCTGCTGTTGCCGATCTGGCGTCGGCTGCCGGACCATGATTGTCAGGTCTACCGTATCCAGACCGATGCCGGCGAACGCATCATCGGGCGTTACATCGCGCCGACCCTTGTCACGGCCATGTTCCGCAATCTGGGTCTCGATCATCTGCCGACGCTCTCACCGGAAGGTGCCTGGACCGGGCTTGTCGACGGACGGATCGGACTGCAACTCGCCGATGGCCTGATTCTGCGCCGCAGCCGGGTCATGAACGACTACCGTGTCGAGCTAATCGGCTTCACGGACGCGATGGTCCCCCGGCTGAAGGCGCTGGGGCTGATATCCGAGATCATCTCCTGGAAGCTCCGGCTGTTCATCCCCACGTCCGCGCACGGGTCGGCAATCCTCGCCGCGCTCCTCGACCGCCATACCCTGGTCGGGGTCACCGACCGTACGTCGGCGGCTTGAGGGGAGGCGATCATGACCGGCTCGGCCTCCGAGCTGGCGCGCCGTCTCGGCGAGCATGCCGAGGAGGTGTGCCGCGAATATCTCTCCAACGGCCATCGCTCCGGCAACCACTGGATCGTCGGCGATGTCCGCAACACGCGCGGCCGCTCCATGCACGTGCGGCTGAAAGCAAATGCCAAAGGACCGGCAGGCAAGTGGGTCGATGAGGCGTCGTCCGAATTCGGCGATCTGCTCGATGTGATCCGCGAAAGCTGCGGCCTCGTCGAATTCCGCGATGTCGCCGATGAAGCGCGTCGGTTCCTCGCCATGCCGCGACCGCAGTGGTCGACCTCCAACGCGCAGCGTCAGCCTGCGGCGATACGCGGCTCTCCCGACGCGGCGCGTCGCCTGTTCGTCATGTCGCAGCCAATCGCCGGTACGTTGGCCGATCGTTATCTCGCCAGCCGCGGCATTCTCTTGAGCGCGCGCGAGCGCGCCCTGCGCTTCCATCCCGGCTGCTATTACCGGAATCTCGTGACGGGCGAGACGCAGACCCTGCCCGCATTGATCGCTGCCGTGACCAGTCTCGACGGCCGCATCACGGGTCTCCAGCGTACCTGGCTGGACCCCGCAGGCAGCGGCAAGGCCCAACTTGGCGATCCGCGCCGCTCGCTCGGGAATCTTCTAGGCAACGGCATCTGGCTCGGCCTGGAGCCTGGCGCACCCATTCCGGTCATGGCCGCCGGCGAGGGCTTCGAGACGATGGCCTCGCTGCGCACAGTGATGCCGGCACTGCCGGTCGCCGCCGCCACCTCGGCCAATCACCTCGCCGGCCTGACCTTCCCGCCTGGCTGCCGTCGCCTCTACATCGCCGCCGATGCGGACGCCGCTGGGCGGCATGGCATCGAGCGTCTCAGCCGGCGCGCAGGTGAGGTCGGTATTCTCTCCATGGTGCTTCGCCCGCAGCTTGGCGACTTCAATGACGATCTACTTCATCTCGGCCCGGCCCATCTCGCGGCATGGCTCAGCGATCAGCTCCTCCCGGAGGATGCCCGTCTGTTCCTGCCGCCCGGATGACCGGGTCGGGCCGGC
Source organism: Mesorhizobium sp. 2RAF45 (assembly GCF_052115225.1). Lineage (NCBI taxonomy): Bacteria > Pseudomonadati > Pseudomonadota > Alphaproteobacteria > Hyphomicrobiales > Phyllobacteriaceae > Mesorhizobium > Mesorhizobium sp. 2RAF45. Next base: position 88,446 of record NZ_JBFRGG010000016.1, on the reverse strand, counting down.
AGGCGGGGCCGGCGCGACGTCGCCGGATAGCCTGCAGGCATGGCGGCGGTCCGCCGGAGAGGCCGCGCCCGCGGCCTGCCCGAGAGGCGACCCCTGCCACCCCCCATTCACGGCCGCAACGGCTGCGCCGTCCTCCGCTCGCGCTCCGGCCTTCGGTGCGGCCGCGCCCGGGGCGCGGCCGGGATGCGCTGTCAGGCCGCGATAGGCGCGGTCACAACCGACGGAGACCCGCCATGACCTACGACCTTCCTTTCGACGACGCCCACGAGCCCTACCACGCCTCTTCGCCGACCGACCGTGTCATCCTCGAACTGCAGATGTACGGCCATCGCCCTCATCAGGACGAACCTGATCCTCGGCCACTTCCCGACGACGAGGTGATCCGGGCCGGCCTCGCCGGAATCGTCGAGACCTTCGCCGGCATGCTTGGCGACACCAGGCTCGAACCCGATCTCGACGACCTGCTCTGGTCCTTCGCAAACGTCTTCCACCGTGCCGCCGAGCGCGTCGCCCGCAGCCTCGATCGCAATGAGGAGGCCCAGCGTTCTAGCCAGCAGGAGCAGGACGGTTCCGAGGTGAAGTCGGTCGAGCTGGAACGGCTCACTGCCGAGGGCATCACCTATATCGAGCGCCGCAACGTGCTCGAAATCATGCGCGACGAGGCCGCCGACCTCTACGAGGCACAAACAGGATCGGCATGGCGGCCGCGCACCGGCTCCAAGGTCTCCCACCAGGCAATGACCGCAGCCATGATCGACTCCAGAGACTTCCTCGCCGCCCGCCGCCACGCCGAAACCGAGGTGCTCGTCCCGGCCGGCACCAAGATTGCCTTCGCCGGTGGTCTCGACTGCAACGATCACGACCGGATCTGGGACGCGCTCGACAAGGCCCACGAGAAGCATCCCGACATGGTCCTGCTCCACGGCGGCAGCCCGCGCGGCGCCGAACGTATCGCCGCCTGCTGGGCCGAGAACCGGAAGGTCACCCAGATCGCCTTCAAGCCGGATTGGAGCCGGCACGCCAAGGCAGCTCCGTTCCGCCGCAACGACCAGCTTCTCTCGGTGGTCCCCTACGGACTGATCGTCTTTCCCGGCTCCGGGATCACCGACAACCTTGCCGACAAGGCCCGTCGGCTGGGCATCCCCGTCTGGCGGTTCGCGGAGGGCGGCGCGTGAAGCGCCGCTTTCCTCGCAACCGCACTATCCAACCCGACCGAGCGCGGTCGGGTTCAGGTCCGCGCGAAGCGCACCAAAGCCGCGCGCGAAGCACGGCACGCTGCGCTTCCAAAGATCGTATCGACGCGGTGGAGCGTTCCGCCAGGCAACGTGTATTGCGCTCCGCGTTACATAGACGTATATACGTCCGCAGCACAGGAGCGCGCCATGGCCACCACAGCGACGAGGAAGGAAACACCCGTCTCAATGCGGTTTCGCGACGATGATCTCACCATCATCGACCGCGGCGCGGAGCTGCTCGGCCTGTCGCGCACGGAGTTCATGCGACGCGCAGCACTCCACGAGGCGCAGGCGGCCATCCTCAACGAAACCGTCATCCGCGTGTCCCCGGAAGCCTATGACGCCTTCATGCAGGCGATCTCAGCCCCCGCCGCCGCGCCCCCGCCGAAGGCGGCCGAGCGACTGCGTCGGTCCCCGCCCTGGGACCGTTAGGTGGCGCTTTCAGGCATCGAACTCCTCGACGACGCGCACCGCCTCGACAGCTTCGATTGCGGCAAGCCGGCGCTCAACGCTTGGCTGGCCGGCTTCGCGCGAACGAACCAGGCCCGCGGGTTCACCCGCGTCCTGATCGTTCACGACGAGGGGACAGTCGTCGGCTATTACGGCCTCGCGCCGGGCGTGATCCAGCCAAACAGCGCGCCGCGCGCCATCCGCACCGGACGCCCGCCCGACCCGATCCCCTGCCTGCTGATCGGACAACTCGCCGTCGACCACCGCTATGCCGGACAAGGCATCGGCAGCGGCCTGGTCAAGGACGCGCTGCATCGCTGCGTCGCCGGCGCCGACATCGTCGGCGGCCGCGCGGTGGTTGTGCGGGCGATCGACGGCGAGGCCGAGCGGTACTGGCAGAGCTGGGGCTTCATTCCCGCGCGGGACAATCCGTCGGTGCTCATGCGCTCGATCCAGGACGTGAGCCTCTGGCTGGCCGACCAAGGCCACTAGCTCCACGCGCGTAGCGCCTCCGGCAGCGGCAGGGTCCGGGCGCGCCGGCCTGCGGCCGGCCGGGCTCTAGTCGCGGCGTCCCGCCGCTCCCCGCGCCGGCTTCGCCGTCTCGGCCTTCGGGTGACGATCCCTCGCGCAGGGCCAGAGGGAGAGGGCGGCCGGTGCTGGGCGGGGGACGCTGGAGAGAAAGGAAAGTCACGATGTCGATGATATTCATAGGTGGATCACGCGAGATATTCGAGCTGCCGGAACCTGCCATCACTCGCATCGGCGCAATCGTTGCTGCCGAGCACGGCGTGCTGATTGGCGACGCGTCGGGAGCCGATGCCGAGGCGCAGGGCCTGCTCGCGGGCTACAAGTACGAGCATGTCGGCGTGTTCCATGCCGGCAAGGAACCCCGCAACAATCTGGGCGACTGGGCCGCCTACCATGTTCCTTCTCCCGAGGGCGCCGAAGGATACTGGGTCCACGCCGCCAAAGACCGGGAGATGGCGCGGCGCGCCGACTTTGGCATGATGGTCTGGGACGGCGCATCACCCGGCACGGCCGTCAACGTGCTTCGGCTCGCCATCGCCAACAAGCCGTGCGTCATTTACGATCTGGCTAGGGGCAGCATGGCGACTACCTACAATGTGGAAGACTGGTGCGCCATGCTCCGCCATGCCGGTCCGGACATTCGCCAGCAAGCCGAAGCCCGCATGATGCCGGACGAGCGTCTGGCCTTGCCAGGATGATGCACGCGCGGTCCCGCCGACAGCCCGGCGGGTCCCATCCGATATGCTTGATCCGGCCCCGCGTCCCCACCTCCACGTGTATGAACGGCCGCAGCCGGCCCTTTCGAACCCGGCCCACGCGCAGAGCCCCAGGGCGTTGTGCGGATGATCATCTCGACACCCTCTCGCCTCTGAAGCGGGTGCAAGCGTGCCGAACCTGGCTTGCGCGGTCATCCATCCTGGCCGCGAGGCATCGCCACCGAGGGGTGTGAAGTTCGCTGCCAGCCGGCTCCGATCTCGAAACCGCTGTGTCGCCATACCGAACGCGCAAGGCGGTTCACGCGCCATGCTGCTGAGGTATTGACGACGCAGGCGACATGACCCGAGAGGCTGGCGGGGTAAGGCTGTTCCTGCGATCCGGCAGCGTTGCGTAGGCGGTCAAGCGATGGCGGCCTGAGTTCTTTCCATCTGCCGCATCCGGGGCAATTCCCGTTTCATGTCGCCTTTGTAGACGACCGCCTGCTTTGTGCGGTCAACCCCCGTTGGGGGTACACTCGGCGAATATTCAGGAAAATTCGATTTCTGTTTTTGTCTGCGGACAGGCGAAGGGCCTGCCCGCTGTTTTTCGGCAAATAGAATTTTCCAGAATTTTCGCCGAGATGACCGCAGCAGGACGGCCCTCTCCTTTGGCGCCATCGGGAATGGTCCCGATGCAACCGAAGGAGAACTACCATGGCCACCACGATCGCAAACCTCACCACCAAGGCCGACGGCTCGATGGAAGGCGTCTTCGCCACGCTCCGGGTCAACGCCCCGATCACCCTGATCCCGAACACCAACAAGTCGCGCGAGGACGCGCCCGACTACCGGATCGTCAACAAGCGCACGGGTTTCGAGATCGGAGCCGGCTGGCACCGCATCTCCCAGCGTTCGGGCGAGGAATACCTCTCGGTCAAGCTGGAAGCCCCCGAGATCGGCGTGATCTTCGGAAATCTCGCTCCCGCCCCCGGCGGCGAGGAAAACAAGAAGGTCATCCTCTGGAACAACCCCCAGTGAGGCATCGGTGGCCGGCCCCGTAAGGGGCCGGCTCCCCACCGGCAAAAGGAGGTTGCAATGAGCCGCTACACCATCACTGTCACTGGCACCGTCACCGGACAGGGCCGCTCGGACCCAGACGCTGTCATCGGCTACGACCCGCCACTTCGAACCTACTTCCTGCAAGCGTTCCCGCACGAAGAAACCGACGAGCCCGGTCTTTGGCTCGGCACCCACGATCGCGCGTTCGAAACGCTTGAGGATCTTCACCGCGCAGCCATCTCACACGGCTACGACTTCAAGCCGCTGTCGCCCAAACTGGCCGCAAAGCTGGTCGACGACAAGGCGGCAGCCAGCGGGCGTCCGGAGCGCGACGGCATCCTCGGGGAACTGCTGAAACACCTCAACCAACCCAAGTAGGCAAACACATCTCAGGGCCCGCGACGGAGCAGTCCGTCGCGGGCCTCTTTTTTGCGCGGCGCAAAAGAGCGACGAACATCACCCATCGCAACATGCGATAGCGATTCCAGACCGCCAATTATTCCTTCGGCAGTTTGTGCTTATGAATGCGGATATAATCCTGCACGGCCTTTCGCAGCAATTCGGTCATGCTGTGCCCGTTGCTGATCGCCAACAACTTGAACTGGCGCTGCTCCACGGCTGTCAGGTAGTAGCCGCAGCGAACCATCTCCTCCTCGCGAATCTTCTTTCCGGCGATGGGGTCCTTTTTCTGACCCTGCCGCAGCAGCTTGCGAAAATCGGGTCCGACTGCCGGGGGCGGCTTTGTCGGTACCTGCACCTGTGGCGAAGCTTGCTCCTTGGTCCCTGACGTCTCGACCTTCGGTGTGATGAACATGCTCGGCAGCGCCGGCGGCTGCGTGGAAATCGCCTTCATCATGCGGGCTTTCTTGTCGTCACCGGGTTTCGGCGCGGTTTCTTCACTCATGCCGCATTCCTTGTGGCTTCGATGAAAGTTTGCAGAAGGTCGTCGAAGACCCCTTCGCTCTCGGCAACCGCCTTCGCATCGGGCACCGCGGGGCTGTAAAGGGTCTGCCCGGTCTGTAGGTCGCGATAGGCGACGCGATTATGCAGGACGTGTTCTGCAATCGGCGTGCCGTTGGCCTGGATGATGGCGCGCAGTTCGCCCAGGGCTCGCGCCCTGCCATCGATGATGGTCTGCTTGGTCAGCACGAATATCGCAGGCAGCGGTCTACCCCGGCTCTCGACCGCCAGCGGAATGTAGTGGTCGGTGATCTGGATGGCGGCGGTCACATCGTCGAGGGCAAAATAGACCGGCACGATGACAATATCGGCCGCGAAGAGCCCTGCCATGAGGTTGTCATTCGTGGTGCCTTCCGTATCGATCAAGACGACGGAGCGCTCACCGTTGTGAGTGGCTGCGGCGTCGAGGATTTCCTGCGGGGTCATCGCGCTTACCAGCTGGAGCCTGTCAGGACGATTGCCAGCTTCGCCCAGCATCTGGAACCAGCGGTTCATGTTCTGCCGCCGGTCGCCGTCGATAAGAGTGACCGAATAGCCGCGATGCAGGGCGACGGATGCGAGGGTGCGCAGCAGCGTCGATTTGCCAGTGCCCCCCTTTGGGATCGCAGCGGAGATGATCATGGGGGCCTCCTTCCGGCGTTGGCTCATTGTTTCCATGTTAACATGGAAACAAGTCATCATGGACACATGGAACAATGTCACGGTCGAAACATGGTGACATAGTCAACGGGGCAGGGCGGTTTGGCAACCCAGGCGCGCACCAATAAAGGCTCGATCGCAAGCGCAAAGATTACGGAAGGCTATCTTCAGTTAGGAACGGATCCGGTGGACAATCCGGCCTGCGAACCGCTCGGTTGTTTCCTTGTTAACATGGAAACAAGTCCTCAACGCTCCATGGACACATCACAACAAATCACCAGGGAAACATCTCGACGGTGTGCCGCGGTCTGGAGTTGAACTGGGCTAGGCTGCGAGAGAGGAACGTCCGCTTTTTTTTTGCGGGGCTCCTTCCTTTGGCTTATATTGGCGGGGCTCCTTCCTTTGGCTTATATTGGCAGGATAGCCTATTTTGTGATACACACAAAATAGGCGGCGCGGCCCTAGCGGGCCTTAGCGCCCGCAAGCGGGCTTGAGAGATGGATGCAGACGCCCAGAGAGCAGCGGTGAAGAGCGCGTCACGACGCTATGGCGAGGTGACGCACATCCGGTTTTCGGCTGACGAACTGGCCAGCCTCAAAGCCATTGCGGAGCGGGACAGCGTTACCGTCAGCGAGGTCGTCCGGCGTCTCGTGCGGGCAGAGGTCGGGCATCTGCCTATCGCGTCAGAGGCGTTGCGGCCGGCGATCGTGGACATGACTGATCAGCTGCGGCGCGTCGGCATCATTTTCAATCAGGCCGTGCGCGCCATGAACGACGGCCGTGTTGCCCAGGATGAGGATCTTGAGCAGGCGTTGATCGCCGTTGGCGACCTGGTGCGGCAGTTCCGCGACGAACTGAAGGCGATGACTGGCGGGTCCCGCAAAGCGAGGGAGGCCAGGCCATGAGCGGTCGTCTTGCTGGCTACGCGGCCGAAATCGAACGCTATCTGCGGGGCCAGTCCGGCGTGAAGCGCGAGGACCTGGACGCCGACAAGTCACTGACAGGCGCCCGGCGCGAGGCCGGTGAATTCCAGGCGATGAAGAGTTATGAGCGGACCGGTGGCGGCGGACGCCTGGGGCACGGACAAGCCGGATCGACGCTAGGTGGCGGCAGAAACGCCGCTCGTTCTTCGCCGGGAGGGACCGGAGTGGCGGGGAGCTCCGGCTCCGGCAAGACTCCGAAGTCCGCGGTGGCTGCGACCTCCCCCAATGCCGCTAGCGCGCCGATCATGGTCTATGGCGCTACGCTCGCCGGTTTCCGGCCGGAAGAGGAGGAGGACGACTGGAAGCGGCGCGGCGGCGGCGGCCGTGGCGCGGGTCGCGCGAGCGGTACAGGCCGAGCGGCGCGGGTCGCCTATCAGGCGCGGGCCGTGGCGGCACGGGCAGGCTATGCGGCGGGTGCGCAGCCTGCTGTGTTCAAGGTCATGCACAATCCGCCATCGACCAAGGAAGCCGCCGCTCGGCTGCTCAATTACATCGGGAAGCGCGAGGACGAAAAGGGCGAGAAACACGACATCGAGATTTTCGACGAGAATGGGCAGGTCCTTGCGACAGGCGCGGCACGAAAGGCGTTCCTGGAGACGTTTTGCGAAACGTTCAAACCGCCCTTGGAAAATACCAATTTTATCGAGGTTCGTTTCGAGCTCGCCGGCGAGGTCACCGATGCCGCCTTGAGCGAGGCCTTGAACAAGGCCTTCGGTGCAAAACCGTTCATCTATGCGCAGGACGGACAGACAGTGCAGGTTTACGCACACACCGATGAGCGGGCCGGACCGCTTGCGAGAGTCCTGGCCGGCGGTCGGGAAAATTCGCGCAGCAAGGCGCTCCACAAGATCGAGGCGCGTTTGTCTGAAGCTATGGGCGCGGCGGGGGTGGTCGCCAAGGCAGAGGTAACCGCGGCCGTGAGCCGTGAACCCAAGGCGAAATATTTTCTGCAGAAGTTCATCCGCACCCACAACCAGGTCCGCAACGCAAATGGCGAGCCTGTGCCTGGGGCGAAGAATGCCACCAAGGCGGCGGCTTCTGTCTATGAACAATGGCGCCCGCAGTTTTCGGGGCGTGAGCGCCGCAATGCCTATCACCTGCTTTTCTCGGCAAGAGCCGGCACCGATGCAAACGCCGTGATGGCCGCGGCGCGCGCCGTGCTTGAGGAGCGAGCGCCAGGATACAAGTTCGTCCTGGCGCATCACAAGGACACCAAGCACGTCCATATCCATGCGATGGTGCAGGCGCGGTCGGCCGACGGCGAGCGCCTGAAATTCTACAAGCCAGATCTGGTCGCCTGGCGCGAGACTTTTGCAGAGAAGGCACGGGAGAACGGCATTGCGATGGTGGCGACGCGGCGCATGGATCATGCGATGACGCGGCCATTCACGAAGGAGCATGCCGGAGCCTACAGCCGCGCCCAGAGCGATCCGCGTTATCAGGTTAGCGCCAGGACGGTCGAGCGAGTGGAGGCCAAGCGGCAACGCCGTTTGGATGGACAATCCCTTGTCGTGAACGGCGATGCAATCGCTGCCGCATGGCAAAAGACTGTGTCGACAATGCGTACCGCGGGCGTAGTCGGTCAGGCTCTCACGGCAGCGGAGTCGATCGGAAACAATTTTCTGCAGTTCCGTCGCGATCGAGCAGGGGAGGGGCAGGCAGGTCCTGCCGCGGGTCGCGGAGCTGATCAATTGGGGCAGAAGTCTTTCCTGTCTCACCCCGGTATGAGAGAATTGAACGCACTGATAGGAGATTTGGACATGGCGCAAACCCCCTTGGAAATGCGGCGTCAGATGGCCCGCGTCAATCAGGCTCTCGACAACATGCGCGAGACGCTCCCGCCGGCGCATCAAGGACAGTTCGAAGAGTATCGTGAAGAGGTGAACGACAAGATGCACGATCGTCTCGCGCGGCTGCAATTCGAGCGGCAGCAGCAGCGTCGTGGTGGTGGAGGTGGCGAGCCGACCCCCGAGCGCGAGGCGCGAGGGCGAGACCTTCCAACTCGGGACGATCCCCGCCAGCCGGAGCAGCCGCGCACCGGCACCGAGCAGAGAGCCAAGCAGAAGGATGCCAAAAAGCAGAAGGCTCAGCAGGCTGAAGAGCAGGACCGTAAAACCCAGCGCTCAAACGATAACGATTACGAGCGCTGAGCAAGGGCCAACCTAGCGTCCTCGCGCGGTGAGCTATCAAAACGACACATTCGTCACAGAATGATCAGGCTGTACGGCAGTAATGCGCCGGTGGGTTCAACCGGTCGTCGCAACACCTTTAATCTGAGAGGATGGGAGGTGTCGCATGGTGACGTCGCGGATCTGGTTTACGTCAGAACAGAAGGCCGAGCTCTGGGATCGATGGAAGCAAGGCCAGAGCATTTCGTCTATCTCGCGCGCACTTGAGCGCCGGAACAAGGGTGGCGTTCAGCGGATCGTATCCTTACACGGCGGCATTGCTCCGTCAGCAAGGCGTAGAGCGGCCTCGGCGCTCGAGCTGGGGGAGCGCGAAGAGATCTCTCGCGGGATTGCGGCAGGTCTTGCCATCCGCGTTATTGCACGGAGTCTGGGGCGATCCCCATCAACGATATGTCGGGAGATCTCTCGCAACGGCGGTGCACAAACGTATCGTGCAACTCGGGCCGACAAGCAGGCTTGGCAGCGAGCGCTTCGACCGAAGCAGTGTCGCCTGGCATGCTCTGGGCGGCTACGGTGGCGGGTGGCGCAAAAGCTGGCGCTGCAATGGTCGCCGGAGCAGATAGCGGGCTGGCTGAGGCGAGCGTACCCAGGCGATCCAAGCATGCGGATATCTCATGAAGCGATCTATCGCAGCCTGTTCATCCAGTCGCGAGGGGTGCTCAAGAAGGAGCTGACAGCGCATCTGCGCACCAAACGACAGATGCGCCTCGCCAAAGGCGCGCTTACCCGGACGGGGCAAGGACAAATCCTCGATATGGTCTCCATCCGCGAGCGCCCCGCCGAGGCTGAGGATCGTGCCATTCCAGGTCATTGGGAGGGTGATCTGCTCACCGGTGCTAACGACACGAACATCGCCACCCTCGTCGAGCGACACAGCCGGTTCACGATGCTTGTAAAGTTGGCCAGGAGGGACTCGGCGACCGTCGTGGCGGCCCTCGCCGAGAAGATCGGCACGTTGCCCGAAGAGTTGCGGCGCTCGTTGACATGGGACCAGGGCAAGGAGATGGCTCGTCACAAGAGCTTCACCGTGGCAACCGACCTACAGGTCTACTTCTGCGACCCGCGCAGTCCCTGGCAACGCGGCAGCAACGAAAACACCAACGGCCTGCTCAGGCAGTACTTCCCGAGAGCAACAAACTTCTCCCATGTCTCGCAGGCCCAACTCGACGACGTCGCCCTACGGCTCAATCAACGGCCCCGAAAAACCTTGGACTTCGAAACGCCGGCCGATAGGCTGCAGAAAGTGTTGCAATGACCGGTTGAACCCACCGCCCAATATCGGCCGTTGAACAGTCCATAGCCACTGCCTTAAAGCGAACGTCGTCGATGCTAAGCGGCTCATATTCATCGTCAGCTTAGAATTTTCGCCTTGAGCCAGATCGCCGATGGGCCGCTGCAATATTGTCGCGCCGCCTGGAAACCATCCCCGTTAGCCAGGTCTTGTCCAGCATGGAAAATGGCCTTGGCTTCGCCGGCAGAACTCTCTGAACTGGAGACGCCCGCCAGGCCTATCATTCCGGCTTGGTGTGGCTGAAGGAGATGAGCGGTTAGCTCGGCTTCATGCACAACAGTATTCGGACGTAAGATCCAGCCGGAATGTACCAAGCCCTGCAGAAGAGCTGATGCTCATCCTTGATGTTCCGCCAATCGGCATCCAACGAAGGGCATCACCTATCAAAATCGTCAAAATTGATCGGCATGGAGAATCCGACCTTCACGCGGTCCATGATGACCATCGTCTTGAAGCCCTTAATGTCCGGGTTCTCGTAGAAGAATTTCCGCGTGAAGGCCTCGTAGTCTTCCATGCTTCGGGATGTCACTATGAGGACGAAATCCGATTCCCCGGTCACATAGTAGCCGTTCATCACTTCAGGCGTCTGGCGTATGGATTGCTTGAAACGGTCGACAATGTCAGCCCGTTCGCGCTCGAGCGAAACCAGCACGAACATCGCAACAGGGCGGCCGACCATTTTAGGTTTGATGATCGAGACGTCAGCTTCGATCACACCCCCGTCACGAAGCCGCTTGAGACGACGCTGGACGGCAGTCGCCGAGAGACCGATCATTTGCCCAAGCTCTTCCGTGCTGGAGCGGTTGTGGGTTTGCAGGATGTTCAGCAAGCGAGAATCCAGCCGATCAAGCTTGAGAGATGTTCGCATGTTTTCCTCGCATTGACTTCAAACAAGCAGCATTTCTGCGAATTTTGGATTGAATAAGCCGAAAATCTTTGTCTCATGTCAATAGCCTTTGCTTATGAAGGCAATCGTCGGGAACGGAAAACGAAATACGGCAACAAAGGCGCAGCCAGGGCTCGCCCGGTTCAATGTCCGAGGCTTCTGCGCTCGCACTTGTTCATCGGCGCAGTCTGGAAGAATGCACCCGAAAAAATGGGGAACGTCGATCCGGCGATGGAACGGGAAATCTCCCGGGACGCGATCAGTAACGGATTTGACCTGGACGCCGCAGTCGCTGCGGCCAAGCGGCGAAAGGGTTTCAACACCCTTGGCATTTCATGGACCTGAAGGCCGCTTGAGGATCCGAGGATGACAACTACTGCCGATATCGCTGAAATGGACCGCCGTTCGGTTCTGCATCCCTTCACTTATTTGAAAGATTTTGCTTCGGGCACCAATGAGCCGACGATCATGGAAACCGGCAAAGGGGTCCGCATCCGGGACGCCAGCGGGCGGGAATATATCGATGGCTTTGCGGGACTGTATTGCGTGAACATCGGCTACGGCCGTACCGAAGTCGCGGAAGCGATTGCACGCCAGGCCTATAAGCTGGCTTACTATCATTCTTATGCTGCACACACGACTGAAGAACTCGCCCGCCTGTCGGATCGGCTTGTCAGAATGGCGCCGGGCAAGATGTCGAAAGTCTTCTACGGGCTTTCTGGCTCCGACGCCAACGAGACACAGGCCAAGATCGTTTGGTATTTCAACAATCTGCGCGGTAGGCCGAAGAAGAAGAAGATCATAGCCCGCGAGCGCGGCTATCACGGCTGCTCGGTGGTGTCCGGCTCGATGACGGGAATGAGTTTTTATCACGATCATATGGATCTGCCTGTTTCCGGCATCCTCCGCACGGGTGTGCCGCATTTCTATCGCGGCGCCCTCCCGGGCGAAACGGAGGAAGCGTTCTCGCAGCGCCGCGCGGATGAGTTGGAGGCGCTGATCGTTGCCGAAGGGCCCGACACCGTTGCCGCTTTCATAGCCGAGCCGGTGCTCGGGACTGGCGGGCTCACGCCCCCACCGGCGGGCTATTGGGCCAAGATACAGGTCGTATTGAAGAAATACGACGTGCTTCTGATCGCCGACGAGGTGATTTGCGGTTTTGGCCGAACCGGGGCCATGTTCGGCTCGGACCTCTACGGGATGGAACCGGATCTGGTTACCGTCGCCAAGGGGCTGACTTCCGCCTACGCGCCGCTGTCGGCGTCGATCATCTCCGAGGAAATCTACCAAGTCATGGAGGAGGCGACGCCCAGGGTCGGCCCCTTCTCGCATGGCTATACCTATTCGGGGCATCCGATCGGGGCGGCGGCGGCGAATGCCGTACTCGACATTGTCGAGCGTGAGGATCTCCCCGGGCAGGCCGCAAGCAGGGGCGCCTACCTTCTCAAGAGCCTTAAGGCGGCTTTCGAGCAGAATCCGATTGTTGGGGAAGTGCGCGGCGTCGGCATGATGGCCGCTGTCGAGTTCGTCGCGGACCGCGAGACCAAAGAGGCATTCGACCCAGCCCTGAAGGTCGGGGCCCGCATCTCTCAGGCCGCGCGCGACCGCAATCTCATTGCCCGTGCCATGCCGCATGGAGACATTCTAGGGTTTGCGCCGCCCCTTGTTATGACGGAATCCGAAATCGATGAGATGGTCTCGATCGCCAGGGCGGCCGTGAACGAGATCGCCCAAACGATCGAAGGTTGAAGCGGCGGAGCAACGGTGGAGTGGATGGAAACGGCGTGGCCCCTGTTCTGAAAGTTCACGAACTTCGCAAAGCCTTCGGCTCAACCAGCGTTCTAAACGGGGTGAGCTTCCAGATGCGGCAGGGCGAGGTCATTTCCCTCGTTGGCTCTTCCGGCTCGGGAAAGAGCACCGCGCTCCGATGCATTAATTTCCTTGAAACCCCGAGCTCGGGCGAGATCGAGGTGATGGGCGACGCGATTTCAGTCGTCCAGAACGAACGCGAGACGGAAATCGTCAACGCGGCCAATATCAGGGTTTTTCGCCGCCGCATCGGCATGGTGTTTCAGAGCTTCAATTTGTGGCCGCATCGGACCGTGCTCGGGAATGTGACCGAAGCACTGATCTACGTGCTGCGGAAGGACAAGCGGGAAGCGGAAGAAACAGCGCTCTCCGCGCTCTCGAAGGTAGGCATGGCCGACTTCCGCCAGCGATACCCAAGCCAGCTTTCCGGCGGCCAGCAGCAGCGTGTGGCAATCGCGCGTGTCCTGGCGATGCGGCCCAAACTGATGCTTTTTGATGAACCAACCTCCGCGCTTGATCCCGAGCTGGTCGGCGAGGTCTTGAAGGTCATCAGAACGCTCGCCAGCGAGGGGGCGACCATTCTCCTCGTCACGCATGAAATGAGGTTCGCCCGGGAGGTGTCGAACCGAATGATATTCCTGCACAAAGGTACCGTTGAGCAGGATGCCGTGCCGGAAGAACTGTTTTGCAGTCCCGCATCAGAGGCGGTGAAGCGGTTTCTTTCCAGCGTTATTTCAACCGCCGCTTGATAGCGGCAACCAAAAAGCAAAAAAAGGGGAAATTACATGCTCGCAAAGAACCTATTTAGCTCGGTCTTCGCATCCTGCCTTATCCTGACGACTACAATGGGAATCGCACGGTCCGAGGACGGCGTTTTGCGTGTCGGCACCGAGGGCGATGCACCGCAATTCAGCATGGCAGATGCCAACGGCAACGTCACCGGGTTCGACGCCGATATCGCCAACGGCATCTGCGCCGAACTTAAGGTCAAGTGCAAATTCGTGGTGCAGACGTTCAGTTCGCTGGTGCCGTCGATGGACAAGGATCGCTTCGACGTCATCATCTCGGGTCTCGGCATCACCGACGAGAGAATGAAGAAGATCGACTACTCCATTCCATACGCAACCACGCCCCAGTATTTTGTGGTTCCCAAGGACTCTCCTCTCGTGGGGCTGAAGAGCCTTGCGGACATCGAAAAGGCGCTGGCCGGAAAGACCATAGGTGTAGTGAACGGCACCACCTATGCACAGTTCATCAAGAAACATATTCCGACGGCAGACTTGAAGACCTACGATGCCACGACCCAGCAGAATTCCGATCTGGCGACAGGCCGGCTCGACGCCGCCTTTGGCGATTCCCCGACCTGGGTCGACTTTCTCGGCTCGCCGGACGGAGCCAACTTTGCCCGCATCGACGTCAAGGTCACCGGAGCGGACGATCACGAAACGCTGGGTTATGGCATGGGCGTCGGCCTGCGCAAGGGCAACACCGAGCTTAAAGCCAAGCTGGACGCTGCGCTCTGTGACATGATCAACAACGGCGCGGTAAAGGCGACCTCGGAAAACTGGTTCAAGGACGACTACACCATCCCGTGCAAGAAGTGATCGTCCGCCAATCAACAGACCGTCGCGGCTTTGCCGCGACGGTTTCGGGATGTTTTTCATGTTGAACGAGATTTGGGTGCTGATGGTGGACAAGGGCTGGGCCCTTGCACTGCTGCGCGGCGCCGGCACTACGATTCTGATTGGTTTTCTCGGCGTGGTCCTGGGGCTGGCGGCGGCAATACCGCTTGCCATCCTCCGTTGGCGCCGGCTGCCAGTCCTGTCTCAAGTTGTCGACGCCTACAGCATCGTGATTCGCGGCGTTCCCGGACTGCTTGTCATCTATCTCCTGTTTTTCGGCTCGGTCGATTGGGTACAGAAAATAGCCTCCGCGTTCGGCTATGCGAACAGTGCCGAAAACGCCTATCCGCTCATTGTCGGTATCATCGCAATCGCCGCCATCTCATGCGCCTACTCGATTGAAGTCATACGAGGCGCACTGCAGGCCGTACCCGTTGGCCTGCTGGAAGCGGCTCGATCGCTTTCGTTGACGCCACGCTTGACCTTTTTTCGCGTGACGCTGCCGCTAGCCCTCAGACTTGCTCTGGGCGGGATTAACAACGTATGGCAGATGACCATCAAGGATACGTCGCTCGTATCCGTCGTCGGCATGCAGGAGCTGATGCGCACAGCAGCGGTCGCCGCCGGCATCACCCGTTCGCCGCTTCTGTTCTATTGCCTTGCGGCCGCGATGTTTTTTGCCATGACCGCGGTGAGCCAGGTTCTGTTCAACCGCGCCGAAAAATACTTCAATCGCGGCTTCGATAGAGGGTAAAATGGATCTCGGTATCATCACCTATGCGGTTCCATTTCTCCTCGTTGGCGCCAAGACAACTCTGCTGATTGCAATTTTCGGGATCGGCATTGGGTTGCCGTTCGGCATTCTCTTGGCAACAGCCCGTACATCTCAAGTCGGCACGATCCGGAGATGCGCCGATTTCTATTGCGCGGTCTTCAGGGGCACGCCGATGCTCGTGCAGATATTCGTCATTTACTACGGCCTCGCCCAGATCGGTTTCATACGCCACAATACGATCATCTGGTGGCTGATCGGCGACAGTCTGCATGCCGCCATCCTCGCTGTCATTCTCAACACGGGTGCCTACACGGCGGAAATTTTCCGCACCGCCCTCCTCTCGCTGCCGCGTGGGCTGATCGAAGCGGCGGAGGCCTGCGGCATGTCCCCGTGGGTGATCTTCCAGCGCATCAAATTCCCCCTGGCGCTGCGGCAGGCCTTGCCTTCCTACAGCACTGAGGTCGCCGTTATCGTCAAGGAATCGAGCCTTGCTTCCACCATAACGGTCCTTGAAATCACCGGCTATGCAAAGCGGCTGATGAGCGAGACATTCGCTATCATGGAAATCTTCGTCATCACCGCCGTCTTTTATCTCGTGATCAACGTCGTCTGTCTGACTGCGCTGAATGTCATCGAAAGGCGCCTGTCTTTCGAGACGCGCTCCGCACGCTGAAAGGTGCCCCATGTCAAAGCTTACCTTCGTCGACCATAACAATCTCCCCGAACCCAGGAGAGGGGAACCGCTGCAGGAACGACGCGTGGAAGGCGATCCGCGTTTTCTGACTTGGGATATCGCGCAAACCGCCGATGGTCAGGTGCAGGCCGGCGTATGCCCGTCAAGGGCGAGACCTTCGAGTTCTGCTACATCCTTTCGGGGGTCTCGGAACTCATCGAGGACGGGTTCGAGCCACGTCGAATCGCGGCGGGCGACGCCTTCGTGATGCATCCCGGGTTCACGGGGGTCTGGCGGGTGATCGAAACGACACGGAAGCTATGGGTCTCCCGCGATTGAGCGGAACACCTGTGAGCTGATTGGATCAAGATGCACGCCATGGATATCGAAGATTCCACACGCCCCTTCAAGTCCGTGCCGTATTGGTGGGACGATTGCACTTTTTCTCCCCTGCCGGTGCGGCCGGTAGTCCCTCGATGCGACGTTGCCATCGTCGGCGGCGGTTATGCTGGGCTGGCGGCGGCCATTGAACTTGCAAGGGCCGGCCGCAGCGTTCAGCTTTTCGACCGGCAACCGATAGGGCAAGCCGCATCCAGCCGCAACGGCGGTATGGCGAGCGGAAGCATAAGGCCGAACCGCAGACAGTTGATTAGGCGGTTTGGAGAAGATCGCGCCAACGGCATCTTGATGGAGGGAAAGTCCGCGCGAGATGATCTTCGGGCTTTTCTTGAAGAGGAGAAGGTGGAGTGCGAATTTTTCCTGTCGGGCCTTTTCGATGGAGCGATAAATCAACACGATTGCGATGAATTGAGCCGCTACGCCGAGCTATTGCAACGTTTTCTCGGGATTGAGGCATATTCAGTCGCCCGCGCGGACGTATCGCGTTACATCGGAACTGACTTCTACGCCGGTGGCTTCGTGCGCATGGATATTGGCGGGCTTCACCCCGCCAAGCTGCTTTCCGGCATACTGCGAGTCGCCCAGGCGACAGATGCGGTCATCCATGAGAACACCGCGGTTCTGGGGACGAGTGCGGAGGTGGGTGGCGTGCGCGTGGCCACATCGCGCGGCGAGGTGTTTGCGAAGAAGGTGCTGGTGTGCACCAATGCCTATACTGATGGCTTCGATCCCTGGCTTCGCCGTCGACTCGTGCCGGTACGAAGCCGCATCGTCGCCACTGAGCCCCTGGGTGACGGCGTTATGGAGCGCCTGATGCCGAAGCGGATGATGTACGGCGACACGAGGCAGCTCAGCTATTACTACCGTCCATCGCCAGACGGCTCACGCATTCTCTTTGGCGGGCGCGACGGCACGACGGAAGGGGACCCGCTCGCCCCCACCACACACCTGCGCTCCGAACTTGGCCGCATATTCGCCGAACTGGCGGGTGTTGGTCTTACGCATAGTTGGTTCGGCCAGGTCGCAATGAACCGTGACATGGTTCCACGCATGTTTACCGTGGGAGACACCGTTTACGCCACCGGCTTCTGCGGCTCAGGCGTGGTTTGGGCGCGCTGGCTCGGTAAGAAAGCAGCCTTCAAACTTCTTGGCGAGACGGAGAAGGCCCGATCGGCTTTTGACTTCGATCCGCCGCCGAAGGCAGTGCCATTCTACCGAGGCAAGCCATGGTTCATTCCGTTCGTCTATTCACTCTACGAATGGAAGGACAAACGCGCCATGTTCCGACGGAATGGAAGGCAAGGGCGGATATGACCGTTCTTTACCCTGTGATCACACGAGCGGGGATTTTCGGCCTGATTTCGACACAAGCCGGGTTACCCAGACCGACACTGAGCACCCGAAGACGAGGCATTCGCCACTCCCGCAACACGATCTGAATTAGATCGGGCTTGCTCGCGGAGGGCAGCTTCTGCAAAGAAGCTACCCTATAAGATGCCAGTCCGCTTGCGGCCAAAAGCTGGCTGTCTGGAAGGCGCCCTCATGCCGAGCATTCGAATTCCGTCTTGATGTTCCCAAAACCACCCGTCTCGAAGCACGAACTGCCGGCTGAAATGGCCGCGACGGTGGCCGACCGCATAACAGCTTCGGATTTGCCTAGGACCACGCGGCGATTTTTGGATACCCAAGCGCCACCACCGCTCAGCATAACGCTCAGGCGTCAAAATGAACGATTTCGCGCGCTAAAGCTAACCTGCGAGATCGCCGCGTCGGTATCGGCAGCTTTAAGGGACCAGCAGGATACGCCCCTTGAGCCCCCCTTGTTCGAGCGCGGCATGGGCACGGGAAGCATCAGAGAGTGGCATCGTTGTCCATTTGGGCGTCTGCATAGCGTGTTGGGCAGTGAGGCGTGCCAGCGTTGCGACGGCAACTTCAAGTGCCGTGCCGTCAAGGCTCTCTGATGAATAACCAGTCAGCGATACCGGCCGGATCAGGTTCCAGAGATCGAACCGGACATCACCACCCCCTACCGCGCCAACAAGGGACAACGTCCCGCCAGGTTTCAGGGCGAAGAGCGATGTTTCAAAGACGGCAGCTCCCACCGTATCGAAAACGCCGTCAACGCTTTCCGGCTCGACCTGAGACAGTTCCCCGGCTCTTGAAGCCAGGACGCGTCCTGCCCCCAGCGAGCGAACATAATCAGCCTGCTCTGGCCGTGACACGATGCCCAGAACATGTGCGCCCAGTGCACTGGCAAGTGAAACCGCCGCCGAGCCCACGCCGCCGGCCGCGCCAGTGACCATGACTTGCCGTCCCTTGAGAGGTACAAGAGGGCGCAAACCCTCGTGCGCGGTGACGCCGGCCAGCCCAATCGCTGCCATAGCCATGGGATCCGTGCCAACGGGCAGTTGAGAAGCCGCGCTGGCTTCGACGGTCACGAACTCGGCATAGCCCCCGGGCCGATCGCCCCGGACCCCGCCGAGGCCCTGCATCATCGTGATCACCTTTTGGCCGATAAGTGCGCGTGCCACCGCGCCTCCGGTCTCAACGACCTCGCCGACGACTTCAACGCCCGGCACGTATGGAAAGGGGGCTGGCTTGCGGATAGGCCAATTGCCCGCCCTTACCTCGAGGTCGGTGTGGTTGACCGCGGCGGCGATGGTCCTGATCCTGATCTCCGACGCGCCTAGCGCAAGGACCGGAACGGCCTTCCACTCAAGGACGTCCGGACCGCCGTAGCGGCTGACGACGATCGATCGCATTTCGCTCTGCATGGGGTGGTTCTCAGGTTTAGGCTTCGTCCAGCCAGGCATCGAAGTATTCGTGTTCCTGCGTTGGATGGACCCGGACACCCTTGAGGGCGGGGACCCAGTGCTTGTAGAGTTTTCGCCAGTAGGGCTGGATCAGAATTCCAGCATCCTGCAGCATGGCCTCGATTTCTTTCATCGAAACTTTGCGCTTCTCGGCATCCGGAATGGCCAATGCGGCGTTGAGCTTGGTGTCGAATTCAGGATTTGACCATGCACTCTCGTTCCACGCCTCGCCCGTCCGGTACGCAACGGCAAGGACCTGGACGCCGAGTGGCCGCATGTTCCAAGTCGTCATTGAAAATGGGTACTTCGTCCAATCGTTCCAGAAGGTTGAACCCGGCAGGACGGTCCGCTTGATCTTGATCTTCGCTTCACGCAGCTGGGCCGCGATAGCGTCGCCCGTGTTGCGGTGGAAGTCCTCGTCGGCCGTGATCAGCTCGAACTCAAAGTCCGTGCGACCGGCCTCCTGAAGCAAGCGGGCGGCCTTGTCGATGTCACGGCTGACTGCGGGCAGTTCGACATACTCGGGATGAATCGGCGAGACATGGTGGTTGTGGGCCACGTCGCCGGCGCCGCTGTAACCAAGATCGAGCACGGCCTTGTTGTCGACGGCCAACTGGAGCGCATTGCGCACCCGCTGATCGTCAAAAGGTTTATTGGTGACGTTCATTCGAGCCAGCAGAGTCCCCGCGGTTGCCGCCTCACCTTTTACCAGCCCAAGTCCATCCAAGCCTGCCAGCTGGTCTACCGGAGACTCATAATTCGTGTGGATCTCGTGCGCTTCGAACGCCCCAAAGGTTGCGTTCGGGTCCGTCCCATAATCGATGAACTCGATGCCATCGAGGTGAGGCTCCCCACCCCACCAGTTTCCATGTGTACGACGTTTCAAGACAACGCGAACGCCAACGTCGTAGGAAATCAACTCAAACGGCCCGGTTCCGATCGGGCATCCGCTGAAGGTTGCCCCTTTTTCGTCGAAGCTCTTGTGAACCAGCAGTGCCGGGTAATCGGCCAGATTGGGAATGAACGTAATATCCGGCCGCTGAAGCGTAATGCGCAGGGTCATGTGATCGACGCGTTCGATCGCTGTTTCGCGCAACTTGCCGGTCGACTGGTCGATGAGCGTGCCCATCCGCCCGGCCATTGAGTTGCCTGCAGCATCCCGCTCGCACCAACGCTGCAAATTGAAGATAACGTCATCGACCGTGAACGGGTCGCCATTGTTCCAGGTCGCGCCGCGCCGGCAATGCAACACAAACTGCGTCGCATCGGCGTTGACCTCCCACGATTCGAGCAGGCGGCCTTCAAACGTGTAGTCGGCAGTGTATTTGACGAGCGGCTCGAGCGTCTGGCGCTGTGCATTGGCAATCTCCGACCAGTCCGCGGTCCGCGGGTCCTTCGGATCCTTTACGAACATCGCGACCTTTAAGGTGCCACCGCGTTTGGGCTCCCCCGCCAGTGCCGGCGTCAGCGACGCACCGATAAGCCCGTAAGCCATAGGCGCCGATGCGCCGAATGCACTAGCCAGTGCCAGGAATTCGCGACGATCCAGTTGGCCATTCAGACAAGATGCCGCCGAGGCGTAGACGTGTTCGGGAACCTTGTCGGAATTGCTCGCAAACATTGGCATTTTTGCTTCCCTAAGGCCACAGTTCCCCGCGCGACCAGTGACGCGGGCTTTCAGACCGAACCGGTCGCAACACTTCCATATGAAACGTATTCGAGATAAGTGGGCGTGAGAGAGCAACACTTGAAACGAATTGTTGTTAAAATGGACCGCTTCGCCAGCATGACCGTCTTCGTGAAGGCTGTGGAGCTCGGCTCCTTTTCAGCCGCAGCGGAAGCCATGTCGACCTCGCCGCAGCTCGTCGGAAAATACGTTCGCGCGTTGGAAGACCATCTTGGTGTCCGGCTTCTGAACCGAACCACACGTCGGCAAAGCCTAACGGACTTCGGCCGCGGCTATTATGAGCGAGCCAAGCATATCCTCGCCGAAGTTGAGATGGCTGAGGGATTGGCCGAGGAGACGAAGTCGGTTCCAACCGGCAGGCTGAGGATAAACGCTCCGGTCAGCTTCGGCATACGCAGCCTTAGTCCTAGTCTGCCGGAATACCTGGAGGCCCATCCGCAGATTTCGGTGGAATTGACGCTTTCCAATCGAGCGGTCGATGTAATCGACGAGGGATATGATGCGGTCTTCCGAACCGGCGAACTCGTCGATAGCGGCCTCATCGCCAGACCTTTGGCTCCCTACCGACTGGTTCTGTGCGCCTCGCCTGCATACCTCAAGTCACATCCAGCCATCGAGCACCCTCTCGATCTTCAACGGCATGAGTGTCTTGGCTTCTCCTTCACGGAGTTGAGGACGCACTGGACGTTCGACGGACCGGATGGAAGGGTTGTGGTTCCGGTATCTGGCCGTGTGATGGCCGATCACGGCGAGCCCCTGCTATGCGCGGCCGTGGCAGGGATAGGCGTCTTGCTGCAGCCGAGCGAAATCGTGAGCGAGGCCATGGCAAGCGGCGAACTGGTCGGGATTTTGCCGGACCATCGCCCGCCGTCGCGGCCGCTCAATGTGATCTACGCTCCCGATCGCCGCATAACCGCCAAGCTTCGGAGCTTTCTGGATTTCGCCGTAGCCAAATTTGGACGGTAGCTCCGCGATTGCCAGACCTACAAGGCCGCGCCGCGGGTCGAATTCGAGCGAATTTGTTGTAGGTCAGCAACCATTGGCGAGATATATCCCGGCCTGCTTCGACGGTATATCCGTCAATATCGTCACTACGACGCAGCCAAATTGGGATATTTGTTATGAGCAGCACCGCCACCTCTTTCATGGCCCGGTTCGTCGAATTCATCAACTCGGCGGATGAAAAGCTGGCGCACGAGCTCGTCTCGCCGAATGCCATCTTCCATGTCCCCGGTAGATCAGAGCCGATGACGGGACCTGCCGGCTACATGGCGATCGTTGCAATGATGCGAGGAGGCTTTTCCGACATCCAATGGACTTTGGAAGAGGCGATCGCCGAGGAGAACAAGATCGCGGCTCGCTTCACGATGAACGGCACCCATACCGGACCATTCATGGGTGTGCCGCCAACTCAGAAGACGATCCACGTCCAGGCTCTGAACATTTATCACATTGAGAATGGCAAGATCGTCAAGGAATACGGTCAGCCCGACCTCCTTGGCCTTTTGATGCAGCTAGGCGCATTTCCCTCGTAGGAGCATCACCACGGCCATTGCACTTCTGAGATTGCGTCGGTTGCGAAATGTCAGCTTACCCAACTCCCCGGCCGGAACCGGACAGTCGGTTGACGGCCCCAAAGCCGACACGCAGCAACGCACCGTGAGATAGACTCTGCCCCTCCCTTCCTGTTAGCCGAAACTACAATCGGGCCGCTAAAAGAAGCCCGGTTGGCCTCCACCGATAGAGCCGACTTTCCTCAGCTTTTCGCCAGCGACGGATCCTTTGCTAACCGCGCATTTGGAGCCTATGCTTGCGCATCGGCCGCCAGCGCTTCGGATGCCGCCGACAGTAAGAGGGTACCTGCTCTTGCCCGTTTGGGAGAGAGTCATGCCCCAATCGCTTCTTCGCAACCAGGTATTGAAATCTCTGTCGCCAGAGGATTTCGCGCTTTTGCAACCGTCAATGAGTCACATCGAACTGGGCATTAAAGCGCAGCTCGAGATCGCATACCAGCCGATCGAGCGTGTGTATTTTCCAGAGGCTGGCATCGCTTCGGTGGTCGCCACCATGACCGGAGGGCGGCAAAGCGAAGTCGGCCTCATCGGCTACGACGGCATGACAGGGGTAGCGGTCATACTCGGCCAGGACGCGTCCTCCAATGAAACTTATATCCAGGTCGCCGGAAATGGCTGGATCCTGCCGGTTGGCAATCTTCGCTCCGGGATTGCAGAAAGCCTGTCTCTTCGTGAGTCACTGCTTCGCTATGCCCACGCGTTCCTTGTTCAGTCATCGCGGACGGCACTGGTCAACGGCCATTCGAAAATCGAGGAACGCCTCGCCCGCTGGTTGCTGATGGTCCACGATCGCGGTGAAGGAGACAAAATCTACCTGACGCATGAATTTCTGGCGACCATGCTTGGCGCTCGGCGCCCTGGTGTTACCGTTGCTCTCCAAATGCTTGAATATCGGGGGCTGGTTCACGCCAATCGCGGCGAGATCACGATCGTCGACCGCACCGGGATGATAAAACTTACACATGGTGCCTATGGCGAGGAGGAGCAGCGCCATTTCGGCCTGGTCTCGGCCTGATTGTCTGGTATCGGACGAAAGCTTGAACGGCGCCGAATTTCTGCTCTAAATCCTACCGATCAGGGTTTCAGGGAGGAAATTCTCGATGGCCAGCACCTTTCATACAATCACGCTCGAAAAAGCCGCCGAAGCCTATGTCCTCTCCAGGGGCAAAGCCCACTTCCTCTCCATCGCACAGGCGATCCGCGCCATCCGAACGCTCATGCCGGCATGCAAAGCTACCGATCGCGACCTGGAGGAGTTACTGGCGGCAGCATCCATTGTTCACGGTGTGCCCGTGGCGTTCGACTTAAAAACAGCCGTGGCCGCACAACCACGGCTCCATTCATAGGGCCGGAGATTGCCCGCGCTCGCGCAGACGCCTACCTTATCGGACGTTCGCCAGGCGATTGTCCGTCATCTGATCGACAACGTCGGCAGCCCGATCATTTCGATATCCGAGGTTAGCCACTCCGTGAGGAGAATGCTTCCCCTTTGCGAACTCACGGACTGGGAACTTGGCGATCTCATTGCGCGAAGCGCGGTCGACGCGGGATTTGCGCTTGAACTCGATTGAGACCTCGGCACTGCCCGAAACGCGCCAATGTCGTCCGCCGCCATGACGTGTGCGGTGATCTCTCTGCCGCATCGGAATGCTAGCCTACCCGTCGACTAGATCAGGCAAAGCATCTTCGACGATGCCGAGATTTCGATCGAAAGCCTCGATATCGGACGCGTTGGAGCGCAGAGACCGCACCTTGTTCAGGATCGCCGCAACCGCCGCTTCTTTGTCGGGCGCTATGCGTGTTGTCATCGCTTTGGCCGCCAAAGCGGAAAAATCTATGGCGGCATAAGCGGGCACGGCTGCAGCGTCTGTAGCTTTCAGCCGTTTTTTTACGATTGCGCGCCGGCCCGGCGGCGGAGCCATAGCGCCAGCTTTTGCGGCGAATGTCGCGCCGCGCCGCAGGCGAGTCTGCAAGGGGCCCGAGCGGTACGCCGGTGCTGTCGGCACAATCGTCGGGAGCGCAGGAGATGGAACCGCCGCGGAAGCGTCCAACGCAGGTTTTTTCGTGCGCGAAGCGTCGGCAAAGGCGGGCAGGGGCATGAACGCGCGTTTGGCGAGCTGGCCGTCGGCGAAATAGAAATT
This sequence comes from Mesorhizobium sp. 2RAF45, assembly GCF_052115225.1. Classification (NCBI taxonomy): domain Bacteria; kingdom Pseudomonadati; phylum Pseudomonadota; class Alphaproteobacteria; order Hyphomicrobiales; family Phyllobacteriaceae; genus Mesorhizobium; species Mesorhizobium sp. 2RAF45. The sequence continues at coordinate 64,038 of NZ_JBFRGG010000016.1, read as the reverse complement.
GCGGGTGCCGAGGATTGGCAGTTCGCCACGCGGCAATATGATGACCTTGTTCTTGTCCAGCGTACGGATTTCATCTGGCCGCATCAGGGGCCGCCGCACTTGCTTGCGGTGCTCCGAGCGCGTGTAATAAGTGTCGAACAACGTTGACTTGGTGCGCGTCACGTCCTTTTGCACGTCCGACGTTTCTCCTAGCTGCTCGGAAACGTAGCGCAGATCGTCCGCGTCCTGCGCGCCGAAAAAGATCTGCACGCGAGCAGCGTTGATAAGCGTCTTGCGCCCCTCCTGGCGATAGATCTCGTCCACAGCCTTCAGCGACTGCACGAAAAACCACATGGAAACGCCGTTGCCGCCGAGCACGCTCGCCATTTCGGTCACGTTCTCGAGCTTGCCGAGGTTCTGGAACTCGTCGAGTAGCACAAGCACGGGATGCTCGTCCGGACGCGGCATGGTTTCCGACATGAAGTTCATCATTTGCGTAATCAGGACGTTGAACAACGGTCCAAGCGAGGTGATCTGCTCGCGTCGCACGTCGAGGTAAAGAGAGATTCGGTCGCGCTTCAGATTGCGAATATCGAACGTGCTGCGCGAGGTAGCTCGCATCAGGCGCTCGTTGAGAAAGGGGGCCATGCCGGTTCGGACGCCGGCGTAGATTCCGGAAAACTGCCGCTCAGACATTTCGAAATATGGCAACAGGGTTTGCAGCGTGAAGTGCGAGCATTCGCGGCGGCGTTCCTCGCGCAGCGAGCCGATGAATTCGAGGAGCGGCTGCTCGGCGCCGTTCATGATCTCGAGGATTGTGGCAAAGGTCTTCTTCTCGTTCGGGATCGCAGGCGATTCCATGACGAAGGACGCGATGCCGGTAAAAAGGAGGCGGGCATCGTTAACCCAGTAGGGATCCGCGTTCGAAGGGGGGCGCGGAAACAATGCCGCGGCGATGTTGCGAAGGTCGATGTCGCGCTGTGCTGAGTCCAGCGAGATGAAGTCCATCGGATTATAGCATGCGGTATTGCCGCCCGGATCGGCCGGCGCGAAACGCACCACGCTGCTGATGGTTGAACGGTAACCAGCGGTCGCCGCATAGGTCTCGCCCCGCAGGTCGAGAACCACGAGCGAATGCGGCCAGGTCAAGGCGTTCGGGATGATGAGAGACGTGCCCTTACCGGAGCGCGGCGGCCCTATGACGAAGCCGCCGACATCATCGCCATCAATCCACAATTTCTTGCCACCGATCAACTTGCGCTGCGTCAGGCGGATCTTGCCGGAACGCTGATCGCGGCTGGGCGACAATATTTCGGCAAGCCTGCCGCCAGCTCGACCGACGAAGACGCCGCCAACTTTCGCCAGGCCGGTTTTCGATATGTCGCTCATAGTCATGAAGCGAGAGTCATTGCGCTTTCTCGGGCGCATCAGAAACAGGCTGACCAGTGGCAAGAGAAACCCTAGCGCTCCTGCCGCAACGGCGTATTGCACCCGGTCAAAATTTCTAGCGGTCATGTCAGCCCAGGCCAGACGAACAACCGGCCAGGGATTGGCGTTCAGCTGATCGAGCAGGACGTGGGAGCCGGTCCGGTACCAATCAGTCGCGGCATAGGCGACCGTGAAGAGCAGGGCGCCCATGGCCATCGCCACAAGCATCATGAAAATTGCTGTTGCGATTTTCTGCATGGATGGGCCTCGCTAGATCGTCTCCGCCTTGGTGAACTTGATCTCGCTGATGCCGCGCCGGCCGCCTTCGGTGCGGACCATCTGGACGACCACCGGAATGACCTCGCGCAGATAGTCGAGGATTTCACTCCGTGAGAGCCCCGTACTGCCCTGCATGACCATGAGCGCCAGCCGCTCGTAGGCGGACCGGGCCGAATTGGCATGAACGGTGGTGAGCGAACCCGGGTGGCCGGTGTTGATCGCCTGGAGAAAAGCGAAGGTTTCAGCGCCGCGTAACTCGCCCAACAACAGACGGTCGGGTCGCATGCGAAGCGAGGCTTCGAGAAGCTGTTGCGCGGAGACTTTGGCAAGGCCCTGGTCGCCCTTCGAGGCTATCAGGGTGACGTTGTTAGGAGCCGGCAGCCGCAGTTCGCGGGTGTCTTCGATCGTGATGACCCGTTCATGGGCCGGGACCTCCTTCAAGAGCGCATTCAAAAACGTCGTCTTGCCAGTCGACGTACCGCCTGAAACGACGATGGAGACACGGTTGCGAACCGCATATTGCAGGAAGTCCATCGGCGATGTGTCGTGCAGCATTTCGACAAGTCGCTTTTCTTCGGTTGAAAGCGCCAGGCCGCTGCCCATCGCTGTGTTCTCGAATGCGCCAAGATCCTTGTATGCATCAAGGCTCATATCCATGATGACCTGTTTGCGGATTGAGATCGCCCCGCCTTCGGGAGCGGCCGGCGGCAAGATGCATTGGATGCGCTCGCCTGAGGGTAGTGCTGCCGACAGGACCGGTTTTTCTTCGTTGATGACCTGATTTGTCGCCGAGGCGACACCCGTCGAGATGTTGCGGATCCAGCCGGGCGTGACCTCGCGCTTGACGACGTGCTCCATTTCCTTGGCGCCGAGGCGTTCGATGAACAATTCACCTGGCCTATTGATCGCAATCTCGGAAACGGAGTCTTCGTTCAAATAGGACCATATTGGCTCCAGATGCGCGCGCAGGACCGGGGCTCTTGCCCAAGGGTCGGGGAGGGGATGCAGGGCGTTCATTCCACCGGGCTCCCATAGCCGCGATAAAAATGATCCTTTGGCGTCGCGTAAAGAGGCGTCGGATCGATCGCGGTCTTCGGCCGCCCACCTGCCTTCATTCGTGCAACTTCTTCGTGAACCGGATCGGCGTACAAATCCGAGAAATCGAGATCTCGCCGCACCAGCACGACAATGGACGTGCCCTGGTCTACGTAGACTGTCGGGCCAATGTTCTGCGTGTCGCGAAACGCCTCTTGCGCGAGTTGCTGCAAGGCGGTCGACGACTTGTCGAACGCGATACCGCGGGCGTCGCGCTGCGAGCCATTGCCACCATACGTTACAGTTGTGGTCTCACCTGTCACGGGATCGGTCGTCGACACCTGACGCTGTTGTCCATCCTGGCTGCTGTCGCCAAGCGAGGACAGATATTCAGAGACGCCGCCAACGACGGAAAGCATGATGGCGTTGCCGTACCGTTCAACCCAGTGCGTATCGACACGACCGCCCATGCCACCGCGACCGAGCGCGTCTGCACCGGGTGACTTGATATCGACGGAAATGCCGTCTGAGCGGATGACCCTGTTCCAGACGATGAAAACACGCTTCTGACCGCGCGCAAGTCCCGAGCGGTATTCCCCGGTCAGGCGCGAGCCCTTCGGAATGAGGATCCGCCTGCCGTCGAGCGAGAAGACATCCTCACGCACGACAGCGCGCACGGCACCAGGAAGGTCGGTGTTAACAGCGGTTTCCAAATAGCCGCGAAGGATCGTTCCTTCAGGGATCAACGCGTCGGTACGCCGGAAGACCCTTGCCTTGACGATGCCGGAAGAACTTGCCTCTGACTGTGCCAGGAAGGCCTTGTTGGGATCGCTGTCGGCGCCGGGGACCGGGACGATCTGACCGTCGGGCGCGATTTCGACCTGTGCTGGCTGGGCGCCGGTATCCGTCGAGCCGGTTTCACCATTCGTCACCATCTGGTTCGATCGCAGGCGTTCCCACACGGCTTTTTCGTGCTCTGCGGCCTCAGCCTTGCGGCGAGCCTCTTCGTCAGCCGCGGCCTTCTGGCGAGCTTCTTCCGCCTCGGCCTTGCGGCGAGCTTCCTCGGCCGCCATTTGCGCCTCCAGCGCACGCCGCTGCGCATCGAGATCCGCGCCCTCCTGCACTGTCTGATCGACGTTCTCGGCTTGTTGCGTGGCCTTCTGGTCGTCAGCCGGTGGCGGCACCACGATCTGGTCGATCGTGCCGTCGGCAGGTTGAGGCGGCTCGTTCAACGCCGGCGGGCGAAACTCCGGCGGATTGAAGTTTTCCTCGCCATCGCTGCGAAGATCGTGCGATACCGGCTCCCGAGGCCAGTTCAGCCATATCAGCGCGCCCACCAGCACCACGCCGAGGCCGACCAGGGCGATTTTGGTACCCACACCCGCACCGCGGCGCGCGACTGTCGGGCTGCCATCCAGTCGGTTATAGTCGATCTGCGTCATCAGCGCCCTCCGCTGGATCCGAACAGGGTGGAACCACCTGTCAGTTTCGTTGGACCGTAGACCTGCTCGACTGGATCGATAGCGTTGGGTCGAGCCCGGTTGTAAAGGCAGAGTGTCTTGCCATCGGCTCGCAGGGTGAATTGCCGTGCCACCTTGTCGATGACGGTGTATTTGCCCTGAGTGCGAACGTTGACCAGCGACTCATGGCGCTTGTCGTCGACCACGAAAATCGCAGGAATGTCACCCTTGAACTCCAGAAACACCTTGGTGCCGTCGTCGAATACGGTCCGTGGCTTCAGGCTGTCATCGCCCTTGTAGGCATAGTCGTAGTTGAGGTCGGCATAATTCAGATCTTTCAAGTCCGGATCGGCGGCGCTCTCCTTGGCCTGTGAGAGCAGGCGCGTGTTGATATCCTCGTCCGGGTATTTGAACCGGACCTGGAAGGATGCCCGGTCACGGCTATCGTCAGTTGCCTGCAGCAGCAGGGAATAGACGCGCCGGTTGGTGACCACGTTGACGTTGGTCCAAGCATCGCGCTCCAGCGGCTTGACGAAGAGGAATCGCGATCCGCGTTTGGGGATGATCGACCAGCCTTTCGTGTCGCCGGCGGAGACGGTTTCGATGACTTCGGTCGGACTGAGCTCGACCATCGTGGAAATGCCAAGAGCTGCACGCACCGACGTCACATCGTCGTTGTTGAAGGTGACATATCGGATGCGGCCGTCGCGTGCGGCCGCGGCGTGAATCGGGCCGAGCAGAAGGGCAGCCGACAAAACGAGGCTCACACGCCATCTCATTGCAGGCTTCCCGCGGCTGGCGCCGATTCCTGGTCGCGGCGATAATCCGTAATCTGAAATCCCAACGGGTTGTCGAAACGCCATTCGTTCTTGAGCGGTGTTGAGGTGTAGCGGAATTTTATCACCGCCACCCAATTGTCGACGGTGGATGAATTGTCCCGCCGCGTCGTCGTGGCAAAGCGCACCGAGGCTGTGTTGCGATTGAGCAGGGAAACGGACTTGATCTCGACCGAGACAGTGACATTGCGGCCAAAAATCTTGTCCAGCGATTGTGGATTTGCAGGCGTATAAAGCCATGTCAAATCCTTGGACGCGGCGTCGGTAGAGTAGAGCTGCGCCAGGTCGTAATTCTGTTTCAGTTCACGGGAATCGTAGGTTTCGCGGGCCCTGATGTAGCGCACAAGATTGGCCGCCGTGACGGCCTCGTTCTGCGATAAATCGCCAGGCTTGAGCGCGCGCATGATCTCGAGGTAGCCCGTCGATTTGTCGACCTCTACAACGTACGGTTCGAACTGCCGGAGTGGCAGGATCAGCACGAGCGCCAGCAGCGACAGCACCGCAACCAGTCCCGAAATGCCGCTGACGACCCACGCCAATGTACGCGATCGGCGCATTGACCTGTGCGTGTCGTCTTCCCAGGTCGCGCCTGCCCTGTAATAGCGCTTGTCGACGAGTTCGCGGCTGCTGTTAGCAGGTGTTTCTATTGAGATTGACACTTTAGTATTGCCTCGTTTGCGCGACGATCCCGATCCCGATCGAGGGCCGCGATCGGTGATCATTCTTGTGTTCTAGGCCAGAGGCCTGGAGTTATCGTGCGCACCTTGCTGGATGGCGGTCCGTGTTGCGGCATCGGCCCTGGCTGCTCGCGGAGATCGAAAACTGTTTGTCGCGAGCTGCCGGGCGCCCCGAGCGGCGCGGCCTGCGGCCCATCGTGCGCCGGAATAGCGCACGGCATTCCTGCCGAACGTCCCATATGAGTAGCGAGCGCCCATGGTGCTGAGATACCCGCCACCATTCAGGATCGAAGCAATCGAGGGTATCTGCATGAGAACGTAGATGCCGATGATCGTCACCAGCACCAGGGGCAGCACCAGCGACATCTTGCTGTCCATGGTCGCTCCACCTGATGTGGCGGTGTTCAACGCCGCATTGACGAGCGAGAAGTAGAAACCGAGAAACCCGTAGATCAGGATTTGCTGGATCATCAGGAAGGTGGTGAGCGAAAGAAAGCCTTCGCTCATGCGCGAGGACCATCGGTAAAGCCAAAGGATGATCCATATCGGCGCCAGGGCCAGCGTGATGAACAACATCACCTTGGCGGCGATGATCGCGGCAATGGCAAGCGCTGCGAAGATGATGGCAGACAGCAGGACGAGCAGCGACAAGAGCGCACCAAAAATGTCATAGAAGGATCCGCTGTAGACCTGGTTAGCGACGTCCTGCGCCCCTTGATAGAGGTTGTCGATAAGCGCTGGAATTGCCGCCTGATCGCTAAGTTGATTGCCGGTGGCTCGCGACACGGCGCCGACAATGACCTTGCCGACCTCATCTGGGATGCTTTGGACAAGCTGGTAGATCGTCGTGGAGAATGTGCCCCATCCAGTCAGCAGCAGATAGATGATGACGGCGCGGCCGAGGCGATAGGCCGCTTCGAGCGGCGAGATCGACTCTCGCCCGCTCAGGATCGAATAGCCCCACCAAACGATATAGAGGGTCAGCATGAGGGTGAAGACGTTGCCCATGGCATTGCCCAACTGCATATAGACGGTGCGGACGAAGTCCTCACCGATGTTGTCAATGCCACCCAGAATGCTTGCGGCGAGACCGTTCATGGATCCTCGTTAATGATGCTGGCGAACGGCGTTGAATTGACCGGCTTCAACGCGCCGCATTCGTCGGCGTGGGCATACGCCAAAGGCCCGCACGGCGCTTTCAGTTCGCGATTTGCGCATCCAAAAAGCCCGGCACCGAGCCCAATCACAACGCATATGCGCAGGACTCGCCTCGACAAGCGCTCAGCCCCCGCTCTTGCCGAATTCCGCGAACGGATTGACGTTGCGCGGCGTCATCATCTTCTGCACCTGGCTCTGGCGAAGAAGATCCCCCTTCAGCTTCTCATTCAGGGCCGCGACCGCGCCGTTCTGGACGCCGATCAGTTCGTTGACCGCGCGCGCGTTTTCCAGCTGCATTCGTGTGTTCTGGTCCACCGATCCCTTGACGTCCTCAGACTGCCCGATTTGCCCACTCGCGGATTGGAGAGACTGTTGGCGCTGGGTGACGCCCTGCGAAGCCTGCGAGGTCAATGCGCTCAGCAGCGAGGCCACGTTGACGCTGCCGCCATAGGCGGTGTTGACGGCGCTCGTCTCCTTGCCGGCAATCTGCTGGAGTTGCTTCACCAGCTGCAGTCCATTGATGACGGCGCCGGCGATTTTCTGGATTTCGGGCGACAGGCCGCCAAACGAAAGCGCCCCGCCGTTCAGGATCGATCCGAACGACGGCGCCTGGGCAATCGACATATTGCCGCCAAGACCCATCTGTCCGATCCCGAGCGAACCGTCACGACTGCCGCTGAGAGCCTGCAGGATCTCCTCGCTCTTTTTCAGGATATCCTTGTTGGAATCCATGATGGAGTTGGTGTTCTCCGCATTCTTGCGGGCGACATCGAGATTGGCGCCATCGATGACGGCAATCTGTGCAAAGCTCGCGCTCGTCCAAAGCGCCATGCCGGCAGCAACCGCGAATTTCTTCATGTCAGCCTCCTATTGCTGTAGGGAATCGATCACGCTGGCAGCGCCGGTAGGATCATTGGTGATGATCATCGAGCGGCTATCGGCCGAGCTTGCCGCCGCGTTCTGAACCGCGCATGGTAGCCAGCGGCCGCGATCGATCTTCAACCGCTCCAGTTCCGCGGGATCACAAGAGAGCGGGTTTGGGGAGCCGCTCTTTGGCGGTTGCACCAGCTTTGCGGACTGCGATGCCTGAACGTTCTGCAACGACAGAAGTTGGGCCAGCAACGCCGTAAAATCCCCCGCCTGGCCGAGGTACTGGTTGGTGACATCAGCGTTGATCCCACGAGCCGATGAGTTCAGCTCCCAGGCGTCCTTGTATTCGGTCACCTGGCCAACAGAGCCCGACAGCGCGTCGATTGCCGCATCGTTGGCGCCCATCTGCGATGCACTTGCATCGAGGCCGCCAGCCGCCTTTCTCACCGCGCCCATAGCGTCGTTCTGGGCCGTGCCGCCCGCGCCGTCGGCCGTGACGATCGAGAAGGGTGGCGGTGCGGCCGCCGGGGCCTTGCCGCTCGATACATAGTCGTTGAAGTAGCTGTTCCAGCGGCCGACACCGCCGGCCCACCCTCTCTGCTCGGCAGCATTCGATCCGTTGTAGAAGGAGGCGAGACAGTTGTAATTCGTCGCCCCGCATTGCTTCACGCCCATGCCGAGATATTTGACGCCGCCTTCGACGTTCTGCTCGTTCACGTCGCGGTCCAGTCCCATGGACTTGCCGGTGCCCTTGGTCAGCTGCATGACGCCTTTGACGCCGGTGTGGCTCCCGGCGCATGTGTCGAAGCGCGATTCCTGATAGGCAACGGACAGCGCCAGGCCTTCGGGCACGCCGTATTTTTGCGCGTAATACCGGATCATCTTCACGTTGCCCGCGTCGCGCTGCAACGCCTCAGCCGGGGATCGCCGAAACATCTGTGAGCGGTATTTGTTCGAATAGGTGCAGACGACGCTTTTCTTCTTGTCGGTTTCGTCCTTCTTGGCTTCATCCGACTTCGTGCTGTGCTTCTCGTCCTCTTGCCGCTTGTCGAGGTTCGGCCCGTCGATCACCGCGATCTGAGCGATAGCCACGCTCATGCTTTCCGCCGTCGCGAGAGCCACGACCAGACAAGCGCTGCTAAGCCGCTTCGTCATGCTCGTCCTCCCATCCGCAGAAGTATGGCAGCCACATCTCCGGCTCGTCGCCGAAGGCTTCTCGGAGCCGGGCGCATTCCTTGCTGTTGGCTTCGTTCGAGGACAAGACCTTGATGAGATCGGGCATCGCCGACAAATCGAGCTTGGCTACGATCGAGTCGCTGTCGTGCTTGACGAGGAAGGTGCGTGTTTCCTTCGCGGTCCGGCGCACGAACTCGAATTCCTTCGCTGTCAGCGAGAAGCGCTCCACGTAGGAGTCCTTGCCCGCCTTCGGATTGGGGAAGAAAATGTTGGTCTTCGTTTGCTCGATCAGCGACGACGAGATGGAAGAATTGACGACGTCTTCCGCCGTCTGCGTGCCAAAGCCGACGACGCCGTTGCGGCGACGAATGGTCTTCAGTGTCTCATTGATGAAGGCGGCGAAAACCTCGTCATCCAGCAGCTTCCAGCCTTCATCGAGGAAGAGCATCACCGGCGAGCCATCGATGACGTCTTCGAGGCGATGGAAGATGTAGAGCAACGCCGCCGAGCGCAGCTTTCGATCGCCCAGGATCTTCGTCATGTCGAACCCGACAACGGGTTTCGAGAAATCGACCAGATCGACGGGATTGTTGAAAAGCCAGCCCTTGTCCTTCGGGTCGAGCCAGGGTTGTATCCGCGCCGCCAGATCGTTCATGCCTGGCATCAGCGAACCCCGCAGCACTTCGGGCAGCAGGTCGAAGGTCCGCTGTTCGCGCGGGATCTTATAGATCATGTCGACGGCGGCGTTGATGACGCGCATTTCCGCCACGTCCAGCGCACCGCCTTCCGGCGTTAAAATGTAGATAAGCAGATCTTCAAGGAAAGAACGGTTTTCCGCCGTGTCATCAAGCTGCAACGGCGCGAACCCGGTCGGCTGAGAGGGCTCCATCACTTCGTAGCGACCGCCGAGCGCCCGAACGAAAATTTCGGCGCCGCGCATGTAGTCGAAATAGATACAACGCGGCCGCGGCACGATGCGCATGGCCTGCGCCATTAGAAACGACAGCACCACGGTCTTGCCCGAGCCGGTTGGGCCGAACACCGTGAAGTGCCCGACATCGTGAACGTGAAAATTGAAATAGTACGCCGTCTGGCTGGTCGTTTCGAGCAAAGCGATGGGCCGGTTCCAATGCAGCCGCTCGCGCTGGCCGGACGGGAAATTGTGTCCGGAAAAAAGACCGGCGAAATTTAGCGAAGAGATCAACGCACGTCGCGCGATGTAACTGAAATTCCCCGGCAACTGCGCCCAGAAAGCAAGTTCCGTGTTCAGGGTCTCGCGTACCGGCACGATCGACATGCGCGAAAGTTCGGCCGAGATGTCGGATAGCGCACGGTTGAGCCCAGTCATGTCAGGCGCCAATGCCATGACGCTCATGTGATGTTGTCCGAAGACGACTTCGCCGCCGGCCAGCTTGTCGGCGCCGTCGTGCACGGAGACCTCGACCGTCGTGCCCGCCTCGTCGGAACCCTCGACCTGGTTGGCGATGGTGTTGATCCTGCGCATCGCCGTTACACGGTCTTCGATCGCGAAACTTTGCGTCAGGACAAACTCATGCGGCAGGCGCAACAGACCGTCCAATGAGCCCGGCGCGGTGAACGGCGGGTATTCCTTGATTGACACCATGGCGCCGAGCTTGGCTGCGTCCGGCCCGCGAAGTTCCAACGCCGACTTGCCGAAAAACAGCTGCCGCGTCGCCAGAACATCGCCAAGGGACATGCGCGGCAAAGGCATTTCCACGTCGCCGCCACCCGCAAGAATCTTCGCCAGAAACTCGGCGGGCTCGGAAAAGATGCTGTCGCGACGCTTCACGACACCGAGAAGGCGTCCCCCATAAGCCGTGAAATCCTTGACCATGCCGTCGAGGATGTCATGCAGTTCGGCTATTGCCTCTTCGCGGGTTTCTTCGCCAGCGGTGCTGATACGGAATGCATTGAGCGCCTTGTCCACCCAGCCGACCCGGCCGACCATCGGGCGCCGTATGACCGTCAGATACGCCTCGTTGACGAAGAGGTTTTTCGAGCCAAGCTCGTCCATGTAGCGGGCGTCGAGCTCGGCCACGAAAGGATTGTCAAAGTCGCCTTCGATTTCCGGGGTCACGTGACGGCGGATGATCGTTGTGTAGACCGCAAACCGAGAGGTCGAAAGATTGCGGAACGTGGTGTTGCGGTTGAACATTCGGCTGTTCAACTCGGCCTGGTCCATGGTCTGGAATGGCAGGCCGCTGAGCCGGATGGCGCCGACCAGAAAGCCGCTCTTCGTCACGATCAGATTGTCATCGACATGGCGAAGGTAGGGGATGTGCATCGCAGCCGGCTTTTCGCGGCGGCGCTCACGGCCAAACTTCAGCTCTGCATCGAGGCTCATGGCGAATAGCTCCTCGCCCCCCAGAAAGTGAGATTCGCCACCGCTCCGCGTTTGGAGACGCGCCGCTCGAAAATATGAAAGATGTAGGGATCGCGCTGGCACAGATATGCGCTTACCAGATGCACCAGGCCGAAGACGCCAAGACCGAGCATGAAGCTGCTCGTGGCGATAAAGCCGATCACCGCCAGGATGCCGTTCAATGCAAAAACTTCATATCGCACCCCCCATTTCATCGGCGGGCGTGTCAGGGGCAGGCTGACGGGCTCGACATAGACTTCCTCGTCGTCCATGGCTCAGCTGCCTCCCGCCGTCGCGCGAACCGCGTCCACCAGCTGGGCAGCGCCGAAGATAAGAGCGATGCCAATGATGATGGAAAAAGCCATCATCCACGCCAGCCGTCCCGTCATGGCGAGGAAGCCGAGAAAACAGACAGCGATGATGGCAAATGAGCGCGCTATGTTACCCTGCAGAACGCCGACGAACCATTCCAGCACGTTTTCGACTGGTGCCGCCGATTGGGCGTATGCGGTCGCCGGCGCGAGCGCTATTCCGACCGCCGAGGCCAAGGCCAGTTTCAGGACAAATTTGCCTGCTTTCCTGTATTCCACCCTTGGCTCCTTTCAGTTGCCGAAATCCATGACATGACCATCCTGCCAAGCGTCCTCGCTTGCTGGCGGAGCGGCCGCCAGCATTTCGGATTTGGTCAGGACGGGCTTCTTCACGACACCGCCGAACTTCCAGCGGTTGAGGATTTTCACGATGTATTCCGCCGTCTCCGGATTCACCGGAATCCCTTGCGCCTTGTAGACGCTGTTGGGCCCGGCGTTGTAAGCCGCCAGCATCAGCAGCGGATCCTGGAACTCGTCGTAGAGGGACTTCAGATAACGCAGGCCAGCCCGAACGTTCGCCTGCGTATCGCAACGGTCGCTCACGCCGAGATCGGCCGCCGTGCCCGGCATCAACTGCATGATCCCAAGGGCTCCGGCCTTGGACGGACCCTGACTTGCGCCGAGATCGCTTTCAGCCCATGCAATCGCCTCGGCCAGATCGGCGTCGAAGCCTTCGTCCCGCGCGATTGAACGCACAAGTTCGGCGACTTCTGTACGGTTTTCGGTTTTGCACGACCCGGGCCTCTGCGTCCCGACTGAGGAAAGGGCTTGCGCCGGCGTTGCAAAGGCGACTGCGACGCGGTCTGATGCCAGATCCCGGCCGTGCGCTTCCAAGGGCATCGTAGCGGCACACAGTGTGAGCAGAAGAGCTGTTCGAGTGTTCATACTGTCGCCAAAATTTAACACTTTACTATGGCTACACGCAGCCCTAGTAAAGTGTCAACACGATATCGATCACAAGGACGGATTTCGATGAAACAGACGGCCCTTTGCACGGCTTTGCTGCTCCAGGGCGCCGTGGCTCATGCTGGTGGCGCCGACGCCCCAAGCGCCTTCGCGCAGCCGTCGGAACACTACCTGCTGCAGTTTGCGAAGCCGGGCGAGAAGGTGTTCGTCTATGAGCGCTACGATGCGAAAGGCGCACTCTTTCAGCGCGACGCGGCCGCCCTGAGCTTGCCGGTGAAGGTGCCGTCGGCGACCGAGCGCGTCATCAACGGCGTGGCCTATCGACTGCGCGGTCTCGCGGCCTGCCCAAAACCGAAGATTACCTACAAGGCGCAGGAGTGGGACTGCACAAAGGCCGCGCAGGACTATGAAGAAGGAATCTACAACGATCGTGCTTCTGTCGTGCTTTGCAAAACGCTTGTGCTGCGGAGCGGGAAGGGGGAACCAGACGCAGTGTCGTGTTTTTCTCTCGTTGGTGCGGGCAATACAAACGACCCGTACAACGTCGCCTACGACGATGACGAAATGGTTTTCTTCGACATGGCCGCAATCGGACGCAACAAGGACGGCAAGTCGCTGCGCCCCGATCTGGAGCACTCCGCCGACCTCGGTGGACAGTTCCAGGAATGAAACAGGCGCGCTTTGCAGTGCTGGCCGTTTTTGGTTTGTGCGCATCGGCACAGGCCCAGGGTGCATCCGAATCTGCCGCGCCAACGCCCTTCGCGGTATCGAAATCGGCTCAACTGCTGACCGGAGATACCTGGCGTGACGGCGACCACCTTTTCCGCCTCTATGGCGTCCAGTCATGTCTTCGCGGCACGTCGGCTGAACAGCCAAATGGGAACAAACTCGATTGCGGGAACATCTCGCTGGCGCACCTGGCCGCCCTGTTCGATAGCGCGGCGGTGACATGCCAGCCAATCGGCTACGCCCTCGACAAGGCGGCCTTTGTCGTGTGCGGTGCGCAGCTGAATGGCGACACAATCGACGTCGGCACCGCGCTCATCGCGACCGGATACGCGTTCGCCGCAACGACAGCAAAGGGCAAAGCCGTCAATGAGAACTACCTCATCGCGGAAATCAACGCTAAGATGAAACGTGCAGGTTTGTGGGGCACGACGTTTCAGCATCCTGTTCAGCTGCTGCTAAATAAGCGGTCGGAGAGACAACAATGAAGCACGACGATGAGGCGCACAAATATTACTATCCCGTGGAAGGACGCACCGAGGGCGCCATCGGCGATGCTATCGCGTTGGTTGCGATCATCTTGGTGCCGGCAGGACTCTATGCGGCCTGGAATGCCGTGGCTGCATGGATTTCAGCACTCTTCTCCTAGGACTGAACTTTCGTGAAAGAACCGAGCAACGCGCGTAAATCGTCGACGTCAATCTCGCACCAGCCATGGGCCGTCAGCCGTTGGAAATAAGCAGCTTTCATTCTCATTTCCGCGATAGTGGCTACTGGAGCAATCGCAGCACGCCTTCGCACCGCCGCCTCTTCCGCCATGACCGTGTCCAGCCTTTGACCCAGCAGAACCGCATCCTTCCCCTCGGCCTCCATCGCTTGCTTGCCGAGACTTTCAAGCTCAGCGACGCTCTGACGATGTTTAGCAATCAGTTTCGCGACGCCTTCTGCCGCTTCCATCTGTCGGTTGCTGCAGACCAGTTGAATAGGCATCGTCTTGCTCCTGGCTTACATCGGTCAGACACAGATAGCCGTGGAGGTGAGGAAAAATAGGGATGGCACCATCCCTATTTTGAAGCGACCAATTCTGAAAGACAGGGGGCGGGGGGCGCCTGCGTAGAAGGATTGGCTTCTGATGTTTCGTGCCCTGGTGGTCGAAGACCAGACGCTTATGCGTCTGGCACTGATGAACGAAGTGCAAGCGAGCTTCGAAAAATGCGTCGTCCTGGGGGCGGAAACGCTGAACATCGCGACCGTAGAACTTCAAAACAGCCATTTCGATCTTGTCGTTATCGATCCTGGCTTGCCCGGTTTTGACCCCACCTCACAAGGTGATCGCGTCGCTGTCGTCGACAGGATCATCGAGGCTTCACCCAGTGCAATCCATATTGTTGTCACCGGTTCCGACAACCGCTGCGAGGCAGATGGTTTCCGACGAATCGGCGCCGCCGCCTATCTAGGCAAGACCGGACTTGCGCCCGGCGTGTTCAGCGACGTTCTGGACGATATTTCCACCAAGGGATTCTCCTTGCGCCTGTCGCGGGCTGTCATGACAAAACCCGATTACCGATTTTCCGTCCTTACACCGCGCGAACAGGAGGCCATCGACATGATGGCGCACCGCGCACCCGGCGTGAAACGCAAAGAGATCTTCTCGCTCATGGCCGATCGACTCGCCATTGATGCCGGCTCGGCCGAGAAATATTACAAGCAGGCTCGCGCCAAGCTCATGAGGCAAGGTCATCCGCTCCCACAGGGGCTATGATCGCGATGGCTTCTCTAACCGTACATGGGATCAAGGTCCCCGTCGAACCGCGGGATGTTTCGCCGGTTATCTGGCGAGCGCTTCAAAGCCAGAGCTATGAAGCGAAGGAAGCGAAGTGGATATTCAGGGCGGTCAAGGCGCGCGATCGCGTACTGGAGCTGGGGTCGGGCATCGGCATCATCACCGCATTGATTGCGAAAATCCCCGGCGTTCAGGTGTGGGCTTTTGAAGCAAATCCCGCAACAGCGGAACTAGCCAAGCGCGTGATAGCGGCCAACGAGCTCGACAATGTCACATATTCCCAAGGCATGCTCACAGCAGGCCCGCCGCGGTCCTTCACCTTCTACGTTCGTCGCGACCTTTGGATGTCATCCACGGACAAAGACCAGGGACCATATGAGCGGGAACTTTCAATCGTCTCGGCCAACGTCGATCGTTTCATCACCGATCATCGGATAAACGCCCTCGTCATGGACATTGAAGGTGCCGAAAAAGAGCTTCTGCAGGATGCCGAGTTGCCCGGCGTCGAGCGCATCTTTCTTGAGCTGCACGACCATCTCTATGGCCTTGACGGCATCCGCAACATCACGCTTGCGCTTGCAGAAAAGGGGTTTGCCTACGACCCGCGGGGGTCCCGAGGACCTTGCGTGCTGTTCGCCAAGAACGATGGACCCCGTGAATACGGGGATATGGAAGATGTTGCGTAATGCCCTTGCTGTAATGTTTGCCTTGGCCCTTCCGCTCGCCAGCGCCGCCGAGGAAATTCCCCTCGATCCCAACGAAGTGTCGGTAGAAGACGCCAGCGGCAAGACCGTCGCGGTCTTTTCGGTCAACCAGCTGCAGGCAGAGTTTCCGCAACAGACCTATGACACGCGAACCCCCTGGACGAGCGACAACGAGAAAATCGAATACCGTGGGCCGCTGCTTGCAAACGTGCTTGCTAAGGCTGGAGTCACCGTCGCGCAGGAGGTGAAAGTTGTCGCCTTTGACAACTTCGTTTCCGATATTCGTATTGACGAAATCCGGTCTTATAATCCGATCCTGGCAGTTGAGCGTCGTTGCAACGAGAACGACAAGGCCAGATCGCTCTGCCCGTCGGGCCAGGAGTTCCGCCCGATCAGCATGGTGGAGAAAGGGCCCATCTTCATTGTTTGGCCCTTCGACCAGTTGCCCGCTTCCTACGTTCCCGCAAGAAACTCGATCTGGGTGTTTTTCCCAGTCATCCTGCGCGCCACGCAATGAAGTTCTACAACGGCCGTTTCCTCGCTGTTCTGCCGTATCTCGGTATGGCTGCAGCCCTTGGCCTGAGTGCGTGGACATTCATCCAATCCGACCGCTATCGCCAGGAGACGGATGCCATCCTCAATCAGACCTTCGAGATTCAGTGGCGCGCGGCACAGATTCGCGAGCGCCTTATACGGGTCTATGGCTATCTTCGTATTGCCGACGCAACGGGCAAGCTTGATGCGGACATCGATCGGCAAATGGCGCTGGTGAGCGTCAACGTCGCACAGCTGGAAAACCTGCCCTATCTGGACCGTTTTTTCCCCGATCATGACGCCGAACTCCTGGGCGGGGTTCGCCTGACCCTAGAGCAGAAGATCGCACCCCTTGTGTCGGCACGCAAAAATTACACACAAGCCATTGCAGACATGGCCAAGCTCGAACAGTCAATTTACGAGATCTCCAGCTCCACCGTTGATCACAGCGCCACCTTGCAGCAGACCGCCAGCATCGACATTGCGGCCACGCGTAACTGGTTCATCTTTGCCATCGCGCTTGGCCTCGGTGCCACCTTCTATCTCGTTATCCATCAGCGCTATTCCTCGGCCAATCGCCGTGACCAGCATATGCGCTCGTTTGCTTCGCTTTTTGCGCATATGACCCGATCGCGTGTTACAGCCTTGCGGCTGTTCCTTGAGCACGCACAACCAGACAAGCAGCCGAGCGGTGAAATGCTTGAGGCTGCACGCGGTGCTGCCAACGAACTGGAATCGATCACCAACAGCGTGCTTCAGATCGCCTATGCACCACAAGATTCCAGCACCGTGGCGCTCGGCCAACTGCTTGAGGATCTCACGCGCGATCGCAGCAGTATGGTGCAAGTTCTGGTCGATGCTAAAGCGCGTCTGCACCCCGTGCCGGCGGCGCCCTTCCGGCTGGTGGTCAATGAGCTGATCGAAAACGCTCTGGCCGCGTTTTCCGGCGCCAGAAACGCACGAGTACTCATCTCCGCGACACTCAAACGACAACCATTTCTCCCGCGCAGTTATCTGGTGGTAGAAGTGGCCGACAAGGGCGCAGGCATGCCACCTGCAATTGTTGCAAAGGCAACTACCCCTTTCTTTTCAACGCGAGCTGGAAATCATACTGGCCTTGGACTGACCGCATGTTCCGAGATGGTCTCGACGCTGAACGGAAAGCTTGTCATCCAGAGCGCCCAAGGTGTCGGTACAACCGTACAAGTCAGGATTCCTGTGCGTTCCACCGCAGCCGCCTTCTGGCAATCATTCGTTAGGCATAGGTGATGGCGCGGGTGGATCTCAGAGAGCGCTGCTCATTTTCACCTGAATTGCCGGTCTGCGCGATCACCGCGAACCCTGCCAGGCATTTATATGGCCCTGCCTAAACCGATGATGCCCCTTGATGTTTACGGCTCTGTGAAATGAGTACCTACGCGCCGGCTGGGTTGAGAGCAGGCGGATCAGGTGTTGGCGGAATCTTTTCGGAAAAGAGGAAGGTCGCTGGATCAAGTTTCAACGCCTTGGCGATCGCGGCAATCGTGTCGACGCTGATGTTGCCGCTCGCGCGCTCCAGTTTCACGTATGTCGCCTCCGCCACGCCGATGAGCTCGGCCATCTGGTACCGGTGCAAAGTTCGTCGTTGTCGCTCAATATCGATGATTTGCGCCAGCCGCTTGCGGATCGCATTGTCGTCCAACTGATGCGCCCACTCCGGAACCTTCTTCCCGCCAGCGAGCAGTCCTGCAAAAGACACTTGCAAGCCGCTTGCCATGATCTGCAACGTGGTCAGCGTGACATTGTTTTTCTGACGCACGGTCTGGATGTAGGTTCGATAGGCCAGCTTTTCGCCCTCGGCGGTCCGAAACAGCTCGGCCATGTGCATATGGGATAGGCCACGTTTGGCTCGCTCCCGCTCAAGCGTCAGGGCAATGTTCGTGCGCAACGGGTTGTTGACCACGCCCGCGTCGTCTCGTTTCATAAATCGATGTAGTCGCACAAACCTGCCTTTTCGATCTGTCCTTTTTCGCGCGGGTCATCCATAGTAAAATGTCAAAATCTATAGCGAGGAAAAGGCTATGACCATACTCAAATTCCTACTTGGGGGTGCCGTCGCCATCGCGGGCGCCGCAGCTCTTCCATCCCAATCAAAAGCGTCGGAATGGGGCTGTCAGGTCCTCCTATGTCTTTCCGGCGACTGGCAGGGTACCCCCTCGTGCCACCCGCCAATTTACAAGTTGATTGCGGCGATGGAAGCCCCGGGCTTTGACTGGCCGACCTGTCCGCAAGCCAACTCCAGCGCCGCGAGGTTCGAGAAGTATGCGGATTGTCCGCCTGGCTGGCAAGCAGTTGGCGGCAATGACTCCGATCGACCCGGAATGGGACAAGAACGCAACATCTGCCGCATCGCGTCCGAAAGGCTCACGCTACCCGTGTCTATGATGAATAGTCGCCTCGGCCAGAACCATGACAACGGATCCCGACAGGCCCAGATCGAAATCAACGGTAAGTTGGTGACGGCAGAAATCCAGAGCACAGGCAACGATAGAGGGCATTCCGCTGGAAATGGTCCCACCTACTTCACCATCTCTCGACCGATGCGAGAAAAACCCTGGTTCATCGAGTATGACGATGCGAACGGCATACGCCAGAAAAGCTGGTTTAACCTCAACATGCCATAGGCAAGGCGATCACTCAGGACGGGTCGCTATTCAGGGAGGTTTGTAGTGTTCAAGGTGCTTCTCCTGTCCACTGTGATTTTGAACACAGGCGCTGTGTTGACAGCGGCTGGTCAGAGCGACAAGCCGCGATCAAACGTGGACAATCCTATGTGGCCCGCTTCGCTAAAATGGGACTGCAACACAGCTACCAAAATCGTGTGCGAGCGCGATGGCAGTTGCTCGGCGGCTGAGGACCACACTGGATTTGTGCTGAACTACGGCAGCAACGAAGCTGAGTTTCCGGCCGGCAATGTCAGGATCAAACGCCACTATCAACAGACCGTGCAGGGGAGCCCTTTGCAGCAGGAAGTTAAAGTTGAACTGGCCGACAATCGCGTTCTTTGGCTGACGGCCGTGGATGCCAGCCGCACTTATTCGCAAGCGTGGGTTGGCGCACTGAGCGAGTTGAAGGGTGGCGCGGTACTAATGGAATCCGAGGGTGTCTATTGCATGCCGCACAAATGAGTTGCGCCGACAGGGGAGGCGCGAGCGAAGGCCGATATGGGCTGACCTGGGGCGCCGGCCCGGCTGCTCAGCGAGTTCAAAGTCTCCGGTTAAATTTAGTCAAAGGAGGGGTCTTAAGTAGCGCCTGTCTATCAACCGGTACGTCGAGTTGGCGTTACTGTTAGAAGCTGGCGATTGGCTCTCGATTAAAGTCTATAAGACTTGTTGAAAACGATAGTCTTACTTTGCAATAGCGAGTAATATCTACCTTTAGTTATGATGTGGCGGCGATGTAGAAATGTCGCCGGTTCTGCAAAGTAGAAATGTCGCATCCTACGTTTGCGAGGGCAGGGTGCAGCAAGTTAGAAATGCGACAGCGGCGCACTTCCTGGCGCCGACATGAGTGCCCGATCGGGCGTCAGCTGGTCGGGGTTGCGCAGCCCGATCGGGCGCGTTCCAGCTTGGCTCCCTGGCTTTAGCTTTGAAAGCCGCCTCACTCGGCAGCGGCCACCCTTGTCAGCGCCTGTTCTCGCCGCGCGATGACAGCAGGATCGTTCATGAAATCCGTCCGTTTGCCCGGCTTGCGTCCGCGCTTTTTGTAGGCGCTCTGCTCGCTGTTGGTCTTGATCTTCGGCGGAGGCCGCGCCTCGTCCTGCTAAGCCTTGATACAGGTCAGCACTTCGCCGAGCCGCTTGTTCTCGGTGATCGCCGTGTGCGTGACGTGCTGCTCCTTGTCGAAGACAGTGTGGGGGAGGGAACACGCTCTCCATCGAACGTCCAGCCGACCGTCGGCGAACTCTTAGATATCGACGTATTTGTGGCCGACATAGCGCTGCTCCCGCATGCACAGCACGTCACGCAGCCGATCCGACGCAACATTCAACGCGCGATGCAGATTGTCCGGTCGGGCAGAGACCTTGGCGAACCTCTCGTTGAAGTCGACCATGAAGGCCGGTAGGAACGCATTGGCCGCCTCGATGTCCGATATGCCGGCGACGCGCAGTTCCTTCACAAGACGGTCCTGCAGCGTCACTACCGTCGATCTGCACCAGCTCGCCATAAGATTCCCGACGCAAACGAGGCTGATGGAATGTCCGGCGCTGCTTGCGCGACAGCCAGATTCCGGCTTCCGCCATCCATTTGCGCAACTGCGCAACGTCTCTCGCGACACGATCAGGCCGTGGTTCGCCGCCAATTTCTCGGCCGCCAAGGTTGGCCCGAAGTCGAGATACTTTTCCCGAACCAATCTATCTTATGGACTCGCTTTTATGCAATATAATCACGACTCAATTCGGATTGATCGACCGCAACACCGAACTGGCCCAGGCGCTGAGAATAACCGGAACGCCGGGCTTCGTCGCCGGCGACCAGATCTTTCCCGGTGCGACCGATCTTGTGCCTGAGCGTGGTGCTGTATTTAAAGGCCTTCCCCCTTAATATATTAAGCTCTTAGCCTTATGGTCATGATGACGAGATGAATGATCCGACTGTTGGCGCGTTCTTCTGTTCTTCTGTGTTCTCGCCGCGAAGCAGCGTCCGAATACGGATGGCAGCGATAAGAAATTTCGACCGCCTGCCCAACAGAATGACTCCTAGATCACGCTCAACCACAAGAACGCACTCTTCGCAAATCTTACAATGCCGCTGGCTATCAGTTTGCCGGAACGGCCGGAGTGGTTGGTAGAACACGTACGAAATTTAGATTTCGAATTCCACATCAACGCAGCACGACAAGGATGGGAACGTGCACGCGAAGAAGTTTGCGGTCAGCTATCGTCGTTGCGTCGTTGCGTCATCATTCGATGAGCTTACAGTCTCCACCCGGCATAGTTTCCAGCAATATGTCTCCACCCCAGGGAAATTTCACGCCGAGATACCGGCGGCTGGTTTGCACAATCGGTTCAAGCTTCTCTGGATCATTGATAGGCAACAGCATGATCATCGCATGCGCCGTAACCGGGACTTGAACCGATGGAACTTTGCCGGCGCATTTTAAAAATGCATTGGCCTGGGCATCGGTGTCCGCCTGCTCCTCCGGTTTGAGCTCACCAGCAATGCACGCATTCAATGCGGCCGGTTCCGGCATATTGGATGTCGTCTGGGCCGTGCCCAGCATGGTAATCCGCTCCACTTTCGTGCCCTGCAGATCAGTCTGATCCTTGGTCAGATGCGCGGGAACGCTGAAATTCACGTGGTCAGATTCGACAGAAATTTCGCCCGTGTCACCGCCAGTGTAAGTTAGCGTGATAGGACTTTTCCAGCCTTCGATGAAAGTGTCTTCGGTTTCACATTTCACGATGGTTGCGGCCTGGGCCAATGCCATGGATTGCACGGTCACTGTCGTGAAGATGAGTGTTTTGAAGCCGTGGATCATTGCACCACCAGCTCGACACGGCGATTCTTGGCCCGGCCGTCATCGGAATCGTTGGAGGCGATGGGTTTTGTAAAGCCAGCACCCTCATAGCTCAGACGCGAGGGATCAATGCCATATCCTCCGACCAGGGCAGCTGAAACATTGGCTGCCCGCCGGCTTGAAAGATCCAAATT
Organism: Mesorhizobium sp. 2RAF45; assembly: GCF_052115225.1. Taxonomy (NCBI): domain Bacteria; kingdom Pseudomonadati; phylum Pseudomonadota; class Alphaproteobacteria; order Hyphomicrobiales; family Phyllobacteriaceae; genus Mesorhizobium; species Mesorhizobium sp. 2RAF45. The sequence goes on along the minus strand of NZ_JBFRGG010000016.1, from coordinate 42,040 downwards.
GTAGTCGGCGGCGCCCTGGTTGTCGGTATGCCCAATGATCTTGAGGCGCATTGAGGGGTTTGCAGTCAACGCCTTGGCGATTTCGTCAAGGGCCGGTTTTGATTCCGATTTCACCACATCCTTGTCGAAATCAAAGAGAATGCCGTAGACATTGGCGCTGCCCTGCTGCTGCAATGTGGCCGACAGATCCGCGGGCGCCTCGATCTTGCCGCCATCCATCGGCTTTTCCTCAAGGATGCGTATGAAAGCCGTGGATCTGTCCTGATCATCGCCTACAAGCACGCTGGCATAGACATTGCCTTCCGGCCTTCTCAGCTCCGCCAGCAAATAACGAGCATGATCGGCGTAAGATGTAGAGACGACGTTGCCCGGATCCAGTTGCTCGCCCAGAACATAGGTGTCGCGCACACTGCCGGTCAGGCACTCCTGATCCGTGCAGGAAAAGGTGATCGAGAACCCTTTTGACTTGAGCGCCGCCTCATAGTTTGTCGCAACCTCGAGCGTCGAGCTGCCGGGGGCCAGATCATAGCGAACCTCGCTGGACCGGCCTTGTTTCTTCAGCCATTCGGCGCCCCAATGATCCTTCACCGCATTGCGGTCCAGCAATGCACCATAGTCATGCGGTGCGTTTATGAATTGCAGCTCATCAAAATCCTTGAACCGGCACCAGGCAATCGAGGCGCCCTGATAGCGTCCTAGAAGTGCTGCGTCCTTGCAGCCTTGCGCATCTTCGGCATGCGCCGGCAGGTAGAGAGAAAGGAAAACCATCGTCGCGAGGATCATCCTCATCCCGTCCTCCATCATTTCACAGTATGAGTAAAGGTAACCCAAGGCTTGCAGTTGGACCTCGGCGGAAATCCACCATAGGCGCAGGCCTGGATTGCATAGCTGAATGTAGGCGGCTTACCCTTCGGGATATACAACTGGAACTGCGTCTCGTTTTTGCCGAGTTCGATTTGCCCGCCGACAATGCGGTCGGACGACACATTGAAATGATCGACATTCGTGTAGCTGGTGCTGAACTCTACGATATGCAGCGATCCTGCATCATGACCACTGACGCAAAACCCCTGCTTGCAACTCGCTAGCGCCGGCGTGCTTGCCATCGCAATCGCAATGCCGGCCATTGCGCTCAGCAGTAATGGGTTGCTCATCATCTGATGCTCCACTTTTTCAATCGGCAACACAGCTCTCTCCGCTCACATGAAAGCCGTGCTGGCAGGGCACGCAGCGGCCATTTTCGAAATGGTCGTTGTGGGAGCATGAAAAGCAATTGCCGGTGTTCGGGTTCAAGTTTTGGCCTTCCGGGCACTGCTCCACCGGGGGGAGAGCCTGCTGCTGCGTCTTGTTCCGCCTGCTGGCGACAGGCAGACAATTGCCGTCGCTATCCGCAATCTCGCCGTGGGGGCAAAGCGATGGTTGCGGCAACTGGTCATTGTGTTTGCGGTGAACGCGGTGTTTGACCTCCACGAGGTAAGGTGGTGGTGAACTGCAGCCATGAGCTTTGCAACTATCGAGCCCGCTTACGAATGCAGCTGAAACCTCGTTAGGAGCGCAAGTAAATAGCAACATTGCGAGGAGTGAACGGACTGGAATCGCCATGATTGTCATCCTCTAGTTGACGTTGCTTCTTGGGAGACATTTTCCGTTCATCTCGAAGTATCCTGCTGGGCAGCCTTGTGCGGGTGGCGGTGGCGGCGGTGTCACCGGAATGATCTCGCAATAGGCGCCGTATTTGCTCGGCTTCGTCAGCACCTTGTATCCACTCGGGCAATCATGCACCTGCGTCTGTGGCTGGGTATGCCGACCAATTCGGCACATGGCGTAGCTGGTCACCAACCTTCCATCCGGACATGTAATCTGCCGCGGTTCCTGCGGTTGTGGTTGAGTATGGCGCCCAATGCGGCACATGGCGTAGCTCGTAACCACTCTTCCATCCGGGCATGTGATCTGCCTGGGTGGCTGCTGTTGCTGTTCCTGATCGCGCACGCAACGACGGCCAACAAAATGCGTTCCTGTCGGACAGCAATTGGGGTAGGTCCCCACCGGCCTTCCGGCCGGGCATACAGCCGGCTGAGATGGCCGCTTCACACACAAGCCTGTATCGGGGTCAAAGAACTGGTTGTCCGCGCAAACCTGGATCTGCTTTGGAGGACGGCAGCGCCCGTGCCTATCCAACTCCGTACCGCTGGGACAGCAGTTCGGATAAGTGCCATTGGGTCGATCGGGGGGACACACTTTCAGCGTGATCTTCACACAAGCGTCGCGGCGCGCGGTTGTGCCCGTCGGGCAACTCACACATTTGCCTGTGGAGCGATCATGCACCATGCCCTGGCTGCACAGCGGGGGGGCGACGGCTGCCCGCTTGCACACGCCATTTTTAAAGGACGTTCCGGCGGGGCAGCAATTCGGGTAATTACCAAGGGGTCGATCCACCGGGCAGGTCTTTGCCCTAACAACGGGCGCAGGCTCTGTATCGATCGGTTTGCTTGGATATGCGCCACCGCCCCCGGCCGATCCTGCTACGCAAGCGCCACCATTCCATTTGGTTCCCGCAGGGCACGCGCAGAAGCCGTTATTGTTCAGAGTCATGCCGAATTTGCATTCCGCGGGCTGTGTCGTCGCAAGCGGTGCAGGGGTGTCATTCGAGATGCTTGGTGTCGCGCCACCGGTTCCCTGTCCGGCGCATTGCAGGCCATTCCATTTGGTGTTTGCAGGGCAAGCGCAAATGCCGCCGGTCATTGTCATACCGTTCCTGCACTGCGCAGAAGGCGCCGGCTTCTCCACGGCGATTTGCGCGCACGATTTGGCTGCCGCCTGCTGCCCATCAATATTCGCGCAGTTGTTTACGAACTTCGCATCCCCAAGTGAACCCGGCAATGGCTGCAGTGACAGCAGCAAGTCCACCGATGCGCCTGCCGTCAGGGGGCCTGGATGATTGCACTGCATGCCGGGGGCTGCCGAGCCGATGCAAACCCACGGCGCTGCTGGCGAGCTCGCAAATTTGTATTGCGTCATCGGTGCGGCATCGGCCGCCATCAGGTCAAAGATTGAAATGCCGGCAGGATAAGCTTGGGCAGATTTGTTGGTCACGGTGATCTTGAAGTCGCATGGCTTCGCCTCGCCACAGGTTTGTGCCACGGCAGTCTTGGTGATGACCAAATCGGCCGTCGTTGCGGGCGGGGCTGGCTTGGCCTGCACCGACACGCAGGATCGGCCGGTCGAGGCCTTGGCAGTGCCGTCTGACACATCTGCGCAATTTGAGAACGACCCCGGCGCAGCATCGGCCGGCAGTCGCACAATCATGTCGAACGTCTTGGGCCCAAACTCGCTGCCATCGGCGGCATCGAGATCAAGCCGGACCGGACCCGGCGAGGTGCAGCTGAACGGAATCTGGGTCGGCTGAGCGGCGCAGGGCAGCGGTGGATTTATGGAGACGATTGGTGCCGAAGCAAAGCCGGTGAGCTTGTCCGAAATCGTCACGGGTGCATTGTGGTCGATGGGGCCGGGGTTGAACAGCCTGATCTGGAAGTGGCAATCCGACCCCGCCAGGCAGGATTGATCGCCGGTTTTGGTGACTTTCACGGAAAATGGATCGAGCGCGACGAAGGCGCAACCTTTGTCATCGCTGACAACGGTGCCGGGATCATTGCCCAACCCCTTGGCGCCGGGCGGAATAGCCAACGCGGCGCAATTTGTCAGCGTATTGTCTTTCTTCCAGGTCGCGGCACCCGGTGTCACATTGATCCGCAAGGAGTCGACTAAGCGTCCTCCCGGCTGGATTGTGACCACGGGGTGATCGCACTTCAGCGAGGTTACGCCTGAGCAGGACCAGCCCGGGCTTTGGCTTGGCGTAAAGTCCATCTTTTCCGGCAGGCGCTCCTGGACGGCCTCCGTCAAGTTGATCGGACCGGTAAAGGGGGCGTCGCCTAAATTCCTTACAACAATGTCGAAACTGCACTGCCCGCTGACCGTGCAGCTCATCGGCTTTGCGCCCCCTGCGGTCGCAACCGACTTCTTGACCACGAGATTGGGTTGAGCGGGCAGCTTGCACTTTCCCTGGTTGGCAGGGTCAGGAATCACGCCCTGCATCGTCGCCGTTGCCTTGGCAGGCGCCTGGGCAGGATCGCCCGCTTCCAGCGTTGCCGTATTGTCGAGTTGGCAGGGCAGGCCCTTGGCATCCCGTGGGATGGTGACGGCCAATGGCAGGCTGATGCTGGCCTGCGCATCGATGCTGGCATCGCGGTTGTTGCAACTGTTGGCCACGGGATTCAGGGGGTCGGGTCCTATGCAAGTCCAAGGCGGAATGGAGGCGACCCCCGCTCCCAGGCCATCGAGGCCTGGCATAGCTTCGTTGATGGTGATCGGACCTTTGAACGGTGCGTCCCCCGCGTTAGTGATCGTGATGCTGAAGTTGCATTCAAAGCGGCTCTTGCCGTCGTTGAGCTTGCAATCATCTGCTATTTTTTTGAGCGTCAGCTTGGCCCCCTTTGCCGGCGGAGGAGCAACCGCTGGATTGAGAGTGACCTCGGCGCAGGACGGTTCAGGTGCCAGGTTGCCATCGTTTGGGCCTGGCTTTGTGTCGATCGAGGCGCAGTTCCGGAACGTCTTGGCGGTGGCCTTCGCCCCCGGCGCGAAGCTCAATTGCAAAGCCAGGCCTTCGGGCGGCACCGGACCAGGATTGGTGCAGGTGATCGTGTCGCCGTTGGTGCAAACCCAGGACGGCGGAGTGGCCACGAAGGGTTTGTTGGCCGGCAAATTGAGACCCGCCAAGTTGTCTGGGGTATCCTTGACCACGATGGGGCCAGGATGGTTTGGTGTCTTGCTCGTGACCTGGATGTTGAAGACGCAGAGCTGTCCCGCCGTGCAGTCTGCCGCACCGGCCGATTTCTGAACGGTCAGGCCGTTGCCCTGGTCCTGCGGGGGGCCATTGGCGTTGGCCGCTTCAACGGGTGGTGGTACCTGTTCAACTGGCGGGGGTCCCTGTACATCCGGTTGGGCAGCCTGCTGGTCCGGCTTCGCGATGTCCACCACCGCGCATTGCTCGGGGGCCGGATCGCCGGCCGCGGCGTCTGCACCTGGCTCTACGCCTGCGCCGCCGCCGCCAACTTCAGGCGGCAGAACGCCGCCCTTCGCCTTCACTTCGGCAAAGCAGGCCGCAACGATGGCGCGCATCGGCTCCTTGAGTTTCCCCAATTCGTCCTGCGACGCCAGCGGAGTCTTGGTCATGCACTCCTGCTTGATCGCGGCAGCGTCAAGCACCGCCGGTATCCCGGCTTTGGCGGCGCAGTCCATTTGACTGATCATGCCGAAGGTCGCGACCTTTTCCTGGGCAAAATCGTCGCACAGTGTGTCGTTTAATTTCGCCTTGTCGTCTGCTGCCTTCTGACTGTTGGCCTTGCATTGTGCCAGAAGGTCCGAACGCGCCTGCTTTTCCGCATCGAGCGTAGGATTGGCGGCGCTGCCCTGGGCCATGCAGAAATCGATGTGCTTTTGCCGGTCCAGCGTCCACCGTTGCGCAGGCCCCGCAGGCTGACAGCCTTCATGTCCCAGGTTCGTCATCGAACGAACCGCTTCGTCTGCATAGGCCTGGCAGAACTTGCTGCTGGTGCACTTGAACCACGGCCCGCCGTTATTTTGGAATGAGAGCACATGACCAGAACCGTCGGTGGCGCGCGCTCTGATGCGGCCTCTTACCTTGCCATCATCGTCAATCGTGCCTTGATAGTGGCCGGATGAGCCATTGCTCCATGCAACGTCGATATTAAATGTATTGCCCGACATCTTGCCGCTGACATTGCCGCTGACGGGACCGTTGTCTTCGATGAACGTGGCCGACCCTGTTACATTTCCTCCTAGATCGACATTCAGCGGCGCGAAGGCCACACTGAGATGATCGCTTTGCTGAATATTGAAGCCACTAGATTTGCCGTTTGTCGGCCGCCACGCCGTGCAATCCTTTGAAACCGCATTGACCCCGCCAATGTTGCCGCCCGGATCAGCGACGAAATGCAGCAGGCCGCCTCCGCCAGCGAAAGACCCCGGGCGGAAGCTGGCATAGCTCATCGGCGGATTGTTTCCGGAAGGTTTTAACAGCATCGCCTTCTTCTTCGGTGCCACTGGGGCGGCCGGCGCTGCGGGTTTTACGGCGCAGTTCTTCAGGCTGGTGGTGCCGTCGGGCAGATCGAGATCGAAGGTAAGCGGCAAAGTTTTCGACTCATGCGGGCCGAGGCCCTGGGCGCCGTTGCCGAGGGTGCAGTTGAGGGGCGGTCCACCCTTGACGCAGCTGAACGGTGCGGGTATCGGCGCGTCGGAAAGCTTAGCCCCCGGGATATCGAGGGTGTCGGTGAAGGGTATGGGACCCGGCACCGCCGCGTCGGTGGTGTTGGTCAGCGTGATCTCGAAGGTGCAGGGGCCAACGAGCGGGCAACTCGCCGGGCCTTTCTTCGAGATGACCACCGGCCCCTTCTGGAAAGGTGCATTGGGATCCAACGGAATGGACGCGCAAGCTTGTTGGGCCGCCTGCTCACCGCCTTGCGCCGCCTGCCCCGCAGGGGGGCCTGCCGGCTCCGGGAGCTGGTTGTTGTCCTCAAATGCCACTGCGGCCTTGGCCTCGCCGGCAAGTGGGCCAAAGCTGACGACGGCGTGGTTTTGCACGAACTGCGCGGCACCGCCCTCGACCGTGTCGACCTTGAAACTTGCCTTGACCACGCGGCTCTCTCCGGGAGCGAGGGTCACATTCGGTTCCTGGCAATTCAGCTCCCGGCCATTCGGCGTGCAGACCATTCCCCCCGGCTTCAGGATAGAACTGGCGTCGTTCTTGGCCTGGCTCTGACTGCCCACGGCCAGCGTTTCATTGATCGTAAGCGGACCAGTGATTGGCACCGGTCCGGAGTTGGTGACGGTCACGGCGAACTCACAAGTTCCCTGGGTGGGCGAGCAACTTCCTCCCGTCGGTGTCGACGTGACCGCGAGGCCTCCGGCATTGCTGGCCACCGGCGGTGGCAGCGCCACCGCCGGCTGCTGGTTCTGGCCTTGCTGGATCGGGGCCTGGGGTGCAACGGCACCGGGCAATGCGGCGCAGTTCTTGATTTCCTTTACGTCCGGCGCGGTGTTTGGCGCGAAGACCACGCGCATCGAAAGCTTGCCGTTGGCGGGAACAGGGCCAGGATGGGTGCAGGTAAATGGCGCCGCCTTGGTGCATTGCCAGGGAGCATTCGGCTCACCCGTGAGGGTGGCCTGCGGGGCCTCAATCAGTTCATTGATCACAATCGGCCCGGCGACTTCGCCGCCATTGTTGGTCACGTCGATATTGAAAGCGCAGCCGCCCTTGGGATTGCACTTCGCAACGCCAGCGGATTTCGTGATGGAAAGAGTGCCCGGTGCGTTGGCCTGATCCACAGGTGGAAAAGGTTGGTTGCTGCCGTTGTCGACCGGTGGGAAAGTTTGGTTGCCGCCGTTGTCCACCGGCGGCATGGGCTGTCCATTGCCACCCTGAGCCACAGGCGGGAAGTTCTGGTCCTGCACGGGCGGTATTGCCTGATTTGCGTCGGCAACGGGCGGGAAGCCGCTTGAGCTGTCGCAATTTGTCAGCGCCGCGACGCCGCCAGCATGGCCTCGCATTCCTTCGACATCTTGATTAGGGTCAATTGCGATGAAGCCGGCGTCCAAATCAGGATCAGGCGCTGTACCCCATTGGTCTTCTGGCCCGATCTGTACGCCGTGGATTATCTTCTGCGGCCCCAACGCGTCACCGGAAACCACTAGGGTGCCGGAACAGCTGGCCGTGTCCAGCGTACCGTCCGGCTTGTAAGCATATTGCAAGGCCGCGCCGCCACTGGTGTCTGCATGCTCCTCGTTCTGGCCGACCGGATAGGTGGCAGCTTCCAGAGTCCACTTTGAAGGCGTGTTTGGGTCGTCGGGCGTCTCGAGCACATAACGCAGGACAGCACTGGCACCTGGCTTGGCGAATGCCGAAAAATCACCCTTGTTCAAAATTTCGTTGCGGAACGCAATGATGGCGCCCTCGCCATCAAATACGATAGAGCCCACCACATCGGAGGAGGGATCGCCGGCGCCGAATTCGATACGGGCATCGTCCTGGAAAGATCCGTCCGGCCCGAGGCCGATCGACCAGATGCTATGATCCCCGGCGGTGGCATAAAAGAGCCTGCCACTATGAACAGCGAGAGCCTCAATGCGGCGGCCCACCGGTGTCATGCCCCAGGTTTCGGGCTTGGTGGGATCGAAATTGGGAGAGTCCAGTGTGATGGTACTACCATCATCCGGGATGGCCTCTTGCCCAGCCATCGGCCGGCCTTTCAGCCCGTGATCGAATTGCGCCACATGCGTGGCCGTGTTGCCCACATATTGGTGAATGAGGCCGGTATCCAGATCAGACACATAGATAGAGCGGCTAACCGGATCGAAAGCTATGCCGCCGATACCCTGTCCAGTGTTCGTTGCAATTTGCGCGTAGAGTTTCAGGGTTCCAGTCGCGGCATCGATCTTCCAGATTGCGCCGCCGCCACCGCCCGTTGCGGGGCCAAAGAGCCCGTCCATAAATTTGGCGCCCGGCGCGCCAGTCGTCAGTCGGTCGGGTTTGCCGTCGTTATCCTTGTCCGGTCCCACGATTTGAAGGCCGAAGGCGGAAGTTGCAGCCGCATAAAGGCCAGGCGAACCGTGCATGTCCGGTGGCAGGTTGTCGAAGGCTAGACCGAAAACGTGGCCAATTTCCCTGGCCTTGAAGGTTTTCCGGGCGGGAAGCGCGATCTGCTGGTCTCTGACCGGCTGTTGAATCTGGCTCGCGTCCAGGATTTGCAACGTGACGCCGTCGGGATCAATCACGGTTTTGGTTGCCGGATCCACACCTGGTGGGAGCCCGGCGGCTTGCAAGGTTACCCCGGCAAATCCAGATGCAGCGATGTCTCCGATATGCAGAACGTTGTCGTCTGCCCGCGAGCCACTGCTGATGCAGAGTGCAAGCGGCAGAAACAGGAGCCACATGAGCGCCTTGACGCATGGTCGCCGGGTTGTGCACAAAGCAAGAGTATGGCGGCCCATCATGCAGCTCCCCTAATCTTTCCGGGATATTCTGCTGAGACTCCCATGATCTGCCCTCCACCAGATGGTGGAGAGCCTTGGCTGCTCGCCTCGCTTAACCCGGAGGTGCCGCTGGCCCCCGCACTGCCGCTCGCACCGAAGCTGGTGGCGTCGCCCGAGGATCTCCAAGTCGCGACAAATGCAATCGCCAGTTCTCTGGCCACCGGACTGGTGTGGGCAGCCTGAATTGGCGTCGCCTCGATAGAGGAGGCCGCCGCTGCAGCAACGCCTGCAAAGCTGAAAACACCATGCCTGAATTTCATCGCTGAACCCCCGTTCACAAGGGAGATCATATCGATGAAGACAGTCGCGTGGCATCACCCCTAGGGGTGATCACTGAACTCGCTCAGGTTCCTATGAACGCAGTTCGGCGGCTCCTTTTGTTGTTCGCTTCCTATTGTCTATGGCAGTCTTCGTGCCGCCAATCTATTGTCCGTTCCGGTTCTCTACGGGCGGGCGAACATGGACAGTGTCGATATCACGTTGATTGAGCTCATCGGCGCCATCTATGACGCGGTCATTGAGCCTGACAAATGGTACGACGCGCTGGACCGGATACGGCTGCACTTCCGCCTTCACAATGTCATGATGGCGCTGAACGACATACGCGCCCAAACGGCATCGCTTTCTGTCCTGGTCAATATCCCGGACCATTGGGCAGCCGCAATGGCCAAGCCGGAATATAACGCGGAACTTATCGACTTGCTCGGAGGTCCGGAGAGCATTGAGGGCATGCCGCTCGAGGAACCAATTAACGTCATGAGCGTGACCAATCAACTGACGCTGGAGTCCAACAAGTACTACCTCGACCTCGCCGCGCCAGAGGGGATAATCGACAGCATCGGCATCTTTTTGACCCGGGACCGCTTCCGCATTGGCAATGTCGGCCTAGGTCGGCATCGGGACGAGGGACCCATTACCGAAGACGTCCTAGCGGGGCTCCGCGTCATCGCCCCACACCTTCGGCGTGCTGCTTTGATCACGGGCATCCTCGATGAGGAACGCAGGCAGCGCACGATGTTCGAGACGGTCGTCAACGCTGTGCGTTCGAGCGTGGTCATTGTCGATCGTCGTGCGAACATCATACATGCCAACGCTGCTGCTCGCGAGGCGATGGCGAACCGCAATCCTCTGGTCGATCGCGTGGGTCGCCTGGATATCAAAGGCGAGATCGTGCCCGGCGGGCTCTCCGCGGCAATCCTCGCCGCCGCGGAGGGTGACGGCCCGCTCGGTCGGCGCGGCATCGCGATCCCCGGCACGGGAACCGACCGCGAGCCGTTCGTAGTGCACGTGCTCCCGCTGGGCGGTCGCTCCGTGCGCTCCGGAGTTCCCGGCGAAGCGGTCGCCGCGGTGTTCGTCGCCGAGCGCGGTGACGACCCGAAATACGTTCTGGACGCGGCGGCGATCCTCTACAACCTGTCGCCGGCCGAGACGCGAATTTTCGAGCTCACGATCAATGGCCGAGACAGCGATCAGATTGCCCGGACCCTCTCAATCTCACCGAACACGCTAAAGTCCCACACGCGACATTTGCTCGAAAAGACCGGGCAACAGCGTCGGGTCGACCTGCTCCGCCTCGCAGCGTCGCTGAGGCCCGCTGTAAAGCAGAGTTAGCTGTTTGATCCCAGGCTTTGATGGTTCATCATTGTCGTCCGAATCAAAGGATGCGCTATGGGCCAGATTCTGCATGGGAGCGCCACAACGACAGAGGCGATCCGTCGAGCGATACAACATAGTCAAGCGAGCCTGAGGGCGCTTTCGAAGCGCTATGGCATCAACCCCAAAACAGTCGCGAAGTGGAAGAAGCGGAGTTCGACCGCCGATCTGCCCACCGGCCCCAAGGAGCCGAGATCGACGCTTCTGTCTGTCGAGGAAGAGGCCGTTATTGTCGCCTTGCGCCGCTACACGCTGCTGCCGCTCGACGATTGCCTCTACGCGTTGCAGCCGACGATCCCGCATCTGACGCGCTCTTCATTGCACCGTTGTCTGCAGCGCCACGGCATCGGCCGATTGCCGGATGTCAAGGGCGACAGGCCGGCGAAGAAGAAGTTCAAGGCCTATCCGATCGGTTTCTTCCATATCGATATCGCGGAGGTCCGAACCCAACAGGGCAAGCTACACATGTTCGTCGCCATCGACCGGACCTCGAAGTTCGCCTTCGTCGAACTGCACGAGAAGGCTCCGACAGCCATTTCCAAAGAGTTCTGCTACGCCTGATCGCGGCCGTCCCCTACAGGATCCACACCGTTCTCACCGACAACGGCATCCAGTTCACCACGCCAGGCGCTGGCGGTTCGGCCGTTCCGCTGATCAGGGAAGTGGCGAGATATTCCGAGCCCATGCCTTCGAATACGCCTGTGCCAAGAATGATATCGAACATCGAACCACAAAGCCGAAGCATCCATGGACCAACGGCCAGGTCGAGCGCATGAACCGCACCATCAAGGACGCAACCGTCAAGCGGTTCCACTACGACGATCACGACCAACTACGTAGCCACCTTGCTGACTTCGTCGCAGCCTACAACTTCGGCCGCAGGCTGAAGACCCTCAAAGGCCTCACGCCCTACGAGTTCATCTGCAAGGCATGGGCTTCCCAGCCCGAGCGCTTCACTCTCAATCCGCTCCACCAAATGCCGGGACTAAACATCTAGGTGTTTGATCTGGGCTAATTTGGGCGCCAGCGTCCACAAGCATATTCACGGCCGATGTCCGCCTTAAGGAAACGGCACAGCCAGTCTCAACGTCCGACATGCTGAGGGTTTCGGGTGCCTTCAGGCGTCGTCTAATCGCAGCCGATAATCCAAGCCCTTTTTCAGCCCTTTTTGCCGCACGAAGTGTCGTATGCCGGGAGCACGGTCGTCTTCGCAGTCGATATGATGTCGCTGCATGATGGGTCTCCACGGAACGGCCCTTCCACTGTATGAAGCGCACGCGTCAAGATGGCTTGACGGTGCAACGCCTGTTCTCGGAATGGGCCAGCTCACGTCCCGGCAGGGACGTCTCGGCGCAATCGACGGTAAAAATTTATGCTGTAGGGGTCGTCCGACTGAACAGTTCACCTGATTTCAGCATGGCATGCATGATGACCGCCAGCTTCCGGGCGACGGCGACAGCGGCCCGCTTGACCCGAGTTTCTCACGAAGTTTGAACCCCCAGGCTCGCAATTCACTTTCCGCATAAGTGCGCGTCAAGATCGCGGTCGCGGCCTCATATAGAAGAGCTCGCAGATTGGCGTCACCGCGTCTAAAATTGATATTAAGTAATCCATCTACGAACCAAAACTTCATTTGCCCGTAGTGCTGCTATCGAGCCGGCGTATCCTCTGATAAGCACATATAGGACTTGCGTTAAGCGCGACGAAAATTTAGCAATGTTGAGAAATATTCACTTTTTACTGGTGAAAGTCGCGTAATCTATCTTATGGAACTTGCAAATTTTTGCGACACATAGTTATTTTCCACGATCTAACCCTCGTGCGGTTGAAGACGGAAAAGCACCAGGTGCCTTCAGGATTGGGGCGAAAAGAGGGATTCCTTTTGCGAGCCGCCGAGAAGGAGGTGCCTCTTACCGCGCTTTGTCAGGGAAATGCGTGGCTGGACCCGGCTACGCCCAAGGACCACCTGAAAGACATTCTCAGCCACGACATCGACGGACAACTGCAGTTCAATCGCGTTGGCCGCGACGTCAACTCGACCCTCATTAACAAGCAGCCCAACGACCATCCCGCATTGGTCGGGCCGATCAATCCCCTATGAGCGATGAACCAGCCAGACTTGCCGAGGCATGGTAGCTCCGTTGCGCGAAAGCCAGCGAATTCAGAACCACACTTGCGAGCACGTTGGATGTGGCATGCGCGCGCCGTTCGGCTTCGCACGATCACTTTGGTTCTGTCGCGGGCATCGGGCCGACGGCGATCAATATCTCTTGGGAGGAAGGCACTAATGACCCACTCGAACCTTCGCCGATAATTGCAGCAGGCGTCCGACCGCATCGCAGACGTTCCCCGCGCTGATCTTCAAATCATGCTGCGACGCGCCGCGCTGGTAATCCGAAACACCGGCGGCATCGATCTCGATCCTGGCGTTCAGGATACGCTGTCTGACATCGCAGTAGAAATGGGGCTGACGAGATCGGATCTGATCAAGACCGTCGCTATCCGCATCGCGGGCATTGTCAGTTCTTCGGGTTCGGCGTAATCGATCTCTGCCGCTAGGCGCTACCCAGCCTCGAGGAACATGCATCCGCAATCGAACGCTCGGAATGTGCTTCGTCAGACGCTCGACTTCTCAATGATCGCCTTAGCCAGAGCTTCGCCTTCGTGGATCGGTTCGGAGCCATAGAGGCCAAGGACGGCTTCCTCGGATGGCAGCACGCCGGGCGAGCATACGCTTTTTACTCGCTTATGTCTCAAAACTGGCAGAGTTCAATTGAATTGCTGTGTATTATTCCGCTGTTGTCTTCAGGATGGGAGCCATGCCCCGAACATCCTTCGCCAACGAGCTCGAGAACGCCGCCGACAGCATCGCCGACATGGATGGAGCCGTTCTCATGCGCGATGCCGCGATTGTTGCGGGAAGGGGTCATGCCGTAGTGGCCGCACAGTTCGTCGTAGCGGCGCGTCAGGTCCTCCCAGGCGTCCTTGTCCAGGTTGCGGAATGCCGCCGAGAGGCTGTCGCTGCGATGCTCGCGGGGAGCCCCGCCGAGAGACCACAGCGCGTTCTGCAGGCCTTCCGCCAGGGCGACGAAGCTCTCGCCGCCGAGCACGACATGAGCATGCTCGAAGCCGGAATAGGCGAGCCGGAAATGATAGAGCCGGTGGTCGAGCGGCTGGCCGGCGATCGTGATGCCGGCTTTGCCCATGTCGGTGAAATCCGACAGGCCGAGGCGGCCGGGCTCATGCACCTGTCGGAAGATGACCTCCTGCTCCGCGCCGTGGACGGCGCGCCAGGAGCGGACGCGCCGCTCCAGCGTGCGGCGAATGCCGTTGCCCAGATCGGGGTGGCGGCGCAGCATCTCCTCGAAGATAGCTATCGCGCGAATGCCGGGCGCCGCTTGCAGCATCGGCATGACCTCGGTCTGAAAAATATCGGCAAGCGGATCGGCACGGCGTCGTTCCCGCGGCGCCTTCTTCTGCGAGGGCAGCTTCGAATACTTCTCGATGCGATAGGCCGTGGCTGTGCTGATCGACGCCTTTGCCGCCGCGACGGCTGTCGAATTGGTCTGACGGAACTTCATGTAGAGCCTCATCTGGTGATCGGTTACGTGGCCGCCGGGCACAAAGTGATTCCTCCAAATCGGAAAAACCACCGGCACTGCCCCAACGCCAGCTAGCCCTCCCTCTCGGGTTTCGCTCATGCCGGGCAACCGGCACGCCGTCAGTGGCTGGATTAATCTTTTCCGGACTCTTCGGCCCATTCGGTGTACTGTCCCCGCATCAGCGATCAACGCAAGGGCATCGCTGGCTGTGAGCGACCAACATGCTTCCACCCCAAGCCGGAGGAAGCCATGGGCAGTTCCCACACCTCAGCGATCCGTATTCTCCATCAAAATGACCGGGTGTGGCAATCGCCACATGACGAGCCGGAATGCCCCTACAGGAACCTGCTGCTGCGGCTCATGAGTACGGCAGACCTGGCCTTGCTCAAGCCGCACCTGCGCAAGGAACGTCTCCTGCTCAGGACGCAACTCGAAACCGCAAACACCCCGATTGAGACCGTCTATTTCTTTGAGGCGGGTATCGGCTCGGTGGTGGCGAAGCTACGGCCAGAACTCGACGCCGAAATTCGCGTCATCGGTCTTCGAGGGTATGACCGGCTCGGCACTGGTCATGGGGTGCGACCGGTCCCCGCACGATTGCTACATCCAGGTGGAGGCGGAGGTCCTCGGCATGGACGCAACGCCATTCGCGCAGGCGCTCTCGGACAGGCCCACCCTGCGGCTCTTTCTGCTGCGCTACGTCCATTACGCCCACGTCCAGACCAGCTATACCGCCCTGGCCAATGCCAGGCTGAAGCTTGAGGTCCGGTTGGCGAGATGGCTGGTCATGTGCGACGACCGCATAGCGGGCGACCGGCTGCCGGTGACCCATGAGTTCCTGTCGGTCATGCTGGGTGTGCGGCGGCCTGGCGTGACGGTGGCGCTTCAAGTGCTGGAGGGCCGCGGCCTCATCCGGTCCAATCGTGGCGAGGTTGTTGTCCGCGACCGAGATGGCCTCATCTGTTTGGCGAACGGCTCATATGGCCAGCCCGAGGCCGAGTACGCGCGGTTGGTTGGTGAGCCGGCATCGCCATGACCTTTGGAGAACGGCGGCGTTACCTGGGCGAAACGTCGCACACCTCCCACCTGGAATTCTTGACTGCGATCGTGGGCCATTATGAAAACGCCGACTCGTTGCAGGACAGGATCGTCGAGCGCGCCCGGCGCGCAGGTCTACCCTCAACAGCCGACGAAGTCCTGCTGGATTGCTTGCGCCGTTCCCTGTGTCGGGCCCGCATGGCATTGGAGTGCGAAGACGGCCAGGTCGGACGCTGTGACGATACGCACCCGGCCTCGTCACCAAACGCAAGTCGGCCCGACTAGTGTTCTTTGAGGGGTGAACACGAGCCGGGTCTCACCGCTCGAACTGAGCGGCTGGAACGAGCTTAACCCGCCCTGCTCTCTCTGACGCCTTTGGTAAAAACCGTACAGGCGTCAGGCCGAGACTCATCGAGGGTAGCACCCTATATTTGTCTCTGATGGCACGCACCAGCGAGGTCTTATCCCTGCTTGTGTGAGCCCTACCCGGCGAATCCGCCCTCAAACACGCGGTCTTTGTGAAGGGAGAGCGCTCATGTTGCCATTGCCTCACGCCGTCGATGCAGAAGTGCTGGCCGAGATCGATAGGCAGTTGGATCAGAACCCCGGCATGACACCCGTGCCGGTTCACAAGCTCGCGGCGAATATCCGGTTACGGACAAAGAGCAAGCTTCCCATTGCAGCCCTAGAGGGTTTGATTGTCGACGAGGCCGGGTGTCGCCACCTTCCCATGCTCTTTGAATCTCCGCGACCGTGATTTCGACGGCGCTGGCCGCGCGACCTGAGATCTCGGCGGCAACGACCATGTCCGCCCGAGGTTCGCGCCTCCGTTCATAGGCGCTGGATCAGGGCAATCGGCTCGGACTATGCCGCCCTTCGGCCGCTGGCTCTGAAGGGATGGGCGAGATCCAAGGCATCTGGCCGGATGCCTCGTTCAGCCTGGCCCCAAGTGACAGGATGGGCAATGGGGAAGCCGGCCGCGCTCGCGGGGAAAAAGCCCCCAACGGCGGGTTTTGCCTCGGCCGTTAGGAAGATAGTCAAGAAAGATACGGCTTTTTCGGGCTGCGCGGCCTCTGACAGCTTTATCGGTTGGGATCGGCATCCACGAGGCATTGAGCCAGCGATCTCGCAAGTTGCCCCGCCGGTGACCTTCGGCCAACTCTCCAAGCCAGCCGCTTCCAAGATGCTGCGGAGCAAAAGCGCGGCCTCGATCACCACTTCCACGGAACGCCTTCCCCGGGATCGAGGTCGAGGGCAAGCCGGTCGGCACTCCCGATATCCTCATTGTGGCTTTCGGCATCCATTCGACCAAGTCAGGCAGACCATCGAGATCATCCCCGGACACCTTCGCCACCTTCTCACTTTTGAACCCGAAGCTGGTGCACCGAAGCCGGGATCGGAGGCCGTGGCCGCGTATGATAGAAGGTGGCGGCGAAGGCGTGGCGGACCAGCTTCAGGGGCGTCGGCCAAGAATGGGCCAAGGCCCGATCGCGTCGCGCGGGCGATCGAGATTGCTCATGGCCGTATTGAGCCTAACGTCTTTGCTACATCTCCATCAAAATACAGCCGCGCTAAGTGACCGCATGCTGCGGCGTATGAATCACATTCGGTCCCATCAGGTAGGGCATCTTGATAAGTCGCCGGCACCTCAAACCGCCAGGCATGGACCTTCTTTTGCTGGCCCGATGAATAGTCCTGCACGCCGACAATCAAGATTGGAGAGGCATTTTTCCCTCCGGGTGGCACGAACCGATAGCGCTGATTTCCCATTATCATTCGCCTATCCTATATGAGTCGTGCGACAGTCTGTTGTCGTTGAAAGACGGCAATTGCGCCCGAGATATCGATGGTGGGCGCTTCGTTCAGCAGGGTCCAGACACGGCCTTGACAAGGCCACAAAAAGCTCCGCCACAACAATTCAGCGCATCAACCCCGCCGCGCGCAGAGCATCTTCGATGACCTTGGAAATCCCGTTCGCCGCGCTACGCGCATTGGCTCGCTCCGGCGTGGGATCGATACGGGCTGGCCGCGATTTTTCCGTTGGTGCAAAGGACTGCAATGCGGGAGCTGAAGTGACCTCGCTGGCTTTGCCTCGCACGTCGGGCTTCGTCAATTCCCAGAAGCGGGCGATGTGGCGTGTCGAGGAAATCCCAACATCCAGCATGAAAGGCCCTGCTTTGCCCAGACCATCGCCGCCGCCAGTTTGCAGTGGCGTTCCATGCCCCATCCCGGCAATGGTGAACGCCTCGACCACGTCGCGCCCGTTGCTGTCGCTCCAGACTTTCCGCGTCTGGCCGTTGATCTTCTCTATGCGTGTTGGCTTTTCGCCGAGGTTGTGCACGCCTTGCCACTGCGCCAGGACCGCGTCCGCATTGGCTGGCACGACGGTCGCGTCGGCCGAGCCCTGCCACAGCGAAAGTCGCGGCCACGGCCCCTTGTGCGGCGAGGCGGCCCGCAGCAGGCGCTGGAGATCGGTTCGGGACGGACCGCCATGGCCGCGCATACGGTCGAAGGCTTCGGGGATGGTCGAGGCAGTGCCATAGGCAAGCCCGGCAATGATCGCGCCGCCGGCAAACAGTTCCGGATAGTCCGCCAGCATCACCGCCGCCATGGCGCCGCCGGCGGACAGGCCGGTGACAAAGATCCTCTTGCGATCGAGCCCGTGCGTAACGACTACCGACTCGATCATGTGGCGGATGGACAGGGCCTCGCCGCTGTCGCGCCTGATATCGCCTGGCACAAACCAGTTGAAGCAAAGATTGGGGTTGTTGGCGCGCTGCTGCTCGGGAAAAAGCACAGCAAAACCATGCTCGGCGGCGAGCTCGCTCCAGCCCGCGCCATGATCATAGCTGGCCGCGTTCTGGGTGCAGCCATGCAGCACGACGACCAGCGCCGCCTGCCGGGCCAGGGTCTTCGGAAGATAAAGCCGTGCGCGCAATGCGCCGGGATTGGACCCGAACCCTGTAATTTCGGACAAGTGAGCGTCGTTCCGTTCCCCGGAACCGGCTGCTGACCGCGCGTGCATCGCGCTCAGGCGAGCGATCGTATCCGATATATTTCGCAAGTCGGTGTCCTTGTGCGCCGGAATGGCACGGTCGTGCACAACGCAAATGCAGCAATATCGTTGCTGCAGTGCACAATAACAATCCGTCCCGTCCGTCCGGGAACCTGGTAGATTGAATTGCGCGCTCTCGGTGAGGCGAACTCAGAGGCCCAGCGCTAGTCGAGCCTAGGTTATGCGCGGTGGAGGTTCGCACTTTTTACGTGCTTCCTGGAGCGCCTCGGCTGGATCCTTGATCACTTTCGTTTTCATGATCTTTGCCGCCGTATTGAGCACGCAGTCGATATAATCGTCGTCCTCGTCTGCGACGGCTACGCCGATCATAGCCGCTGTGGCAAGAAGGATGGCTGCAGCTAGTTTGATAACACCCTCCTGCCGAGGCCGGTATTCCGTCAACCTAGAGCGGGCCATTCGCGCTATGCACATCAGCAAATTTGAAGCGATTCTTTACTCACTCCGCCAGACCTGAGCTTATGCAGTATCGTGGCCTCTACCAGCTTCAGACCACCAATAAACTTCGTCAAGACCGCTCTCGCTGCCCTGCGAACAAGCCGATGAGCGACCAGACCTCGCTATGCGCTCGCTACATCTTGTAGGGCTAGGTATCTTGGTCGTTGTCTGGCCCAGTTTCCGAGAGGCGTTCGGCGACTCTGACCGATTCATGGGCGAGGCTCGCGCCGCGACGCTCCGCGCGCGCTCGCTGCCTCACCGTGACGGGCTTATCTGTTCTCTTAGTCGCTCCTCGCAATCGAGTTGATCAGGGCATCTATGGCCGGAATGAAAGAAAAGCGACGTCAGCGCACCCTCTGGAGGCTTCTCCACATCGTTTGGCATCGCAGGCTCGACGAACTTTAAACGCATGCCCTGACCCACGCCCGRCAATTCATTAGACTAAGCTAAAATAGCTCCGGAACATTTTAGACGAATCGAAAGTTCTAGCGTTGTCGAAACTCTGGACGACCTTACGAGGGGCCATTCGAATGGTTACGCCACAACAAATCCGCAGTGCTCGCACCATCTTGGGGTGGACACAAAAGGAACTCTCAGAGGCCGCGGGAGTCTCTGTTACATGCGTGGCCAATCTTGACCGTGGAGCAACAACCGGCCCTCACAGGAGTACCGTTTCCGCACTTCAGCAAGCACTTGAGGCGGGCGGCGTAGAGTTCATTGGCGAAACCACGATCATTGGCCGGGGCGTCAGGCGTCGAACTTGATCCCAAGCGGCGTGTTCCGCGCGCCATGCCGCCGAGCGTCCCGCGTGCGACTTGGCGCATGCAAATCTTAGCGAAATGGCAATAAGCGATTTGAGAATGGCGTTAGGACACCGCGTCCCCAAACGTCAGGGCTATACGCCAAGCGATGAAGACGCACTGATGAAGGCACTCCGTCGATACACCCTCTGAGGGCTAGGACGGTCGTGCTGCCGACCGATAGAAAGCTCGGCATCCGCACCACAGGGCCGTTGACCTTAGCGGATTGCTCACGACCGCAGTCGTAAGTTCTTCTTGGCAAGACTTGGGGCGATAGGGTCGCGGAGGTGCACGGACTAGGAGAGTTTCGCCGTCGAGTTGATGCGTAACGGCAAAGCGGTAGAGCGAGCCGAGGTTCAGGCCGAAAATTCTGTTACGGCAGCAAAGACGTGGGGACCAGTAACGATCCCGCACGGCGAAGAGCCTGACATTGGCGAATGGATCAGGGTAACGCACCAGACGGCAGCACGACTTGGTTTGAGGCGGATCGTTGAGACAAGGTGATGACAGCAGAGCCGCCAAGCGTCCAGAGGTTGTGAGGCCCGGCGATGCTGAAGCCGCGAGCGCTGGAAGCCCACTAAAGGACGATCTCGGCCCGGGAGCCTGCAATCGTCGGATGCATCATACCGGCAGGACGAGCTTCAGGCGGATACCGCTGACGCAGCATGATCGAGCGCTGGCGTAGATGATCCCAACGTAAGCCTCCGCCCCAGCCAAATGGCCAACCCGCTCGAAAACGCGCTCGGAGAATGCAGCCAGCGGACTGTTACCAGGAACACGACGCTTCCAACGGCAAGACCGGTCAATAGGGGATACATCGGGTATACACCGAGAGGGGCCGAGATCGACCAAGCGACAAACAACCAAAGGTCGTTGAGCAGATAAAGACTATAGCTAATACGCCCCAAACACACGACCGGATGCCAGTTTAGGAACCGTATATTGGCCAGCTGCGGGATCCGTAGTACACGGAACCGACAAGTCCCCCACTTATCACCGTCTGCCCAATCGCGCTCCGAACGCCACCCAAGTTGGTCAAGCGATGCAAATATCGCAGGCGGCATTTCAATCGGTTTGCAGACAAGAGCGTCAATTGGGCTGCACGAAAGCAGAATCATCACTGCTGAGGTTGCCGGGTCCATTTTCGAGGCTCCTTTGGACGAACGCGGATCTACGGCCTTTGTTGCACCTCCGGGTGCCAGCTGCCTCACAGTGGCGGGCTGTTTCGCTGAACAGGAACCTTACGCAGCGGCTAACCGTTAAGAACTGAAATAAGGAGGTTGAGACACATGGCCGACGAACAGAAAGAAGCCGCCGCACCGAAACCGACGCAGCGCGAAGCTCAGGAAGCCTTGGAGAAGCAGGTTGCGCAGCTGAAGCGCGAGATCAACAAGATCAATCGATCGCTGTCCGAGCGCGCACAAGACGTCGTCGAGGAAGCAGCCGGCTGGTATGACAGCGCAACCGATCGCGCAGGACGTACAGCCCAGGCGCTCCGGACCGGGGCTCAATCCGTCTCCGGTGCCGTCCAAGACAATCCGGGTACGGTGTCGACGGTCTTCATTCTCGGCGCCGCATTAGGTCTCCTATTGGGCCTAACCCTTAACGCTAGTGCGCCTAGTCGGGATCGCTGGTTCTATAAGTGACCAAAGATCCGCCACTGAAAACGGATGCGAAGAAAACACCTGTCCATCCTCGTTCCGACAAGGAAACGGCGACAAGAAATCCTGAGCGGCGCTATGCTTCGACGGCCCGCTGCGTCGCGGGTGGCGAGCTTGTCTTCGCTAAGCGGCCGGTTCAGCGCGTGGCCGGCGATAACTCAGACGCCGAGCGCACGCTGGCACTTGAGAAAACCATGAAGGCGAAAAGCAGCACCGCAGCTGCCACGATTAGCGAGCCGACCGCGACGACCGGCTCAAGAGCGGTATTGCCTTGCAGCATCAAATACAGGGCCGGCAACATCACCACCAAGCCGACGTTGTAGAGGCCGTAGTGGACCATTGCGAGTTTCCGCTCTGCCTTAGCCGGGTTAAGGGCGTAGTAGCCGCCGAAGATTGCGCTTGTGACCCATCCGAGCAGATTGATATGTGCATGCGCCGGAAAGGCGCCGTGGTCGCCCGAAATCGCCATCTGCAAGCCAGCGGTAATGCCCAGAATGAGCCAAACGACGGCCGTCTTAAAGAAAAGATCCGAAACCTTAGGCATGACACGTCCTCCCAGAATGCCGATTCCAATGCGATGATATTAGGGCTTCCTAAAAAGGCGATGCAATCAAAATCAAAGCCATCCACAAAAGTCCCGCCTGACCGTAGCGGACTTTTCATTTGGGGGCATAGCGGGACTAGCGAAAGCTGTGGTGTGCCTTGCGCCCTCGGCGCGGAAAGTGCGATCGTCGACGGCGAAATCATAGTCTTGAAAGATGCGGGCTTGTCGAACTTCGGTGAGTTGCGTCTTCGCGATATGCCGCTCAAAGACCGCCGCGCTGGGCTTTACGCGATAATTCCGCCCGGCCTTCGCATCCAATTCAGCGATGCGCTCCCCCGCGATGCGAAGGCGATCTTCGAACTGGTCGACAAGGCCGGGTGAAAGCATGGTTTCGAAGCGCAAAGACTGTAAGTATCGGAGCGGCAACTCGACGGCCTGGCTGAAGATCAAGGCGTATCGACGAATTCGAACTGCTCGGTGTGGAGCGCGAGGCGGGCAAACCATCCTTTGCCCTGATGGCAGAGCGAGGCACGGGGCGCTATGTCGGGTCGGCGTTCATCACCTGGAACCGGGAAATGCGCGAGCGGCTCTGGCAGCGCGTCCATGACCACGCAGAGGTCGCTAAAGAATTCGGCGGCGAGCGTTCGCCACTTGGCCTTGGGAATGTTGTCTTCAATGACGAGTCTTATGAATGCCCTGCGAAGGATCTC
Source organism: Mesorhizobium sp. 2RAF45 (assembly GCF_052115225.1). Taxonomy (NCBI): domain Bacteria; kingdom Pseudomonadati; phylum Pseudomonadota; class Alphaproteobacteria; order Hyphomicrobiales; family Phyllobacteriaceae; genus Mesorhizobium; species Mesorhizobium sp. 2RAF45. The sequence continues at coordinate 19,416 of NZ_JBFRGG010000016.1, read as the reverse complement.
GCAGTCAAAAGCCGATACCGCCATCCCTGGCTGGTCCATGATGCCAACCTCCCATCTCGGCGGGAGCGCAACGAACTCCCAATACGGTGCTTTGGCAAACGAGGAGGGACGCATCGAGATCCGATGGGACGTTCTTGGGTCAGATCCAGAGCAACAGCTTGCACTGCATTGGGAAGAGAGCGGCGGACCAGAGGTCCGATCGCCGAGCCATAAAGGTTTTGGCAGCCGTCTTCTGGCGCGTGCATTGCATAGCGAATTCAATGCAGAGGTAGCGCTCTCGTTCCACCCCGCCGGGGTCGTCTGCGAAATCAGCTTGCCGATGGTATAATCGTTCTTGCCGCTTGTAATGAGGATCGAATTCATGGGCCATCTAGCCACGAAACTTCGCGTTCTTGTGATTGAAGATGAGGCGATGGTTGCTTTTCTGGTCGAAGACATGTTGACAGAAATGGGACATGAAGTCGCTGCTGTGGCATCGCGCATGCAGCAGGGTCTTGACCTTGCCCGGACGGGGGCATTTGATCTTGCGATTGTCGATGTCAACCTGGACGGTCAGCCTAGCTATCCCATCGCTGACGTCCTCAAAGAGCGCGGCATATCTTTCGTTTTCGCGACCGGTTACGGCTCGCAAGGACTTGATCCTGCCTACGTTGGCAGTCCTGTTCTTGCCAAGCCATTCGCGATTTCCGATCTTCAGAATTTGTTGCTGCAACTCCCAGTGAATCAGCCAAGGTCTGGGCCGCCAAATTGACGATCGTAGCGATGCTCGGAGGGGGTATTTTGGTTGCGATGCCATTCATCTATGGCCGCAACCCGTCAGCGCCGCTTGCTGGCCGGCGACACCTATGCTGAGAGTGCAAAATTACTGGCACTTGCGGGCGATGTGTAGGCTCGACGACAGGGTGGGCCGCGGCACCAATTGCGAGCAAGAAGTCGCAGCGACTGGGAAATGACTAAGGTGAATCCTCTGCCGCCTATTTAGCAACTGCAAAAGGACGACCAGGCTGCGGCGTGGCGGAGGCCAGTGCGGTGGCTTTTCGGCAAGCCCACGAACTCACGATCAAAAATCCACACACGGCGGGGTTAGTGCCGATACGGTCGGCAACTTTCAATAGCCAGCTAGGGTGGAGCAGCCTCCCTCCATTGACGCCAGGGCCTTTCGCTGCAAGGATTACTTTAAGGATTTATTTACCACACCGTAGCCACGGCGTGAACAGGAGGTTTGATTGGAACCGTATTTGGGTGCGAACCGTCTTAATTGGGATGATCGAGCCGAAATCCATTCGACCGATTCTACCGGCAGCTATCAGATCGAAAATGTCCTGGCTGGCGGGTCCAACCTCTACGAACTGGAAACGGGCGAGGTTGGTGATATTGTCGGCAAGGACATTATCCATTTGCAGTGTCATATCGGGCTGGACACAATCAGCCTGAAGCATCTTGGTGCGGGCAGCGTTACCGGTCTCGACTTCTCGCCGACAGCGATCGCGGCTGCGCGGGATTTCGCTGCGAAAGCGGGCACGGATGTACGCTTCGTGGAAGCGCCACTATTCGAGGCTGTCGAAGCGCTAGGCAGGAAATTTGATATCGCGTACGTTACCTGGGGGTCGGTAAATTGGTTGGACGACGTGTTCCGCTGGGCGCGGATTGTTAGCGCTCTTCTGCGACCGGGCGGGCGTCTCTACATGGCAGAGGGCCACCCACTAATGTTCCAGTGTGATCGCAAGGCTGCAGCGCTGGAGTTCAAACACGACTGGCGAACGCCGATAGCTAGGCCGCTCGCCTGGAATGAGGATCTAACCTATACCGGCGACGAACGCATTCTGAAACATTCCCGCTATTATGAGTGGATCCACCCAATTAGTGACGTAGTAAATGCGCTAATTTCAGCTGGGCTGACGCTCGACTTTCTAAATGAACACGACAGAGTATCGTGGCAGCACTTTTCGTTCGCGGTGAGGGCAGGCGCCAATATGTACCGCTTGCCAGAGGACACTCCCAAGATCCCGATGGCCTACTCCATAGGCGCGACCAAGAGGAGCGTCGGTATGACCCCATTTCTTGTTGCTCCGACGGTCTCCGAGGCACACTAACAAATCGGGGTAGGCCTCTGACTCCCTCTGTAAAGAACATCCAATTGATGCGGGCGGCACTTGCATTTCGTAGGTTGCAACAACGGCAAGGAGGCATTGCGGCTTTCGATACGGCGATCGACACCCATGGCAGCACCAGACCTCGATTTCTATCTTGTTCAGCCAGCTGGCGTGCTTTGGCGTGTGTGGCGCTGCAGGCGCCCGAGGATGCGCCGCGCCCCGAGGCGGGAGCGTCTGGCACCGCCAAGCGGGCATGTGGGTCGCCAGATTGGCCGTACCAGGGTGATTCTCTCAACTTGCGGATAATGGACATCGAGACGACGCCCAGGGACCACCTAGTGGATTGATCGAGACAAAGGAGTCCCGCAGGGATTCCACCCTGGAGCGTGGCACGCGAGGCTGCCGGGATGCGCACAGGTATCGGCATCGACGTAACGGCATCGGGATAGGACGCGGCTTGAGGCGATCGTTTTAGCGCGAAGTTCGCCCCAGAAGCATGTCTGGCGTGCGCGGATCATCCTGCTGACCGCCGATGGTCTGGGCATCGTGGCGATCATGGCGGTGACGACCAAATCCAAGACCTGTGTATGGCGCTGGCAGGAGCGTTTCATGGCCGAAGGTGTCGATGGCCTGCTGCGCGACAAGACTCGGCCGCCTGGCATTGCGCCTCTGAAGCCGGGGGTGGTCGACAAGGTCGTGGCGCTGACGCTGGAGCCGCCCGATCACGAAGCGACGCACTGGACCGTCCGTGCAATGGCCAAAGCGGTCGGCATCGCGGCGTCTTCGGTTGTGAAGATCTGGCACGACCACGGTCTTGCGCCACATCGCTGGCGTCGCTTCAAGCTGTCCAATGACAAGGCCTTCGCCGAAAAGCTGCACGACGTGGTTGGGTTCTACGTCTCCCCACCCGCCCATGCCATCGTTCTGTCGGTCGACGAGAAAAGCCAGATCCAGGCGCTTGACCGCACCCTGCCGGGGCTGCCCCTGAAGCCTGGCCGTGGCGGCACGATGACGCACGACTACAAGCGCCACGGCGCCACCACCCTGTTTGCCGCGCTCAACGTGCTTGATGGCTCGGTCATCGGGCGCAACATGCAGCGCCACAGGCACCAGGAGTTCATCCGCTTCCTCAACGCAGTCGAGGCCGAACTCCCGGCCACCAAGGCCGCCCACGTCATTCTCGACAACTACGCCACCCACAAGCAGCCCAAGGTCCTCGCCTGGCTGGCCAGACACCCACGATGGACCTTCCATTTCGTGCCAACATCGTGCTCCTGGCTCAACGCCGTCGAGGGCTTCTTCGCCAAACTCACGCGCCGCCGCCTGAAATACGGCGTCTTCCACTCCGTCGTCGATCTCCAGGCCGCCATCAACCGCTTCACCACGGAGCACAACCAAGAGCCGAGGCCCTTCATCTGGAAGGCCGACTCCCGACGAAATCATCGCTGCCGTCAGGCGCGGGCACCAAACGTTGGAATCAATCCACTAGCTGTTCTGCTGCTCGTGTAAGCCAACCAGAGAGGTAGAAACTGCAAAGTTTTGCAGATCATGAAGGTCAAAATTAATTAATGAACGCTAATGTTCGGCCGTCGTGTCCATCCAAGCACCTGAATTCCAAGGGAGTTCACCTTATTGGCTCTTTTCGGCTTTAGGTTTGGAGATGTAAAGCGGGCCGCTTTTTCGTCGGCAAATATTCCGGCCGCAATGGCAATTTTGGTTATCGCCATCTGCGCGGCATATGCGGACCATCAGAACACGACGTTATCGGATCAAGCCAACCGTGCCGATGTCCTGGTTAAGGTCAATCTTGTCCGCGCCAAGCTTGAAAGGAATATTAGCGCAAACCTTCAACTCGTGCGCGGGTTGGTCGCTGCGGTCGTAACTGAGCCATATATGGGGCAGCAACGCTTCGCTACACTCGCGAGCAACCTGTTTCGCGAGGGATCGCAACTGCGTAACATTGCCGGCGCGCCCGATCTGGTCATTTCCCTGATGTACCCAATGAAGGGAAACGAAAGGGCGATGGGCCTCGATTACCGGCAGGATGAACGGCAGAGTGAGGCGGCGCTACGGGCGCGTGACGAACGCAAGCTTGTTCTTGCTGGCCCCCTTGACCTGAAGCAAGGAGGCAAGGCCTTAATCGGCCGATTTCCAGTTTTTGTGCCGAGTGCGGGCGATACTGAACGATTCTGGGGCATCATTTCCGCAGTTGTCGATCTGCAGCGCCTTTACGAGGCGAGCGGGCTGTTTGACGATGATCTCGGGATTGACGTGGCCCTAATTGGCAAGGACGCTCTTGGTCCAAGTGGAGTTCAGTTCTTCGGCGATCCTGACATACGTAAGAAGAATCCCGTGACAGCTGAGGTTCTCCTTCCGTCCGGTTCGTGGCAGATCGCGGCTATCCCCAAGAAGGGTTGGCGATCGACTCCGAGCAACGCCTGGTTCTTGCGCGCTATCATGGCTGCAGCCGGAGCCCTGATTGTGATTCCGTTTTGGGCAACAGGCCGTCTGCTTGGCGAAAGACAACGCAATTATGCGGAATTGCGGCGCTTGTCGCGGCGCCTCGAACTCGCACTGGAGGCATCGGGCATCGGGGTTTGGGAGCATAATCTCGCAACCAACGATCTCTCGTGGGACGCCCGGGTCAATGAAATATACGGCAAACCCTGCGATGGAGGGAGCCGCGGCTACACTGATTGGGCGGGCGCGATTCACCCTGTGGATTTGGCAGGCGCCCACGCGGACTTCGACAGTGCTGTCGCCAGCGGTGGATCCTATTCGTCGGAGTACCGTATTGTTCGTCCTGATGGCGAGATTCGCCATGTTAGATCGAAGGCGACCATATACCAGGCCCCAACCGAGACGCCCAAAATGATTGGTGCGGAATGGGACGTGACAGCCGACGTTCTGCTGAACAGCGATCTGGTTCGCGCAAAACAGCTGTCCGACTCGAAAAATGCGGAACTCGAGGCGGCCAAGGCGCGCATAGAGCATATTGCGCTTCACGATTCGCTGACTGGTCTGCCTAACCGCCGTTACCTCGACCAGATGTTGGAGGAGTACGCGGCAAACGCACGGCGCGATGGCGGCTGTGCGGCCCTGCTTCACATCGATCTGGATCGGTTTAAGCACATCAACGATACGCTTGGCCACGCCGCGGGTGACGCGATGTTGGTACACGCCTCTACCGTCCTGCAATCCAAGGTCGATAATCGGGCGTTCGTCGCGCGGATCGGAGGTGACGAATTCGTTATCCTGTGCGCGATAGGTAACAATATCAAACAACTGGCGCAGTTGGCAGAGGGGATAATTAGCCAGATGCGCGAACCCGTCTACTACCAAGGCCATAGGTGTCGTTTTGGTGTTAGCGTGGGAATAGCAGTCGACAGCGCGAAACACATCGAAGCCAAGCAACTGTTGGTGAACGCGGATATCGCGCTTTACCGGGCAAAGAGGCGTGGGCGCAATCGACACGAATTCTTTACAGAGATGATGCAAAGCGAAATCGTCGATTCAAAGCGGATCGCCGACGAAATTCTCGGCGGCCTCGAGCGCAATGAGTTTATAGCCTTCTACCAGCCTCAATTTGACGCAAAGACGCTAGAAATTGTCGGTGTCGAGGCGCTTGCGCGATGGAGGCACCCAAATAAGGGTATTCTAGCGCCAGATGTCTTCCTCAGGATTGCAGAGGAACTAAATGTCGTCTCGACGATCGATCGATCCATACTGAACCAAGCACTTTCAGATTTTGAAGAATGGTCTGCCGCGGATCTTCATATACCACGTGTATCGGTTAACGTTTCCGCACGGCGCCTCCAAGATGAAGGACTTATCGAGAGCTTAGAAGAACTCCAAATAAAGAACGGCACAGTTTCATTTGAGCTAGTAGAGTCCATTTTCCTTGATGGAGACGATGATCTGGTGAGTTGGAATGTCGATCGGATCAAGGAGCTTGGCATTGATATAGAAATCGATGATTTTGGTACCGGCTATGCCTCCATAGTCAGCCTGCTTAAACTGCAGCCTCGCCGGCTGAAAATAGATCGGCAACTGGTCATCCCAATTGTGGCATCGGCGAAACGAAGGCAGGTCGTCTCGTCGATCATCGAAATCGGCCAGTCRTTGGGCATTGAGATCGTAGCGGAAGGCGTTGAGACGATGGACCACGCACGTGTACTCAAGGGCTTGGGCTGCGATATACTGCAAGGCTATGCCTTCGGGCAGGCGCTGGGTTCCAACGATCTAAAGGCCTTCGTTCAATCTCGACGGCTACGCGCGGCCAGCTAACTTGGGGGCGCCATATCGAACAACCTAGCCAGAAGGATCAGATCAAGAATTCTGGAAAGTGGCTGTTCCCCGATATGATGAGATACGGGCTCTCGACTGCTGACCTGAGGAGGTGGACGGCCTCCGCTCCCGGCATCGCAATGTGCCAAAGTGTGGCTGTCGAAAGTCACATGAGGGAGAGCCGCCCCTCCCGGCGCAACAACACATGGACGCGACGGTAGCCGTAGCGCACCCGCGTCTCGCATATCTCCCGAATTTGCATGCCGAGCATCAAGGCAGACAACCGGCAACCTGACCCCTTTCAGCTCGTGCCAGAGCCAGCTGGACATGGCACCCCGTCTCAAATCCGATGCGCTCGGCGTGAGCCGCACGTTTACGCAGCAACTCCGTCAAGGCTCCCGGATCGGACTTCGCCTTTCCCTGGAACACCGTCTTTCCAGCATCATCGACCACGCAGACGCTCGTCTCCCTCTGCGACACATCCAGTCCGACATATTCCTTCACTGCGGCCTCCTTGATCTCAATGGTCGGCGGCTTTTGCCGTCAGCCGAGTCTTCGTTCAAAGGAGCGACGGCAGCAATTACGTCATCGTTTCCAAAACCCCAGCCTGATCAGTGTCCACCCCTAGGGGCGCACTCCAGATCGGCGTCCAGTTTTGGCTCTGACGCACTTTTGGTGGTGATGGGGCCTACGCAGAACCGATGACGCGCGCCTGGAGTAGGTCGAGTTTTCCTCGGCCGTACATTTGGCGCTTAACGAGCTTGAGTTTGGTGATCTGCTCCTCGGTTTGGCCATTGGACCAGGGAGATGTGATCGCCGCGCTCACCGCCGCTCGGTCCTTGACGATGCCGTTGGCGAAGGGGCAACAAGGCCCGATCGAGCTCGCTCCAGCCATGGCTCAAGATCGACGAGAGACTTCTTGCGGATCATGGCCTGGAAGGCGGCGATGATTCCTCGGGCGTCGACCAGCTGGGGCACACCGCCCTCAATCGCGGCGACAAGGATGGTTTCGGACTTGGAGAGGTTGTCGCGACCGACGGTCATCGGCCGCGCTATGGTCCACGCCGAGGACGCCCGACTCATGGCGCCACCATCGACCTTTTCCGCCTTCCGCCACCGCCACGGTCGCGGGCGACGATGCCGATCTGAGGCTGGTCCGAGAGCCAGGCCTGAGCCGTCGCTGGTTCCCGGTCAGGCAGCAATGCGATGGTCTTACGCCGCTCCAGGTCGCAGATGAGGGTTCCATAGCGCTGGTTGCGTCGCCACGCCCAGTCGTCGATCCCGATCACGGCTGGCCGAACGAAGCCCGGGTTGCCGCGCCGCCGCACGACGCGCAGTAGGGTGTCGTTGCTCACGGGCAGCATCAGCCTCCGGGCGAAGCCCGCTGCCGGGCGCCCGCCCAGAACAGCCCCAATATGATGCACGATATCGTCGAGGCGAGCGGTTCGCCGCGCCCATGGCGTCGGGACGACCTCGTCAAAGCGCTCGGCGTAGATTCGCCGGCCGTACAGAACCGCGTCGCAGTGGAACCCGGCTCAGGACGACCAGCCGAACAGGCTTTCCAGCCAAAGGCAGATCCGCCAAGCGCCGCTGATACCGGCTGTGGATCCGTCCGATCTCGTTCCACAGCCCGGACAGGCACTCGCCATGCTCAAAGGTCGGATCGTGATGAGCGTCGCGTCGACCGTGCTGGCGGCATCTTCAACAACAAAGCCGCGCGGGACGAGAGTCGATGTTCGGAGGGTCTGGCCTATGGCATTGACTCCTTTTGTGAAACCAGTACCAGCCGACGTCACAATGTCATCAAAACTGAGTCAGAGCCCTTATTCCACGCCGAAACACATTCATCGTTCCGCTCCTTCTCCCAGCCGGGAAAATACAGCGAAAAACTCTAACCAAAAACGATCCAGTTATCGGGGATCAGAGCACACAGTCAACCGCTTATCCCGTTCGCTCAGGTGGTAACCATATCTAGCGATTGTTGCTGACGGACCGCCTCGCCTGCCTTATTGGCGTCGGCATGGGCGAGGCGCTGTTTCCGACCCGGTGGAAGAACGACAAGCCACCGTCGATCGAGAAGTTCGTGGAGACTTTCCGCGATGATTACGCATGCGCGGACTACCTTTTCAACAAGCGCTGGCCGGGCGGCTTCGCATGCCCACGCTGCGGTTCCAGGAAAGCATGGCGCCTCGAGGCGCGGCCGTGGCTTTTCGAATGCGCAGGCAAAGGAGAGAGGCCTGGGTGCCGCAAGCAGACCTCGGTGATCGCCGGGACGGTCATGCAGGGCACGCACCTGCCGCTGCGCAAATGGTTCCTGGCTGCGTACCTGATGGCGACGCACTCCAACTCCATTTCGGCGCTGCAGCTCCAGCCTAAGCTGGGCGTCTCCTACAAGACGGCGTGGCTGGTGCTCCACAAGCTCAGGCGCGCAATGGTGAACCCCAACCGGACACGGCTTTCCGGAACTGTCGACGTGGACGAGTCCGCCATCCCGTATAGGCGCAAGCAGGACGCGCTGGAGAGGGGTGGCGGCAGCAGCACAGCCAACCAGATATGGATCGCTGGAGCGAACCAGATATGGATCGCTGGAGCGGTCGAGACGGTCGGCAACCATGGCGTCGGACGCATCAGGCTCGCGCGCATCGCGGATCGTTCGGCTCAAAGCATCGTTCCGTTCGTGCGGACGGACGCACTTGCCTCATACGACAAGGTGCCTGGCCGTCGCCTCAAAAGGATCAATCTCAGCAGTAGGACGATGCCTGCCCACATCATTTTCAAATGGATTCACGTCGTTTTCGCAAACCTGAAGCGCTGGGCGCTGGGCACATTCCATGGCTTCCGGGAAAAGCATCTCGACGCCTACCTCGGCGAGTTCGCCTTCCGCTGGAACAGGCGGCGCCATTTTCACAGCGCGATGGACACGATGCTCGGGATAGGCCAGCGTCTCGAGCCCGTCACCTACCGCGGCATCGTCGGCGATACGACGCAGTGGAAGAAAGAGCACATCCGCGAAATCCTCAAGATGTGCCACCCGAACAAACGGATAATCGTGGAGGATCTCGCGAGCTATTACCGCGTCCACAGGGTGACGGTACTGGAGGAACTCGCCTGGTGGGTGGATCGCCTCAAGGAGGAGGATCCTGACGCGTATGGCGGCTTCCAATGGGATTTCGACGGCGTGCGAGAGTTCGGCGAGCGGCACCATTACACACGTCGGAAGCCGGGGCGGCCAGTGCTGACGCCGCGGCGGCAAGGCGAGGAACGTCGGACAAGCCGACGCTATCCGAACCCGTACGCCACCGCTCCCAGGATTCTCCCCGTGCCCCCGCCCGTCCACTGGCAGGCTCTCGCCCACGAGCCGAATGATTTGCGCTGTTCAGACGGGGTAGGGAAATCCCACTCTCAACCAATTGCAGGCCTTTTGACCCCCCACCGAGGAAGTCCTATTCTGCGACTTGCACAAGGCGCGAAACCCTCGCGTGATGGCGAGAACGATAAATGTCAGATATTGAAATCTTGTCGGTTCGAACGGTCATCAGACCGTTCGAACCGGAGGACGCCCCCGAGGTCTTTGCCTGTATCTCCCGGGAGATCACACGATTTATGGCGTGGGAGCCTCCACCCACTTTGGACGACTTCGCAGAGGTTTGGCGAGCTTGGCTTCCCTCAATTGAAGAGCGGTCGGACCTTCATATGGTGGCCCGTAACCGAAAAGACGGTCGGTGCCTTGGAATTGTTGGCGTACATGCGCTGCAGTCCGGAAAGCCAGAGCTAGGGATTTGGCTTCGGCGCGACGTTCATGGAATGGGATATGGCCGAGAATTGATTGGTTCGGTAGCAGCTTGGGCAAGCAAGCACATTCCCGTCGAGTACTTCGAATATCCGGTCGCAGAAGAGAACCTTGTAAGCAGACAGATTGCCGAGGCATTCGGCGGCCGAATTATGGAGCGGCGGACCAATCCCAAATACCGCTCGGTCGTCTATCACATCCCGCCTGTCGCATGAGGTGATAGTCCACTTTCCACCCAAGCCGAAATTCAAACTGACTCATCACGTCCAGACAAGCGGCGATGTCGGCCTCCCCCGAATCGTGGCATCATCGGCCGTATCAAGCGCCTTGTTGGCCCCGCACCCCGTGACGAAGCCCCGGTAGGGGCAGTCTGCCGTCATTCAGTCCACTCAAGATGTTGTGATCCCCTGAGCGAACGGGATAAGCGGTCACAGTCATGCGCGAGATGGAAACGACACGACGTTTGCACGATCGCGGGACTGAATTTCCCTATAGAGTATCATGGTCAAAACCATCTCGGCACTGCCAGCGGCTGAGATGGAAGGCATCGTTTCTAACAGTGCCTCAAGGCGGGCGCCGTTTAGGTCAGCGAGGTGGGATCTCAGGGCTTCAATACACTCGCCAAGGGCGGAAAGCAGTTCGGCGGTGTCTTTGTGGCTGTATGCCATTATAAATCTACCAGTGACAGCATTATCTGGGGCTCATCGGGCTAGTAAATTAGATGGGCTATTCGCGTACAAAGGCCAATGGTAATTTCGCCATGATTAGAGGCGAGGTCCCACCCGAAGAAGCCCGCCCACCCAAAAAGGAAAATGGAGAAACGCATCAACTAAACATAAACCGGATGATTAACAGAATCGTTAAAGTGTTATTGCGAATCAAACGAATATCAGGAGAAGACCGTGGATCGGGGGAACGGGAGAAACCGATGTAACGGCCAACCTGCCATTATATGTATGCGGTCCAGGCCGGCGGCGAGCTAAGGCAATCTAGCCTTGCTTGGACAGTCGGGACTTTGCTAACGCGCTAGGCGGACCTGCTTTAGCGAGTCGCCGATCCCTTGAAAGGCGGTCAGAAGTCTTTCTGCATCCGATGCGTCATAGAAGTGGGTTGGATCTGTGGCGCAGTCGGCAAGCATCTGTCGTGCGTCGCTGTCATCCACCATGAAAGCCACGGTGAAAACCTCGATGTTATGGGATTTGATGTAACTGCAAATATCGGTCGATTCGGTATTGGCTTGCTTAATCTGCAAGGCAGCGGCGGATGCTCCCGAACTCAAGGCGACGTGCTTGCCATCGCTCTGATTGAAGCGAAGGGTGTTTTTCCCATCGGTCATCAAAACGATAACTTTCCGAGGACTGGCGTTACTTGCGTCGTAGTCGCCACCCTCACTGAAGGGTTCGGTGGGAGACAGCATGTTCTGACCCCATATCAGCCCCGCAGGAATATAGGTGTTGGGCTTGTATGACGATCCGATGTTGATCACCATGCTGTTAATGGCCGTCAAAATTCCGAGTTTGTTCGTCGTCAGCGGCACAATCGGGTTGAGGCATTTTTGGGTAGTGTCGAGATAACCAGGATATTTGTCGGACGGATTGTTATCGGTAAGACGATCCGGCAGTTGCTTTTCGGGTGTTTTCATCCGTGAGCCTACACAGCCAAACCACGTGTAGTTTGCGGGCGAGCCGCCTCCGGTGCAAGATTGATAAGGGGCCACGGTCTGGCTTTCGCTTTTGGTGCACCCTCCGCCGCAAGTTGCCGGTTCCACAACTCCGTCTACCGTCTTGGTGCAGGCATAGGTCGGGGCGCTGGTCAGGCAGACAGTTTTTGTCGTTAACGTCTTACAGGTCTTGGGGGCTGGCGTCGTGCTGTAATCGCCCGGTACGCTGAGCCAACTTGCCGCCCGGTTCTGGATACCTACGTTGACGTAGTCGGCATAAGGAATGAGGGCCACCTTCACCTTGGCGTCGCTCACGGCGAACAATTGGGTGACCAAGTTGGTTGCAGCGTTCTTGAGCGTGTCGATCTTGGCGGTGCCACGACTGTCTTTTTCTGACATCGACCAAGTATTGTCGAGCACCAATCCAATCTCAAAGCTGCCGCTGACACCTCGTGTGGCAAGGGCGGAAACGCCGACGTCCATAGTATCAAATCGCGCCAAGCGCATGAAAGTCATTGGCAGCTTGGCCGTGAGGGCAATATCAACGTTAGTGTTGCTTCCGCTGAGCGAAGAGATCTTCGTCCCCTCCAGCGTCTGATCCGTCTGGTTCGCGGCAACGAACGCTTCGGCCATTTCTCTTATCCGAGCCTGATCAGTCTCCTTCGAACCTGCTACCGCCAAGGCAGCCGCGTCGGCGACCGTTTGAAGGCGGCTGTGTGCTGCCACCAAGCGGGAATAGTCCACGGCGAAGCCAACAGTCAGAACCAAAGGGACCACGCAAACCGCGCCAAAAATAGCGAAATTGCCGCGCTTGCACGACAAAAATTGATAAAACATTGTACCCCCGCAGTTCATTCGCCGGCTAAGGCTGACACAAACTGGTTGACTGCAGGTGTCGAATTAAGGTTGGCTGTCGGTTAACGGTGCTTATTCCATCGCCCGCCACGGCCGCGAAAAGTGCTGCACGGCCAGGAACATCAGCGTCGATGCCGCTTGCGCCGGCCTCAGCCGTGACCGGCGCAATCCCCAGTAGCGGCTTCAGCGCCCTCCAGGTTTCGGGGCTTGGGCTAACTGCATCGTGCGGCGGCGCCATCACCGCCCCAAGTCCAGCGTTCGTGTCATATCCGTCTGCCTCACCCCGAGTGCCCGCACCGCTGGAGGGGAGCGGGAGTGTGGCCGGGCATGTGCCTGGTTCTACGGCTTCTCGGCAACCATCGCCTCGGTGGTCGCAAGCACCGTCTCATCTAGTCGAGTTAGGCTTGCCAACCCGCGCCTGCAATGGCGTCACCTGCCGGTATTTCTTCATCACCGTGGTAAAATGGCTCTGGCGTGAAAATCCGGCCAGATGGGCGATATCGGCGATCGCCAGGCGGCTGTCGGCAAGCAGCCTTTCCTCGAATCGAGAACATATTGGTGCGGCGGCATCCCAAACGTCCGGGAGAAAGCCCGCATGAAGTGATAGGATGAAAGCCCGCAAACCGCAGCCATCTAGGCAAGCGCCAGCTTGCGCGTGAAGTTGTCTTCGAGGAAGTCCTGCACTTTGTGAGCGCTGCGGGCGGAAAGCGCGCCTTTTACGTGTAGCGTCGGTTGTCGCATCGCCGCTTCGGCCCTTGAAGCAAAGGTATTGATTGTCGCGCACTGCATGTCCGTGGACGATCCCCGCTTTCAAATGCTGAAGCATCAAAGCGCACCTGATGATGACTCACGCCGAAGATGGGCACACCCGCAAGCGACGTATTTTGCAAACCTCCGGAACCTTTGTAGGAAATTCCGGTCTTTTAATATCCGGTCGACGAGTGTTGCCACTTTGCCATATCAGCACTTTCAGGTCTTGACTGGAGCATGGAAGGTCGGCGTCCGTCCTCTGTACTTCTTCATGGTCGCGGCCAGATTGCTCTGATCCGAAAACCCGGCGAGGTAGGCGACTTCGGCAATTGCGAGTTCGTTGTCGACGAGCAGCTTTTCCGCGAAGTCCAGGCGCAGATTGATCAGGTAGGGCGGCGCCAACAGCTACACCGGAGGCACCGCCGTCAACAGCGGTACGCTGCAGGTATCGGGCGACGGCAATCTCGGTGCTGCGGCCGGAGCGCTCAGCTTCGATGCCGATACGCTGCGCAACACCGCGGCCTTCAGCTCCGCCCGCAGCGTGACGCTCAATGCCGGCGGCGGCACGTTAGAGACCGCTGCCGACCTTACCCTTTCGGGCCTGATCGGCGGCGCCGGCGGCTTGACCAAGACAGGCACCAGCGCGCTTACCCTCACCGGCGCCAACAGCTACACCGGCCCGACCACGGTCTCGGCCGGCAGCCTGTTCGCAGTTCCGGCCACTTTCACTCAGCCTGAGATAGGCGCCGTTGGCGCGGGGGGGCAGACCTCGGTTGCCCGGCATTAGGAAAGTCGAGAAAATCATCTTAGCCCGCCGTTGAGGCCATCTCCACGATCCGTCGTGACGCAACGCGTCCATACCGACATCAGCCGTTTACGGCATCCTTGAGCGCTTTCGCCGGCTGGAAAACGACCTTCTTCGAAGCCGCAATTTTGATCGTAGCGCCGGTTGACGGATTGCGCCCTTCACGCGCCGGTTTGTTCTGCACCTTGAACTTGCCGAATCCGTTCAGCTGATTTCCTGGCCCTTGGCAGCGGCCTCTGCAATGCCTTTCAGCACATCCTCGACCACGGTCTTTGCCTGGGTTTTCGACAGGCCGTGCGCGTCTGCAAGGCGGTCGGCAATATCGATCGTGTTGACAGCCATCGTTTTTATCCCTTCCATTTCGTTGATTGACGGCAGCCTTATGCCACAGGAGATCCAGCGCTGTCATTCGTCACGAACGGAAGCTACAGCAAACAAAGGCCAGAGCCGGGTATTTCGCGGGTCGATCAAGATAGCCATGCGCCGTACGTCGTCATCTGGATAAAATACTTGCTAGGTGCAGTACGCTACCGGTCGGCCGGTGCCTTACCAGCCTTCTTCACCGGCGACTTGACTGCCGTTGGGATCGTCGCCGCCGCGCGAGTCCGCGGGCCGGGTTTTTCTGCCACGGCTGGCGCAGTACTTACCTTGCGACCAAGCCCCATGGATATCGCAAGAGCCGAGCGGGTGGCCGCTCTCGTCGCTGATCATGCTCGACTCCAACATCGTGGCGGTCTCGCTGCCGGCGATCGGGCGCTCGCTCGGAGCCTCCTTCGTCACCTGTTTTCTCGAGCGTGGCGCGCCTCCGAACCCCGGCGAAGATGACTAACCTCAGTTGGGCATGATTGACCGCCCGGACCCCCTCAACGAGCGGCTTTAACGAGCCGGTCAAGCAGTGCGTAATCGTTCAAATCCTTGTAGGGCGTTAAGTCCAAATCGCCAGGGACGTTCTTAAGGCTCTCCTCGTCGATCGCTTTCTCATGGGCTTTCATCACCGCTTGGTATGCCTTCCACGTCAGCCCTGCGCCCCTGACGGCATCGCGTTCGGCACGCAATGCGATTTGGTGAGCATGAAGGTAGTGGAGCCGAAGCTCATCCAATAAAGCCTTTTCCACGATTTCGTGTGTGACCAGGAACGGCGTCAGCCTGACTTTCCGGCCTTTCCATGCCATCGTTCGCGGCAGGTGGCGGTCGATGTAAACCGTCTTCGCATCGCCGCTATATCCAGCAATATAGGGAATATCGAAATCGCGGCTGACTTTCACTCGCTTTTGTAAAGCCACCACCACATCGGCTAGCACGTGGTCGTCGACGTCTTCGGATTTGTGTCGAACTTCGCGGTCGAGATCCAAAGCGACCCCCTAGTGTCGTCTTTGCGCTGGTAGACTATGCAATCTCGTCGGGCGCATCTGGTTCCGCTATCCGGCGCGCACCTTGACGTCAACAAATCCGCTGGAAGCTCGGTGCGTTTCTCGTCGGGAGATGTCACCTTGACGGCCGCACCATACCAAGCCCGCTGCTCTCTTCCCCAGGCAGCGGGCTTTTTTGTCGGAACCAACCATGTCGGCGCGGAACGAACGGTCAAGCTAGGAATTACGTTTGTGTCGTAACAATTTGCGGGAGGTTCTCATGGGACGCGGCATCTTGCTCTGGCTCCTCGGTATTCCGATTCCAATTATCATCCTCATCATGCTCTTCGCCCGATAGGAGGCTACGATGCAACCAATCGGGGCCGACGTTTCCTCCACCACCGAATCCTCGTCCACCGCCGTTAGCTGGGGGCCGGTCATCGCCGGCGCATTCGCCGCATGCACGCTCTCTCTCATTTTGATGCTACTCGGCTCGGGCCTTGGACTGACTATGGTGTCGCCGTGGTCTGGCTCGGGCGCCTCGGTAACGAAATTCGCCGTCTCCACTGCGGTCTGGCTGGTCATCGTGCAATGGCTCTCGTCGGGCGTAGGTGGCTATCTTGCAGGACGGTTGCGTACCAAATGGGTCAACGTTCACACCGACGAGGTGTACTTCCGTGATACCGCTCACGGCTTCCTTGCATGGGCCCTTGCAACCCTGCTCGTCGTCGGCATTCTCGGATCGGCCCTCTCTGGAGCCCTTGGCTCGGGCGTTCAGGCGACGTCAACTATTGGGTCTGGTGCAGCTGTAGGCGCTTCGGCTGGTGCATCCTCCAACGCTGGAGCGGCGGCCGATAACGCAACATCGTACTTCGTGGATTCGCTGTTTCGGCCAACCGACCCTTCCAAGCTCGCCGCCGCCAACCCGCAAAGTGATGCGGCGGCTACGGCGCAGGCAACCCACATTCTGATCGCCGGCGCAGTGGCCGGCGACATTTCGGCCGATGACAAGACTTATTTGTCTCAGCTGGTTTCGGCGCGGACAGGATTGTCGGAAGCCGACGCCAAGACGCGCGTCGATGCAGTGCTTGCCAAGGTTCAGGACGCAAAAGTCAAGGCAAAGCAGGCCGCCGACACCGCTAGGAAGGCAACTGTAACTTTTGCACTTTTGAGCGCGTTGTCATTGGCCATCGGGGCCTTTGTGGCTAGCGCTGCGGCGGCACTGGGCGGAAGGCAACGAGACGAGGAGGAAGCTCTCTTCCTCGCCCGCTAGTCAGTCGAGATTCCGCACTTCAGAACTGGCCCGCCCGTTTCCATTCGTTTTGCTGCATAAGTGGAACCTCATATGCCGCGGCTGGTTTTATGCACGGCAGCGTAGCTGCTGGTCAAGATCCCGCAAGGCTTGGCCGGGCCCGCTTCGTCCCCGAGTCGCGGCGGGCCCACCGGAGTTACACCCGGTCGGCCGAGAAGCCTTTGCAGGTCGGTGCGGTCAAACCCCACCCCAAGACGGCTTTTAGCCACGGTTACGTTTGCGTGGGCTTTTTATCGGAACATCAGAGAAGGCGAGCCCGTTTGAAACTGCAGTAGAGGCTGCCGCATTTCAACAAGTTGATGCGGAGGCGGAGCACCCCTCAAGGTCTCAACAAACCTTAGTCCGCTGTCGAAAGGTGGCGGGCTTTTTGTGCTGTTGCAGGTGCTTTTGTTTGTCTGTCATTCCACGGTTCGACGGTCACACTTGTCGCAGCGTCGCCTTCCGGAGCTGGTTCAGGCGATTTTCTGTCGAGGAACCCTCCTGCCGGTCTTGCCAGCGAGTCGGGGCGCGATAATTTTTGTTGGGAAGGGACTTTTTTCGATCACAGGAGCCGACCATGAAACACCAAACCCTAAGCCAACTGCAGACCATTGCAGAAGTGGAACCCTTGTCGACGTATCCGATCATGACCAGGCAACAACGAATCGAGCGCTGGGCAGCTCTACTAGCAGAAAATCCCGAGCGCCGCCTGGGAGCCCTGACCGGCACCGAGCATCTTAAGGGGAAAGCCCGTGACACAGTGCGCTGTGAGGGCTCGCCAATCACAGTGGCTTTCGAGGATCCGGTACTGCGTGCGTTGGGCCTGAAAGATGACACCTATGGGGAAGCAAAGCGCTTCTTCGAACTGACTGACTGGGAATTGCATGACGTCGTCTGCAGTTGCCATGTCGGGACTACAATGAGAGGGCAATGGGCTGCCGCTAGAGTCCGCCAGATAACCGGCGGCAGCAGGCTTCTTAAATGGATCAGAGAGAGAATGTGGCAGTAAGGTTGCCTACGACTGCGACTCCCGAGAGGCTTTCTTCGTCACGTGTGCGCTAGTCCGGCGTAACCGCCCAGTTAGCGGAAGACAAGGCACCAAAGCCAGTGTCAATTTCGTGACCGTCGAAATGGGCAGTGCGCAGTGCACAATGGCGGTAGCCGCCTCCGGCCCATACACCTCGGTCGCCGCTTGGACGGCGCTTTCGTGTCGACCAAGTGCGCGATTCTCATGCCTGGATGTAAGGAGTATTCCCGGACTTCCGTTGGTGGTCCTTCTAATCTAAAGCAGCGTGATGTTCAGCGGTCCACTTTTGAGCGGCAGCGCACCGCGTTTTCGAGGCGCGTGCAGCCTGATGAACCGTGGGGAATTACGATGCGGTTGGCCGTTCGTTGAGCGCTAGAACCTTTCAGGTTTTGACGGAAGCGTACCCGGCGTTTTCGAAGTAGTTCTTGCATTCGGCTGCCTCGATGGTTTCGACGAGGTGGCCGATGTGGCGCCAAGTGTCCTCGACGGTGCGTTTCTGAGCCTGGCGCATCCAGTGTTTGATCTTGGCAAAGGCCTGCTCGATCGGATTGAGGT
Organism: Mesorhizobium sp. 2RAF45; assembly: GCF_052115225.1. Lineage (NCBI taxonomy): Bacteria > Pseudomonadati > Pseudomonadota > Alphaproteobacteria > Hyphomicrobiales > Phyllobacteriaceae > Mesorhizobium > Mesorhizobium sp. 2RAF45. The sequence goes on along the minus strand of NZ_JBFRGG010000016.1, from coordinate 954 downwards.
CCGGAGAGTAGGGCGGCAGGTACCAAAGCCTGGCACCGGCAGCCTTGATCATCTGCCTGATGGCCGCCGACTTATGACTTCCCAGATTATCCATGACGACGATGTCGCCGGGCTTCAGAACGGTGACGAGCTGCTGCTCGACATAGGCGCGGAAGCATTGGCCGTTGATCGATCCGTCGAAGACGCAAGGTGCCGCGAGCCGATCGCAGCGCAGCGCGCCCAGGAAGGTCAGCGTGCGCCAATGGCCGTGCGGCGCCAGGCCGCGCAGCCGCTTGCCCCTCGGCCCCCAGCCTCGCAGCGGAGCCATATTGGTCTTGATCCAGGTTTCGTCGATGAACACCAGGCATTGCGGATCGAGACCGGTCTGCCAAGATCGCCATCGCTGACGCCTGCGGGCAATATCAGCGCGTGCCTGCTCAAGGGCGAACAGCGTTTTTTTTGAAGCTCAGGCCCTCGCGGCGCAGGAACATCCAGACCGTATTGTGCGAAACCTTGATCCCGCGCGCATCCAACTCGTCCTTTAGCCGATGCAGCGTCAGTTCACAGGTCTGATTGATCCGCTCCACGATGAAGGCCCGATGCGGCTCCAGAACGCGCTTGCGGTGTCCGCCCATCTTGCCCGGCGCCACCGAGCCGGTGGCACGGTAACGCTGCGACCACTTCACTACAGAAGAAACTGCAACGCCAAAGCGCGATGCCACCGCACGGCAGTTCTCACCGGCGACAACTGCCTCAACAACACGCTCACGAAGATCGTTTGAAAGCGCTCGCGTCATCAGATGCTGGCCTCCAMTCCAGCCAGCATCTTGATGGGGTGGACGGCCCCCGACCCAGCGGCATCGCAATGTGCCAAGATGGCGTTGTCAAAGGACCATCAGAGGGAAGGAACCGTCCGCATGCAAGTTATCACGATTGGATTGGATATCGCCAAGAACGTCTTTCAAGTTCACGGCG
>NZ_JBFRGG010000015.1:0-157465 GCF_052115225.1 Mesorhizobium sp. 2RAF45 | reverse complement strand
AAAACAGGCCGAACACATGAATGAACCTGACCGCTTCAGTATTGCCATTGTCAGAATCTTCTTGCTCAACGGGGGCCGTCCACACATGAATCACAAAACCGACAAATCGGGAATCCCCTTCGATTCCATCAAGCCGTGAACCGCTCTAGAGATCTTCCGGTGTCAGGAACGCTTCGAGATAGCCCGTGTCCTGGCCTGCTTTCGTCAGATTGTCCAGGAAACGCACGACAGCCAGGCCCGAGGTCGGGAAACCATGGTTGAGCATCGCCCGCGCCGTCTCGTCGCCATCGCCCGAGACCGCCATGGCGAGATCCTCCGTCATCGGGTTGTGACCGATGACCAGCAGCGAACCTGGCCCGCCATGCTCCCGGATGAGGCGGAGATAGCCGGCCGCATCTTCGCTATAGAGTGTGTCGAAAAACAAGACCTTGCCGGTATCGGTCTGGCCGGCCAGCCCTTCGAGCGTTTCCTTGGCGCGCCGGGCGTTGGAGCACAATGTCAGGTCGGGGACATAGCCACGCGAGCGCATGGCTGCGCCCATCGTCTCGGCATCGGCGCGGCCGGATGCGTCAAGCGGTCGATCGAAATCGCGCATGCCGGGCAGCGCCCAGCCAGCCTTGGCGTGCCGCAACAGATAGAGCCTGCTCACCCAACCTCCGATGATGCCGAAGCCGCGGTACGATTAGCCACAAGAAGGGCGCCGCGCACAATGGCCCCTTGTTCTTCCGCGCAAAGAATCAGCGGCACTTTCTCCATCGAATCAGCGACATCTCGCTCCAATGGGTGCCGCGGGGGAACTTTAACAATTGCGTGAGTCGGTGACTGATTGCGCTTGTGCAGGCGTCGGGCGGCGAATATATAAGCGCCAAATTTGGGGCAGTTTGGGTGAGTCGAATGAACGACATCGTTACCGCCGATTACGTACCCTCCGAAGACGAGCCGTTCATGAACGAGCGGCAGAAATCCTACTTCCGCCTGAAGCTCGTCACCTGGAAAAATGACATATTGCGCGAAGCGCGCGAAACTCTCGAAATCCTGCAGCAGGAAAACGCCAACCACCCCGACCTCGCCGACCGCGCCTCTTCCGAAACAGACCGCGCCATAGAGCTCAGGGCTCGCGACCGTCAGCGCAAACTCATCGCGAAGATCGATTCGGCGCTGCAGCGCATCGACGAGGGCACTTACGGCTATTGCGAGGAAACCGGCGAGCCGATCGCGCTGAAACGGCTCGACGCCCGTCCGATAGCCACCTTGTCGATCGAAGCGCAGGAACGGCATGAGCGCCGCGAAAAAGTCTATCGCGACGACTGACGCATTGCTTCTGGACTGCATCTCAAGGCAGTTACAAGTGAAGTCATTGTCAAAAATGGCCGGGTTTTCCGGCCATTTTTGTTGGCTGTATCACAAATCCGTTGCAGCAAGCGAAAGCAAAACCCGGCCGGCGGGGCGCCTCAGGCGGCAATCATTTCTTCTGGCTTGAAAGTTCGCCCAGAAGCCTGGTCATTTCATCGTCGAGCGATTGCGGCGCCTTGGCCACCGGTTTGCCAACCGGACCACCGGATCGCGGCTGGTCGAGCGAAACCTCCAGGTCCTTCATGAGCGCGTCGTCGATACTGTTCTGCGGTGGCGGTGGCGCGTGCCTGACAGCATTGGCGTTGGCGGAGCCATAGGCAGGCAGCGGCGTGACGTTGGTCGATTGATAGGGTTGCGCCGGTTTCGGTGCGGGGGCTGGGGCTGGTGGTGGCGCTGCCGGGCGCGGGCGGGCAGGCGGCGCCGAGGTCGCCGGCTGCGGCGCAGGTCGTGCCGGTGCGGGAGCCGGTTGAGGCGGCCGCGGTTTTGCCGCCGGGGCCGCGGTGGCCGGGACGGGCTGCAGACCGCCATCTCCGGTCAGCGCTGGACGGCGCGGCGCGGCAAGGCGTATGTCGCGTTCGACGACTACGTCGGTCGGACCGCCGATCAGAAGCAGATGTTCGATGTCGTCGCGGCGCACCAGCACCAGCCGACGATGGCTGTCGACGGCGGTGGCGTCCATGACGGCGAGCCGCGTCTTACGGTTCCGGCCACCGGCGACGAACGTGCCGAAGGTCAGGTTGCGGACCAGCCTGATGATGACGAGCACGATGACCAGCAGGATCAGCGCCGCGAAGGTCCACAGGAGTGCCGCCGCATAACCAGGGCCCGCCACGCTATCCAGCCACTGCATTGGTTTCCCCTGATCGGTCTTGGAAAGAGACGCGACACTAGACCGTTGCGGCTGGCCACCGCAAGTTGCCTTTCACGCATCGTGAACAGCTTGAAACACGGCCGGTATCATTTTTATCTGACATTTGCCGCCCGGGCCTTTTCCGGACTGGGAGAATGTGATTCAACCGGCTAAAAGCGGGTCGCGCTGAAGCGGATTCACGCGAGGCGCTCTAGGGCCTTGTTTTCGTGCATGTCGTTTTCCCAAAACCGAAGTCACTTTTGGGCGACATGCATTAGGGGCGGGTGTCGGAACGTCGGACTTCACGAGCAGGGGGCATATGGCCAAGGAAGCGCGCGGCGATTTCTATCCGGTACCGATCGTCGACCAGAACACGCGACCGGGTGCGGTCACCCGGCTCATCATCTTCATCGTCGTTCTGACGGGGGCCGCGATCGTCTTCGGTCTGTTCCGCGAGCGCCTAGGCGATCCCTTCCTGCTCGGCATGCTGGGCGTGCTGGCGATGATCGGCGTCGGCTTTCTGTTCGCGACCGCGATCGGCTTCGTACAAGTCACGCCGCGCTCGACTGGCGATGAACTGTCCAAGGCTTTCGTCGATTCGATGGCGCAGGGCCTGCTGGTGACGGACACCAAGGGCCGCGTCGTCTACGCCAACCGTGCCTATGCCGACATGACCGGAGCGTCCTCGGCCGCCGACCTCAAGACGGTCGAAGGGCTCCTTTCGGATGTTCCCGAGGCCTCGGTGACGATTTACCGGCTGGCCTCCGGCCTGCGTGACGGGCAGCCGGGCGACGGCGAGTTTCGGCTGGCGCAGTCGATCCGGCCGGGAGCCGAAGCGGGCGCCCGCTGGTACCGGGCGCGCGCCCGGACCTTCAACGTTCCTGGCCAGCGCCTGCCGATGCTGGCCTGGCAACTCGCCGACATTTCGCAGGAGCGGGCCGAGCAGGAGCGTTTCTTCCTCGACCTGCAGAAGGCCATCGATCACCTCGACCACGCCCCGGCCGGCTTCTTTTCCGCCGACCAGGACGGTCGCGTCACCTACATTAACGCCACGCTCGCGGAATGGCTGGGCATCGATCTTGCCAGCTTCACGCCCGGCGCCGTCACCTTGCCGGATATCGTTGCCGGCGACGGCATGGCTTTGGTGCGCTCGGTCAAGGCCGACCCCGGCACGACGCGCAACGCGGTCATCGATCTTGATTTGACGACGATGACGGGAGAGGCGCTGCCGGTGCGCTTCATGCATCGCGTTTCGGCCAGCCGCGAAGGCATCGGCGGTCCGACGCGCACGATCGTGCTCAACCGCACGCAAGGCGAGGATGCCTCGGCCGATCTGCGCGCCTCGGAAGTGCGCTTCACCCGCTTCTTCAATTCGACGCCGATGGCGATCGCGGGTGTCGATGCCAGCGGGCGCATCCTGCGCACCAACGCACCCTTCCTGTCGCTGTTTTCCTCGGTCGTCGACCGGGATGCCGTGGACCGCCGCGTGAGGCTCGATACGGTAATCCACGAGCGAGAGCGGCCGGCCTTTGCCGCGGCATTCGAGAAGGCCCGGCAGCGGCAGGCCGACATCGAGCCGATCGACACCGTGCTGCCCGGCAACGAGGAGCGGCACATCCGTTTCTACGTCAATGCCGTCGCCGACGGCACCGGCGGCGAGGGCGCAGAGGAATCGGCCATCGTCTACGCCGTCGAGACGACCGAGCAGAAGGCGCTCGAAGGGCAGATGGCACAAAGCCAGAAGATGCAGGCGGTCGGGCAACTCGCGGGCGGCATCGCCCACGACTTCAACAATGTGCTGACCGCCATCATCATGGCGTCGGACCTGCTTTTGACCAATCACCGGCCGTCGGACCCGTCCTTCCCCGACATCATGAATATCAAGCAGAACGCCAATCGGGCGGCTTCACTGGTCAGGCAGTTGCTGGCCTTCTCGCGCAAGCAGACGCTGCGGCCGGAAGTGCTGAACCTCACCGACGTGCTCGCCGATCTCAGGATGCTGCTTGCCCGCCTGGTCGGCAACGACATCAAGCTGAAGATCGACCACGGCCGGGACCTGTGGCCGGTCAGGGTCGATATCGGCCAGTTCGAGCAGGTGGTGGTCAATCTGGCGGTCAATGCGCGCGACGCGATGCCCGCTGGCGGCGATCTCACCGTGCGCACCCGCAACGTCACCGCCGAGGAGTGCAAGATCTTCTCCTATCGCGAACTCGCCGCGGCCGACTATGTCGTGGTCGAGGTCGAAGACACCGGCAGCGGCATCGCGCCGGACGTGCTGAAGAAGATCTTCGAACCGTTCTTCACCACCAAGGAGGTCGGCAAGGGCACCGGCCTTGGCCTGTCCATGGTCTACGGCATCATCAAGCAGACCGGCGGCTTTATTTTCTGCGATTCCGAGGTCGGCAAGGGATCGACCTTCCGCATCTTCCTGCCGCGCCACATCGCGGAAGCGAAGAAGGCGGCCGAACCCGGGGAAACCCCGAGTGCCACGCCGGTCAAGCCGGTCGACAGCACCAAGGACCTGTCGGGGTCGGCCACGGTGCTGCTGGTCGAGGACGAGGATGCCGTGCGCATGGGCGGCATGCGTGCGCTGACCTCTCGGGGCTATACGGTGCATGAGGCATCCTCGGGCGTCGAGGCGCTGGAAGTGTTCGAAGCCCTGGGCGGCAAGGTCGACATCGTCGTTTCGGACGTGGTCATGCCGGAAATGGACGGGCCGACCCTGCTTGGCGAGTTGCGCAAGCGCCAGCCGGATATCAAGTTCGTGTTCGTATCCGGCTATGCCGAGGACGCCTTCGCCAGGAACTTGCCGGCCGACGCGCATTTCGGCTTCCTGCCGAAGCCGTTCTCGCTCAAGCAACTGGCGACGATCGTCAAGGATATGCTGGAGTCCTAATTTAGCTTTCTCCAGTGGTCTGCCTTGCGCAACGCCCCGACAGCGCCATGATTGCGGGCGAGAGGGTAGGCGGGCTTGGGGGAGCAGCGATTGACGCCACACATAGAGGCAGGCAAGGGCGACTACGCCGAAACGGTGCTGTTGCCGGGTGACCCGCAGCGCGCCGAATGGATGGCGAAGACATTTCTCGAAGCGCCACGCTGCGTCAATCGCAGGCGGGGTGCTCTCGGCTTTACCGGCCTTTATCGCGGCCGGCCCATCAGCATTCAGGCAACGGGTATCGGGGTTTCGTCGTTCCTGATCTATACCCACGAATTGCTCGACTATTATGGCATCCGAACATTGATCCGCACCGGGACCTGCGGTGGCCTGAGCGCCGAGGTAAAGCTGCGCAGCCTGGTGATCTCGCAATCGGCACGGCCGGAAAACAAGGAGAGTGGCCAGGTCTTTGGCCTTTATGACGCTGACGCCGGTCCGGATCCGGCGTTGCTCGCCCGCGCATTGGCCAAGGCAGCCGAACTCGGCATTGACCACCATGCCGGCCTGACAGTCTGCACCGACATATTCTACCATCCTGAAACGCACGCTCGATATGCCGAGGCAAGGGCACTCGGAGCGCTGGCCGTGGACATGGAAACCAGCGCGCTCTACCGCATCGCGACGCATTTCGGCGCGAGGGCGTTGTCGCTGTTGACCGTTGTCGACAATCTGGTTACCGGCGAACAGGCCGACTATTCCGAGCGCCAGGCGCTTTTCACCGATATGAGCCGGCTGGCGCTCGAAATCGCTGGGGAAGGGCGCTAGGCAGCTTCCTGCTTCAACGCCATTCGCTCGTCCACGCTGGGCCGATGGCCGCGCAGATAGAGCGCGCAGGTGGTGCGAAGCATGGATGCGAAATTGGGTATCTCGCCGTTGATCTCGATGGCTTCGTCATACAGCTTCGAGATGAATTTCGGCGTCGTCAGGTCCTGGCTGTCGGCGATTTCGTCCAGCAAGGTCCAGAACGTTGCCTCGAGCTGGATGCTGGTCGAATGTCCATCAATGCGGATCGACCGGTTGATCTGGCGATAGCCTTCCGGATCCTGTGCGGCAAACACTCTGCACATTGGTACCTCCCGTTTTTGTTGGTCTTGGGCGTCGACGGAGCCATCGGCGCCTTTTGAACACTGCCTGCGATTTCATCTTCGACCGGACCGTCGATAACGGCAATCAGACTTTCGTCCTTATGGCGATGGCCTCCCTGGAATCTTGGGCGACACTAGCCATTTTCAAGCCGCATGCGTGGTAATCGGCTGCCACCACCTTTTTTGGCCGGCGCGCATAATCGGCTTCGAAAGTACGAACGCTGCGGGGTCTGATTTGGCGAAGGCAATCCACACCATGATCCGGGTTCTCGACGAGGCCCGGTCCATCGACTTCTACACCAGGGCGTTCGGGCTGGAGGTTGCCCAGCGGCTGGATTTCGAGACCTTCACGCTGATCTATCTCAGCAATACCGATACGCCTTTCGAAGTTGAGCTGACCGTCAACAAGGGGCGGCAGGAGCCTTATGCGCTTGGCGACGGCTATGGCCACCTGGCCGTCTCTGTCGCCGATCTCGACAGCGAACATGACCGGCTCGGTGCGCTCGGCTTCAATCCGAAGAAGATCGTCGAGTTCAACCGCGACGGGTCGCTCATCGCACGCTTTTTCTTCATCGAGGACCCCGACGGCTACAAGATCGAGGTCCTGCAGCGAGGGGGGCGCTTCCAATAGGGGACAACCCGCCGCGTGCACCGGCGCGGCGCCAGCAACGGCACCCGAAGGGTGCGAACAGCAAGCAGGGAGGAAACTATGGTCACGATCTATGACGGAAAGCCTGGACTTTCACGTCGCGAGCTTCTCAAACGCGGCAGCATCGGCGCGTTGCTCGTCATCTCCGGCAGCGCGGTCATCAGCCCGGAACAGGCCTGGGGGCTTGAAACCTCGGCGCTGAAGCCCGAGACGATGGCGACACTGATCCAAGTGGCGCGCGACATCTATCCGCACGACCAGGTGCCGGACAAATATTACGCTATCGCCGTCAAAGGCCATGACGAGACAGCCGCCAAGGATCCTGCCCACAAGGAGCTGATCGAGAAGGGCATCGCCGATCTCGACAGCAAGGCTGGCAAGGGTGGTTATCGCGGGCTCGGCTGGGAAGAGCAGCGTGTGGCGCTGCTCACCGAGATCGAGAAGACGCCTTTCTTCCAGGCGGTGCGCGGTGGTCTCGTCGTCAGTCTCTACAACCAGAAAGAGGTGTGGCCGATCTTCGGCTACGAGGGCGAGTCCTACTCCAAGGGCGGCTACATCGCGCGCGGTTTCAACGACATCGAGTGGCTCTGAGCCGCTCTGTCCGTAACCGCTTTTTGACCGATCTCATGGGAGGAAACCATGGCAGCACAATTTGATCTCAAGAATGACGGCGTGGTCGTCATCATCGGCTCGGGCGCCGGCGGCGGCACGCTCGGCAACGAACTGGCGCAGAAGGGCATCGATGTCGTCATCCTCGAGGCGGGCGCCCGCCACGAATATGAGGACTTCATCAATGACGAGTGGGATTCGTTCGCCCAGCTCGCCTGGAAGGACAAGCGCACCACATCCGGCGACTGGCGTGTGGCGAAGGATTTCCCGAACCTGCCGGCCTGGATCGTCAAATCGGTCGGCGGCTCAACCACGCACTGGGCCGGCGCGTCGCTGCGCTTCCAGGAGCATGAGTTCAAGACGCTGTCGACTTACGACAAGCAGGCCGGCGCCAATCTTTTGGACTGGCCGATTTCGCTGGCCGAGATGGAGCCTTATTACGCCAAGGCGGAAGCCAAGATGGGCGTGACCGGCACCAATGACTGGCCGCGGCTGCCGGGCAACAACAATTTCAAGGTGTTGAAGGCCGGCGCCGACAAGCTCGGCTACAAGGAATGCCATACCGGCAACATGGCGATCAACTCGGTCGAACGCGACGACCGCAACTCCTGCCAGCAGACCGGCTTCTGCTTCCAGGGCTGCAAATGGGGCGCCAAATGGTCGACCCTCTATACCGAAATCCCCAAGGGCGAAGCGACAGGCCACCTCGAAGTGCGGCCGAACGCCATGGTGATCAAGATCAACCATGATGCCAAGGGAAAGGTGACCGGCGTCGTCTATGCCGACAAGGACGGCAAGTTGCAGGAGCAGAAGGCCCGTATCGTCGCGGTGGCCGGCAATTCGATCGAAAGCCCGCGCCTGCTGCTCAATTCGCAATCGAGCAAATTTCCGCATGGGCTCGCGAATTCATCAGGGCAGGTGGGCAAGAACTACATGCGCCACACCACCGGATCGGTGTATGCCATCTTCGACAAACCGGTGCACATGTATCGCGGCACCACCATGGCCGGCATCATCCGCGACGAGGCGCGGCATGATCCGTCACGTGGCTTCGTCGGCGGCTACGAGTTCGAGACGCTGTCGCTTGGATTGCCGTTCATGGCGGCTTTCCTCAACCCTGGCGGCTGGGGGCGCTCCTTCACCACCGCGCTTGATCACTATGACCATATGGCAGGCCTGTGGATCGTCGGCGAGGACATGCCGCGCGAGGAGAACCGCATCACGCTGCATGCCGATGAGAAGGACGAACACGGCATGCCGATCGCCGACGTGCATTTCGACGATCACCCGAACGACACGGCGATGCGCAACCATGCCTATAAGCAGGCTTCAGCGCTTTACGATGCGGTCGGTGCGACGCGCACCTTCCCGACGCCGCCCTATCCCTCGACCCACAATCTGGGCACCAACCGGATGAGCGAGAAGGCGGAGCATGGCGTCGTCAACAAGCATGGCCAGACGCACGACATCAAGAACCTGTTCGTGTCGGACGGCAGCCAGTTCACGACGGGTGCCGCCGAAAACCCGACCTTGACCATCGTGTCGCTGGCGATCCGCCAAGCCGACTACATCGCCGCCCAGATGTCGGCGAGAAGCATCTAGTCCACTTCCCGACTGCCTGCTGGCGCGGGACCCGACAGGGTTCCGCGCCTTTTTTTGGCGTTCAGCCCCTTGTGCAGGTCGAGGCGGTGAAGGCTCCGTCGGGCTGCTTCATGATGATATCGAAGGAGGGTGGGTTCTGGCCGTCCAGTGTCGCCTGGGTCATCGACAGCGAGTTGCCGCCGGCGGTGTAGCCGCCGAGCGGTCCCAGCCAGGTGATCTCGCCGTTTGCGTTCATCTGATAGTTGTAGGCCTGCTGGGCGGTTCCGAAGGTTACAGGGCCTGTATAAACGTTCCCCTTGATGGTGATGTCGCCGAGGTCGAGGAACATGCCGAGCAGGTAGACTTCGCAGTGATAGGTGCCGTCAGGCATCTTGCCGTCGCTGAAGTCGGCCTGTGCGGCGCCGGTCGCTGCCGCCAGAAGCGCGGTGCCGATAAAAATGCGTGAAATCAGGGATGCCATGACGTCGCTCGGTTGAGCAGGGAGCTTGCCCTATTTTTGCGCTGGGCCGCAACATTTGTCGCCCCGCCGCACGCGCGGAGGCCAAAATCTAGGCATTTGGTGAAATTGGGCAAAATTTAGGCAGATGCTGTGTGCGCTGCGCAAATTTCCCTCAACCAATTCTTAACCAGCTCTCTTATGTTTGTTCAATCTAATATAATAATCATCTGATAATGTTGGTCTATTTGCCGTTTTTTAGCGTCCCGGCAGCGGTTGGCATGGGGGTTGCATTGTATCGTTGCGGTGCAATCAACCAGCTTGGGAGTCTTCCGTATGAGGGGTAATTTCTCGACAATAACAAAAATGTTTTCGGCGAGCGTGGTTGCCGCCGGCCTGTTGATGTCGGCTCCCGCCAGGGCGGCCGACGATACGATCAAGGTCGGCATTCTCCATTCGCTGTCGGGGACGATGGCGATTTCGGAGACGACGCTGAAGGACGCCATGCTGATGCTCATCGATGAGCAGAACGCCAAGGGCGGCCTGCTCGGCAAGAAGCTTGAAGCCGTCGTCGTCGATCCGGCTTCCAACTGGCCGCTGTTCGCCGAAAAGGCGCGCGAGCTGATTTCGAAGGATAAGGTCGCGGCGGTGTTCGGCTGCTGGACCTCGGTGTCGCGCAAATCGGTGCTGCCGGTGTTCTCCGAGCTCGACAACATCCTGTTCTATCCCGTCCAGTATGAGGGCGAGGAGAGCGAGCGCAACGTGTTCTACACGGGCGCCGCGCCCAACCAGCAGGCCATTCCGGCGGTCGACTATCTGATGAGCGAGGATGGCGGCTCGGTGAAGCGCTGGGTGCTGGAAGGCACCGACTACGTCTATCCGCGCACCACCAACAAGATCCTCGAAGCCTATCTGAAGGCCAAGGGCGTCGCGGCCGAAGACATCATGGTCAACTACACGCCGTTTGGTTTTTCCGACTGGCAGACCGAAGTCTCGGCGATCAAGAAGTTCGGCTCGGCCGGCAAGAAGACCGCCGTCGTCTCGACCGTCAACGGCGACGCCAACGTGCCGTTCTACAAGGAACTCGGCAACCAGGGCATCAAGGCCGAGGACATCCCGGTCATGGCCTTCTCGGTCGGCGAGGAAGAGCTGGCCGGTCTCGACACCGCACCGCTGGTCGGCCATCTCGCCGCGTGGAACTACTTCGAAAGCGTCGACACACCCGAAAACAAGAAGTTCATCGCCGACTGGCACAAGTTCATCAAGAACGACAAACGCACCACCAACGACCCGATGGAAGCCCACTACATCGGCTTCAACATGTGGGTGAAGGCGGTCGAGAAGGCCGGCACCACCGATCCCGACAAGGTCATCGACGCCATGATCGGCGTTTCGGTGCCGAACCTGACCGGCGGCTATTCGACGATGATGCCGAACCATCACATCACCAAGCCGGTGCTGATCGGCGAAATCCAGGCCGACGGCCAGTTCGAGACGGTTTCGCGCACGCCGGGCTTGGTGATGGGCGACGAATGGTCCGACTACCTGCCGGACTCCAAGGATTTGATCTCCGATTGGCGCAAGCCTCTGTCGTGCGGCAACTTCAACGTTGCCACCGGCAAGTGCGGCGGCAAGGGAACGAACTGATCCTCCCCGGGCTGACTAGTCAGACCCGGGCTGACCTAGTCGGACCGCGCGCGTCCGGACGGTTTCCTCCACCGTCCGGACGCCCAATTCAACCTCCAAGGGGTTAACAGAAGCCGATGACGTTGATCCGCACGGGCCTGACACTGCTGTTCCTGTTGGCGACGCTGTCGTCTTCGGGCGCGGCGGAAGCCGACCTGCGCGCCATCATCGCCAAATTCGCGACGGCCAAGGGCTTTTCGGAGATCGGAGCTGTCGTCCATGAACTGGCGGCTGCCGGTGACCCGGCCGTCGAGCGGCCGCTTGCCGCGCTCGCCGACGGCAACCTCTATGTCCGCAAGGCCGATTCCCTGGTCTTCGTCGGCAAGGAAGCCGGCGAAAGGGTCCAGCTTTTCGATCCGCTGAGCAGCGAAGCATCCGGCGAGGCGGCCAAGGACGACATCACCAAGATCAAGGTCAACAACACGCTGCGCCGCGTCATTCGCGATGCGCTGGGCACGCTGACGCTTGGCGCCAAGGACCCGACTGTCCGCATCGCCGCCGCCGACACCATGTTCAAGACGCCCGACGCGGCCAATATCGAACCGCTCGACGCGGCGATCGCCAAGGAGACGGTTGCCAGCGTCAAGGCTCTGCTGGAGCAGGCCCGCGCTGCCTCGATCCTTGTCTCGGACCGGCCTGAAGCCGACAAGCTGGTAGCCATCGCGCTGATCGGCGCGCGCGGCGACCGTGACGCGGTTTCGCTGCTCACCTCGGTCGAGGCCAACGCCTCGGGAGCGGTGAAGGAAGCCGCGACAGCCGCGATCGCCAACATCAATTCGACATTGGCGCTTTGGGATGCCGGGCAGAACATCTGGTACGGCATTTCGCTGGGCTCGGTGCTGCTGCTCGCGGCGATCGGGCTTGCCATCACCTTCGGGGTCATGGGCGTCATCAACATGGCGCATGGCGAGATGGTGATGCTCGGCGCCTACACCACCTTCGTCGTCCAGCAGGTGATCCGCACATCGTTTCCCGGCCTGTTCGACTGGTCGCTGGTCATCGCGCTGCCGCTCGCCTTTCTGGTCGCCGCACTCGTCGGCCTCGCCATCGAACGCGGCGTCATCCGTTTCCTCTACGGCCGGCCGCTGGAGACGCTGCTGGCGACCTGGGGCGTGTCGCTGATCCTGCAGCAGGCGGTGCGCTCGATCTTCGGGCCGACCAACCAGGAGGTTGGTAATCCCTCCTGGATGTCGGGCTCGTTCGATATCGGCCAGCTGGCCATTACCTGGAACCGGCTCTGGATCCTGGTCTTCGCGCTGACCGTCTTCGGCGTCCTGCTCTATGTGATGAAGCGCACGCCCTGGGGGCTGCAGATGCGCGCCGTCACCGCCAACCGGCGCATGGCCGCCTCGATGGGCATCAGGACGCCGTGGGTCGACGCGCTGACCTTCGCGCTCGGATCCGGCATTGCCGGCATTGCCGGTGTCGCGCTCAGCCAGATCGACAATGTCTCGCCCAATCTCGGCCGCGGCTACATCATCGACAGCTTCATGGTCGTCGTCTTCGGCGGCGTCGGCAATCTCTGGGGCACGCTGGTCGGCGCCTTTTCGCTGGGCATCGTCAACAAGTTCCTCGAGCCCTATGCCGGCGCCGTGCTCGGCAAGATCGTCGTGCTGGTGCTGATCATCCTGTTCATCCAGAAGCGCCCGCGCGGCCTGTTCGCGCTCAAGGGCAGGGCGGTGGAAGCATGATCACGGGACGCTTCTTCGCCGCCGGCGCCGACCGCCGCATCGCCATCACCATCTTCATCCTGTTGGCCGCGGCGATTGTCGTGCCGCTGCTCAACCTTGCGGTATCGCCAACCAGCGCCCTCTACGTCCCGGCCTATATCGTGGCGCTGACCGGCAAATATCTCTGCTATGCGCTGCTGGCGCTCTCCCTCGACCTGGTCTGGGGCTATTGCGGCATACTTTCGCTCGGCCACGGCGCCTTCTTCGCGCTCGGCGGCTATGCGATGGGCATGTATCTGATGCGCCAGATCGGCTCGCGCGGTGTCTATGGCAACCCGATCCTGCCCGATTTCATGGTGTTCCTGAACTACAAGGAATTGCCGTGGTTCTGGCATGGCTTCGACCATTTCTGGTTTGCGGCGATCATGGTGCTGGCGGTGCCCGGCCTGCTCGCCTTCGTCTTCGGCTGGTTCGCCTTCCGCAGCCGCGTCACCGGCGTCTATCTCTCCATCATCACCCAGGCGATGACCTATGCGCTGCTGCTGGCCTTCTTCCGCAACGATATGGGTTTCGGCGGCAATAACGGCCTGACAGATTTTAAGGACATTCTGGGCTTCAACGTGCAGGCCGACGCAACGCGTTCGGCGCTGTTCGCCGCCAGCGCGGTGATGCTGGCGCTCGCCGTGTTCATCACCTGGGCGATCGTCGGCTCCAAATACGGTAAGCTCCTGATGGCGGTGCGTGACGCCGAAAGCCGCACGCGCTTCCTCGGCTGGCGGGCGGAGAATGTGAAACTGTTCGCCTTCACCGTCTCGGCCGTCATGGCCGGCATTGCCGGCGCGCTTTACGTGCCGCAGGTCGGCATCATCAATCCCGGTGAGTTCGAACCGTCCAATTCGATCGAGGTGGTGATCTGGGCCGCCGTCGGCGGGCGCGGCACCATCGTCGGGCCGATCATCGGCGCGCTGCTGGTCAATGCCGGCAAATCCTGGTTCACCGGCGTGCTGCCGGAATTGTGGCTGTTTGCGCTCGGCGGCCTGTTCGTCGCCGTCACCTTGCTCTTGCCGAAGGGCATCATCGGCATGTGGGACAGCTGGCGCGGCAATGCGAAGGCGCTGCGGGCGGCCTCCGTCGCTGAAGAGGCCGGCACCAAGGTCGTAGTGGCGTCCGCGACCTCGAGGCCCGCTCGCTCGCCGGCGAGGAATCCGGGCGAGTGGTCCTTGTCCGACCCTGAACCGCAGGCGGCGGAGTAGCGACCATGAGCAAGTCGAACACCATCCTCTATCTCGACGGCGTCTCGGTCTCCTTCGACGGTTTTCGCGCCATCAACAATCTGTCGCTGGTGCTCGACAAGGGCGAGATGCGCGCCATCATCGGCCCCAACGGCGCCGGCAAGACGACGATGATGGACATCGTCACCGGCAAGACGCGGCCCGACGAGGGCGAAGTGTTCTTCGACGGCCGGGTGGATCTCACCAGGCATGACGAGGCCGAGATCGCCATGATGGGCATCGGCCGCAAATTCCAGAAGCCGACGGTCTTCGAAAGCCATACGATCGAGGACAATCTCATGCTGGCGCTGAAGGGGCCGCGTTCGATCTTCCCGGCGCTGTTCCACCGTCGCTCTGCGGCCGAGGCGCGGCAGATCGACGACATTCTCGGCGTCATCCGGCTGGGCGACAAGCGCCACGAGCTGGCCGCCAATCTCAGTCACGGCCAGAAACAGTGGCTGGAGATCGGCATGCTTCTGGCGCAGGACCCGAAATTGCTTTTGGTCGACGAGCCGGTCGCGGGCATGACCGATGCGGAGACCGAAGAGACCGCGCGGCTGCTCAAGGACATTGCGCGCGACCATTCGGTCATCGTCGTCGAGCACGACATGCATTTCGTGCGCGAACTCGGCGTCAAGGTCACCTGCCTGCACGAAGGCTCGGTGCTGTCGGAAGGCACGCTCGATTTCGTCTCAGCCGACGAACGTGTCGTCGAAGTCTATCTGGGGAGATGAGCATGATCTGGCGGGTGCAATTTCATCGCTTCGATCTGTCGTTTCTCCGGTTCTGGAGAAGGCGCTGACATGCTCGAAGTTTCCAACGCCACGCTCCACTACGGCGCCGCCCAGGCGCTGCGCGGCGTTTCGCTGAAGGCGGGCGCCGGCAAGATCACTTGTGTGCTCGGCCGCAACGGCGTCGGCAAGACCAGTTTGATGAGATCGATCGTCGGCCACCACCGGCTGACGAGCGGAAGCGTTGCCTTCGAGGGGAAGGCGCTCGACCGGAGCGCGGCGTATGACCGCGCCCGGTCGGGCATCGCATTCGTGCCGCAGGGCAGGGAGATCTTTCCCCTGCTCACGGTGCGCGAAAACCTGGAATCCGGCTTTGCGCCATTGAAGCGTGCCGACCGCAACGTGCCGGCGCATGTCTTCGAACTGTTTCCGGTGCTGAAGCAGATGCTTGGCCGCCGCGGCGGCGACCTTTCGGGCGGTCAGCAGCAGCAGCTCGCCATCGGCAGGGCGCTGGTGA
Source organism: Mesorhizobium sp. 2RAF45 (assembly GCF_052115225.1). Lineage (NCBI taxonomy): Bacteria > Pseudomonadati > Pseudomonadota > Alphaproteobacteria > Hyphomicrobiales > Phyllobacteriaceae > Mesorhizobium > Mesorhizobium sp. 2RAF45. The sequence continues at coordinate 142,071 of NZ_JBFRGG010000015.1, read as the reverse complement.
TGCGGCCGAAGCTGCTGGTGCTGGATGAGCCCACCGAAGGCATCCAGCCGTCGATCATCAAGGACATCGGCCGCGCCATCCGCTATTTGCGCGACCAGGCTGGTATCGCGGTGCTGCTGGTCGAACAATATCTCGACTTCTGCCGCGAGCTTGCCGACGAGGTCAACATCATGGACCGGGGCCAGATCGTCCATACTGGCCCGGCGGAAGATCTAGACCGGGCTGACGTCCGCAAGTTCCTTACCGTCTAGAATCGGTGCTGGACTTCAGCTGACGATCCAAAGTCCTTGGCAAGTCCAATATTCTTTCATCCAGCGATCCGCATCTCTGGCGCGCCAGAGGCGGCATGCTAGTCTTTTGTTGGCTTTGTGAGTCGGCCGCTTCCGTATCAGTCTGGTTATCGCAGATCGAGGGCGCGGCGAAGGCCGGCAAGTTCCACGCAAGCAAGGCTTCCTAGCTTCCCTCCTGCGATCTTTGTCGTTCAAACGCGTTTGGGCACACAGGCTAAGGGACAGCCATGGAACGTTTCGTCGAGGACTACCAGAAGCGGCGGCTTACCGAGCGGGTCGACATCATCGCGGCCATCAACATTTTGAGGTCACAGGGCTGCGAATACGACGACCTGATCGAGGAGATCACCAAGGTGTTCTACGTCGACCTCGATACTTTCAATGAAATCGTGATGGCGGCCTAAAGCGCGTCGCGTCTGAATGGATTCCTGCGACGCCCTTTAGGTCCTTGATTTCATGCATGTCGTTCTACCGGGGCCACTTTTGGGCGACATGCATTGGAGCCGCTTTCGCCCATCCAATGGTCACAGCTCGGCATGATACGCGCGGTCAGCTCGCGCGCCGGAACGGAGAGGCGGTGACGCGGTTGCGACCGCCGCGCTTGGCGTCGTAGAGCGCCTTGTCGGCGGCACTGAGCACCTTGTCGAAGCTGAGCCCCTCTTTGCTGCCGAATGCAAAACCGGCGCTGACCGTGCACCTCAGTGAGCCGGTTTCGGTTTCTATCAGGCGTGTCGCGAAGGCGGTCCGGATGCGCTCTGCCGCGTCCTCGACCGCTTCCGGCAAGGTGCGCTTCAATACCAGCGCGAATTCCTCGCCGCCCATGCGCGCGGCAACGTCGGTCTGGCGCAGATTACCGGCGAGTTCGCTCGCAAACACCTTCAGCACCTCGTCGCCCGCCGCGTGGCCGAACTCGTCGTTGATGGTTTTGAAATTGTCGAGATCGAAGACGACCACGGCGGTGAAGGCGCCGACCGGGAGATGGCCATGCATGTCGAACAGCGCGCGCCGGTTGAGCAGGCCGGTCAAGGGATCGGTGAGCGCATTGCGGCGGTGATGCCTCGCCAGACGCCCCTGGTTGAGCGCAAGTGACAGGGCGCCAATACCCGTCATACTGGCGATGACGACAATGAGGCTCAGTTCCTCTGCCCAGTTGCTTGGTGCATGGCCGAGCACCAGCTTGCCGTCCCATGCCAGGACCGCCGCGCACAGCATGAAGGAAACGGCAGTGGCCGAGTAGAGCGTGGTGATGCCGACCGTCAGGGCAGGGGCTTCGTCGCGGCCGCGCCAGTATTCGAATGCCGTCGCGAACAGGAGCAAGGCGGCGAACAGGTTCTCGAACATGAAGCCAAGGCCATCATAGCCCAGAGCCATGGGAAGCAGCGTCACTGCCAGTGAAACACAGCCCAACAGTGCTCGCGGCAGCGGCGAGCCGCCGGTTCTGAACTGGTAGGCCGCACCCAGCATGGTCGAGAAACCGAGCAGCAACAGGGCAAGGGTGGCGATGCCGAGCAAGCGCCCGGGCATGTCGATATAGGCGTCATAGACAAAGATATCGCCGACCACGAACACCAGGCTGATCGCCCATGTCAGCAGGAACCGCTCCGTGCGGGCGGTCAGCCACATGCCGAACAACGTCAGGCTCAGGCAAGCGGCGGAGAAACCGACGGCCAGCAGAAGTGAAGTGTAGTCGAGCGACATGCCCCTCTTTCCCTGCCGGCGGCGGCTCAAGCTGTGCGGCTTGGCGTCGCCGCATTCATGCAGCAAGGAAGTGTCGATATGGTTACGATCGTGGCGAAGATGCCCAGGAATAGGCGCTTTGCTACGCGCAAAACGCATAGATGATGCGCTTACAGCATGTAGCCGAACAACAACGGATGCTTGTCAGCCGACTACCCGCTTCATCAGCGCCATCGCCCCGAACGGTGCGCGCGCCTTGCCTTCGGTGATGAAGTAGACGAACACATCGCGCGGCTGCACAGGCGCGTCGGTGGCGGGATCGGCGCGCCGCAAATCGGCCGGCTGCTCGCCTTCCGCCCATGTCTTTGCCCGCACCGCCCATTCGTCGAGGCCCTTCGGCGTGTAGCAATCGGGATTGTCGTCCGAGCCGGTCTGCAGCCGTGCGTAGACGAAGTCGCCGGTGATGTCGGCGATATCAGGATATTTGGCATGGTCGGCATAGACGATCGCCGCCTTGTATTTGCGGGCAAGCGCCGCGAATTCCGGCACGATGAAACTGTCGTTGCGCACTTCCAGCGCGTGACGCAGTGCGACACCGTCCTGTTTCTCCGGCAGCAGTTTCAAAAAGGCTTCGAAATCGTCCGGATCGAACTTTTTCGTCGGGGCGAACTGCCACAGGATCGGGCCGAGCTTGTCGCCGAGCGCGGCAACGCCGGAACCGAGGAAGCGCATCATCGATTCCCCGGCTTCGCCCAGCACGCGACGGTTGGTGACGAAGCGGTTGCCCTTCAGCGAATAGACGAAACCGTCCGGCGCCTCGCTTGCCCATTTGACGAAGGTCGGCTCCTTGAAGCTGGAGTAGTAGGTGCCGTTGACCTCGATGCTCGGCACCTGCCGGCTGGCGTAGTGCAGTTGCTTGGCCTTCGACAATTTGTCCGGATAGAAGGACGTGTCCCAGGGCTCGAAGGTCCAGCCGCCCATGCCGGAGCGGATTGTTCCCGATTTGCTCATTATCGTCCTCCCGAGTGCGGTGTCTGGCCAAATTCAGAAGTCTGGGCGCGTTCAGAAAATCAGGCTGTCGTGGTCTCGTCGACCGGTTTTGCCATGTCGACCAGCACCCATCCTGGCCGGTAGGGGTTGGGCCGGCGACCCGTTTCGCGATAACCGTAGGCGAGATAGAGCGCGATGTTCCGCTCCATTTTCGCATTGGTGTAGAGCCGTATCTCCGGCAGGCCCCACAAGCGCGTCTGTTGATCCGCGTGATTGAGCAGCTTTGTGCCAAAACCCTTGCGCTGGAAGGCGGGCGACACAGCGACGGAGAAGATCATCGCGTGATCCTCATGCCGCTCCAGTGTGAGCACTCCGGCAGGTTCGCCACCGCTCTCCAGCAGCCAGACCTCGCCGTTCGCGATGCGCGGCGCGTAGTCTTCGGTCACCGGGATCGGCGGCGCTTCGAGTATGGCGTTGTAAGGAGCGTAGGCGGCTTCCGTCAGCGCGACGATCGCAGCAAGATCTTCAGGGCGGGCAAGTCTCATGACTGATCCATTCCAGCAGCAGCGGCGATCACCTTCTCCATGCCTGTGGCAATCGCCGCGACTGCAGCGCGGCTGACATCGCCCAGGCCGTGGCGACCGGCGATCCAGTGCGGATCGTTGTAGGACAGCCAGGCATTGCCTTGTTCATCTTCCCAGCCCAGCGTCTTGACGGGCAGATCGATGCCGGCAAGCTGACTGTCCTGCATGAGAGGGGTGCCACCTCTGGGGTTGCCGAAGATCAGGAGTTCCGTTGGCCGCAACGCAGCGCCGACATCACGTGCGCCGGCGGCATGATCGATGCGCGCGAAGACAACCAGGCCGGCACGCTTGACCACCTCAGCAAGGCGGTCGATGGTTTCGGTCACGCCAAAGCGGCTCTGAACCGTGATGAGACCATCCCCAGCCATCACTCCGCCGCTTCGCGCTTGCCTCCGGGGCGCCGCTCCAGCAGCTCTTTGAGGAACTGGCCGGTGTAGCTGCGCTTCTCGCGCACGATCGCTTCCGGTGTGCCCTGGGCAACCAGCTCGCCGCCGCCGTCGCCGCCTTCGGGGCCAAGGTCGAGCACCCAGTCTGCGGTTTTGATCACTTCGAGATTGTGCTCGATGACCACCACCGTGTTGCCCTGGTCGACCAGTTCGTGGAGCACTTCCAGGAGTTTGGCGACGTCGTGGAAATGCAGGCCGGTGGTCGGCTCGTCGAGGATGTAGAGCGTCTTGCCGGTCGCCTTGCGCGACAGTTCCTTGGCGAGCTTGATGCGCTGCGCCTCGCCGCCGGACAGCGTCGTCGCCTGCTGGCCGATATGGATGTAGCCGAGGCCGACCTGCTTCAGCGTGTCGAGCTTGTCGCGCACGCCCGGCACGGCGGCGAAGAAATCGACGCCTTCCTCGACGGTCATGTCGAGCACGTCGGCGATCGACTTGCCCTTGAACAGGACGTCGAGCGTCTCCCTGTTATAGCGCTTGCCGTGGCAGACGTCGCAGGTGACGTAGACATCGGGCAAAAAGTGCATCTCGATCTTGATGACGCCGTCGCCCTGGCAGGCCTCGCAGCGGCCACCCTTGACGTTGAACGAGAAGCGTCCCGGCTGGTAGCCGCGCGCCTTGGCCTCGGGCAGGCCGGCGAACCAGTCGCGGATCGGCGTGAAGGCGCCGGTATAGGTGGCGGGGTTCGAGCGCGGCGTGCGACCGATCGGCGACTGGTCGATGTCGATGACCTTGTCGAGGAATTCCAGACCCTCGATGCGGTCATGCTCGGCCGGATGTTCGCGCGACCCCATGATGCGGCGCGAGGCCGCCTTGAACAGCGTCTCGATCAGGAAGGTCGACTTGCCGCCGCCCGACACGCCGGTGACAGCGGTGAAGGTGCCGAGCGGGATCTCGGCGGTGACATTCTTCAGATTGTTGCCGCGGGCGCCGACGATTTTCAGGCGCCGGTTCTTTTTCGCCTCACGCCGGACCCCGGGGGTGGCCACTTCAAGCGCGCCCGACAGATATTTGCCGGTGATCGAATTGGGGTTGGCCATCACCTGCTGCGGCGTGCCCTGGGCGATGATCTCGCCGCCATGGATGCCAGCGGCCGGCCCCATGTCGACGACATAGTCGGCATGCAGGATGGCATCCTCGTCATGTTCGACGACGATGACGGTGTTGCCGATGTCGCGAAGGTGCTTGAGCGTATCGAGGAGGCGCGTGTTGTCGCGCTGATGCAGGCCGATCGACGGCTCGTCCAGCACGTAAAGCACGCCGGTCAGGCCCGAGCCGATCTGCGACGCCAGGCGGATGCGCTGGCTCTCGCCGCCCGACAGCGTGCCCGAATTGCGCGACAATGTCAGATAGTCGAGCCCGACATCGTTGAGAAAGCGCAGGCGCTCGCGGATTTCCTTCAGCACGCGCACCGCGATCTCGTTCTGCTTATCGTTGAGCTGCGCAGGCAGATCGGTGAACCATTTGTCGGCATTGCGGATCGACTGTTCCGTGACTTCGCCGATGTGCTTGCCGCCGATCTTCACCGCCAGCGCTTCCGGTTTCAGCCGATAGCCTTTGCAGACGGGGCAGGGCGTCGCCGACATGAAGCGCTCGACCTCCTCGCGCATCCAGGCGGATTCAGTTTCCTTCCAGCGCCGTTCGAGATTGGGGATGACGCCTTCGAAAGTCTTGGTCGTCTTGTAGGAGCGCAGGCCGTCATCATACTGGAAGGTGACTTCGCGCTCGCCGGTGCCGCGCAGGATCGCGTCCTGTGCCTCGGCGCTCAAATCCTTGAACTTGTCGCCGAGCTTGAAGTTGTAGGCCTTGCCCAAGGCTTCGAGCGTCTGCACGTAGTAGGGCGAGGTCGATTTCGCCCATGGGCTGACGGCGCCGTCGCGCAGCGACACGTTCTCGTCGGGCACGACGAGGTTGGGGTCGATGGCGCGCTGGCTGCCGAGACCGTCGCAGGTCGGGCAGGCGCCGAACGGGTTGTTGAACGAGAACAGCCGCGGCTCGATCTCGGGAATGGTGAAGCCGGACACCGGACAGGCGAATTTTTCCGAGAACAGGATGCGCTCATGCGTCTCGTTCTTCGACTTGTTGACCGAATCCTCGCCGGTCTGGCTGGAATCGAGCGGTTTATCGGCGAACTCGGCTACCGCCAACCCCTCGGCGAGCTTCAGTGCCGTCTCGATGGAATCGGCAAGGCGCGTGGCCAGATCGCCGCGCACGACGATGCGGTCGACGACGACGTCGATGTCGTGCTTGTATTTTTTATCGAGCGCCGGAACATCCGCGATCTCATAGAAGACTCCGTCGACCTTGACGCGCTGAAAACCCTTCTTCTGCAACTCCAGCAGTTCCTTGCGATACTCGCCCTTGCGGCCGCGCACGATCGGCGCCAGCAGGAACAGGCGCGTGCCTTCCTCCAGCGCCAGCACGCGGTCAACCATCTGGCTGACCGTCTGGCTCTCGATCGGCAGGCCGGTGGCCGGCGAATAGGGCACCCCGACACGCGCGAACAGCAGGCGCATATAATCGTAGATCTCGGTGACTGTGCCGACCGTCGAGCGCGGGTTCTTCGATGTGGTCTTCTGCTCGATCGAGATGGCAGGCGACAGGCCGTCGATCTGGTCTACGTCGGGCTTCTGCATCATTTCGAGGAATTGCCGGGCATAGGCCGACAGGCTCTCGACATAGCGGCGCTGGCCTTCGGCGTAGATGGTGTCGAAGGCCAGCGACGACTTGCCGGAGCCCGACAGGCCGGTCATGACGATCAGGCTGTCACGCGGCAGGTCGAGATCGACATTCTTCAGATTGTGTTCGCGCGCCCCGCGAATGGAAAGGAATTTATGGTCGGCCATCGCCGGTCGCCGCCTCAGATCTGGAATTCGTGGGATTGGCGGGATTGTCCCGGCCATCCCCTATGTAGGTGTTTTTGCCGCCACGTCGAGAGACGCCACAATTCCCGACAGAAGTCGTTTAACCGCCTTTCACGCGAAGGGGCAAGCAGAAAGAACAAAGGCCGAACACGCTCCTGACAAAGCTGTGCAGAAACCTGACCTGTACGTAACCTCCCGGCGATCACAATTTTCCGTAACCGGCTATTGAAGGTTGACGTGGCCGGCTCAGGGGAGCAGTCTCCTGAGGTCAGCGAAGCCGGCCGTCTTTCGATGGCCTCGCCGCCCCAAGGCGGCCTGCGAGACGCCGCAGGTACTTGCGATTTGCGCTTCGCTACGACAATGTCGCAACGGACACAGGAGCGGAGCATGACGCCACCGGATAGTCCCCAAGGGCTCCACGCCTCGTTGGAGCCGCGGCAGGCATAAGTGCCAGGGTTTAGCGTTTGCGCCACCCGACAAACCGTGACTTGCCGTATTCCCCAAAAATCAGAGACTGCTAGTCGGATCGTCGGCTGACGCCGCGTAGCATCCGAAATCAAACGCCGGCAGTACACTCCCGGCAAAATATGGATTTGAGATCCAGAAAAGCCCCGTCCGTTTGCCTAAGGCACGGCGGGGCTGTTCGTTTGAGGAAATGGCTGAACTGGCCCAGCGGAAGGGCTGCTCACCTTGGGGGCTTAAACCCGCCCGTGGCCATATCGACCGTGATGGTGCCGGAAATCCTGACATCGGTATCGCCGATCTTGAACGTGCCGTTGCCGTTGCTGGGGAACGCATCGTCGGGTTCCGGCTGGGTAGCCGGCTTGGCGATGCGATAATCACCGTTCACGCCGGGCAGGGCGCCTTTCTGTGCCTGGGAGGTATTGTCCGCGGCAAAAGCCCCGCCGGACGTCGCGGCGGTGATCGCAATGGCTGTCATCAGTCTGTTCAGGCGGTAGCGCATGGCATGACTATAGTGCCGCGCTCATTGCGAAACCAGACCAGCGGCGGCGAAATGGATGCGACGCCGTCAGCCTTCAATGTGGTGATCAGGCTTCAAGGTCTTCAAATTTCTATATTAGTCTGACACAGGGCGTGCTGGCTGGCCTGGTTGCCAGTTGCTAAAATCCATGTAGCAGCGAATGGATATACCTTCGATTCGCACGTCGCCGCCACGCGCCAGACATCCATACCCTCCGGGAACATTCACTAGCAAGAAAAATGCCATGCATATTCCTGCTATAGCTAATATAGCGCGTAATGCTCGTTTGTTTGGATCGTTAGGCTTTGGCATTTATGCCTCTGTTGATAATTCAACGGATTCAATAGCGCCGAATTCATTGATAGTTGATAAAAACTATTTTCTGCATTTAGTGCATCTGCATTTAATTGATGATCAAAATCAGCCTCATGCCGCCTTTTTGCGGGTGTCGAAGACATGGTCGACAATGCCCCATGCCTGGGCCTCGCGAGCGGTCATGAAATGGTCGCGGTCGAGCGTGCGTTCGACCTCCTCATAGCTGCGGCCGCAATGCTGCGCGTAGAGTTCGGCCATGCGCTGTTTGGTCTTGCCGATCCGCTCGGCATGGCGCTGGATGTCGGAAGCCTGGCCCTGGAAGCCACCCAACGGCTGATGCAGCAGAACGGTGGCGTTCGGCAGCGCGATGCGGCGCCCCGGCGTGCCCGCCATCAGCAGGAACGAGCCCATCGAGGCGGCGAACCCCATGCACACGGTCGATACCGGGCAACTGACGTACTGCATCGTGTCGTAGATGGCGAAACCGCTGGTCACCACGCCGCCCGGCGAGTTGATGTAGAGCGATATCTCCTTGTCGGGATTATCTGACTCCAATGACAAAAGCTGCGCGCAAACCAGCGCCGAGACATCGTCGTTGATCTCGCCATTGATGAAGATGATGCGCTCGCGCAGCAGCCGCGAGAAAATGTCGAAGGCGCGTTCACCGCGGCTCGATTGCTCGATCACCATCGGCACCAGACTGGCAAGACCACTCATTTTTCGTCTCCGATTTCCGTGTTCAGGCTGCGAGCAGCAGGGTGTTCGGTATGTTCGCGGCGACAGGCTTTGCGCGCCCTTGCAATCCAAGCGAGAGCCGGCAGCCGGCGCCGGCCATGGCGACGGCAGGCATCGCTTTCCCCGCAAAACCGTCATGGACGATGCGCAGATGCGTACCGCCGGAAACGGTGCGGGCGAGCGTGAAGGTGACGACACTGTCGAACGGATCCCCAGCGTCGCCCGGCTGCTCACGCCAGGAATAGCGCAGCAAGCGCTCCGGCTCGGCGTCGAGGATTTCGCATTCGATGGCAGTGTCCTGCCCGGCGAAGGCAAAACGACTGCCGGTCTCAGGCTTGATATCGTTCGGCATCATCCAGGCGGCGAGCAGTTCAGGCACGGTCAGCGCCCGCCATACTTTTTCCGGCGGTTCGGCAAGGTCGTATTCGAACTCGAGCACATCCGGGGTCGCTTCGCTCTGGTTTCCTGCGTTCATTGATCCCACGCTCGTCATTGATCCATGTCCTTCAAAACCGTCTTCAGCCTTTCGATGCGCTCCGGCCAGAAGGTTCGGTAGCGCTCGATCCAGGAGAGCAAGGGGGCAAGCCCCTGCGGATCGGCACGATAATAGGCGTTGCGGCCGGCCCGCCGCTCGATCACCAGGCCGGCGCTACGCAGCACCGCCAGATGCTGCGACACTGCCGGCTGCGACACCGTCAGGCCGCTGCGCAATTCCGACACGCTCATCTCAGCTGCGGCGAGGCGCTCGAAGACGGCGCGGCGCGTCGGGTCGGCCAAAGCGCGGAAAATTTCTGCTTCGATCATGACAAAAGCATAAGTCGATACTTATTGATTTGGCAAGCGCTGTTTTGAATCCCATATGATGGGCTCGGGCATTGTTGCCATTCCTTGACAATCAGCAGCAGTGCATATAGGAACGAAAAGGGAACAAAAACCTTGTGGGAAAAGCCAGCCTTAGCAGGCGGCTGACGTTCGTAGCCTGTAAGGTGCTGCGACAAAAATTTGTTTCTCGGATGAGCGCGGAGAAAAATCATGGCGGGTAGCGTCAATAAGGTCATTCTGGTCGGCAATCTCGGCGCGGACCCTGAAATCCGCCGCCTGAACTCGGGCGAGCCGGTCGTCAACATCCGTATCGCCACGTCGGAAAGCTGGCGCGACAAGAATTCCGGCGAGCGCAAGGAAAAGACCGAGTGGCACAATGTCGTCATCTTCAATGAGGGCATCGCCAAGGTGGCCGAGCAGTATCTGAAGAAGGGCATGAAGGTCTATGTCGAGGGCCAGTTGCAGACGCGCAAATGGCAGGACCAGACCGGCGCTGACAAGTACACGACGGAAGTCGTGCTGCAGAGATTCCGCGGCGAACTGCAGATGCTCGACGGGCGCCAGGGTGAGGGCGGCCAGGTCGGTGGTTATTCCGGCGGCAGCAGCCGCGGTTCCGATTTCGGCCAGTCCGGCCCGAACGAAAGCTTCAACCGTGGCGGCGGCGCACCCAGGGGCGGCGGTGGCGGCGGTTCGTCGCGCGAGCTGGACGACGAGATCCCCTTCTGATCGAAAGCAATCAAACGGCCGACGTTGTGTGATCGATACGCCCCGAGGGTCCCGCATGGACTTTCGGGGTTTTGCATTGTTGATTTGGGATCAAAGGACTGAAAGGACAGGGCGGTGAAGGCACGGATAAAGTGGGTCGAAGAGCGCACCTTCATCGGCGAGTCCGGCAGCGGCCACAAGGTGGTGCTGGGAACGGCACCTGGCCCTGAGGGCAAGACGCCGGGTCCGAGCCCGATGGAGCTGGTGCTGATCGGCACCGGCGGCTGCTCGGCCTATGATGTCGTTCATATACTGGAAAAGGGTCGCGAGGCGGTCGAGGACTGCGTCGTCGAACTCGACGCCGATCGGGCCGAGACCGACCCAAAGGTGTTCACCCGCATCCACATGCATTTCATCGTCAGGGGCCGCGCGTTGTCGTCCGACAAGGTTCAGCGCGCGATCAATCTTTCGATCGAAAAATACTGCTCGGCCTCCGCCATGATGGCCAAGACGGCCACGATCACGCATGATTTTGAAGTGATTGATACGGCGGCGAAGTAGGGCAGGCGGCACTTACCTGGAATCACCTGCCTGACTCATGAGGCTGTCGAAGCTGCACGAGTTCCCTGGTGGAACACCAGTCGCCAATTCCCGTCACAATGTTTCCAGATAGAACTGCGTAACGACGCGACTGCGTTTTCTGCTCTGGGTCGCAGGCGATAGGTGAGAAGCACGACCTCCGAAGCCAGTTGAACCGCTCTGATGTCGGTCATCTCCAAATGATCGTCGGGCGCTGGCTGTTCCTTCGAATCCTTCAGCGCCGCCAGGATCGATCGTTTGTCATATTCGAAACCGGATTTGCCGAACTCGATCATGCTGTCGTCGAGAACGGCGTCAAGAAAACGCGGATCAGAGCGGGTTGGCGCCTTCAGCAATGCCAACTCCAGTTCGACAATCCTGGGATCGACAGCCATTCCCAACCTCACCCCGCCATCAGTGCCTTGATGCCGTCGGCCACGAACTGCACCGCCAGTGCGGCCAGGATGACGCCGAGCAGGCGGGTCAGGATCGAGCGGCCGGTCTGGCCGAGGATGCGGTCGATGCGTTCCGACAGCACGAACACCAGGTAGGTGATGGCGAGGCAGACGAAGATGATGCCGACAAGTGCTGTCTGCGCGGCAAAGCCCTGAAACGAGCCGGAGAGCAGCACCGTCGCGGAAATCGCCCCGGGGCCGGCGATCAGCGGGATCGCCAGCGGGAAGGCGGCGATGTTGTGGATCATGTCCTTGGTGATGGCGACGTCGCCGATCTTCTCCTTGCGGTCCTGTCGCCGCTCGAAGACCATTTCGAAGGCGATGAAGAACAGCAGGAAACCGCCGGCAACCCGGAATGCCGGCAGCGTGATGCCGAACACCGACAGGATCGAGGCGCCGGCAACCGCGAACAGCGCCATCACCAGGAAGCCGATGACCGAGGCGCGGACCGAAACCTGCTGGCGCTCCTCGCGGTTCATGCCGCGCGTCACGGCGAGGAACAGCGGCGCTAGCCCCGGCGGATCGATGGTCACGAGAATGGTGACGAAGGCATTGAACAGGCTGTCGAAACTCGGCATCGCTGACCCTCCCGCCGGGCCGAGCCCGCTTCGCATTGGTAGAGCAAAGCCCGGTCGGTGGGAACTGTCTTGACTGCGAAACTGCGGAGCTCAACAGGGTTAGCCGGCAGCGCTGCAATAGGCCTCCAGGCGATAGCCGTCCGGGTCGCCAAGGCAGACAGATTCCTCCGATGCCGGCCAATCGGCGATAACAACGGTGCGGCCGTTAGGCCCTGAAATTAAGTCGGGACGGCAACAGTCGTTGGCGCAACTATCCGCTGCGCCATGGCTCGTCCCTTTGTCTGGAATGGGGCTTCGATGAGGCGGCACGCGATCTCGGCGATGGCGGCGGTGAGGATGAGCCCCCCCGCGAGAATAACGACGGAATGCGCCGAGTTCCGGATGGCTTCCGCACTGCCGGCGTAGCGGGCGCTGCCCTCTTTGACCAGCCTGAAGGCTATGGAGTGGAAAAGGTAGATGGCGTAGGAGCGCTTACCGATCCAAAGCAGCAGACGTTGGCTTTCCGCGTTTCGGAACAGGTAGCCTCGATCATAAGAGGCGATCCAGACCAGAGAGCCAGCCAGCAGAGCTATCAACCCGACATAGAACGAAACGATCAGTCCGCCCGACAGGAAACAAATGGCGGTGATGGCGAGCGCCGCGAAGAGAAGACCGATGTGGCGGTGGCGAAAGATGGTGGGAGCCAGTCGCCAATAGTCGGCATGCTGCGAAAACAGCGCGATAAGGACGCCCCATGAGATGGCATCGGTCCGCGTGATCCAAAGCCATGAGGTGTTGGGTCGGTAAAGCGGAAACTGGATGACGATGAGGAGAGCACAGATCGCTGCAAGCCATTTACGCGAGAAGATGAACACCAGCGGAAGGGCGATATAGAACTGTTCTTCCAAGGACAGCGACCAAAAATGAAGGTTGATGCCGCATGTCTTCCAGCCGGCTGACAGGCATTGGAAAAAGTGCCAGTTCTGGACGTAGATCACAACCGCCACGGCGTCGTAGAAATTGTTCTGCGGGCTGCCGAAAAAGCCGAACCCGTTCCAGGTGGCGGCCAACACTATCGAGAGAGCCAAGGTCATCCAGGAAAGCGGGGCGAGACGAAAGAAACGCCGGATCCAAAACGACTTCAAGGCGATGAGGGGCGTTTCAGACCGGATATGGCGCAGTAGCGTGGCAGTGACCACAAATCCCGATATCGCGAAGAAGATATCCACGCCAGCCCAAAAATTAGCTACCCTGAATACAGGCCACCAATACGCCGATTCCCAAGCCAGTATGAACGGAACGTGCGCAGTGATCACCATGAGGATGGAGATCGCGCGCAGAATTTCAATCTCGGCGTTCTTGGCCATTGGAGAAAAACCCTGCCTTGGGCGACCCTATATCGTCGCCCGTCGCCGATTCAATACGCGCGTCGTCTCAGCAGTTTCTTTTTCACAATGGGGCCGGCCAAGCCAGCTCGCCATTTCTGAAAAGTTCGACATGGAATCTGCCCGCGCGGGCCGGGCGGAAGGGATTTCTCATGCGTACAATCAGGAAATGGCGTCGCGGATGCCGATCGAGATATGATCGAACATGGTTTTCCCTATCGTTACAAGAGGTTGCTGGTTCAGGCTGTTGCAACGCGCCGCGCCAGGAACTCGACCTCCAGCCGCCATGTCGCGCCATTGTCGTGCGAGCGCTCGCCGAGCCAGCGGAAGGAATTTTCGGTGATCCGCGAAAAGCTCCAGCGCACCGAGGAACCGGTGCCGTCGGCGCCGACCTGCACAATCGCGTCGCCCTCGGCCCGGCCGAGCTGGCGGCTGAAATATTGATTGCGCGGATCGCTCCAGAAAATGTGCCAGGCGTCCGCGCCGGGATCATAGATCCGAAGCGTCGTGCCGTAGAACGTCCACTTGCCGAGGGACGGCTGGGAACCGATGTTCCGTGCGGGCAGGATCCAGACGTCCTGGATGGCGCGGCCCTCGAGCACCCAGCCGAAATGCACCTCGCCACGCCCGGTCAGCACGGTGCCATCCTCGAGGTGGCGCGAGGCGTCGAAAGTCCAGGCGCCGACGAAGCGGCCGTAAAGGTCCAGTTTTTCGGCAAGCCCGCCGATCGGACCGGGACTGTGCAGGGCTTCGGCAAAGGGGTCAAACATGACTGCGGTCTCTTTCTGTCAGGAGACCGCGAGGAGTAGGCGCTGACGGGGTTCTGGGCTTGGGAAAAATTGCTATATTTCGGCCATGACAGCGACGACCCGCACTCTCGCATCCGGACCCGGCTGGCATGTGGCGGATGTGATCTGCACGGCCGGCGCGGGCGACCGGCCGTTCGAGGAGGCCCATCGGGATTTCTGTATCGCGGCGGTCACCAGCGGCACGTTCCGCTACCGCGCGCAGCAGGGAACGGGCATGATGGCGCCCGGCGCGCTGCTGCTCGGCAATTCCGGCACCTGCTATGAATGCGGGCACGAACATGGCAGCGGCGACCGCTGTCTCTCGTTCCATTTCAAGCCTGTCTACATGGAACGGATCATCGCCGGTGTGCCGGGCGCGAGCACGCTTGCCTTCGAAGCGCCGCGCCTGCCGCCCTTGCCGGCCCTGGCGCCTTTGCTGGCCGAGGCGGAGGCCGCGCGCGAAATGGCCGACAAGGGTGCCTTCGAGGAACTTTCCCTGCGCATTGCCGCCGCGGCTGTGGCCACGGTTTCCGGCGCCACATCCACTAGGCGCGGACCTAGCCGCCGCGATCAGAAACGCGTGGCCGAAGCCGTGCGGCGGATAGAACTGGATGCCGACGGGCCGGTTTCGCTGTCGACACTGGCGGATGAGACGGCGACCAGTCCCTATCATTTCTTGCGCATTTTCCGGCAGGTCGCCGGCATGACGCCCTACCAGTTCCTGCTGAAGACCCGCCTGCACCGTGCGGCATTGCGGCTGCGCCTGTCCGCCGACGCGATCTCGGCGATCGCCTTCGACGCTGGCTTCAACGACATGTCGACGTTCAACCGCCGGTTTCGACGGGTCATGGGTCAGACGCCGGGCGATTATCGCGCCAGCCGATCGGGCCGCATCGTCATACGCGCGCCTAAAGCGCGTCGAGACGCGCTTTAGGTTTTGTCTTTATGCATGTCGTTCTCCCAAAACCGAGGTCACTTTTGGGCGACATGCATTAGGCCGAGGCAGGCTCAGTCCGAGGTCGGGCCGCACCAGCCCGGCAGATAGTCCGCGTCCTTGCCCTTGGCCAGGCTGAGTGCCTCTTTCATCGCCTTGTCGAAGTTCTTCGCAACCGCGTTGCGATCGATGCGCCGACGGAGGAAATCCGCCCAGATGAATTCGCTGAACGGCGTCGTGTCCTTGGCAAAGCCGCCCATCCGGCGCAGTTCGCCTGCCATGCTCCGGTAAGGATCATCGATCAGTTCGCCGATTGTCTTGGGAATAGCCGAGTAATCGCGGCGCCGGCCGCTCTCGTCGAACGGGTGCATCCAGCCTCTGTTATCGAGCACGAAAAGAAACGTGTCCTTGTCGAGCGCGGACAGGTCGCTGATCACGGTCACAAGCACGTCCTTGACGCCTTCCTCGAGCAGGGCGCGAGCGAGGTGATGGTGATCGGTGACGTAGTTGCGATTCTTGGGACCCAACACGACCGGCACCATGTGTTTGCCGAGAAAAGCGCCGGTCTTCTGCTTGGCGTCCTGCTCCCGGATCATCTGGCGCTTCAACGCAACTTCCCGCATGCCGACCGTTATCTGCGTCGGCCTCAATTCCTCGACGGGAACCGGCGTGACAATGGGTTCTCGCGGGTCGATCATGACACTCAATCCTGTCCTTGCTGCTGCTGTTTTCCCGGACTAAGTGATTTGATCGCCGCGTCGACGCTGTGGAATATACGTTGCGGGCCCACCATTTCAGCAATGCCGAACCGCGCCAGCGCCGCCTGGGCGCGCAGCGATTCCAGCCGCGCTATGGCAAAGACCGCGCCCGCCTTGCGGCAATGAAGGATGGTGTCGATCAGGGCCTGCGCGGCGGTGTAGTCGATTTCGACGATGTTGCTGGCCTCCAGCACGACCAGTTTCACGGTTTCGTCCCTGGCATCGACAAGGTCGCAAACGCCGCGCTTGAAGCGATCGGCATTGACGAAGGACAGTGGCGCCTGGAAGGCCGCGACCAGCACTCCCGGGAGTTGTTCGCCAGCGCTGGGCTTGGCCGGAGGCCACCAGACGGACGTGCCCGGCACCTGTTCGAGCTCGATAGGCTCCGTGCGCGTCGCGCTCCATATGCCATGCAGCAGCGACAGGCCGATGCCCACCGCCACGCCGGTTGCGATCGGCAACACGACGATTGCCGCCATGGTGACCAGGATCAACACGAATTCGACCGGCGCTTGTCGATAGACGCCGGCGAACACCTTCCAGCGCAATATGTGCTGGGCAACGAACATCAGGACGCCGGCCAAGGCGGCCTGCGGAACATTGGCGAGCAGGGCGCCGCCAAAGGCACCGAGCGCCAGCACGATGGCCGCGGCTGTGAGGCCGGACAGTTGAGAGCGGCCACCCGACTGGGAGACGATGGCTGTACGCGGCGGGCTGGCATTGACGGCAAAGGCGCCGAACAGGCTCGACAAAATGCTGCCGGCGCCGACGCCGACGAAATCGCGGTTGACGTTGGGCGAGGCGTCCTGTTGCGAGGCGAAGGACCGCGAGGTGGCGGCCGTCTGCACCATGACGACAATGGCGATCAGCAGCGCCAGCGGAACGAGCGCTTGCACATCGCCGAGGCTCGTCACCGGCAAATAGGCGCCCGGCAGGCCGTTTGGCAGAGCGCCAAGCACCTCGACGCCGTGATTCCTGAGGCCGAAGACGACGACCGCAATCGTGGCAAGCACCATGCCGATCAGGGCGCCTGGGATGCGGGCGCTGATCCGTTCCGAACAGAACACGATCGCGAACACGCCGAGGCCGAGCCACAGGCTCCAGGGATTGGTGAGATGGAGATTGCCGGCAATCTCGCCGACACGCCGCAAGGTTTCTCCACTCTCGGCAGGCAGGCCGAGCAGTCCGGGCATCTGTGAGACGATGATATGGACTGCGATGCCGGCCAAAAAACCTGTCGTAACCGGCACCGACAGGAGATCGGCGATCCAGCCGAGGCGAAAGACGCCGCTCAAGGTTACGATCAGCCCGACCATCAACGCCAGCATGGCCGCCAGTGCCAGATAATGCGGCGAGCCGGATGTGGCGAGTAGCGCTAGGCTGCCGGCGAACAGCGGCGTGATGGTCGAATCCGCGCCAACCGAGAGGTGACGATTGGCGCCGAACAGGGCAAACGCCACCGAACCGGCGACAAAAGCGAAAAAACCGATCTCGGGGGCAAAGCCGCCGAGCCGGGCCGTTGCCATCTGCTCGGGAATGGCGATCGCCGCCAATGTCAGGCCGGCGATCAGATCACCAATGAGATCCCGGAGCTGCCAGCCGCTCAGCGCCTGCAAAGGCAGCCACCGGCGCCAACTCATGGCGCTTGCGGCTTTCGCGTGGGAAAGTTGGTCCATTGCCGGCTTTTGCCTTGTGGCGGCGAAAAGCGTTGTGGCCATATCGTCGCAATCAGTGGTATCCTTTTGAAATTACCACCAAAAATGACACTGGAAAAGTGCCGCGGACATTGGAGTTTCGGCCTTGCTTCCTATATAAGCGGTCAGTGATTCCTGATTAGATTGTGATCCGATTTGACCGACCAAAAGACACCGCGCGGCGCCGACGGCGGCCCCACCGGCATCGAGCCGATCTCCATCATCGAGGAGATGCAGAGCTCCTATCTTTCTTACGCCATGAGCGTGATCGTCAGCCGTGCGCTGCCTGATGTGCGCGACGGCCTGAAGCCCGTGCATCGCCGCATTCTCTATGCGGCGCATGAGAGCGGTTACCACTGGAACCGCAAATATGTGAAGTCGGCCCGCCCGGTCGCCGACGTGATGGGTAAATACCATCCGCATGGCGACGCCTCGATCTATGACGCCTTGGTGCGCATGGCGCAGGACTGGTCGCTGCGCGTGCCGCTGATCGACGGGCAGGGCAATTTCGGCTCGATCGACGGCGACCCGCCGGCGGCCATGCGCTACACCGAATCGCGGCTGACCAAGGTCGCGCATGAGCTTCTGGAGGACATCGACAAGGACACGGTCGATTTCCAGGAGACTTATGATGCCTCGGACACCGAACCGAAGGTTCTGCCGGCGCGCTTTCCCAATCTGCTGGTCAACGGCTCCGGCGGCATCGCCGTCGGCATGGCCACCAACATCCCGCCGCACAATCTGGGCGAAGTCTGCAACGGCGCCATCGCCATCATCGACAATCCGGCGATCGACCTGCCGGCGCTGATGGAGATCATTCCTGGCCCCGATTTCCCGACCGGCGGCATCGTGCTTGGCCGCTCCGGCATCTACAGCGCCTATTCTACGGGCCGTGGCTCGATCGTCATGCGCGGCAAGGTCAACATCGAACAGCGCGGCAATGACCGTGAATCGATCATCATCACCGAGGTCCCCTACCAGGTGAACAAGGCCTCGATGATCGAGAAGATGGCGGAACTGGTGCGCGACAAGCGCATCGAAGGCATTTCCGACATCCGCGACGAAAGCGACCGCCAGGGCTATCGCGTCGTTATCGAGCTGAAGCGCGACGCCGTCGCCGACGTCATCCTCAACCAGCTTTACCGCTTCACCCCGCTGCAGACCTCTTTCGGCGCCAATATGGTGGCGCTGAATGGCGGCAAGCCGGAACTGCTGACCCTGACCGACATGCTGAAGGCGTTCGTCTCCTTCCGCGAAGAGGTCATCACAAGGCGGACGAAATTCCTGCTGCGCAAGGCGCGCGACCGCGCCCATGTGTTGGTGGGTCTTGCCATCGCCGTCGCCAATATCGACGAGGTCATCAAGCTGATCCGCACCGCGCCGGATCCGCAGACGGCGCGCGAGCAGTTGATGGAGCGACGCTGGCCCGCGGGTGATGTCGAATCGCTGATCCTTTTGATCGACGATCCGCGCCACCGCATCAATGAGGACGGCACCTACAATCTGTCCGAGGAACAGGCGCGCGCCATCCTCGAACTGCGTCTGCAGCGCCTGACCGCGCTCGGCCGCGACGAGATCGCCGACGAGTTGAACACGATCGGCGCCGAAATCGTTGATTATCTGGACATTTTGTCGTCCCGGGCGCGTGTCCAGCAGATCGTCAAGGACGAGCTTGCCGCCGTGCGCGACGAGTTCGGCACGCCACGCCGCACCGAGCTCACCGACGGCGGCGCGGATATGGAAGACGAGGACCTGATCCAGCGCGAGGACATGGTCGTGACGGTGAGCCATTCCGGCTATATCAAGCGCGTGCCGCTGTCGCTCTACCGGGCGCAGCGCCGCGGCGGCAAGGGCCGCTCCGGCATGTCGACCAAGGAAGAAGATTTTGTCACAAGGCTGTTCGTGGCCAACACGCACACGCCGGTGCTGTTCTTCTCCTCGCGCGGCATCGTCTACAAGGAAAAGGTCTGGCGGCTGCCGATCGGCAACCCGCAGTCACGCGGCAAGGCGCTGATCAACATGCTGCCGCTCGAGCAGGGCGAGCGCATCACCACCATCATGCCGCTGCCCGAGGACGAGACCAGCTGGGGCGAACTCGACGTGATGTTCGCCACCACGCGCGGCACCGTGCGCCGCAACAAGCTGTCCGATTTCGTCCAGGTCAACCGCAATGGCAAGATCGCCATGAAGCTGGAGGAGGAAGGCGACGAAATCCTCGGCGTCGAGACCTGCACCGACAATGACGACGTGCTTTTGACCGCCAGCTCCGGCCAGTGCATCCGCTTCTCGGTCGGCGATGTTCGCGTCTTCCAGAGTCGCAATTCCGTCGGCGTGCGCGGCATCACCATGGCCGAGACCGACCGCATCATCTCTATGTCGGTGATCGAGCATGTCGATGCGCCGCCCGCCGAACGCGCCGCCTATCTCAAGCGAGCCGCGGCTGAACGGCGGGCTGCCGCTGGCATCGCGGCCGGTGAAGAGGAAGAGATCGCGCTGACCAATGAAGAGGTCGGCGAGGAGGCTGAGCTTTCCGACGAGCGCTACGAGTTCCTCAAGGCGCATGAGCAGTACGTGCTGACGGTAACGGAGTATGGCTACGGCAAGCGCTCGTCGTCCTATGATTTCCGCCTGACTGGGCGCGGCGGCAAGGGCATCCGCGCCACCGACGTGTCGAAGACGGCCGAGATCGGCCAGCTGGTGGCGACCTTCCCGGTCGGCAATGACGATCAGATCATGCTGGTGTCGGATGGCGGCACGGTCATCCGGGTGCCGGTCAACGGCATCCGTTTCGCCAGCCGCGCCACAAAGGGCGTGACCATCTTCAATACCGCCGAGGGTGAGAAGGTGGTTTCGGTCGAGCGGATTTCCGAGCCGCAATCGGACGAGGAAAGCGGAGAGACCATGGAGGGCGGTGCGGAGTCTGCTCCCGGGACGGACGCTGGCCCAGACGGCGCTGAGTAAGTCCAGACATAGCAACGCCGGCCCACCGGCCGGCGCGGCAGCAAGTCCAGAACTGACTTAGTAGTGACGATACGGCTTGCGGGGGCCGAAGCCCTCGAAGCGCTTGGTGGTTGCCTTGACGCGGATGCGTTGTGCCTCCTGATGCAGCCCGAATACGGTGGCGATCAGCATGGCGACTGTCATTGCGGTGGCGAGCATGTAGATCAGCATTTGCGTGTTCTCCTGCGCCTTACAACGGATAGATGGGATTTTGGTTTCATCTTATTAAGGTGCAACCTAGTGAACGCTGCGTGAAGGCTTCGTGATCAGCGTGTTCATCTGTCGTTCATGTGCTGGAAAAGGTTCATGCGCTCCGCGCCGATCGGATTTGCCTTTGCGAGAGAGGCTCGCTAGAGCCTGCTCCATCTTGGTGGACTGAAGATGGAACAGGCTCTAGCTTTCATTTGAGCATGATCTTTTCCAAAAACCGGTTTCCACTTTTTGGGATCATGCATTAGAAGCACCTGCCATGACTGAACGCACCGCACTTTACGCAGGCTCCTTCGACCCGCTGACCAACGGCCATCTCGATGTGCTGAAGGCGTCGCTGGCCGTGGCCGACATCGTCTATGCCGCGATCGGCATTCATCCGGGCAAGAAGCCATTGTTTTCCTTCGAGGAGCGGGTGCAACTCATCGAAGCCGCCACGAAGGCCGAATTCGGCCGCGATGGCGCTCGCATCAAGGTCGTTGCCTTCGACGGGCTGGTGATCGAGGCCGCCAGGAAGCAGGGCGCCTCGATCATGATCCGCGGCCTGCGCGACGGCACCGATCTTGACTACGAAATGCAGATGGCCGGCATGAACGAAACCATGGCGCCCGAGCTGCAGACGGTTTTTCTGCCCGCCAGCCCGTCCGTGCGCACCATTACCGCCACACTTGTGCGCCAGATAGCCTCGATGGGCGGCGACATACGCCCCTTCGTGCCGGCGGCTGTTGCTGGCGCGCTCACCGCAAAATTCGCGAAATAAGCCCGGAGAAAATCCTCATGCAGCTCAAAAGGCTCGCCTCGTTCCTCGTCGTGCTTGCCGGTCTTGTGACCGCCTCGGTCTCGGCCTATGCCGCCGATCCCGAAAACACCATGATCATCACGCTGAAGGACGGCGACGTGACCATCGCGTTGCGGCCCGATCTGGCGCCCAAGCATGTCGCGCAGATCAAGAAGCTCGTGCGTGACCATGCCTATGACAATGTCGCTTTCCACCGCGTCATCGACGGCTTCATGGCGCAGACCGGCGACGTCAAGTTCGGCAACATGAAGAAGGGGTTCAACTCCCAGGCCGTCGGCACCGGCGGTTCGGACCTGCCTGACCTGCCGGCCGAATTCTCGCAGACCGAGCATTATAAGCGCGGCGTGGTCGGCATGGCCCGCTCGCAAGATCCGAACTCCGCCAATTCGCAATTCTTCATCATGTTCGCGCCGGCGCCGCCGCTCGACGGCCAGTACACCATCGTCGGCAATGTCGTCAGCGGCATGGAACTGGTGGACCACATCAAGAAGGGTGACGAGGCGGACAATGGTACGGTCTCCGACCCCGACCGGATGATCAAGGTGCGCATCGCCGCCGACAAGTAATTTCTGTTTTCTCAAAAGGATATCTGACATGGCCGAAATCAAGGACCGCGAGAACGCGCTCATCATGGAAACGACCAAGGGCAAGGTCGTCATCGAACTTTTCCCCGATCTGGCCCCCGGCCATGTCTCCCGCATCAAGGAACTGGCCAGGGAAGGCGCCTATGACGGCGTGGTTTTCCACCGCGTCATCGATGGCTTCATGGCGCAGACCGGCGACGTGAAGTTCGGCAATTCCTCGAAGCCCACCTTCGCGCCGTCGCGCGCGGGCATGGGCGGCTCGGACAAGCCGGACCTGAAGGCTGAGTTCTCCAACGCCAACCACGGCCGCGGCACCTGCTCGATGGCCCGTTCACAGAACCCGAACTCGGCCAATTCGCAGTTCTTCATCTGCTTCGACGATGCCGCCTTC
Organism: Mesorhizobium sp. 2RAF45; assembly: GCF_052115225.1. Lineage (NCBI taxonomy): Bacteria > Pseudomonadati > Pseudomonadota > Alphaproteobacteria > Hyphomicrobiales > Phyllobacteriaceae > Mesorhizobium > Mesorhizobium sp. 2RAF45. Next base: position 119,530 of record NZ_JBFRGG010000015.1, on the reverse strand, counting down.
CTCAACCGCCAGTACACGGTCTGGGGCCAGGTCATCGAAGGCATGGACAATGTCGACAAGATCAAGCGCGGCGAGCCGGTCGTCGATCCCGACAAGATCGTGTCGCTGAAGGTCGCGGCCGACGTCAAGTAAGGCGAAACGACAATGATGGGCGTCGTCTGGTCGCTTCTCGGCATCCTGTCCGGCGCCTTCATTGCCATTCAGGCACCGATCAATTCGCAGCTGGCGCGCGGCCTGGGTCTCCCGGTCGCGGCGGCTGCATTCTCGTTTCTGTCTGGCGCGATCGTGCTCGGCATCATCGCCGTTACGGTGATGAAGCTACAAAGCATTTCGCTCGACTGGAAGGCGCCGGCGCCCTGGCTGTTCGTTGTCGGCGGCATGCTCGGCGGCTTCTATGTCACTCTCTCCACAATCCTGACGCCGCGCATCGGCGCCGCTGCGCTGATGGCGTTCCTGGTGGCCGGCCAGTTGCTCGCCGGCATGCTCATCGACCGAATCGGCTTCCTCGGTGTCGCGGTGCGTGAAATTTCGCTCGGCCGTGTCGCCGGCGCGGTGCTGCTCTTGGCCGGAGCGCTGCTTATCCGGCTCTACTGATGCGCGTTGATCTCTTCGACTTCGACCTGCCGGAGGAGCGTATCGCGCTTCGCCCCACCGAGCCACGCGACAGCGCCAAGATGCTCGTGGTCAGACCGGGGGAGGCGCTTGATGACCGCACAGTCGGCCACCTGCCATCCCTGCTCAGAGCCGGCGACGTGCTGGTGTTCAACGACACCAAGGTCATTCCGGCGCAGCTCAAAGGCATAAGGCGGCGCGGCGATGCACAGGCGCAAGTCGAGGCCACGCTGCATATGCGCGTGGCGCCGGACCGGTGGCTCGCCTTCATGCGGCCGGGTAAGCGCATTGCCGCCGGCGACCGCATCCATTTCGGCCATGACGGCAATTCCTGCTTCCTCGGTCAACTCGATGCCACGGTGATCGAGAAGGGCGAGGGCGGCGAGGCCTTGCTTGGCTTCGACCTGTCGGGGCCGTTCCTCGACGAGGCGCTGCATACCGTCGGCCACATTCCGCTGCCGCCCTACATCGCCTCGAAGCGTGATGATGACGAGCGCGACCGTGCCGACTACCAGACGATTTATGCAAGGGAGGAAGGAGCGGTTGCCGCGCCCACCGCCGGCCTGCATTTCACGCCGGAGCTTTTTGCGGCTCTTGACGCCAAAGGCGTCGAGCGCCACTTCGTGACCTTGCATGTCGGCGCCGGGACGTTCCTGCCGGTCAAGGCCGACGATACCGCCGACCACAAGATGCATGCCGAGATCGGTTCGGTCAGCCGGGAAACAGCCAATGCGCTGAACGCGGCCAAGGCGAGGGGCGGGCGCATCATCGCCGTCGGCACGACCTCGCTACGCCTGCTGGAGAGTGCGGCGCGCGAGGACGATACGGTGCCTGCGTGGTCGGGTCCGACCGACATCTTCATCACGCCCGGCTATCGCTTTCGCACCGCCGACATGCTGATGACCAATTTCCACTTGCCGCGCTCGACGCTGTTCATGTTGGTTTCGGCCTTCAGCGGCCTCGATACGATGCGCGCCGCCTATGCGCATGCCATCGCGAACCGCTACAGGTTTTACTCCTATGGAGACGCAAGCCTGCTGTATCGAGCGGAGATGAGCGATGGATGATGACCTGCAGACCCTTGATCGCGATGCCCTGATTGCCGAGGTGAAGAAACTGCGCGCCGGCATTCGCGCGCATCGCGACACGTCAGGCCATGATCTCTGCTGGCATCACCCCGATCTGTGGGATCTGCTGCCTGAAAAGACCGAGCCGTCGATCGCCGTTCCGCCCTGGCCTAAATTCATGCGCGGCTGCATCCAATATAGGCAGTCGCTCGACAGACAGGCGCCTGACGCGCCGATCCACGACAAGGAATTCAATGGCTAAGCCGTTCAGCTTCAAGGTCCTTGCCATCGACGGCAAGGCGCGGCGCGGTGTCATCGACATGCCGCGCGGCGAAATCCGCACGCCCGCCTTCATGCCGGTCGGCACCGGCGGCACCGTCAAGACCATGTATATGGACCAGGTGCGTGGCGTCGGCGCCGACATCATCCTGGGCAACACCTATCACCTGATGCTGCGGCCCGGCGCCGAGCGTGTCGCGCGGCTTGGCGGATTGCATGAATTCGCCCGCTGGCCGCATCCGATCCTGACCGACAGCGGCGGTTTCCAGGTGATGTCGCTGTCGAAGCTCAGGAAACTGACCGAAAAGGGTGTCACCTTCCGCTCGCATATCGATGGCGCGCCCTACGAAATGTCGCCGGAGCGCTCGATCGAGATCCAGGGCCTGCTCGATTCCGACATCCAGATGCAACTCGACGAATGCACGGCACTGCCGGCCGAGCTGAAGGAGATCGAGCGCGCCATGGAACTGTCGCTGCGCTGGGCCGAGCGCTGCAAGACGGCATTCGGCGACCAGCCGGGCAAGGCGATGTTCGGCATCGTTCAGGGCGGTGACAATGCAGCACTTCGAGTGCGTTCGGCGCAGGCGCTGAGCGCGATGGAGCTGAAGGGCTATGCGGTTGGCGGCCTGGCGGTCGGCGAGCCGCAAGCGGTGATGCTCGAAATGCTCGACATCACCTGTCCCGAACTGCCCGCGGACAAGCCACGCTATCTCATGGGTGTCGGCACGCCTGACGATATCCTGAAATCGGTGGCGCGCGGCATCGATATGTTCGACTGCGTGATGCCGACGCGAGCCGGCCGGCACGGCCTGGCCTACACCAGGCGCGGCAAGGTCAATCTGCGCAACGCCCGCCATGCCGACGACCCGCGCCCGCTGGACGAGGAAAGCGATTGTCCCGCGGCGCGCGATTATTCGCGCGCCTATCTGCACCATCTGGTGCGCTCGCAGGAGGCGCTGGGCGCAATGCTGCTCACCTGGAACAACCTGTCCTACTATCAGAAGCTGATGCAGGACATTCGCGCCGCGATCGAGACCGGCAGCTTCGAGGCGCGTGGAGCCGAGATATCAGAGGGCTGGGCGAGGGGCGATATACCGGTCCTGTAGAACCTCAGGTGCTTAGCGAGTTGGATGCGCGCAGGCTGCAGCCGGTGATCTGGAACGTGCCGTCGGGCTGCTGCTGCAGCGTATAGACCGCCTCGTAATCCTTGCCGTCGGGTCCGACGATCAGCACCTGCTGGATAATCGAGCCCGGACCTGTCTGCTCGACCTTGCCGAAGGCATAGGACTGTGGCTTGCGCACCGGCGGGTAGCCATTGGTCACCATGTTCATGAAGGCATCGACGGTCGGGAACACCTGCTTCACGTTCGGGGCGGCAAAGCTGTAGGCCTTGGCGCCGTCATCGGCCAGCAGCGCCTTCAACTGACCGTCGATGACGGCCTGGCCTGCCTTGATTTCGGCATCGCCGGCAAAGGCCGAGGATATGAAGAGGAATGGAATGACTGCGAATGCGAAAAAAGCGCGGCGCATGGCCTGTCTCCGTTGTTCCTCGGAATAATCCCTCAAAAATGATGTCCGAAGATGCACGATAACATACGCTTGGCGGTGCATCCCGGTTTCACCGATTGCGAATATTCGCGACCGGAATGTCATGCCTGTTGCGGAGCTGCGCGAGGCCGTGGCCAGGGGCCGCGCCGGCTAAGTGCGGATTCCAGTGCTTGAAAGGCCGCCTCCAGTCTGCCAGAAGGGCCGCTTGGACTTGGACGTTTAGCGGGACGAAGCCATGAAGGCGTTTTTCGTGCAGATCAAATGCGAGTTGGGCAAATCCTATGAGGTTGCCAGCGCGCTTGCCGATGCCGAGATCGCTTCGGAAATCTATTCCACCGCCGGCAACTACGACCTGCTCGCCAAATTCTATGTCGATGACGAGGAAGACGTCGGCCATTTCGTCAACGAGAAGGTGCAGATTCTCCCCGGCATCAAGGACACGTTTACGGTCGTCACCTTCCGCGCCTTCTAGCCGGAAATGCATTTGCCCGGGCACGAGGCAAAGCCTGATCAAGGTCGTATTTCGACTGCCTCAATTTTAGGCAGCTGCAACATACTGATCGTCCGCATCTCCCAAATCACCGATTGCGCTTGATTTTATTCGGCGACGCCAGTGAAATGGCGTCACAGGGGAGTATGCGATTGGCAGCGTTCGATGAAATGCTTCCGGAAGTTTCCGGATTGAGAAGACCGTATTCGGCTTATGATCGCTGGCTGAAGGAGCAGGATCCAGCCAGACTTACCGAGAAGATGCAGGACGCCGAACGCGTCTTCCGCAAGACCGGCATCACCTTCGCCGTCTATGGCGAGCAGGAGGCCTCCGAGCGGCTGATCCCCTTCGACATCGTTCCACGCATCATTTCAGGCAATGAGTGGCGGCGCCTCACGCAAGGCATCGAGCAGCGGGTGCAGGCGCTGAACGCCTTCCTCGACGACATTTACCATCGGCAGGAGATCCTGCGTGCCGGCCGCGTTCCCCGGGACCTCATCGCCAAGAACGAGGCGTTCCTGCCGGAGATGATCGGGGTGCGGCCGCCAGCCGGCGTCTACACACACATCATCGGCGTCGATATCGTGCGCATCAGCGAGGACGAGTTCTACGTGCTGGAGGACAATGCGCGCACTCCGTCCGGTGTCTCCTACATGCTGGAGAACCGCGAGACGATGATGCAGCTGTTCCCCGAGCTGTTTCAGAAGATCAAGGTGCGGCCGGTGGAGAACTACCCGCAACTGCTGCGCCAGTCGCTGGCGGCGGTTCGGCCGCAAACCACCAAGGGCGCGCCGACGATTGCCGTGCTGACGCCCGGCAGTTTCAATTCCGCCTATTTCGAGCATGCCTTCCTTGCCGACCAGATGGGCGTGCAACTGGTCGAGGGCCAGGATCTCCGGGTCGTCGACGGCCATGTCGCGATGCGCACGACCGAGGGCTACAAGCAGATCGACGTGCTCTACCGCCGCGTCGACGATTCCTTCCTGGACCCGCTGACCTTCCGGCCGGATTCGGCCCTCGGCATACCCGGCATCATGGATGTCTATCGCGCCGGCAACATCACCATCGCCAATGCGCCGGGAACCGGTATCGCCGACGACAAGGCGATCTATTCCTACATGCCCGAGATCGTCGAATTCTACACCGGCCGCAAGGCGATCCTCGGCAACATCCCGACCTGGCGCTGTTCGGAGCCGGACAGCCTGAAATATGTGCTCGAGCACATCCACGAACTGGTGATCAAGGAAGTGCACGGCTCCGGCGGCTACGGCATGCTGGTCGGACCGGCGGCGACCAAGAAAGAGTGCGAGGCCTTCGCCAAGAAACTGGCGGCGAAGCCTTCGAACTATATCGCCCAACCGACACTGGCGCTGTCGACCTGCCCGATCTTGACCGACAAGGGACTGGCGCCGCGCCACGTCGACCTCAGGCCCTACGTGCTGGTTTCCGACCGCATCCAGATCGTGCCCGGCGGCCTGACGCGCGTGGCTTTGAAGGAAGGCTCTCTKGTCGTGAACTCGTCGCAGGGCGGCGGCACGAAAGATACCTGGGTGTTGGATGATTGAAATGAGTGAGTAGGGAATAGTCAGTAGTGAGTAGTCAGCTGTCGAGGGAAGCGCATGCCATATTTCATTGAAATTCAACTATTTACTACGGACTACTCACTATTCCCTACTCACTAACCCGAAGGGCCTCCCCATGCTTCTCGGCCGCACCGCCAACGGGCTCTACTGGATGAACCGCTATATCGAGCGGGCCGAAAACATGGCGCGGCTGGTCGATGCCGGCCTGCGCATGGCGCTGACCCGCACGCAAAGCGCGTCGGAGGAATGGAATTCCGTGCTGCTCAGCGCCGGCTCCGACGTCGCCTTCAAGCAGAAGTATTCGGACTATACGGCCGCCGATGTCGCTGATTTCCTTTTGCGCGACACCTCGAATCCGTCGAGCACCATGTCGTCGATCGAAACGGCCCGCAACAATGCCCGCATGGTGCGCACGGCACTGACGCGCGAGACTTGGGAAAGCATCAACGAAGCCTGGATGTCACTAAAGCGGATGCTGGCGAGGCCAATAGACGAGCGCGACCTGCCAAGCGTGCTCGATGCCATCAAGCGCGAGACGGCGCTGATCCGCGGCTCGTTCTACGGCACCATGCTGCGCAACGAGATTTTCGACTTCTCGCAGCTCGGCACCTATGTCGAGCGCGCCGACAACACGGCGCGCATCCTCGACGTGAAGTACTACGTGCTGTTGCCGTCGATCTCCTGGGTCGGCTCGACACTCGACAATTATCAATGGGAATCGATCCTGCGCTCGGTGTCGGCGCATCGTTCCTACCGCTGGGTCTATGATGCGGACTACAAGCCGACCAACATCGCCGACTACCTGATCCTCAACGTGCGCATGCCGCGTTCGCTGACCTTCTGCTACCGCTTCTTGTCCGAGCACCTGAAGTTCCTCGGCGACGATTACGGCGAACGTCATGCCTGCCACGCGACGGCGGAGAAAACGCAAGCCATGCTGAGGGCCGGGTCGATCAAGGATATATTCGACGCAGGCCTGCATGAGTTCCTTGCCGGGTTCATTCGCGACAACACCCGGCTCGGCGACGAGATCGCGCAGGATTACCGGTTTTATTGAGGAAGCCATGAGGCTCAAGATCACCCACCGGACCGAATACCGCTACGATGCGCCGGTGCAATATCTGCTGCAGCGGCTGCGGCTGCTACCGGTGAGCGGGCAGACGCAGACGGTGCTGGCCTGGTCGCTGAAGGTCGAAGGAGCGCGCGAGGAAGTGCGGTTTACCGATCACTACGGCAACGACACAAGACTGCTGAGTGTCGAGGGCGACCACGATTTCATCACGGTCGAGGCGTCCGGCGAGGTGGTGACGCGCGATACGTCAGGCGTTTGCGGGTCGCATCAGGGCTTTGCGCCGCTGTGGCTGTTCGCGCAGGAAACGCCCTTGACCACCATCGGTGGCGGCATCCGTAAGCTAGCCGAAGCGGTCGGCCCGGGAACCGACATCGAAAGGCTGCACCGGCTGATGGCCATGATCGGCGAGCGCGTCGCCTACACGCCAGGCACCACAAATGCGGCCACACCGGCCGAAGAGGCGCTGGCGCTGAAGACCGGGGTTTGCCAGGACCATAGCCATATCTTTGCCGCCGCCGCGCGCGCCATGGGATTTCCGTCGCGCTACGTTTCTGGCTATCTGATGATGGATTCTGTCGAGCAGGCGGCAAGCCATGCCTGGGCCGAAGCGCATGTTCCGGGTCTCGGCTGGGTTGCCTTCGATCCCGCCAACGGTATTTCTCCCGACGAACGCTATGTGAAGGTGGCAATCGGCCGCGACTACCGCGACGCCTCACCGGTGTCGGGAATTCGACTGGGACAGGCGCAAGAACGGCTTGCGGTCACCGTCACGGTAGAGCAGTAATCCGGCAAGGATTAGTGCCAGAAGAGATTCCATGACCTATTGCGTCGGCCTGAAGATCGATCGCGGGCTCGTGTTCATGTCGGACACGCGCACCAATGCCGGCATGGATTCGATCTCGACCTTCAAGAAGATGCATGTCTGGGAACAGCCCGGCGAGCGCGTCATCGTCTTGATGTCGGCCGGCAATCTGGCGACGACTCAGGCCGTCGTCAGCCTGCTTGACGAGCGCACCAAAGCGGTGACCGACCGCCACGAGAAACTGCTCGAAACGCCATCGATGTACCAGACGGTGCGGCTGGTCGGTGATACGGTGAAAGAGGTGATCGCGCAGGCATCACCCGCCGGCGAGAAGGCCGATTCTTATTTCAACGCCTCCTTCATCCTGGGCGGCCAGATCCTGGGCAGTCCGCCGCGGCTGTTCATGATCTATCCCGAGGGCAACTTCATCGAATCGACCGACGACACGCCGTTCTTCCAGATCGGCGAGACCAAGTACGGCAAGCCGATCATCATCCGCGCCTATGAGCGCACGATGAGCCTTGCCGAGACGGTGAAGCTGCTTCTGGTGTCGTTCGATTCGACACTCAAGTCGAACCTGTCGGTCGGCTTGCCGCTCGACCTGCTGTTCCTGGAGAAGGATTCCTTCAAGGTCGGCCTGAAGAAGCGGATCGGCCAGGACGACCAATATTATCGCACCATCTCCGATGGCTGGTCGAATGCGCTGAAGAGCGCCTTTGCCAGCCTGCCGGATTTTCCGGGGTGATGTATGTCGCCCAAAAGTCCCGGTTTCGGGGGAACGACATGCACAAGAACAAGGATCTAAAGCGCATCGCTTGGATCCGATCAAGCGATGCGCTTTAGGGCGCTTGCGGTAGCTGCCGGCGCTTGCATCTATTTCACATGTTAATTATTGATGAATCTGAGAGCCGGGCGAAGAGTGCCGGCATTGCATTCGTGTCGGGGAGGACAGGATGAACAATGACGAGTTCCGGCAGTGGTCGCGGCGTGCAGCCGACTGGGGCGCCGATTATCGCAATTCATTGCGCGACCGGCCGGTGCGGCCGCTGGTCGAGCCGGGCGACATTTTCAAGAGCATTGAAGCCTCGCCGCCCGAAGACGCCGAGCCGATGGACAGGATCTTCGCCGACTTCGAAGAGAAGATCGTGCCGGGCATGACGCATTGGCAGCACCCGCGCTTCTTCGCCTATTTCCCGGCCAATGCGGCGCCGGTTTCGGTGGTGGCTGAGTATCTCGTCTCCGCAATGGCCGCGCAGTGCATGCTTTGGCAGACCTCGCCGGCGGCGACCGAACTCGAGACCCGCACCGTCGACTGGATGCGCCAGGCACTTGGCCTTCCCGAAGGATTTTCCGGCGTCATCCAGGATTCGGCCTCGTCGGCGACACTCAATGCCGTGCTGACCATGCGCGAGCGGGCGCTGGACTGGCAAGGCAACAAAAAGGGGTTGGCCGGGCAGGGGCGGCTGCGCATCTATTCCTCGGATCAGGTGCACACGTCGATCGACCGGTCGATCTGGGTGTCGGGCATCGGCGAAGACAATCTTGTGCGCATTCCCGTCGATGGCCGCTTTCGCGCCATGGATGCGGCAGCACTCGAGGCGGCGATTGTCGCCGATCGCGAGGCCGGCATGCTGCCCGCCGGCATCATCGCCAGCGTTGGCGGTACCAGCACGGGCGGCACCGACGATGTCGCTGCTGTCGCCGCGGTGGCCAAACGCCACGGGCTCTATCTGCATGTCGACGCCGCCTGGGCCGGATCGGCGATGATCTGCCCCGAATTTCGCCATTTCTGGGCCGGTGTCGAACTGGCCGATTCCATCGTCTTCAACCCGCATAAATGGCTCGGCGCCCAATTCGATTGCTCGATGCAGTTCATCCGCCAGCCGGAGGATCTTGTTCGCACCCTGGCGATCAAGCCCGAATTCCTGAAGACGCATGGCCGTGACGGCATCATCAACTATTCCGAATGGTCGGTGCCGCTCGGCCGGCGCTTCCGCGCCCTGAAACTGTGGTTCCTGCTGCGCGCCCACGGGCTGGAAAACCTGCGCGCCATGATCCGCAACCATGTCGCCTGGAGCGAGGGTATTGCCGCGCGGCTGGCAAGGGAGCCGGATTTCGAGATCGTCAGCGAACCGATGCTGTCGCTGTTTTCGTTCCGGCACAGGGCGCCCCCGAGCGCCGATGCCGACGCGCACAATCTGCGGCTGGTCAATGCGATCAACGACGATGGCCGCATTTACCTGACGCAGACGAGGGTCGACGGGCAGGTGGCAATCCGCTTCCAGGTCGGCCAGTTCGAGGCGACCGCTAGCGATGTCGATGCGGCTTTTGCCGTCATCACCGAAATCGCGCGTGGCATGGTCTGACCGGCCAATACTGGATTGCGCTGGAGTTCGCCTTTGCAATCAGGTGATTTCCATTAGCCGGCTTATGCCTTTTCATTGCTTTCGTTTTCGGCTATAGACAAGAAAAACGAAAACGGGAGGTCGCCCATGTATCTGTCGCCACGCCATGCCGAGATCATCCAGATGGCCAAGGACCATGGCCGCGTGCTGGTCGACGATCTGGCCACGCATTTCAACGTGACGCCGCAGACCATTCGCAAGGATCTCAACGATCTCTGCGACCAACGTCTGCTTTCGCGCATCCATGGCGGCGCATTGTTCCCGTCCGGTATCGAGAACATGGAGTATGAGGCGAGGCGCAAGATCGCCGCGGACGAGAAGGAGGCGATCGGCCGCGCGGCGGCAAGGCTGATCCCCGACAACGCCTCGCTGTTCATCAACATCGGCACCACGACGGAAGCGGTCAGCAAGGCGTTGCTCGACCACAACGGCCTGATGGTGATCACCAATAATATCAATGTTGCCAATAGGATGCGTATATATCCTTCGATCGAGGTGGTGATTGCCGGCGGGGTGGTGCGCGGTTCCGATGGTGGCGTCGTCGGCGAGGCAGCGGTCGATTTCATCAGGCAGTTCAAGGTCGACTACGCCGTTATCGGCGCCTCGGCCATCGACCATGACGGCGCCTTGCTCGACTTCGATTTTCGCGAGGTGAAGGTGGCGCAGGCGATCATTGCCAATGCCAGGCATGTGATTCTGGTCTCAGACCAGACCAAGTTCGAGCGCACGGCGCCGGTGCGTATCGGTCACCTGTCGCAGGTCAACACCTTCATCACCGACCGCTGCGACATCCCCTCGGTGCGCAAGATCTGCCAGGAGGCCGAGGTTCAGCTGATCGAGACGTCGCTGGGGTGAGGCCCTTTCACGATCGTCTCACGGGTTTGTTATATTTCGTTTGACATTCGTTATGAGTTCGAAATAATTCCGCCACGGTTTCGCAAAAGACCAAAAATGGTGCAATGCGAAATCGTGGAGGAGTTAAGTGGACACGTCTTCAGTCCGGGATATTTTCGTCATAGGTGGCGGTATCAACGGTTGCGGCATAGCCCGCGATGCCGTTGGGCGCGGGTTTTCGGTTTTTCTCGCCGAGATGAACGACCTCGCCAGCGGAACCTCCTCCGGTTCCACCAAGCTGATCCATGGCGGCCTGCGCTATCTCGAATTCTACGAGTTCCGCCTGGTGCGCGAGGCGCTGATGGAGCGCGAGGTTCTGTGGAAGAACGCGCCGCACATCATCTGGCCGATGCGCTTTGTGCTGCCCTATGCCAAGGGGCTGCGCCCGGCCTGGCTGATCAGGCTCGGCCTGTTCCTGTACGACCACATTGGCGGGCGCAAATTGCTGCCGGCGACCAGGACGCTCGACATGGCGAGCGATCCGGCGGGCAAGCCTTTGAAGCCGTTGTTCAAAAAGGCGTTCGAATATTCCGACGGCTGGGTCAACGATGCGCGGCTGGTGGCGCTCAACGCACGCGATGCCGCTGATCGCGGTGCAACGATCCGGACCCGCACGAAGGTGGTCGGCGCGCGTCGCGAAAACGGCCTTTGGACAATCAAGATCGAGAACCTGCAGAGCGGCGAGACGGAAGAGATCAAGGCGCGGCTGCTGGTCAATGCCGCCGGACCGTGGGTCGATCATGTGCTTTCCGGTGTCGTCGGCCTCAACGATGTGCACAATGTCCGCCTGGTGCAGGGCAGCCATATCGTCATCGCCAAGAAGTTCGACGATCCGCGCGCCTATTTCTTCCAGAACAAGGATGGCCGCATCATTTTCGCCATTCCCTACGAGGACGAGTTCACGCTGATCGGCACCACCGACCGGGATTATCCCGGCGATCCGCACGATGTGAAGATCAGCGACACCGAGATCGATTATCTCTGCGCCGCGGCCAGCGAGTATTTCGCGCAACCCGTCAAGCGCTCCGACATCGTCTGGACCTATTCGGCCGTGCGCCCGCTCTATGACGACGGCGCCTCCAAGGCGCAGGAAGCGACGCGCGACTATGTGCTGAAGGCCGATGGCGGCGAGGGTGCAGCTCCGATCGTCAATGCGTTCGGCGGCAAGATCACCACCTACCGCCGGCTGTCGGAATCGATGCTGGAGAAGATCGAAGGTTTTCTCGGCAAGCGCGGCAAGCCGTGGACATCGGACGCGCCGTTGCCGGGCGGCGACTTCCCGGCGACCGGGTTCGACGCGCAAGTGGCGAAGCTTAAGACAGCCTATCCTTTCCTCGATGCGCGTCTCGCCCGCCGACTGACCCGGCTTTACGGGACGCGGGCTCAGCGTCTGCTTGGTCTTGCCAAGTCGAATGCCGAGCTCGGCCGCAATTTCGGCGGCGATCTCTATGAGGCCGAAGTGCGCTATCTCGTTGAAAATGAATGGGCCGTCACATCAGAGGATGTACTGTGGCGCCGCACCAAGCGCGGCCTGCATCTCAACCGCGAGCAGGTGGCGGCACTCGATGAATTCATGCGCGGCATAAGCCGGCGGCATGTCGCGGCCGCCGAATGAAGAGGGTCTTGAGCTGATGCGGAAAGCCTGGGAGGAGGCGTCATGCTTGAACTGAGGAACGTCACCAAGACGGTCGGTGCGGTCGAGCACGTACGCGATGTGTCGCTGACGCTTCAGCATGGCTCGCTCAACGTCCTGCTCGGGCCGACGCTTTCCGGCAAGACCAGCCTGATGCGGCTGATGGCAGGTCTCGATGTGCCGACCTCCGGCTCGGTCTGGTTCGACGGCCACGATGTCACCGGCATGCCGGTGCAGAAGCGCAAGATCGCGATGGTCTACCAGCAGTTCATCAACTATCCGGCGATGACCGTCTATGAGAACATCGCTTCGCCGCTCCGGGTGGCCGGCGGGGAGCAAGGCAAGATCGACAGCCAGGTGCGCGAGGCCGCGGCGCTGCTGAAGCTGACGCCCTATCTCGACCGCACGCCGCTCAGCCTGTCGGGCGGCCAGCAGCAGCGCACCGCGCTGGCGCGCGCCATCGTCAAGAATGCCAGCCTGGTGTTGCTCGACGAGCCGCTCGCCAATCTCGACTACAAATTGCGCGAGGAGTTGCGGGCCGAACTGCCGAGGATCTTCGCCGCCGCCGGCACCATCTTCGTCTACGCCACGACCGAACCGCACGAGGCGCTGCTGCTCGGCGGCAATACGGCAACGCTGTCGGAAGGCCGCATCACGCAGTTCGGACCGACCATCGACGTCTTCCGCAAGCCGGTCGACCTGGTGACGGCCAGGACCTTCGCTGATCCGCCGCTCAACACCATCGTGCTGGCCAAGAAGGGCGTCGACTTCCTGCTCGAAGGCGGGGTGAAGCTGCCGGTGCCGCCCGAACTCGTCGGCATCGCCGACGGCAATTACACGATCGGCTTCCAGCCGCACCATCTGTCGCTCGAACGGCCCAACGCCGGCGCCGTGCCTGTGCGGGCCAAGGTCACCATCACGGAAATCACCGGGTCGGAGAGCTTCATCCATCTCGATTTTGCCGACGTGCGCTGGGTCATGCTGACCCACGGCATCAGGGATTTCGAGACCGACGAAGTGGTCGAGGTGTTTATCGATCCGCGTCACATCATGGTCTTCGACGAGCACGGCCGCGCCGTGACCGCGCCGAAGCTGGCGGCTTGAGGAGAGCGATATGGCGCGCATCGACGTCAACCATGTCAGGCATTCCTACCTGCCGAACCCGCAGAAGGATGCCGATTTCGCGCTCAGGGAAGTGCACCACACATTCGAGGATGGCGGCGCCTATGCGCTGCTCGGTCCATCCGGCTGCGGCAAGACCACGCTGCTCAACATCATTTCGGGCCTGCTGCACCCCTCGCACGGCCAGTTGCTGTTCAACGGCAGGGACGTGACCAATCTGTCGACGCAGGAACGCAACATCGCGCAGGTGTTCCAGTTTCCGGTCATCTACGACACCATGACCGTCTACGACAATCTGGCCTTCCCGCTGCGCAACCGCGGCGTGCCGGAGGCCGATGTCGACCGCAAGGTGCGCGAGACGCTGGAGATGATCGACCTGGCGTCCTGGGCCAAGAAGAAGGCGAGGGGCCTGACTGCCGACCAGAAGCAGAAAATCTCGCTCGGCCGCGGCCTGGTGCGCTCCGACGTCAACGCCATCCTGTTCGACGAGCCATTGACCGTCATCGACCCGCATATGAAGTGGGTGCTGCGCTCGCAATTGAAGCTGCTGCATCGCCGCTTCGGCTATACCATGGTCTACGTCACCCATGACCAGACGGAGGCGCTGACCTTCGCCGACCAGGTCGTGGTCATGTATGATGGCGGCATCGTGCAGATCGGCACGCCGGCGGAACTGTTCGAGCGGCCGCGCCATACCTTTGTCGGCTATTTCATCGGCTCGCCGGGCATGAACGTCATGCCGGTGGCGATCGACGGCAAGACGGCGACGCTCGGCTCGCAGCGGATCGACCTGCCGGGCGCGCCCAAAGCCGCCGGCGCTGTCGAACTCGGCATCCGCCCCGAATATGTGCGGCTTGGCCGCGACGGCATGGCCGTCTCGATCAGCAAGGTCGAGGATCTCGGCCGCCACAAGGTGGTTCGCGCCAAGCTAGAGGGGCGCGACATCGCTGCCGTCATCGGCGAGGACGAGACCGTGCCAGCCGAACCGAAGGTGCGGTTCGATCCGGCCGGCATCAACATCTATGCCGATTCCTGGCGCGTCGAGATGGGGGCATAGATGGACAAGACCTGGAACAACAAGGCCTGGTTCCTCGTGCTGCCGGTGCTGGTGCTGGTGGCATTCACCGCCGTCATCCCGCTGATGACGGTGGTCAACTATTCGGTGCAGGACACGTTCGGCAACAATGTCTTCACCTGGGCCGGCACCGAGTGGTTCGAGGAACTGCTGTCGTCCAGCCGCTTCTGGGAGGCGATGGTCCGCAACCTGATCTTTTCCTTCATCATCCTGGCGATCGAGGTGCCGCTCGGCATCTTCATCGCGCTCAACATGCCGAAGAAGGGCTGGGGCGTGCCGGTCTGCCTTGTGCTGATGTCACTGCCGCTGCTCATTCCGTGGAACGTCGTCGGCACCATCTGGCAGGTGTTCGGACGCAACGACATCGGGCTGATGGGCTATTACCTCAACGCGCTCGGCATCGACTACAATTACGTGCAGGATCCGTTCGATGCCTGGGTGACGATCATCGTCATGGATGTCTGGCACTGGACCAGCCTCGTGGTGCTGCTCTGCTACGCCGGACTGGTCTCGATCCCGGATGCCTTCTACCAGGCGGCCAAGATCGACGGGGCCTCGCGCTGGGCGGTGTTCCGCTACATCCAGCTGCCGAAGATGCAGCGCGTGCTTCTGATCGCCGTGCTGCTGCGCTTCATGGACAGTTTCATGATCTACACCGAACCCTTCGTCGTCACCGGCGGCGGGCCGGGCAACTCGACGACCTTCCTGTCGATCGACCTCGTCAAGACGGCCCTCGGCCAGTTCGACCTTGGTCCGGCAGCGGCCATGTCGCTCGTCTACTTCCTCATCATCCTGTTGTTGTCGTGGGTGTTCTACACCGTGATGACCAACTACGACGCGGAGCGCTGAAATGGCTGGCGCCAATGAACGAACCGAGCGCAATGCGATGAACGGGACTGCCTCGGAAAGTCTCGCCGGTACGCTGTCGCAGAGCGATCTCGACAGGCGCATGCGCCGGCGCGGCGAGGAATCGCGCTGGTGGTGGATCGTGCCGACGCTCTACATCATCGTACTTTTGCTGCCGATCTACTGGCTCATCAATATGAGCTTCAAGACCAATGCCGAGATCGTCAACTCGATGACGCTCTACCCGCACGCGCCGACAATCGCCAACTACGTCACCATCTTCACCGAGAAGGCCTGGTACTCCGGCTACATCAATTCGATCACCTATGTGGTTATGAACATGGTGATTTCGGTATCGGTGGCGCTGCCGGCGGCCTATGCCTTCTCGCGCTACCGCTTCCTTGGCGACAAACATCTGTTCTTCTGGCTGCTGACCAACCGCATGGCGCCGCCGGCGGTGTTCGCACTGCCGTTCTTCCAACTCTACTCGGCCTTCGGGCTGATCGACACGCATATCGCTGTGGCGCTGGCGCATTGCCTGTTCAACGTGCCCTTGGCGGTGTGGATCCTCGAGGGCTTCATGTCGGGCGTGCCGAAGGAAATCGACGAGACCGCCTATATCGACGGCTATTCCTTCCCGCGCTTCTTCGTAAAAATCTTCATGCCGCTGATCGCGAGCGGCATCGGTGTCGCCTGCTTCTTCTGCTTCATGTTCTCGTGGGTCGAATTGCTGATCGCACGCACGCTGACGACCACCGATGCCAAGCCGATCGCCGCCACGATGACGCGCACCGTTTCGGCCGCGGGCATGGACTGGGGCCTGCTCGCCGCCGCCGGCGTCTTGACGCTGATCCCCGGCGCGCTCGTCATCTGGTTCGTGCGAAATTATATCGCCAAGGGCTTTGCCCTGGGGAGGGTGTGATCATGAACCTGGATCTCTCCTGGATGGCGTGGACGTGGCCGACGGCCGCTTTTTTTGGCGTCATCGCCCTGCTGCTGGTTGGCATGGGCGCCTGGGAATACGCCTCGCCGGGCGGCAATCCGCGCGTCGGCGTGCTGCGCTTTGAGACAACGCGCGGCGACCGCTTGTTCCTGTCGCTGCTTGGCAGCGCCTTTATTCATCTCGCTTGGCTGGGTCTCGTTGGATCCAACCTGTGGTGGGCTCTCGCTCTCTCCGTGGTCTACGCCATTGGCGTGTTCCGCTACGTATAGAGGGGGAAACTGTTGGAGCGGCCGCGTGCCGGCGACCGCTCCAGATCGCACTTGAAACCTGAAACAGTGGAGGAAACACATGCGACGGCAATTTTTAACATCAACGACGGCCCTTGTCCTGTTGCTCGGCGCGGGCAATGCCTACGCCGGGATGGATGAGGCAAAAGCCTTTCTGGACAAAGAGATAGGCGGCGTGTCGACGCTTTCCCGCGCCGACCAGGAAAAGCAAATGCAGTGGTTCATCGACGCGGCCAAGCCCTTCGCCGGCATGGAAATCAAAGTCGTGTCGGAAACCTTGACCACCCACCAGTACGAGTCTCAGGTGCTGGCACCGGCCTTTACCGCCATCACCGGCATCAAGGTCACGCATGACGTCATCCAGGAAGGCGACGTCGTCGAGAAGATCCAGACCCAGATGCAGACCGGCCAGAACATCTATGACGGCTGGGTCAACGATTCCGACCTGATCGGCACCCACTGGCGTTACCAGCAGGTGCGCAATTTGACCGACTGGATGGCGGGCGAAGGCAAGGACGTTACCGATCCGATGCTCGACGTCGACGACTTCATCGGCACGAAGTTCACCACCGCGCCGGACAAGAAGCTCTACCAGCTGCCCGACCAGCAGTTCGCGAACCTCTACTGGTTCCGTTACGACTGGTTCAACGACGAGAAGAACAAGGCCGACTTCAAGGCCAAATACGGCTACGATCTCGGCGTGCCGGTCAACTGGTCGGCCTATGAGGACATCGCCGAATTCTTCACTGGCCGCGACGTCAACGGCAAGAAGGTCTATGGCCACATGGACTACGGCAAGAAGGATCCGTCGCTCGGCTGGCGGTTCACCGATGCCTGGCTGTCGATGGCCGGCAATGGCGACAAGGGCCTGCCGAACGGTGTGCCGGTCGACGAATGGGGCATCAAGGTCGATGCGAATTCGCGGCCTGTCGGCTCATGCACCGCGCGCGGCGGCGACACCAATGGACCGGCATCGGTCTATGCCATCCAGAAGTATCTTGATTGGCTGAAAGCCTATGCGCCGCCGGAAGCCCAGGGCATGACCTTCTCCGAATCCGGCCCCGTGCCGTCGCAAGGCAATGTTGCCCAGCAGATCTTCTGGTACACCGCGTTCACCGCCGACATGGTCAAGCCTGGCCTGCCGGTCATGAACGACGACGGCACGCCGAAGTGGCGCATGGCGCCGTCTCCGCACGGCTCCTACTGGAAGGACGGCATGAAGCTCGGCTATCAGGACGTCGGTTCCTGGACGCTGATGAAGTCGACGCCGACCGACCGCGCCAAGGCCGCCTGGCTTTATGCGCAGTTCGTCACCTCGAAGACCGTCGATGTGAAGAAGAGCCAGGTTGGCCTGACCTTCATTCGCGACTCCACCATCCATGACAAGAGCTTCACCGAACGTGCGCCGAAGCTCGGCGGTCTGATCGAGTTCTATCGCTCGCCGGCCCGTGTGCAGTGGACGCCGACCGGTACCAACGTGCCGGACTATCCGAAGCTGGCGCAGCTCTGGTGGCAGAACATCGGTGACGCCTCGTCTGGTGCCAAGACACCGCAGGAAGCCATGGATTCGCTCTGCGCCGATCAGGAAAAAGTCATGGCACGTATCGAGAAATCCGGTGTCCAGGGCGACATCGGACCGAAGATGGCCGAAGAGCACGACCTTGCCTACTGGAACGCCGACGCGGTCAAGGGCGGCAATCTGGCGCCTCAGCTGAAGCTCGAGAAGGAGAAGGACAAGCCGATCACCATCAACTACGACGAACTGGTGAAGAGCTGGCAGAAGTAAGACTGCCCTATGCGGGCGCTCGCGCCCGTGTGAAATTGGGGGAGGCGGCATGTTGCCGTCTCCCCTGTTTTGTGAAGGCGGAGGATGCAATGAGCGGTTTTGTGCTCGCAATCGACCAGGGAACGACATCGACCCGGGCGATCCTGTTCGACGACAAGATGAAGGTTGCAGGCACAGGCCAGCAGGAATTCGGCCAGCACTATCCGGCCTCCGGCTGGGTCGAGCACGACCCGGAAGAGATCTGGGCAAGCGTCGTGACGACCGTGAAGGCTGCGCTGAAGAATGCTGGCCGCGAAGCATCCGATGTCGCGGCCATCGGCATCACCAACCAGCGTGAGACCGTCGTCATCTGGGACAGGGCGACCGGGAAGCCGATCCACAACGCCATCGTCTGGCAGGACCGCCGCACCGCGCCGCTCTGCCAGAAACTGAAGAAGCAGGGACTGGAGAAGAAGTTCACGCACAAGACCGGTCTGCTGCTCGATCCTTATTTCTCGGGCACCAAGATCGCCTGGATGCTCGACAAGGTGAAGGGCGCCAGGAAACGCGCAGAGAAAGGCGAATTGCTGGCCGGTACCATCGACAGTTTTCTGATCTGGCGGCTGACCGGCGGCAAGGTCCACGCCACCGACGCCACCAACGCCTCGCGCACGCTGGTCTACAACATCGCGGAAAATGCCTGGGACGACGAGCTTTTGGCCATTCTCAACATTCCAGTGAAAATGCTGCCGGAGGTCAAGGACTGCGCCGATGACTATGGAGTGACCGAGAAAAATCTGTTTGGCGCCGAGATAAGGATCCTCGGCGTTGCCGGCGATCAGCACGCCGCGACCATCGGCCAGGCCTGCTTCGAGCCGGGCATGATGAAATCCACCTATGGCACCGGCTGCTTCGCGCTGCTCAACACCGGGGGCGATCTGGTGCGTTCGAAGAACCGGCTCTTGACTACCATCGCCTATCGGCTGAACGGCAAGACCACCTATGCGCTGGAGGGCTCGATCTTCATCGCCGGCGCTGCCGTGCAATGGTTGCGCGACGGCATCAAGGTGATCGGCAAGGCCGAGCAAAGCGGCAAACTGGCTGATGAAGCCGACCCGACGCAAAACGTCTATCTGGTGCCGGCCTTTGTCGGTCTCGGCGCGCCGCATTGGGACGCCGAGGCGCGCGGCGCGATTTTCGGGCTGACCCGCAATTCCGGGCCTGCGGAGTTCGCGCGCGCCGCCCTGGAGGCCGTCGCCTATCAGACCCGCGACCTGCTCGACGCCATGCGCAAGGACTGGAAGGGCACTTCTGCCAAAACGGTGCTCAGGGTCGATGGCGGCATGGTCGCGTCGGACTGGACCATGCAGCGGCTGGCCGACATACTCGACGCGCCGGTCGACCGCCCGACCATCCTCGAGACGACCGCGCTGGGCGCAGCCTGGCTTGCCGGCTCGAAGGCTGGTGTCTGGCCCAAGGCGAAGGAATTCGCCAAGAGCTGGGCGCTCGAGCGGCGGTTCAAGCCGGAGATGGATATCGCTACACGATCCGCCAAGCTGGCAGGCTGGCGCGATGCTGTGCGCAGGACGCTGAGCGCATAAGAAAGACCCGCGCCGTTTCCGACGCGGGCCTTGTCTTAGCTACCGATACCTGGGGTCAGTAAGGCGAACGGCACTCCTGGCGCGGTCCGTAGTTCGGCTGGAATGTGTTGTCCGAAGCGCGATAGCTGCGATAGCGGTCGTAGCACCACTGCACATGCGCATTGCCTTCGTGGACCCGGTTGTTCTCGCTGTTGACGATCGCACCCGTAATCAGCGCGCCCGTCGCGAAGGCCGCCAGCGGGAACCAGTTGTCGCCATGGCGACGATAGCCGCGATGGTACTCACGATAGCCGCGATGACCGTTCCAGTAGGCGCCGCCGTCATTGTTTCGGGCAAAGTTGCGACGGACGCCGAAGTTGCGGTCGCCATAGCGCTTGTGACGCCATTGGAAATTCCGATCCCCGTTGCGGGCTTCAACGTTCAGGATATTGGATGAGGCCTCCGGTGCCTGCGGCACGAACATCTGAGCGGCATTGGCCGGGATCGCGGCCGCTACAAACGAAACGGACAAAGTGGCCGCCAGCATACCCGATATGATCTTGTTCATGATCTTCTCCTTGAAGGGTGGTTGACGTCCCTTGTGGCGAGACAACGGGCAGTATGGGGTAAGGTTCCTCGCTAAATCCCAAGTTGCTGATTTGTAATGTTTCTCCGGCCTGCCAGCTGAGCTGAAAAGAGGTGATGCCGTCGCTTTGCCAGGGGCGTTGTGCCGTTGATCGAAGCAGGCAAGGCGCCACAGTGGGAATGCTTGCGAGGTCTGGCTTGCGGATGCTCTTTTTCCGGTTGACCGGTCGAGGCACTCTCCCTATGTTCCGCGCAATTTCGAGGGCCGCCCTTTCGCGCCCGCGGGAGCGCGTAGCTCAGCCGGTAGAGCAACTGACTTTTAATCAGTAGGTCATGGGTTCGAATCCCATCGCGCTCACCATTGTTTCAAGCACAGGCAATCGTCGAGACCCTTGGCTAGGCCCGGGAAGGCAGACGCTGGACTTTCCGCGGCGCGTGAGTTCGGTCGCCTTCCGACATCAGTCGCTGCGCGACCGGCTGTACATTTTCCTCGTAGGTGATGCATCTGTCGTAGACTTTGTTCGCCACCCGCTCTTTGCCGATGCGCTCCCAGTCCGGCGTCCACGGCGCATCCCAGTCAAAGTGCTGCGAGATGAGAAGTTCCCGGTCGAAGCCCTGCGGGTCCCGATCCAGAATCTGGCGGGCTTCATCCGCCAATGGCGTGTAGGCTTTGACCGCAGCCATCTTTCTGGCGCGCGCAGCCGAATCCAGTTGGATTTCCACCTCGACAGCCCCTGGCACATTGGGAACCGCGGCGGAACAAAGCTGCTTGCGAGCCGGCCTTTGCAGCAGCCGGTTGATGGCATTGCCGAATGCATAGGCCAGATCGTGCATTGGATTGTAGCCATCGACGGCGTCCGAGACGATCTGCACGTCCTTCATATCAGACAGATCGGCATGGATCCTCGCCAGCACATCGGCAAAGAAGCCGCTGTCTCCAGCCAACAGCGCCTTGTACCAGACGGCATCAGGCATATCGCCGAACATCGCGCCGGCGGTTGCACCGGCAGCTTCCACGAGGTCGCGTGAATATTGGGTTCTGGCAGAATGGCGTCCGCCCGAACCATCCGTCAAAAGGTAGATTCGCGGTTTGCTCAGCTCAATCCAATGATGAATCCTAAGCTCATGCCCTGGATGCGCAAGGATCAGCACATGTTGTAATTTTTCGGGCAAACAACGGCTCCAATCCAGGCTTTGGCATATATCTGTGTTTTTCAATTGCATCCAAGGCGATCGGCCGTCAAAGGCTTCCCAACACTGGAGCAGGCGCCGAGGCAAATTTTGTACAAACTTGTCTGGTCGATGCCTTCAAACTAAGAACGCTGCCTAGCATCTGTTGTCCCTCGCCGCCAATGTGGTGGGTTGCGAAACAGACCGGAGGCGGCATTTGCGGGTTCTCATCACCAATCTGTTCGTATCGCATAACAGCGGCACCGAAGTGGTTGTCGAATTGCTGGCCGACGGGCTTCGCGGCGCCGGTCATCAAACCATGGTGCTGGCGCCAACACTTGGCGACATGGCCGACAGAATGCGCAGACGGGGACACCATGTGGCGGACCGGATTGCCGAGATTGTCGAAAAGCCCGACATCATCCATGGCCAGCATTTGACGCCTTGCCTGACGGCGCTGGCGCGGTTTCCCGACGTGCCTGCCGTGTTTTCCTGTCATAGCGCTTTCTTTGAGATCGAAGCTCCCATGCTTCATCCGCAGATACGCCGCTGGATCGCGGTCGACGAAGCGTGCAAGGCCAAGTGCCTGTCGCGTGGTGTACCGGCTGACAGGTTGGACCTCATCTACAACGCAGTCGACCTTCACCGTTTCAAGCCGCGCCTGCCGCTACCTTCCAGGCCCGCCAGAGCGCTGCTGCTGACCAAGAATTTCGAACACCAGCAGGCGGTGCGTGAGGCCTGCTCGAAGAGCAATATCGCGTTGGATGAGGTGGGTCCGGCTACCGAACGCTTTTCCCATCAGCTCGAAAAGGATTTGCCTGAATACGACATCGTCTTTGCAACCGCCCGTATGGCCCTTGAAGCGGCCGCGGTGGGCTGTTCGGTCGTCGTCTGCGACGCGCGTGGCTTCGCCGGCCTGCTCGATACAGCGAACATGGAGGCATGGCGGCGCATGAACCTCGGCGTTGGTCTTCTGACGAGGCCGACCACCGTCGAGAACCTGATGGAGGCGATCTCGCGGTTCGATGCCGGCGATGCCGCGAAGGTTTGTGCCTATTTCCGTGAAGTGGCTGATGTCTCGCACTTCGTTCAAGAGCATCTCAAGGCCTACAATCAGGCCATACAGGCGCAGACGAATACGACTGCCGACGAGCGGTCGCTGGCAACCGCGCGCTGGATAGAGGAAATCGGCGTTTCGGTTGCGCCCCGCAGATGGGCCCACATTGTGAAAGAGGTTCATGGATGGCAGGTCTCGCCAGACCAGACCGCGCTTGTGGAATTGCTGCAATCAAACACAAAAACGCTGGAGAGCAATGTCGCGTCGTTGGTAGAGCTTGGCGAGCAGGTCAAAGCCATCGGACCCGAAATCGCAAAACCGATCCTTGATGCCTCCGCTTCGCTCGACAGGGTGGCCCAGGACAGCCAGGCCAGATTGCATCGAATTGACGACGAGTTGTCGCGCCTTTCGAATTTCGTCAATGAGATCAAACGGCTCTACAACGGCATGATCCCGCTTTTCATCAGAAGAATGTTTCTCAGGGTTCGCAGGCGAGGGTGACTGCGTCCGAGCGCGTTCGCGGCTGTTCCAGACACCGCGCCGCAACCCGGAACAAATCAGGCTGAAGAACCTTTCCAAATAGCTGCGAGACCTTGGCGGACCGCATTCGCAACGCACAGCGC
Organism: Mesorhizobium sp. 2RAF45; assembly: GCF_052115225.1. NCBI lineage: Bacteria > Pseudomonadati > Pseudomonadota > Alphaproteobacteria > Hyphomicrobiales > Phyllobacteriaceae > Mesorhizobium > Mesorhizobium sp. 2RAF45. The sequence continues at coordinate 96,092 of NZ_JBFRGG010000015.1, read as the reverse complement.
GGCCGGCCGCCGGTTGAACCGATCTACACCCTGCAGGATGCGGCCGCATGCATGACTTTGTTTCGCGCCCTGGAATACGGCGCATGGACCACCGTCGCCGATGGCCTTCGCGCCCGCTTCTGGAACGCGGGCCATCTGCTTGGTTCGGCATCGGTGGAGCTTGAGATCGACCGACGCGATGCCCCGTTGCGCATCATGTTTTCGGGCGACATCGGCCCAGGCCACAAGCTGCTTCAAACCGAACCGAGGGGCCCGCCGGCGTCGACTATCTGATCTGCGAATCGACCTACGGTGACCGCGACCGCCCGGACGTTTCGCCAGAAGAGCGGCGAACCCAACTCGGCGACATCGTTCGTGGCGCCGCAGAGGCCGGCGGGCCCCTTATCATTCCGTCCTTCGCTGTCGAAAGGACGCAAGAACTGCTGGTCGATCTGTATTTGCTTATGCAAGCAGGGCAGGTGCCGTCAGCGCCGGTCTTCGTCGACTCGCCGCTGGCAACACGCGCCAGCGCGATTTTCGAGCGACATGCCAAGGAGATCGAACAGGGCGATGTGCTGCGCCAAGCGCTCAACTCGAAGGAATTGCGCTTTACCGAGACGGTGGAGCAGAGCAAGGCGATCAACCGCCTGAGCGGCTTCTTCGTGGTGATCGCCGCCAGCGGCATGTGCGACGCGGGACGTATTCGCCATCATCTCAAGGCCAATCTCTGGCGCCGGAACGCCACGGTCATGATGGCCGGATATCAGGCCCAGGGGTCGCTCGGCAGGATTCTGCTTGATGGTGCGCAACGCGTGCGCATCCAGGGTGAGGAAGTCGACGTCAAGGCGCGGATCAGCCTGTTCGAGCTCTATTCCGGCCACGCCGACGCCAGCGAGCTGGTCGCCTGGCTCAAGGCCCGAACGCCGGTGAGGCAGCGGGTGTTTCTGACGCATGGGGAGGACGCTGGTCTCGGCGGCCTGCGTGGAAGGCTTGCAGGACTTATACCCCACGACAAGATCATCATCCCAAGGCTGGACGATGCCTTCCAATTGACCCCCAGTGGCAGTTTGGTGGTCGAGCTCAACGAGCCACGCCGTCTGAAGTCGGAGAAGATTGCCCACCTCGATTGGCACAACGACCTTGCAAGGCTTCTCCTTGACGTAAATCAGGCGGTGAGCGCTGCGGCCGACGAGAGGGGCCGCGCAGCGATTATCAGGCGCATGCGTAGGGCGCTCGAGAACAAGGACGCATAAGGTGGAAGGCCGGCAATTGATTCAGGGCAAGAAGGGCGCGAGAAAGCCTGCCTGTCAACGGACAGCATATCGACTGCGTTTTGATCCGCGGGTTGATCGAAGCTGCGATCGTGGTGCCGAGCGCTATGAACCCTCAGCTATTGGCGTTCGTCATGGCGAGCAATTTTGTCTTCAGCCAAGAACCGGATTGCCGGAGAGGGAGAAAGAACCATGGCAGGGCATCAGGGCTCAGGTTGATGGGATCGCTATTCTCGACTGGCCTCTAATTTTGCTCGCGCCGAGCAGATTGGCCGGTGATGGTGGTTCCCAGATAGGTGGGCGTGTCCCGCTGGGATATCTCTCCTACCGACCGGCGAACCAGGTGCCCCTTCTCACCTCTGACAATTTCAATGGCGTCATTGAGCTTGCCGGTTGCGGCAGGTTTGCCTGTCGCTTCAATGAACTCGATTGCTGCGCTGTCCTTCGGTCCCATGGAGCCAGCCGGAAAATTCTTCCCCGATAGCTCCTTCGGGCCTACGCGCCGCGGCGGGCGATCAGTCGCCGTTCCGTAATCGATATAGACGCCTTCGACATCCGTCAGCATAAGCAGCGTGTCTGCCTTCAACGCGCGAGCGAGAAGCGAGCTTGCCAGATCCTTGTCGATGGCGGCTTCCACGCCGGAAAGACTGCCGTCGTGCCGGGCTATCACCGGGACCCCGCCACCGCCGGTGCAGATGACGATCACGCCGCGTTCTGCTCTTATCTTGTCCGCTCCGCCCTTGTCGCATCGTGCTTCCAGGACCATGTCGAACAGGGAGCGACCAACTTGCGCCTCCGAAATCGTCCAGGGCGCAAATCGGATTTGGTCGGTTAATAGGTCGTCAGGCAATGTCCGCCGGCTCGGCCTTGCGTTTTCGCCCCGTGATCATGGCGAGTACCAGATTTTCGCGATGACGAAAGCTTGCCAGCGCGACGCCGCCAATATGGAAAAGGACCAGCACAAGTAAGCCGTGCGCGCTCAGGCTGTGCGCCGTTTCGACCCACGAGACGCCGAAATACGCGTCCGTCGTCATCAGCCAACCGGTCAATGCGGTTGACCCCATCGCCGCGATCAGCGCGACCACCATTGCGCCGCCGGCTGGGTTGTGGCCGATGTACCGGGCTTCGCGGCCGCTCAGTATTGCCGAGAGATAACGCAGCACCGTCGCCGGGTCGCGCACGAATTGCGAGAAGCGCGCATAGGGCGTGCCCAGAACACCCCATAAGAGCCGCATTGCGACCAGCGCCGCAGCGGTGTAGCCGGCCCAATGGTGAACGTCCTCCGAAGAATGGGAGGTGAGCCAGGCCGTGATGAAGCTGAGCACCAGCGCCCAGTGAAAGCCCCGCACGACCCGGTCCCAGACGCGCACCATCTCCAGCGATGGTTGCGCGTCCGCCGCTCTTGAAGCGTTGCGATCAGTTTTCGCCGGCTTCGGCATTGTCGAGCTTTTCAAGGGTCTCGGCATTGTAGGCCAGATTCACTTTCTTGCCGGCCTTGTCGACTGCGTAGACTTCGTAGCAACCCTTCTCGACCTTGATCTGGCGGACGGTAAGACCTTCGCCGGTCAATTGCGCCTCGAGCGTTGCCTTGGGCTTGAACTGTGATTTCGAGGCGGTGCTGCAGCTGCCGCCAGCAGCGAGCGCCGGTCCTGCAATGATGCCGGCGAGCGCGGCGAGGACGAGGGTGCGATACATGATGGCTCCATTCGAGAGGTTGGGCGCGGATGTTGCGCCTTGAGGGGTGGATTTCGACCGATTCGGTCAGACGGCGGTATCACCGTCATTGGTGCGGGATAGCCAATTCAACCTGACAACTGGCTGACAGCGGCATAGGCACCGCCGATCGGGCTCACCGCCGGTCGGTTTGATCTGGCGCAAGGACCGCGGGTGGCGCCGCGAGCAGGATGATGGCTCGGATACAGAGCGCTTCTGCTGCTATCCCAAGGAGAAAAGTCATGAAAGCCATATCGAGGAGAGCTACGATCGGGCTTGCGGCCGCAATGCTTATGATCGGCAGCGTCGACGCGACCCGGGCTGCTTCGATTGTCCAGGTCTCGCTGTGGGACAAGGGGGCAAGCGTGGAAATGCCCATGGGGCTCGCCTATGCCACGCCCGGGATCGATCTCTCCAAGGCCACGATGGGTATCAAGGCTTCCCCTGGAGCGGCGAAGGCCGGGGAGGTCACATTCAGTGTGAAGAATGATTCCAAGGACACCGTTCACGAAATGATCGTCATGTACCTTGCTGATCCCAGCAAGCCGCTTCCCTACCTTGATGCCGAGAACCGCGTCGACGAAGATAGGGCCGGCGACAAGGGCGAAGTTTCGGAGCTTGATCCCGGAAAATCAGGCACATTGACGGTCGAATTGAAGGCTGGAAAATACCTGCTTATCTGCAACGTGCCAGGTCACTATGGAGCCGGCATGTGGGCCGAATTCACTGTCGAGCCATAGATGCTGAACCAGGCAGCCGCCCGGCCGGAACCTGCGACTGCCGCAGTTTTCGAAAGCCTGCCGGGATCGCCGGCCTTGTGGGTTTGGCCGCGCCACGGCGGAATAGGCTGGGCAGTCACGGGATTTGTTTTTCCGGCGCAATATGGAACACGTCATGAGAGCGATGGTGCTCGAAAACATCGGCGTGTCATTGAAGCTGGTCGACAGGCCCGATCCCATGGCTGGACCCGGTGAGACGCTGGCTTTCTCGACGGTCCGGGCTTTCCCGAAAATGTTGGCGGGCAGGTTGAAAAATTCTCACCATGGGCGCCAAGCCGGCCGGCACGTGGTTCACATCCTAACGCGTGCTGTTTGGTCTTTAGAGATTGTGGACTCGATCTCTGACACGAAGTCCTCCACCAGAAGCGAATTGGCATAGGCCGTGACATGATCGCCGTCGAAGAACAACGGGTGTCCGTTCCTGAATGCCGAACATGTAACTTGCGGGCAGAGCGTAGGCAAAGGGTCCCAGACGTGAATGTTCGGCAGAGCCGCTGATATCTCAGCGTAGCCCTTCAAAATTGGTGATCGAAGATTTTCTATCAGCTTTCGATCGATGTCGAATCCGTTGGCACAGGACGGATTCATTGAATTGAACCAATCACTGCATCGAAAGGCCGGGGCCCTGAAGATTGGCTTTGGGCCCTCGAAAACAATCGACAGTCCCGCCTTGGAGAGGGGGGTAAGTTGATCGATAGCGTTCTTGACGGCTTGTTCCGTCTGCTGCTCGCTGCTCTGCAGGCTGCTGTCGGGGCCAGCAGCCCATTGAAGGCTAAGTCGGGTCAGCCGGAGCGAGGGCAGGAACAGCAGGTCGCGAGGCTTGGCAATCTTGGCTATGTAGGCTGCACTGGCAGCCGTGGCATGAGCGCACGTCGGCTCAGTGTCGTGGCGAAGATCCAAGCTGACAAACGGGCAACCAGCGGTCGACACCACCACTGTTCGGATACCGGTTTCGAGCGTGAAGCGCTTCAGGAGAGGAATGTAGGCTCCCGCGTGAGAGTCGCCCAGCACGAACAAGGTCTCGCTACGCCCTTCGCCCGGGCACCCGCCTTTGGTGAAGAACTGCGCTTCTTCCACAGTTTCCGTGACGACGGCGCAACCAGGAGACTGGGGAGAGGTGTCTGGTGAGGTCGCGTACCATTCGCCTCTATTCCTCATGACCGCTCAAGGCGATTTCATATCGATTGTCGTTGCATCAGTTTGAAGCCGAAAAATGCAGCAGCGATGACAGCCAGAAAGAGGGCGACAACGGCTATGTCGGGGGCGGTTCTCAGAAGCCGCAATCGACGCGTCGGTGTTTCGATCCAGAAATACGAAGCGAGGCTGAACGCCACGGCCGCCAGCAACGCTGTTAATTTTGTGGCGGTGGTTTCGGTGCCTATCGTCCATCTTGCGATCACCAAGATTGGCCAATGCCACAGGTAGAGAGAATAAGAGATCCATCCGACGAATCTGACCGGCTTTATTTCCAACACCGCAAAGTGTGGCGCACGGTCGCTTCCCAGATAGTAGAGGCATCCGATCAAGACAGTGGTGCAGGCAACGGCAGCGATGTTCTCAAGCCCATCGTAGGCCTTGCCAAAGTCGAGCGCGAACGTTGCCACGAGTCCGATCAGCGCGATCGTGGCTGCAAGATTGCAATGCCTTTCGAAGCCCGTCCGTTCCCCTATCCGGCTGACAAGCTGAAAGCACAATATGCCGCATGCCAACTGCCAAAAGCGGGCATAGGGCATATAGAAGGCCTGAAGCGGATTCGCAGCCAGTAGATGAAGCCATACCGCCACCGACACGACGGCGAGCGCACCATAAACAAGCGCCGAGAATCTCTTCCCGCGCGGTCCTATTACCCAAGGAAAAAACAGCAGCGGGAAAACGACGTAGAATTGTTCCTCAACCCCAAGAGACCACGTGTGGGTGAATGGGTTAAATTCGGTCACGGGTGAAAAATAGTCGGTTCCCTTGGCCAGGAAGATATTGCTGAGGCCGACAAAGGCGGAAGAGGCGGTTTTGCTGATTGATGTGCTGAGCCAAGCGTCCGGAACAAACAGAAAGGTGGCGAGCGCACTAAACAGTAAGCACACCAACAGCGCCGGCATGATTCTTGTGAATCGGCGCGCATAGAATTCCAAGACAAAATGAAAAGCGGACTGGCCCCGGTAGCGCCTCGACACCGTATAGCTGACGACGAAACCAGAAATTACGAAGAAAACATCAACCCCTAAAAAACCATTGGGGAGGCGGTCGCCATACAGATGGTAGAACACGACTGACAGGATCGCGATGGCCCGGAGCCCGTCAAGGAAAGCCAAGTAGTCCGTCGACGAGCGTTCCGACGTCGAACCAAAATTATCGGCCATTGGACGAAACACACGTTCTTGTAGGGAAAAAATTCGATCGGATAACGTTCCGGCTGAGGCCAGTTCAGCCCCAGTTGAAGCGCGGCAGCCTTAACCTGCGGGCAATTACAGTATGTGCCGATCATGGGAAAGGCCGCACACAGGATTTGTTTCATTCGACGGCGTTGTGGGGTCGATCCGTGGCTTTCCGCTGCAACCGAATGTCGCGAGCGAGGACGTTCGTCTCGCTCGCAGGACTCCGCAGCAGTGGCGATCGACCGTTCAGCTGTTTCGCGACAGATGCACGTCCAGGACGGCGGCCTTCTTGGCGATCAGGCCTTCCAGATCCGCGTCCGATCGCTTGGTGCCGGTCCGTTCGCGCAGCAGCGAGATCACCGCGCTCATTGAAAGCGGAGCAATTTGGGAAAGCGAAGTAATTTGGGAAAGCGGGGTGTCTTGGGAAAGCGGGGCGGTCTGGGTGGCCAGAATGGCGTCCACCGCGCCGGCAACATCGGGAATCTCCGTTGGTGCTCGCATGGTCGGTTCCTTTCTGCTCAGGTCGGCTTCGGCGGCGTCGGCCGGTCCTCGGACGCCGCGATCGAAGACGACAGCCAGGCCGTTCTTGACGGCGAGGGCGGCGACCATATCGTCGAGCTTGCGGTCGGAGAGGGCTGGGTCCGCGGGTTTCAGGATCTTGCGGATCACCCTGGCGGCCTGATCCGTCGATACGAAGTCATAACGCCGTTTTCTGGCCTCGACATATTGTTCGATGATCATGCTCAGGCTGCGGGCTGCAATGCCCCTGGGTTCCTGCACATCCTTGGGTTCCACCGGAGCCTCCCTAGGCTGCCGTGCGTACAAATTCGGCAGCCAAAAAGAAATAGGGCGGCTTGATCGGACATCAAACGTCCTTCGATCCATTTCGTCGCACCCGCCAAAGGGCCGGAACGATCCTGCGGCTGAAGCATTTCGTTCCATGACCAGCGCATTGAGGGAAGGCCGGGCCATGAAGATCGCTCATGTGGCGCCGCTGTACGAATCCGTTCCGCCAAGGCTCTACGGCGGCACAGAGCGCATCATTTCCTACCTGACCGAAGCCCTCGTCGACCTCGGCCACGAGGTGACGCTGTTCGCCAGCGGCGACACGAAGACTTCCGCCAAACTCGTGCCCTGCCGCGAGCGGGCGCTTCGTCTTGATCCACGCCCGCTGAAGTCCGAGATCGCGGCGCATCTGTCGATGCTCGACGAGGTGAGGAAACGCGCCGACGATTTTGACGTCATTCATTTCCACCTCAGCCATTTCCTGCATTTCCCATTTTTCCGCGATATGCCGCAGCGCACGGTGACGACGCCGCATGGCAGGCTGGATTACGCGGATCTCGCGCAGGCCTATGACCGGTTCCCGCGCTTCCCGATGGTTTCCATATCGCGCAGCCAACGGGCGAGGTTTGCGTCCGCCAACTGGCTTGCCACGATCCATCACGGCCTGCCCGTCGATCTCTACGAACCCGATTTCGAGGCAGGCTCGGATGGCGGTTATCTTGCCTTTCTCGGCAGGATGTCGCGCGACAAGCGGCCGGACCGGGCGATCGACATCGCCCGCCGCACCGGCCTGAAACTCAAGCTAGCAGCCAAGATCGGCGATGGCGACCGCGCCTATTTCGAGGAAGTCGTTCAACCGATGATCGATGGCGACCGGGTCGAATATGTCGGCGAAATCGGCGAGGACCAGAAGAGCAGGTTTCTTGGCAATGCAGCCGCCCTGCTGTTTCCGATCGATTGGCCCGAACCCTTCGGCCTTGCCGTGATCGAAGCCATGGCCTGTGGAACCCCAGTCATGGCCTGGAGTTGCGGCGCCATGCCCGAAATCGTCGACTATGGGGTTACAGGCTTCGTCGTCGAAACCATCGAGGATGCGGTCGCCACGATGCCGGCTCTCCTGCAGCTCGACAGGCGGCGCATAAGGGCGGTGTTCGAAAGGCGGTTTTCAGCCGACAGAATGGCCAGGGACTACGTCGAGGCTTATTCCCTGCTGCGCAACGGCCATGAGCAAAGCAGAGCGTCGTAGGCCTTCACCCGTCCGAAAAACCCAGCACGGGGACAATCCTGTTGACCATCACCCAACTCGACGAGCGCAAGCTTGATCCTGCCATAGCTCTGGCTTCTCTGGACGAAACCGCGCCGAGGGAGCCGCATCGGCTGTTCGCCCTCAAGCATGGCGATTGCTTTGCCGTTGCCGATGCCTATGGCGATATACGCGGTGTCGGCGACGGGTTTTTTCGCGACGACACGCGCGTGCTTTCCGAATTTCGCCTCACCGTCGGCGGGCGGTCGACGTCGTTGCTGGGCGCGTCGCTCAGCCAGGACAACGTGCTCTTCACCACCAACCTCACCAATCTGCCGATAGAGAGCGCCGCTGGCCGCCAGATTCCGCAAGGCGCTATGCATATCGAGCGCGTCCGGCTGTTGTGGGAGGAAAGGCTTTATGAGCGCATAACGCTGTCCAACTACAGCCGCGAGCATTCTACGATCCTGCTGTCGCTGCGTTTTGCCGCCGATTTCCGCGACATGTTCGAGGTCCGCGGCTCGACCCGATCGAAACGTGGAACCGCCCATACGGCCGAGATCACGGGGAACGCGGTCGTGCTTCGCTACGAAGGCCTGGACAAGGTCGTGCGGACATCGGCGATTTCATTCTCACAGACGCCCGATCAACTGACTTCCGAGCGCGCCGATTTCGTCATCGCCGTCACCAAGCGCAGCAGCCAGACGCTTTATGTGGAAGTGGGCAACGCGACAGACGATCGCCCCGAAAGCCGCCGGTTTCGCGCGGCTGCCGCCCGCGCTCGCTTCGGCATGCGCGCCAAGCGCCGGCATGGCGCGACGCTGCATAGTTCCGGCCGCGTCTTCAACGACTGGATGGAGCGCGCGCGCGCCGATGTCGCGCTGCTCACCACGGAATTGGCGACCGGGCCCTATCCCTATGCCGGCATTCCCTGGTTCTCGACCGCCTTCGGCCGGGACGGCGTGATCTCGGCCTTGCAGATGCTTTGGCTCAATCCCGGTCTGGCGCGCGGCGTCCTGGCGTTTCTCGCTCAACACCAGGCGACCGAGACATCGCCTTTCAGCGATTCCGAACCCGGCAAGATCATGCACGAGACCCGCAAGGGCGAGATGGTGGCGCTAAGCGAACTGCCGTTCGGCCGCTATTATGGCGGTGTCGACACGACGCCGCTCTATATCCACCTTGCCTGCGCCTATGCGGACCGCACGGGGGATACGGCCTTCATCGATACGCTATGGCCATCGCTTTGCGCCGCGGCCGAATGGATCGAAACGGCGAGCCGTTCGACGGGGTTCCTCACCTACCAGCGCGCCGCGGAATCCGGCCTTGCCAACCAGGGATGGAAGGACAGTTTCGATTCCGTCTTTCACGCCGATGGCCGCATTCCGAAGGGGCCGATCGCGCTGGTCGAGGTGCAGGGCTACGTCTTCGCGGCGTTCCAGGGGTTGGCGAAGCTGGCACGGCTGCGTGGCGAGGCGGAACGCGCCGAGAGCTGGGAAATACGCGCCGACACCATTAGCCAAGAAGTCGAGCGCCATTTCTGGATGGAAGACCTCGGCTACTATGCGCTGGCGCTGGACGGCGATGGTCAACCTTGCAAGGTGCGCACGTCCAATGCCGGTCACCTGCTCTATGTCGGCCTTCCCGGTCCGGATCGCGCGCGCATGGTCGCCGATCAGCTGCTGTCGGCCTCGTTTCATTCCGGCTGGGGGCTGCGGACGCTGGCGGACGACGCGATCTTCTTCAACCCGATGTCCTACCACAACGGCTCCATCTGGCCGCACGATACAGCGATCTGTGCTGCCGGGCTGGCGCGGTACGGTATCCGCGACAGCGTCGTGCGGCTGATGAGCGGCACCTTCGAATCCGCTGTCCATTTCAACATGCGGTTGCCGGAACTGTTTTGCGGCTTCACGCGCGCGGCCGGCGAAGCACCGATCGCCTATCCGGTGGCTTGCCTGCCGCAAGCCTGGTCCGCCGGCTCCGCCTTCATGCTCATGCAATCGTGCCTCGGCCTGCAGATCGACGGCTGGACAGGCGAAATCCATGTGACCCGGCCGCGCCTGCCGATCGGCATCGACAACCTCGTCATCCGCCATCTTTCGGTAGGGCAGGCGGCGGTGGATCTGACGTTCCAGCGCGTCGGGGATCGCGTCGGCGCCTTCCTTGCCGAACCGCATGAGGGGCTGGTGCCGCTCGTGGTCAGGAGCTGAAAAATCGGAACCATCCTGCACCGTGAGCGTTGGACCACCACGCCATGGGGTGCCGAAACTCCAGCCCATAAAGCCGCTGCGGTATCCCATTGAAAGGTAATCGATTTCAATGCCCGACAACAGTTCGTATCTAGTCGTTCCCGTTTTCACATTGTGGCTCTTCGTTGTTGCGGCTGTCTGCGTCCTGGCCATTGTGCTGGTGACGATGGTGTTGCGGGCGCGCAAGGGCAGCAGGCTGGCCGCTGTGGAGGTTGACCCAGCTCGCGGCCCATTGCCGGAATTCGAGAAGAACGGGCAGTCGGCGGCCGCGGCACTGGTGCAGTGGTCGCCCGAAACGCTGCGTCACATCCTGGCCACCGAACTTCCCGATGCCCAGGTGATCGTCGTCTCAAACCGTGAACCGTATATCCACAACCGCGAGGGCGACGACATCCAGCTGGTCGTACCCGCGAGCGGGCTCGTCTCGGCACTGGAGCCGATCACACGCGCCTGTGCGGGCACGTGGATCGCCTATGGCGGCGGTTCGGCCGACAAGCTGGTGGTCGACAAGAACGATCGGATCGAGGTGCCGCCGGACAACCCTTCCTACACGCTGCGCCGTGTCTGGCTGAGCGAGGAAGAACAGCAAGGCTATTATCTCGGCTTCGCCAATGAAGGCCTCTGGCCGCTGTGCCATATCGCTTTCACCCGGCCGATATTCCGCGCCTCGGATTGGGAGGCCTACGAGGCGGTCAACCGCAAATTCGCCGACACCGTTGTCGCGGAGGCCCGCAACGAGCGGCCGATCGTTCTGGTCCAGGATTATCATTTCGCGCTGCTGCCGCGAATGATCCGTGACCGGCTGCCCGAGGCGATCATCATCACCTTCTGGCATATTCCGTGGCCGAATTCCGAGGTATTCAGCATTTGCCCGTGGCGCGAGAAGATTCTCGACGGCCTGCTCGGCAGTTCGATCGTCGGTTTCCACACCCAGTTCCATTGCAACAACTTCATCGACAGCGTCGACCGTTTCCTGGAAAGCAGGATCGAGCGCGAGGATTCGGCCATTTCCTATGGCGGCCAGATCAGCCTGGTCCATGCCTATCCGATCTCGATCGAATGGCCGCCGGCGCAACTGGGCAAACTGCCTGACGTGGCGCAATGCCGCCGGCAGGTTCGCGAGAAATTCGGCCTGGCCGAAAATGTCAAGCTGTGCGTGGGCGTTGAACGTCTCGACTACACCAAGGGCATCCTCGATCGCTTCAATGCCCTCGATGAGCTGCTGACGCTTCATCCCGAATGGATCGGCAAGGTGGCGTTCCTGCAGATCGCTGCGCCCAGCCGCGGCACCTTGCCTGCCTATCAGCAACTCTACGAGGAGTGCCTGAGCCATGCCGAGGATCTCAACCGGCGCTATGGTCGCGAAGGCTACACGCCCGTCCTGATGATAACGGAACATCACTCGCAGCAGCAGGTCTACGAAATCTATCGTGCCGCCGACGTTTGCATGGTCACCAGCCTGCATGACGGCATGAACCTGGTCGCCAAGGAGTTTGTCGCGGCGCGTGAGGACGAACAGGGCGTGCTGCTGCTCAGCATGTTCGCCGGCGCCTCCAAGGAGCTTCTGGACGCACTGATCGTCAATCCCTATGACGCGGCCATGATGGGCGATGCCTTGCTGCAGGCCTTGACCATGTCGCAGGAAGAGCAAAGCCAGCGCATGCGACGCATGCGCGAGGTCGTGCGCGACAACAATGTCTACCGGTGGGCGGGCAGCATGCTTCTCGATGCCGCGCGCTTGCGCAAGCGCGACGCGGTCGATCGTGCCGTCAGCGCCGCTCCAGCGGCCCCAGGCAACGTCATATCGCTGCTCGATCGCAGACGGGTGGCGGCGCTATGATGTCGATCTCGCCAAGCCTCGCCGTGCCGGTCGTTCCGCAGGGACCATGGAGCCTGTTCCTCGATATCGATGGCACGCTTCTCGAACATGCCGCGCATCCCGATGCGGTGGTTGTCGGTGACGAGTTGCGCACCCTCCTGGTGCGGCTCGAAGCGCAACTGGACGGAGCACTGGCGTTCATCACCGGACGGTCGATCGCCGCCGTCGATCATCTCTTCCAGCCCCTCAGATTGCGCGCTGCCGGGCTTTATGGCCTGGAACACAGGCTGGCGCGCGATGGTCCTGTCGAGGCGGCCGACGAACCGGCTGATATTGCGGCGCTTGCCAACGAAATCGCGACGGAACTGGACAATGCGGATGTCTATATCGAGCGCAAGGGACCCATCCTGGCCATTCATACGCGGGCGGCACCGCACCTGCTGCAACGCGCGACACAACTCGTCGAACAGGCACTGGACAGATTGCCTGCGGGATATCGGGTCCTGGCCGGAAATGCCGGTGTGGAGCTGATGCCGCTGGAGGCGGCGAAGGGAGCGGCCATCCGGCGCTTCCTGCAAATTCCGGCCTTCAGGGGACGACGCCCGGTGTTTCTGGGCGACGATACATCCGACGAGAACGGGTTCGAGACCGTCAACGAATGGGACGGCATTTCGGTTCGCATAAAGCCGCAGGGATCGACAGCGGCGCTTTTTGGGCTGGCTGGGGTGGACGCGGCCCTGGCCTGGCTGGACGAGATGAGCAGAAGCGAGACCGCGAAAGCGGCGACGCTTGCCGCAACGTCCAAATGAACCGGACTGCCCCCTAAGTCGTTGCCGGTTCACGCGCATGGAAGGAAGTTGCAATGACCCAACTGACCAGCCTCATCCAGGAAATCATGCCCGCTTGGCTCCGGCGGCAATCCAAGACGAACAGCCGAGATCGCCAGGCGGCAGCTGAGCCGCTGCGTCCCGAAGATGCGGACGCAGTCTGGCGCAAGGCTGTCGAAAACGATTTGTTTGGAGCCAACACGCCGGATTACGCCAAGACTGGGGAGAAGCAGCCCGGCCGTCATTGATGGCTGCGCTCAGCCATCCCCGAAAATCAGCGAAACATTGCCGCCGGCATGGCGTTCGAGCCGGCCGGCGAGGTCGAGTTCCAAAAGCACCATGAAGACCTGGGCCGGGTGAAGGCCGGTGTGGCGGATGATCTCGTCGACTGGCACCGGTGTCGGGCCTAGCGCCTCATTGACCTTGGCGCGGTCGCTCTCGCCGGGTGGCGGTGTGGCCGAAAAGTCGGGCGGGTCCTCGAACGGTGGCACAGCAGGCGCCCGCATGCCGGTCAGCGGCGCGATCGCCCTCGAAACGTCCGATGCCTCGGTGACCAGCGTGGCGCCGTCCTTGAGCAGACCGTTGGTGCCGGCGGCGCGTGGATCGAGCGGAGAGCCCGGCACGGCAAAAACCAGCCGGCCCATTTCGCCGGCAAGCCTGGCGCTGATCAGCGAGCCCGAACGCTGGGCGGCCTCGACCACCACCAGCCCGAGGACAGCACCCGCGACAAGACGGTTGCGGCGTGGGAAATCCTGGGCACGCGGCTGCCAGCCGAACGGCATTTCGGAGATGATGGCGCCGCGCTCGGCAATTTCCGCGCACAGGCCGGCATTTTCGGGCGGGTAGGGCAGGTCGAGGCCTCCGGCCAGCACAGCGACCGTGCCGGTTTGCAGGCTGCCCTGATGCGCCGCCGTGTCGATACCGCGCGCCAGCCCCGAGACGATGCCGTAGCCGTCGCCGCCAAGGGCGGCCGCCAGCATGCGCGCCATCTTGATGCCGGCCAGCGATGCATTGCGGGCGCCCACGATGGCGACGCCAGGCAGCCGGAACACAGCGGCATTGCCTTTGACCGCCAAAAGAGGTGGGGGATTGTCCATGCTTCTCAGCAGCGGGGGATAGTCGGGCTCGCCGATGCCGACAAAGCGCGCGCCAGCCCGGCGGGCTGCCTCGAGTTCGGCCTCGGCTTCGGCGACCGACGGAATGCGGGCGATCCGGCTGGCGCCGCCCGAAATCATCAGTTCCGGCAGGATTTCCAGCGCCACTTCGGCGGATCCGAAACGGTTGATCAGGTCGCGAAAGGAAGCGGGGCCGACATTCTGGGTGCGGATCAGCCGCAGCCAGCTCAGCCGCTGCCGGTCGCTGAGGCGCGGCCCGGTGGCCGGCTCGCTCACCGCGGTGGCGCGCTCGCTCACCCCTTGGCTCCGATCTTGCCCTCGGTGCCGGCAAGCAGCCGCGAAATGTTCGCCCTGTGCTTGATGAAGACGATGATGCTCATCACCACGAACAAAACGGCAATTTGCGGCGCGCTCAGGAAGTAGAGGGCTATCGGCACGATGACGGCTGCCGTCAGCGCCGCGAGCGACGAGTAGCGGAACAGGAATGCCATCGCCAGCCAGATGACGGCGAAGATCAGTGCCACCTGCCAGGCAAGGCCGATCAGCACGCCGAGATAGGTGGCGACGCCCTTGCCGCCCTTGAAGCCAAGCCAGACCGGGAAGAGATGACCGAGAAAGGCGCCGAGGCCGGCCCAGACCGCCGTTTCCGGTGCGAAATGGCCTGCGATCAGCACGGCGGCGGTGCCCTTCAGCGCATCGAGCAGCAAGGTCGCGGCGGCCAGGCCCTTATTGCCGGTGCGCAGGACGTTGGTGGCGCCGATATTGCCGGAGCCGATCTTGCGCACATCACCGAGGCCGGCGGCGCGCGTCAGCAGCAGCCCGAAGGGAATCGAGCCCAAGAGGTAGCCGAATACCAGCGCCAGGATCAGGCCGTAAGTCATTGTTTCCCCCGCATTTCCCCCAGCTCAGCCCGGTCAGGCGCGACGCCCGTTGCCGGTCTATGCCGAGAACACTGTGCGGCCCGCGACCAGTGTTTGCAAGACCTTGCCTTGCAGCCGCGCGCCTTCGAAGCAGGTGTTTTTCGAGCGCGAGCGAATGCCGCCTTCACTGACGATCCAGGGTTCATCGAGATCGACGATCGCGAGGTCGGCGACTGAGCCCGGCTTCAGCGTGCCGCCGGGCAGTCCGAACAGCCTGGCCGGCGCGGTGGACAGCGTTTCGACCAGCCGCAGCAGCGGCACATCGCCATTGTGGTAGAGCCGCAAGGCGGCGCCCAGCAGCGTCTCCAGCCCGATGGCGCCGGCCGCGGCATCGGCGAAGGGCAGGCGCTTGGTGTCGACATCCTGCGGATCGTGCGAGGAGACGATGATGTCGACCGTGCCATCCCTGACCGCCTCGATCATCGCCAGCCGGTCTTCCTCGGCGCGCAATGGCGGTGTCAGGCGGAAGAAGGTGCGGTACTCACCGACATCGTTTTCATTGAGCGACAGGTTGTGGATCGACACGCCGGATGTCACCGCCGCACCATCGGCTTTGGCGCGGGTCACGGCGTTTGCCGCCATGGCCGTCGAGATTTTTGCCGCGTGGTAGGAGCCGCGCGTCAGCCGCGCCAAAGCCAGGTCGCGCTCGAGCGGGATCGATTCGGCTTCACGCGGAATGCCGGAAAGGCCGAGCCAGCTCGCGTACAGGCCTTCATTCATCACGCCTGACGAACCGAGGTCGGCATCCTGCGTTTCGTGCACGATGGTGGCGCCGAAATCGCGGGCATAGGTGAGCGCCCGGCGCATCACCAGCGAACTGGCGATGGTGTGGCGGCCATCGGTGAAGGCGACGGCGCCGGCCTCGCGCAGCAGGCCGAATTCGGTCATCTCGCGGCCGTCGAGGCCCTTGGTGATCGCCGCCGCCGGGAAGACGTTGACGATCGCCGTGTCCTTGGCGGTGCGCAGCACGAACTCGACCAGCGCGACATTGTCGATGACCGGATCAGTGTCAGGCATCATGACGACGGAGGTGACGCCGCCGGCGGCCGCGGCGACGCTGGCCGAAGCGATGGTTTCGCGATGCTCGCCGCCCGGCTCTCCGATAAAGACGCGGCCATCGATTAGGCCGGGAATGATCGCCTTGCCGGCGCAATCGATGGTCGCGGCGCCATCGGGCGCGCCCTGGTTCAACGCCGCCTTGCCGGCGGCAACGATCTTGCGGCCCTCGACGATGACTGAGCCGACTTCGTCGATGCCGCGCGAGGGGTCGACGATACGGGCGCGTTCAAAGACTGTCGTGCTCATGCGCCGCGACCCTCCTGGTTGCGGCCCTCTTGATTACGACGCGGGTCGAGCAGCGCTTCCATCACCGCCATGCGCACGGCGACGCCCATCTCCACCTGCTCCTGGATCACGCTTTGCGGGCCGTCGGCTATTTCCGAGGCGATTTCGACGCCGCGGTTCATCGGGCCGGGATGCATCACCAGCGCGTCGTCCTTGGCGGCCTTCAGCTTTTCGGCGTCGAGGCCGAAATAGCGGAAATATTCGCGCACCGAAGGCACGAAGGCGCCCTCCATGCGCTCGCGCTGCAGGCGCAGCATCATCACCACGTCGGCGTCCTTGAGGCCTTCGGCCATCGAGCGCGTGACGATGACGCCCATCTTCTCGATGCCGGACGGCAGCAGCGTCGAAGGCGCCACCACCCGTACCTGCGCGCCAAGCGCGTTGAGCAGCATGATGTTGGAGCGCGCCACGCGCGAATGCAGGATGTCGCCGCAGATCGCCACGATCAATTTCGACAGCGGCCCCTTGGCGCGGCGGATGGTGAGTGCGTCGAGCAGCGCCTGGGTCGGGTGTTCATGCGCGCCGTCGCCGGCATTGACCACCGAGCAGCCGACTTTCTGCGCCAGCAGGGCGGCAGCGCCCGCCGACTGATGGCGGATGATCAATATATCGGGCCGCATGGCGTTCAGCGTCATCGCCGTGTCGATGAGCGTTTCGCCCTTCTTCACGGAAGAACTTGCCACCGACATGTTCATGACATCGGCGCCGAGCCGCTTTCCGGCCAGCTCGAAAGAGGACTGTGTGCGGGTCGAGGCCTCGTAGAAGAGATTGATCTGGGTGCGGCCGCGCAGCGTCGAGGTCTTCTTTTCGGACTGCCGCGAAATCGCGACGGCCCGATCCGCCCGGTCGAGCAACAGCTCGATGTCGGCGGGCGAAAGGTCGCTGATGCCCAGAAGATGGCGGTGAGGGTAGAGTGGCAGGGACGAAGCGTCGGTCATCTCAAGGCGCTGCTATAGGGTGCGGATTTTGCGCCCGCAAGCACCAGCTTTGGATTGGCGCCTTTCTCCCCGGTATTTTCGTCGCGCACGCGGCAACGCTTGGCTATATCTAGCCGATGGCCCCGGATTCGAGGCTTTCCGACGATAGGGACGAATTGTGACCGACGACGTGACGAACCAGCCGCCGCCGCTGACGGGTGGCAACGCCTGGCGAGGCGATCCGTTGCTGATCCAGCTTGCCGAGCGCTTTTCCGACCCGGTGCGCAAGGACCTCGACGGTCTCGGCCGTTTCGTCCTGACGCAGGAGGCGCAGGAGCTGGCGCGCCTGGCCAATGTCGAGACACCGAAGCTCAGGACCCATGACCGGCAGGGACGTCGCATCGACCTCGTCGAGTTCCACCCCGCCTACCACGCCTTGATGCGCCGCTCGGTGGCGAACGGGTTGCATTCCTCGGTCTGGGAAAATGGCGACGCCGAGATCGGCCGCCGCCATCAGGTGCGCGCCGCCCGTTTCTACCTGACCGCCGAACTCGAGACCGGGCATCTCTGCCCCATCACCATGACCAGCGCCTCGCTGGCGGCTTTGATGGCCAGCCCGAAGCTGTTTCGTGAATGGGCGCCGCGCGTGACGACGCGCAAATACGACCAGAGCCAGAAGCCGCCGGTCGAGAAGACCGGGCTGACGCTCGGCATGGGCATGACCGAAAAACAGGGCGGCACGGATGTGCGCGCCAATGTGACGAGGGCCGAGCGCGCCGGCAGCGGCTTCTATCGCCTGACCGGCCACAAATGGTTCATGTCGGCGCCGATGTCGGACGCCTTCCTGGTGCTGGCGCAGGCGCCGGAAGGATTGTCGTGCTTCCTCGTGCCGCGCGTGCTCGGCGACGGGTCGGGCAACGGCTTCCGCTTCCAGCGGCTGAAGGACAAGCTCGGCAACCGCTCCAACGCGTCTTCCGAGGTCGAATTCGTCAACGCCATCGGCGAGATGGTCGGCGAGCCAGGTGCCGGCGTGAAGACGATCATGGACATGGTGACCTTGACTCGGCTCGACTGCGCGGTGGCGTCCTCGGCGATCATGCGGGCAGGACTGGCGGAAGCGGTTCATCATGCTCGCCATCGCCAGGTGTTCGGCTCGACCTTGATCGAACAGCCGCTGATGCAGCGCGTGCTGGCCGACATGGCGCTGGATGTCGCCGCCGCAACCGCGCTGTCGTTCCGGCTGGCGCGCTCCTTCGACGAAGCGGCGAGCGATCGCGGCGAGGCGGCATTTGCCCGCGCCATGACGCCGGTGGTCAAATACTGGGTGTGCAAGATCGCGCCGCCGCTGCTTTACGAGGCGATGGAGTGTCTCGGTGGCAATGGCTATGTCGAGGAGGCGCCGCTCGCTCGTTATTACCGCGAAGCGCCTGTCAACGCGATCTGGGAAGGGTCGGGCAATGTCATGGCGCTCGATGTGCTGCGCGTGCTCGGGCGCGCGCCCGGCCTGTTCGATGAGGTGCTGGCCGGCATCGACCGCGACCTCGGCGCCGGCGGGCGCGGCACGATCGGCGTGTTGAAGGCGGCGATGCAGGTGGCTTCGACAGACGAGGGCTCGGCGCGCCTGCTGACCGAACAACTGGCGTTGTCGGCCGCGGCGGCGGAGCTGCGCCGGCTGGGGGCAGGGCGGATTGCCGATGCCTTCGTCGAGACCCGCCTGGCCGGCCAGTGGCGCAACACCTACGGCATGATCGATTCGCGCCACGACGCGCGCATGATCATCGACACGCTCTATCCGCCGGTGAACTGAGCCGAGAGCGGCGCACCGCTCGATTTTTCGATCGGTTCAACGCATCCGAGGACATCGTGAGTGCGTCCTGTGGATCGCCGTTAACCTTAACAAATGGTTTCCATTGCGGCGGCGGGCGGCAAAGCCCACTGTCATTCCTGCCGAAGCAGGGACCACGATGCGACACGTACTGACCTCCTTTCTGTCTGTGCACTGGGCGATTGTCTTCGCCCTGCTGGCGCTGATCTGCATAGATGGAGACCGTGGCGTGGCGGCGGCCCTCGGCGTGCTCGGTGTGACCGTCGAGAGCGCCCGGTTCGTCGATCTGCAGAACGTCGTCGTGGTCGCGCCGCTGGCGATCGCCTTGCTGGTCGTGGCGGTGCTGTTCTTCTGGGCCTTTGTCGATACGCTGATCAACGATGCGGCCAGCCCGGGCGCCGACAGCGTCGTTCGCATCGCCTTCATTTCCGCGTCCGGCGTCCTGTCGATGATCCTGATCGGTGGCGCCGCGCAAGGCATCAACGGGCTGTTCATGGTCGTCGCGGTGCAATTGGCGGCACTTCTGGCTTCCTATGTCGCGATGCTCGCCGAGCGGCGCTCAGCGGCCGCGTCGGATGACGCCGATTTTCGCGCCACGGCGCACAGCATGGCGAAGGCAGCGGCCCACAATTCGCTGCTTTCCCTGATATCGGGCCGGACCGGGCCGAACGGGAAGGGAGGCCGCTGATGCGCTATATCTTCGCATTGTGGGCGGCCCCGATGGCGCTGTTCTGGGGCTGGTTCTACCTGTCGCTCAACGACATGAATTTCGGCTATGTGATGCTGACCCGGCAGCTGCATGATTTCGTGTTCCAGCTTTATGGCCAGATGCTCGGCATCGATCCCGCGATCATCCCGGGAATGGTGGGAAAGGCCTGTATCTTCGACGGATTTCTGCTGATGGCGATATGGGCTTTTCGCCGTCGCCGCGAAATTCTGGATTGGGTCAGGCGTCGTCGTTCGGGCCCGGTTCCGCTTGACCGCCCAATTCCGTTCGATCGCCTGAATCGCGCGACTGAAGCCGGTCCAAGACTCCCTGCAGAATAAAGGCCGCGGCCGCCGAATCGATCTTGCCGGCACGTTTGGCGCGCGAGAAATCCATTTCGATCAACGTCCTCTCGGCCGCCACCGTCGACAGCCGTTCATCCCAGAACACAAAGGGCAGGTCGCTCAGCTGCGCCATGTTGCGCACGAAGGCGCGCGATTTTTGCGCGCGCGGACCTTCCGACCCGTCCATGTTGATCGGCAGCCCGATCGCCACCGCGCCAACATTCTCCTTCTTCAGCAATGCCAGAAGCACGGCGGCATCGAGCGAGAATTTCTTCCGCATGATGACCGGGCGCGGGTGAGCGAAGGCGAATCCCCGGTCGGAAACCGCGACGCCGATCGTCTTGTCGCCGAGATCGAGCCCCGCCAGCGTCCTGCCGTCGGCGAGCCATGCCGGCAATTGCTCAATCGTGATGATAGCCAACGGTTTTCCCTTGTCTTTTTCAGCAGCGTGCGTCCTTCCGGATGCGCGGCGGACACTATACCCTTTGATATCGAGGTCATCGGCGTTTTATCCTCTGGCCCGGCAATAATCGAGGAATGCATTTCATGAAACTGACCTGGTACGGCCATTCGGCCTTCCGTATCGAAACCGACGACGCCAAGATCCTCATCGACCCCTTTCTGATCGGCAACCCGTCCTGGACGGGCGGCTGGGAAGGGCCGGCCGAAGGGATCACGCATGTTCTGCTGACGCATGGACACAGCGACCATATCAGCGGCGCGCTGGAAGTGCTCGGCAAGAGCGGCGCGCAGCTGGTCGCCAATTTCGAGATCTGCATGTATCTGGTCGGCAAGGGCGCCGACGGCGGCAAGATCAATCCCGGCAATATCGGCGGCACGGTCGATTGCGGCGGCTTCACCACCACTTTCGTCCAGGCGCTGCACTCTTCCTCGTTTGGCGAAGAAGGCGGCAAGAACGTCTATCTCGGCAATCCGGGCGGGCTGGTCCTGCATTTCCCGGACGACCCGACGCTCTACCATATGGGCGATACCGACATCTTTTCCGACATGGCGCTGATCAACGAATTGCATGAGCCGAAGATCGGCATCGTGCCGATCGGCGATCGTTTCACCATGGGCGGCGCGGTGGCGGCACTTGCCTGCCGGCGCTTCTTCAAGTTCGACACGGTCGTCCCTTGCCATTTCGGCACGTTTCCGATGATCGATCCGACGCCCGAGAAATTCGAGGCCGGCCTCGAAGGGTCCGGTGTGAAGGTCGCGTTGCCGAAAATCGGTGAAACGATTACGATCTAGAAACAGCCAAAGCGGAACAAATCCATGGCGTTGGGGCGATCTCTTTGTGTGTCGATGTTTGTCGCGGCATCGCCCGCGCTCGCCGCGGATGACTTCATCGAAGGCGTCTATCTGCAGTCCGAGGAGCTTTGCACGCAGGCCAGGAAGGACACGCTGCAGAGGCTGATCGATGCCGGCAACATCGTGCTTTCCGTGCATGGCCTGCAGGGCGTTGAATACAATTGCGAATTCGTGCAGGTCAGCAAGGCGACACGCCCGCCGAGCTGGGCGGTGACGGCCATCTGCCAGGAGCCAGGCTATGTCTTTCCCGATGTCCTGTCGGTGACGCGGATCAGCCCGACGCAGATCGATCTCATATCGGTCCGGCCGATCGATGACGAAAGCGAAGCGAGCGGCAACAGCGGCAGCTATTATCTGTGCGAGGGCGTCGCCTTGCCATAGACTTGTCCTTGGACCGATGGCCGTGAGCCAGGGCGCCACCACGGCCTGGTCTCTCGCATGATGCATGTTGCGCCGCGCGCGCGGCGCCGCTATAGCCCGGACTGGTTTTCCCCGAGGCAAAATCTATGTCCGTTGATCTTCAGACTGTGAAGCGCGTCGCGCGTCTCGCCCGCATCGCGGTGAGCGAAGAAGATGCAGAACGCATGACCGGCGAACTGAACGCCATACTGGGCTTCGTCGAGCAACTGAACGAGGTCGATGTCTCCGGCGTCGGGCCGATGACCTCGGTGACGCCGATGGAGATGAAGAAGCGCCAGGACGTCGTCACCGACGGCAACAAGGCGGCCGACATCGTCGCCAATGCGCCGGCGACCGAAGAGAATTTCTTCCTCGTGCCGAAGGTCGTGGAGTAGGGCGCCGATGGCAATCGAGATCGCCATCGAGACACCGTTGCAGGACGATGTGCGCGGCCTGGTCAAGGAACTCAACGAGACCTTGCTCGAATTGACGCCGCCGGAGCACTGCTATCATCTGACAGTGGAGCAGATGGCCGGTCAGGACACGACCGTTTTCATCGCCCGCGACAATGGCATCGCCGTCGGTTGTGGCGCGCTGAGGCGCCATGGCGGCGCCATTGGCGAGGTCAAGCGCATGTATACGCGGCCTTCGCATCGCGGCCAGAAAATCGGCGCCAGCATCGTTGAGCGCGTCGAGGCGCTGGCGCGTCAGGAAGGGCTGGAGCGGCTGGTGCTGGAGACGGGCGACCGTCATCCCGCCGCCTGGACCGTCTACGAACGTGCCGGGTTTTCGCGCTGCGGCCCGGTGCTGGATTATCCCGATTCCAAGTGGTCGGTGTTTTACGAAAAGAGCCTTTGATGAGCGACCTGACCAGACTGACGATTTCACAGGCCCGCGCCAAGCTGCGCGGCAAGGAAATCACCGCGACCGAGATCACCGAGGCCTATCTCTCGGCCATCGATCGCGCCAATCCGGCGCTCAATGCCTATGTCGCGGTGACTGGCGACAGGGCGCGTGACATGGCCAAGGCGTCCGACGCCAGGCTGGTCAAGGGCGAGGGCGGTGCGCTGGAAGGCATTCCGCTGGGGATTAAGGACCTGTTCGGCACCGAAGGTGTCCACACCCAGGCCTGCAGCCACGTGCTCGACGGCTTCAAGCCACTCTACGAATCGACTGTCACCGCCAATCTGTGGGCGGATGGCGCGGTCATGCTCGGCAAGCTCAACATGGACGAGTTCGCCATGGGCTCGTCCAACGAGACGTCGTATTACGGCCCGGTCATCAACCCGTGGCGGCGTTCGCGCCTCGACACAGTGGTGATGCCGACGACGCATCAGGGCGACGGCGGTTTCGTCTCGGCCGGCGGCACGAAAACCCAGCGCAGCCTGGACAACGCGCAGCTGGTGCCGGGCGGTTCTTCCGGCGGCTCGGCAACCGCCGTCTCGGCGTTCCTGTGCGCCGGCGCGACGGCGACCGATACGGGCGGCTCGATCCGCCAGCCGGCGGCCTTCACCGGCACCGTCGGCATCAAGCCGACCTATGGCCGCTGCTCGCGCTGGGGCATCGTCGCCTTCGCCTCGTCGCTCGACCAGGCCGGTCCTATAGCGCGCGACGTGCGCGACGCCGCGATCCTGCTCAGGTCGATGGCCTCGGTCGATCCGAAGGACACCACCTCCGTCGACCGCCCGGTGCCGGACTATGAGGCGGCCATCGGCAAGCCGATCAAAGGCATGAAGGTCGGCATTCCCAAGGAATACCGCGTCGACGGCATGCCCGAAGAGATCGAGGCGCTGTGGCAGAAGGGCATTGCCTGGCTGCGGGATGCCGGCGCCGAGATCGTCGACATTTCCCTGCCGCATACGAAATACGCACTGCCGGCCTATTACATCGTGGCGCCCGCCGAGGCGTCGTCCAACCTGGCGCGCTATGACGGCGTCCGCTACGGCCTGCGCGTGCCAGGCAAGGACATTGTCGAGATGTATGAGAAGACCCGCGCCGCCGGTTTCGGCCGCGAGGTCAAGCGCCGCATCATGATCGGTACCTATGTGCTGTCGGCCGGCTATTACGACGCCTACTACCTGCAGGCGCAGAAGGTCCGTAATTTGATCAAGCGCGACTTCGAAAATGTCTTCGCTGCCGGCGTCGACGTCATCCTGACCCCGGCGACGCCGTCCGCCGCCTTCGGCATCGCCGACGAGGACATGGCGGCCGATCCGGTGAAAATGTACCTCAACGACATTTTCACCGTCACTGTGAACATGGCCGGCCTGCCGGGCATCGCCGTGCCTGCCGGCCTCGACCCCAAGGGGTTGCCGCTTGGCCTGCAGCTCATCGGCCGGCCGTTCGAGGAAGAGACGCTCTTCCAGACCGCTGCCGTCATCGAGCAGGCGGCCGGCACATTTCAGCCTGAGAAGTGGTGGTAAGGGTATCGATCATCTGAAGGGGTGAGCGATGTTCTTCTATCTTTCCAAGGTCTTCTGGTTCTTCATCCAGCCGCTCAACCTGACGATCTTCCTGCTTCTGGCGGGATTGATTGCCGGGCTGATCGGCCGGCGGCGGCTGGCCTTCACCGGCAGTGTCCTGGCGTTTCTAATCCTGGCGCTCTCGACCTGGACGTCGCTTGGCGCGATGATGCTGAACCCGCTCGAGGAGCGCTTTCCACGGCCGCCGCTGCCGCAAAAGGTCGACGGCATCGTCGTGCTTGGCGGCGGCTTCGAGGGCGCCATTAACCTCGCGCGTGGCGGCTATGAATTGAGCAGCAGCGGCGATCGCATGGTCGAGACCGCAATCCTCGCCCGGCGCTTCCCACAGGCCAAGGTGGTTGTATCAGGCGGTCACGGCGCGTTTTTCATCGACGCCGAGGGGGACGCCGACACCGCGTCCCGCCTGCTCGTTCCGCTCGGTGTATCGGCCGATCGTCTTGTCCTGGAAGACAAGTCCCGCAACACCTACGAAAATGCTGTCTTCAGCCGCAAACTTGTCGAGCCGAAGCCGGGCGAGACCTGGCTGCTGGTGACCTCCGCCTTCCACATGCCACGGGCCAAGGCACTGTTCGACAAGGCTGGTTTTCCAACCGTTCCATGGCCGGTCGACTATCACACCTCCGGCAAGGAAGGTGTCGGCTTGTTTCGCGACAATGCGATTGATTCCGTGCAGAACACCACCATAGCGCTCCGCGAATGGATCGGGCTTTTTGCCTATTGGCTTTCCGGCCGCATCGATCAGCCCTTTCCCGGGCCGGGCGGCTGACCGATGACGGCGCGTCGCGCCGCCGAGAAGAACTGGCGCCGCACCAGCACGGCCAGCAGCAGAAGCGTCGACAGCACGAACACCACTGGGTCGACGAACCAGCCGAGATAGCCGATCGAGAAGAACACGCCGCGCAGGCCCGAGTTGAAATGCTTGCCGGCCAGCATGTTCATCTGCGCCGCGCGCCACACCGCGGTTTCCGTGACCGGATTGCGCGAGGCTTCGCCATGCGGGATCGGCACGGCGCCGATCAGGATCGAGCAATAGTTGAACAGCCGGTAGGCCCAGCCGAATTTGAAGAAGGAGAAGGCGAGGATCAGCACCAGCCCCAGCACCTTGATCTGAAAGGCCGGGCGCGATGGCGCGCCGCCGAGCGGCAGGTTGCTCAGCACTTCCAGCACCCGGTCGGACGCACCGAGCAAGGCAAAACAGCCGCCGAGCGCGATCAGCGAACTCGACGCGAAGAAGGCGGTTCCCTGCTGCAGGCCGCTCATGATGGCGGTGTCGACGATGCGGATTTCGCGCTCGGCCATGGTGCGCATCCAGGCTTCGCGCTGTGCATTCATCGCCGTCGTCAGCGACATGCGGCTGACCAGCTTGCCGTCCGAGGCGAGCGTATGCAGGAGCCACGCGATCAGGAAGAAGGCCAGCGCCCCGAGATCAGCCATCGAAAGATAGAAGGAATCGCCCATGGGCTGAATTTATCACATCCAGCGTGGTTGCTTCGATGCCGGCTCCCGTGATCGGCGGCAATGTCGCTGCCGGAGCAAACAAGGTCGGCAGGTGCTGCGCCGCGCCCGTCAAAAGAGCGGAAACATTCCTGGGAATTCCTATATGTAGAGTCCTCGACGCGACTCCAGGAGACAGCGTGTTCCTTTCGGTTTTCGACCTGTTCAAGATCGGCATTGGCCCCTCGAGCTCGCACACGATGGGGCCGATGACGGCCGCGCGGCGGTTTCTCGACGAGGTCGCCGGAGACGACTGGCCGCGCCCCGCCGGCGCCAAGGTTGCCCGCATCGGCGCCAGCCTGCATGGCTCGCTCGCCTATACCGGCATCGGCCATGGCAGCGACCGCGCCGTCATCCTTGGCCTTGCCGGCCAGACCCCGCAAACAGTCGATCCGGACCAGGCCGACGGCATCATCAGCCGCATCACCGCCGACAAGATGATTTCACCGCCAGGTCACCCGTCCTACCATTTCGATCCGGCAACCGATCTGGTGCTCGACCGCAAGACACCGCTTACCGGCCATGCCAACGGCATGGCGTTCCATGCCTATGACGCCGGCGGACGCCTGCTGCTCAAGCGCATCTACTATTCGATCGGCGGCGGCTTCGTGGTGTCGGAAGAAGAGCTGCAGCGCGTGAAGGCCAAGGGGTCGGTGACATCAGAAGGCAAGAAAGTGCCTTATCCCTTCAAGAACGCGGTCGAGATGCTCAAGATGGCGGCCAAGAGCGGGCTTTCCATCGCCGAGATGAAGCGCGTCAACGAGGAAACGCAGATGTCGCGCGAGGACCTCGACGCCGGCCTCGACGCCATCTGGGGTGCGATGAAGAGCTGCATCGATCGTGGCCTGTCGCAGGACGGCATCATGCCGGGCGGGTTGAAGGTGCGGCGTCGGGCCCGGCAGTTGCACGACAAGCTGCAGGAACAGTGGCAGCAGAACCGGCCAAATCCGCTGCTCGCCAATGACTGGCTGTCGATCTACGCCATGGCGGTCAACGAGGAGAATGCCGCCGGCGGCCGCGTCGTAACCGCGCCGACCAACGGTGCGGCCGGCACGCTGCCGGCGGTGCTGCGCTACTGGCTGCATTTCCATCCCGAGGCCGACCAACCGAGCATCCGTGATTTCCTGCTGACGGCTGCCGCCGTCGGCGGCATCATCAAGACCAATGCGTCGATCTCGGGCGCCGAGGTCGGCTGCCAGGGCGAGGTCGGGTCCGCCTCGGCGATGGCCGCGGCCGGCCTGTGCGCCGTCATGGGCGGCACGCCCGAGCAGGTCGAGAATGCCGCCGAAATCGCGCTCGAACACCATCTCGGCATGACCTGCGATCCGGTCGGCGGGCTGGTGCAAGTGCCGTGCATCGAGCGCAATGCGCTCGGCGCGGTCAAGGCGGTGACGGCCGCGTCGCTGGCGATCAAGGGCGACGGCGTCCATTTCGTGCCTCTCGACGCGGCGATCGAGACCATGCGCCAGACCGGCCTCGACATGAACGAGAAGTACAAGGAAACCAGCCTCGGCGGTCTTGCTGTCAATGTCGTGGAGTGCTGAGCAACGCTTGGCACTGTGGAGAAGTCCCTCAGGCCGTTGACGTCCCGGCGCTCCGGACTAACCTTAGCGAATGGCTCTCAATCTCCTAAAACTGTGCGTCGGCTGCGACAGCGTCGAGGATCTCGAGGAATGGATCGAGTTCCGCCTCGACGAACGGCGCCGGGCCGGCGAACCGGCCGAACACTGGCACACCACCCGCATGGTGCCGACGCGCGGCGCCGAGGTCACCGATGGCGGTTCGCTCTACTGGGTGATCAAGGGCAATGTGCAATGCCGGCAGCTGATCACCGAGATCCGGCCCTTCATTGACGACGAGGGCATCGGTCGCTGCCGCCTGATGCTCGATCCGCAAGTCGTGCGCACCGATTGGCAGCCGCGTCGGGCCTTCCAGGGTTGGCGCTATTTGAAACCGTCGGATGCACCACCTGATCTCGGCAAAGGCAAGGCGGGACTGGTCGAGATGCCGCCGAAACTCAGGCGCGAGCTTGCCGATCTCGGCTTGCTGTAGGCCATCGCGCGCAAGCGCTGTCGGTTTTGGCGCGGGCTTTTCTGGCCCTCCATCTTGCTTCGCTCTGGACTTGCAAGCGGCGCGACAACGCCACATCTTGAAATCCATGCGCGATGAAAAGCTGGCGAAGCCGACAAGGTCCACAGGGCTGGGGAGCCATTCCGCATGGCGGTCTTCTTCCTGTCCAGATGAAAGCCTTCATTCCGGCGCAGAAAAAGTGTTGGATGACATCACGCGGCTGTCCAGGCGGACAGGGCATCTGCGGGGCGGTGGGAAATGTTAGGCTCAATTATCGGTCTGGTCGCATTGCTGCTGGTGCTCCTGGGCGTTGCCTCGGCCTTCCTCCGGGCCGATCCGGCCCGATTGGCAACCGGCATGAGAACACTGGGACCGATCCTGCTGGCACTGGTGGGCGCCGCCGTGCTTCTGGTCGGTCGAAGCGGAATCGGGGGCGTCGTGCTGTTTGCGGCGATCGGCTGGTATGCTGCCACGCGCAAGAACCGGCCTGATGTCAAGCCGGCGCCGGGAAAACGCTCAACGGTGCGGACGGCAGCCCTTGAAATGGAGCTGGATCACGATACCGGCGGCCTCGAAGGGCTGGTTCTGGCCGGCCGCCATGACGGCAAGATGCTTGGTGCGATGGGCCTTGCGGAGTTGCAGCATCTCTACCGCGAACTCTCCGCCGATGCGGAGAGCCGCCAGTTGCTAGAGACGTATCTTGACGGCAGATTTCCCGTCTGGCGCAAAAACACTGAGACGAACGGTGGCGAAGGGCTGCGTGTTGCGCCAGGTCCGGGCGCCATGACTAAGGAGGAGGCCTACAAGGTCCTTGGTCTTGAAGCGGGGGCCGCCGCGGCGGATGTCCGCAAGGCGCACCGCCGCCTGATGCAGCGCCTGCACCCCGATATCGGCGGCACGTCTTTCCTGGCGGCGCGAATCAACGAAGCCAAGGACGTCTTGCTCTCCAATCACAACTAGTCTCCTTCGACGCAGAAATTTTCCGGGAGATTACTTCCACGCCGCCCTACTGCTGGACGGCGTAGCACTCGATTTTCTTCTTCTTTAAAGCGGTGCAGGCCTTCCAGGCGGCGTCCTTCGAACCAAAGCCGCCGAAACGGGCGCGGTAATAGGTGACGCCGTCCTTGTCGAAGGCGACGGTGAAGCCGGAAGCATCCGCCAGCGCCTTCGGCGCCTGCTTGCTGGTCTTGTCGAGGACGGCCTGGGCTTCCGACTGCTTCGGCGAAGAGGCGACCTGGATCGCCCAACCCGACGGCACCGAAGCGGTGTTGACCGGATCGACGGTTGGCGCCGGCTCGGCGGCCGCCGCCGGCTCGGCATAGGCGGCCACGACCTGTGCGCTGGCGACCTTGGGCGCTGAGACGATGACCGTCTTCACCTTCTTTGCCGGGGCAACCAGCTTGGGCGCTTCGGCCTCGGCGCTCTCTTCGTCATCACCCTGCGCAGCCGTCGCGTCGTCGGCAACGGCGTCATCGGCGCTGGCCACCGCGACCGGCTTGTCGTCCGGGGTCGGCGCGTCGTGCTTGGGCAAAAGAACCTTGGCGAGGGCCTTGACCGGGTTGCTGCTGTCGGCCTTGGCGACGAGGTCGCCGCCACCGCGGGTCGAGGCCCTTGGCATGTAGGTGTTGATCAGGGACGCCATCTGGTTGTCGCGGCTGCCGCCCGACGTGCCGCCCATGACAACGGCGACAAGGCGGCGGTTGCCGTCGGCCACCGATGAGACGAGGTTGAAGCCGGAGGCACGGGTATAGCCGGTCTTGATGCCGTCGACGCCCTTGATGCGGCCGAGCAGTCGGTTGTGACCGTTGATGCGCTGGCGGCCGTAGAGAAACGAGCGCTGCGAGAAATAGCCGTAGTACTGGGGAAAATGTTCCCTGAGCGCAATGCCGAGCGTGGCCATGTCGCGCGCGGTGGTGAACTGGCCGGGGTCGGGCAGGCCGTTGGCGTTGCGGAAGACGGTGCCGTTCATGCCGAGAGCCCGCGCCTTGGCGGTCATCATGCGGGCAAAAGTGGATTCATCGCCGCCAAGCATTTCACCGAGGGCAGTGGCCGAGTCGTTCGCCGACTTGGTGACGATCGACAGGATCGCGGTTTCGACCGAGACCGAACCGCCCGGCTTCACGCCGAGTTTCGTTGGCGCCTCGGCGGAGGCCTTGGCGGAAAACACGACAGGCGTGTTCCGGCTGATCTTGCCCTTCGCCATCGCTTCGAAGGTCAGATAAAGCGTCATCATCTTGGTCAGCGACGCCGGATAGCGCCTGCCATTGGCATCCGCGGAGTACAGCACCTTGCCCGTCTTGGCGTCCACAACGATGGCCGCCTGCCGCGCTGCCAGCGATGCGGCAACGTCGGAGCAAACGAACGTCATCGCCAGGGCGAGGACCATGATCGCTTTGAGGGGGGAGGTGGATTTGGAAACGATGCCCAACAACGCCTGACGCACTGATATTTCCCTTGAATTCTTCGTTGCGTTGGAGGCGGCAAAGGGTCCTGCCTCACTTTCAGCCAAGCTAACGGGGCAGCGTTACCAATCCGTTTATGGTAACCGCCGCGTTCACCATTTTCTTCGGGCTTGAAACACACTTTATTTGATTTTTAGCCATTGCCTGCGCAGGCGAGCCTCGCACGCCGGTGAAATATTGACTTTTGTGCGGCGCACAATATATTGAGGTGCATTGCACAACGGCGCCCCGAAGAAGGACGCCTCAACCGTCAAGGGAATCGTGAAATGACCCAGACCTATGAGGACTTCAGCAAATACGGCAAGGAATTCGCCGACACCGGTTTGAAGAGCTTCGCTTCGCTCTCCAAGGGCGCCCAGGCGATCGCCACCGAGGCCGGTGAGTACACCAAGAAGAGCTTTGAGGCCGGCAGCGCTGCTGTCGAGAAGCTGTTTTCGGCCAAGTCGCTGGACAAGGCGATCGAGATCCAGACCGATTATGCCAAGCAGTCCTACGAGGCATTCGTCGCCGAGGCCACCAAGATTGGCGATCTCTATGCCGAACTCGCCAAGGAAGCCTACAAGCCGTTCGAATCGATCGTTGCCAAGGCGAAGTAATTTCGCCCGGGCGAGGTAATTTTCGCCCTGACACTTTCAGATCCGGCCCTTTGGGCCCGGGACAAAGCCCGGTCGCGGAAACGCGGCCGGGTTTTTTCATGCTAATTTCCGGTTCGCGGCGGCGTAGCGCTTCACGATTGCGAAAATCCGCCAAGTTTGGTCACCTAGCCATATTGTCAGCTAACCAGAAGGGCTTAAAATCGTCCATCGAACACCTACATGTCGAACTCGCATGAGGATTCGAACGAGGCAGGATTACGTGACGATCAGTTTGACTGCCATGAGACAAGTGGCGCGGATGCAAAACGGCGGCGGCGACGGCAATGAGGCCGGCCGCGGGACGGCCGTTATCACGCGCACCAAAACCAAGACCAAGAAGCCCAGCCTTTACCGGGTCCTCATCCTCAACGACGACTACACTCCCATGGAGTTCGTGGTTCACGTGCTGGAGCGTTTTTTCCAGAAGGACCGCGAAGCCGCCACACGCATCATGCTTCATGTTCACAATCATGGAGTGGGCGAGTGCGGGGTCTATACATTCGAGGTGGCCGAGACCAAAGTGTCTCAGGTCATGGATTTCGCCCGACAGAATCAGCATCCGCTGCAATGCGTGATGGAGAAGAAGTGAGGTAACATGCCGGCTTTCTCCCAAGGCCTGGAAAAGGCGCTTCACCAGGCGCTGACGCTCGCCAATGAGCGGCACCATGAATACGCAACCCTTGAACATCTGCTGCTCGCGTTGATCGACGACACCGAGGCGGCCGCCGTCATGCGCGCCTGCAACGTCGATCTCGATGAGCTGAAGCACACTGTTCTGACCTATATCGACACCGAGCTCGACAATCTGGTCACCGGCTACGACGAGGATTCCAAGCCGACCGCCGGCTTCCAGCGCGTCATCCAGCGCGCGGTGATCCATGTGCAGTCGTCGGGCCGCGAGGAAGTGTCGGGGGCCAACGTGCTCGTCGCCATCTTCGCCGAGCGCGAGAGCCATGCCGCCTATTTCCTGCAGGAACAGCAGATGACCCGCTACGACGCGGTCAATTACATCTCGCACGGCATAGCCAAGCGCCCCGGCGCATCGGAAACGCGCTCGCCGCGCGGCGCCGATGACGAGCAGGGCGGCCAGAATGGCGCCGAGCCGCAAGAGGAAGGCGGCAAGAAGAAGCAGCAGCAGGATGCGCTGACGGCTTATTGCGTCAACCTCAACAATAAGGCCAAGGCCGGCAAGATCGACCCGCTGATCGGCCGCGAGTCGGAAATCAACCGCACCATCCAAGTGCTGTGCCGCCGCTCCAAGAACAACCCGCTCTATGTCGGCGATCCGGGCGTCGGCAAGACGGCGATCGCCGAGGGTCTCGCCAAGCGCATCGTCGAGGGCGACGTTCCCGAAGTGCTGCACAACGCCACCATCTTCGCGCTCGACATGGGCACGCTGCTGGCCGGCACGCGCTACCGTGGCGATTTCGAGGAACGGCTGAAGCAGGTCGTCAAGGAACTCGAGGACTATCCGGGTGCGGTGTTGTTCATCGACGAGATTCATACGGTGATCGGGGCAGGAGCCACCTCGGGCGGCGCCATGGACGCGTCGAACCTGCTGAAGCCTGCTCTGTCGTCGGGTGCGATCCGCTGCATCGGCTCGACCACCTACAAGGAATTCCGCCAGTTCTTCGAGAAGGACCGCGCTCTGGTGCGGCGCTTCCAGAAGATCGACGTCAACGAACCGACCATCGAGGACGCCATCGAGATCATGAAGGGCCTGAAGCCCTATTTCGAGGAGTTCCACAAGGTCCGCTACACCTCGGAAGCCATCAAGGCTTCGGTCGAGCTGTCGGCGCGCTACATCAACGACCGCAAGCTGCCGGACAAGGCGATCGACGTGATCGACGAGACCGGCGCCTCGCAGATGCTGGTGCCGGAAGCCAAGCGCAAGAAGACCATTGGCATCAAGGAGATCGAAGCAACGATCGCTACCATGGCGCGCATCCCGCCGAAGACGGTTTCGGCCGATGACGAGAAGGTGCTGCAAGGCCTCGATATCGAGTTGAAGCGGGTCGTCTATGGCCAGGATACTGCCATCACGGCGCTGACCTCGGCGATCAAGCTGGCCCGTGCCGGACTGCGCGAACCGGAAAAGCCGATCGGCTCGTATCTGTTCTCGGGTCCGACCGGTGTCGGCAAGACGGAAGTGGCCAAGCAACTAGCCGCCTCGCTCGGCGTCGAGCTGATCCGCTTCGACATGTCGGAATATATGGAACGCCACACCGTTTCGCGGTTGATCGGCGCGCCTCCCGGCTATGTCGGTTTCGACCAGGGCGGCTTGCTCACCGACGGCGTCGACCAGCATCCGCACTGCGTGCTGTTGCTCGACGAGGTCGAGAAGGCGCATCCGGATCTGTTCAACATCCTGTTGCAGGTCATGGACCACGGCAAACTGACCGACCACAACGGCAAGCAGATCGACTTCCGCAATGTCATCCTGATCATGACCACCAATGCGGGCGCATCGGATGCGCAGCGCGCGGCGATCGGTTTCGGCTCGACCAAGCGCGAAGGCGACGATGTCGAGGCGATCAACCGGCTGTTCACGCCGGAATTCCGCAACCGTCTCGATGCGATCATCCCGTTCGGCTCGCTGCCGGTGCCGGTCATCCATCAGGTGGTGCAGAAGTTCGTCATGCAACTCGAGGCGCAGCTCTCCGAGCGTGGCGTCACCTTCGACCTGTCGCCGGATGCGATCGCCTGGCTCGCTGACAAGGGCTATGACGAGCGCATGGGCGCGCGGCCGCTCGGCCGTGTGATCCAGGAGCACATCAAGAAGCCACTGGCTGACGAGGTGCTGTTCGGCAAGCTCAAGAAGGGCGGCACGGTGCGCGTCACCGTCGAGAAGAAGGAAACCGGCGAGACCGGCCTGAAGCTCGAATCGCTGGCCGACGAGGCGCCGGTGAAGCCGAAGAAGGAAGAGCCGGAAGACGCGCCGAAGCCGCCCAAGGCAGTGGCCAAGAAGCCTGCAGCCAAGAAGGTCGTGGCGCAGAAGCCGGAGCCCAAGGGCAAGGATGGCGGCAAGCGCAGCCTGGTCCCGCAACTGCCCCGCAAGGGCTGATCGGCACGCACTCGAAAAAGCCCCGGCAACGGGGCTTTTTCATTTTTGAGCAATGGGGTGGCTATGCCAGGCCAGATCGTCATCCTCAACGGCGCGCCGCGGTCGGGAAAATCGAGCATCGCTCGCGCCATTCAGGAAAGCTTCGATGGCGCATGGATGAATCTGGGTGTCGACAGCTATGCCCAGATCATACCGCCGCGACTTCGCCCGGGAATAGGGTTGCGACCTGGAGGCGAACGTCCCGACCTCGAAGTCTTCGTGCCGCACCTTTATGCCGCCCTCTACGAATCGGTCGCGGTGCACAGCCGGCTGGGGCTGAACGTCGTGACGGACGTCGGCCATCACGATGCCTATTCGAAGCCGCTCGATTGCCTGGCCGATTGCGCGCGCCGTCTCGCCGGCCTGCCGGCGCTGTTCGTCGGCGTTCGCTGTCCGATTGAAATCATCATGGAAAGGCGAGCCGCCAGCGAGGCGGGCCGGGGTTATGTCACCGGCTCTTCGGACGATCCCACCCCTTTGCCGGTGCGTATGTGGCAAGAAGCGGTGCACCGGCCGGGCATATATGATCTCGAGGTCGATACCTCGGTCCTCAGCCCTGAACAGTGCGCACAAGCAATCCGCCAGCGCCTGCGTGATGGCGCTCAGCCGGGTGCGATCGAGCGCTTGGCTCAAGCCGCTAGCTAGACTTTCTCCTGCCCCCGAAACGAAGTTCGGCTCAGCTTCCCAGCGCCGCCCGTATTTTCTCGGCGTTCCCGGCCAGCACTTCGGGTTTCTCCATCTCACCGCTATGCGGCTTCAACGGGATGCCGTCGAAGCGCGGGATGATATGGACGTGCAAGTGATAGACGGTCTGGCCGGAGGCCGGCTCGTTGAACTGCAGGATGGTGACGCCGTCGGCATCGAGCGCCTTCTTGACTGCCAGCGCCACTTTCTGGACGACGGTAAAAAGCGGGCCGAAGGTCGACGGATTGGCGTCGAGCAGGTTGCGCGACGGGGTTTTTGGCACAACCAGCGTATGGCCGGGTCCTTGCGGCATCACATCCATGAAGGCGACGACGGCGTCATCTTCGTAGACGCGGTGCGAAGGGATTTCGCCGCGCAGGATCTTTGCGAAGATGTTGTTGGTGTCGTAGGCGGCCTCAGTCATGGCGAACGCTCCGGATTGTGCCTCGCGTCCCGTGTAGCGAAGCTCTTCCGGAGCGGCAAGACGATGTGGCGGTACGATCAGGCGAGATCGGCCATGCCAGAAGGCGTGCTACTCCTCGAGATCCTTGCGAAACGGCGTGTGTTCTTCGAGATAATCGCTCATCCGCTCCACTTCGCGCCGCTCGCGCTGGAGATAGTCGGCCACCGCATTGCGCAGGCCGGGGTGCGAAATGTAGTGCGCGGAATGCATCGTCACCGGCCGGTAGCCGCGCGCCAGCTTATGTTCTCCCTGCGCGCCCGCCTCCACCACCTTCAGCTTGCGTTCGATGGCGAAGTCGATGGCCTGGTGGTAGCAGACCTCGAAATGCAGGAAGGGATGATCCTCGATGCAGCCCCAGTTGCGGCCGTAGAGCGCGTCCGAGCCGATGAAATTGATGGCCCCGGCGATGTAGCGACCGTTGCGCCTGGCCATCACCAGCAGGATGTCATCCGCCATGCGTTCGCCGATCAGCGAGAAGAACTGACGGTTCAGGTAGGGGCGGCCCCATTTGCGGCTGCCGGTGTCCATGTAGAAGGCGAAGAAGTCGTCCCAGGCCTTTTCCGTCAGGTCCTTGCCGGTCAGCCAGTCGATGGTGATGCCATCGGCAAGCGCCTCGCGCCGCTCCTTCTTCATCGCCTTGCGCTTGCGCGAGGCAAGCGTGGCGAGGAAGTCGTAATAGGTCGAAAAACCTTCGTTGAAGAAGTGGAATTGCTGGTCGGTGCGGTGCAGGAAACCGGCGGCCTCGAGCGTCGCGACATCGTTCTCCTGCGCGAAGGTGACATGCGCCGAGGACACGCCGAGCTTGTCGGTCACCATTTTGAGGCCGGCGGCAAGCCCGGCCCTCACCGCATCCGGATCCTCGCCTTTGCCGACCAGCAGGCGAGGGCCGGTGACCGGCGTAAACGGCACGGCGCATTGCAGTTTCGGATAATAGCGGCCGCCTGCGCGCTCGAAGGCGTCAGACCAGCCGTGGTCGAACACATATTCGCCCTGGCTGTGCGATTTGAGATAGCAGGGGACGGCGCCCAGCAGCCTGCCTTGCGCGGTCTCCAACCGCAAATGATGTCCCTGCCAGCCGGTGCGCCGCACGGCGCAGCCGGAATCCTCCAACGCGCTTAAAAAAGCGAATGAAACGAGCGGATTATAGCCGTTTTCCGCATCGCCGCGCGTGGTGCCGGCAAAGCCGTTCCACTCATCGCAGGTGAACGCGCCGATGCCCGCGGCGATACGGATCGAATAGTCCGCATTTGCAGTTTGCCCGTCGCCATCGTCGCCCTGATCCATGAGGCTTATTTAAGCTCCATCCGGGGCGCTACAAGTCACGTTTCAGACACTCCGCTCAAGCGACTTTGACCAGCTCGGGTTCGAACCCTTCGAATGTCATCTGATCGGCATATTTGAAGGTCAGGTCGATCGCGGGCTGATCATGCACCGTCCAGGTGATGACAGGCATTTTGAGCTTTTCACGCACGAAACTGACGAACGGGTTCGGCAGGTCGCCGGCGGCGTAGGAGGTGAAGGATAGCTCATGCGCCAGCATGGAAAAATGCGCCTCGATCAGCTTGAGGTCCTTGCCGTAGGCGGTCAAGCCGGCGGGAATGCCGGGTGCATGTTTCGGGAAGTCACGGATCAGCCAGTGATCGAACGACATGATCGCCGCCTTGCCCTTGTAGCGCTTGAGCATCCTGCCGACACTTGCCACTAGGCCTTCATCGCGGCCGGGAACCCCTTTCAGCTCGACGACCATGGGCACGCGGCCGTCGACGAGGTCGAGCGCTTCCTGCAGCGTCGGCACGCGGTCGGATGTGGCGCCAACCTTGAGCGCGGTCAGTTCGGCCGCGCTGCGCTGCCAGACGAAACCGTCCTCTCCAGTCAGTCTTTTCAGGTCGTCATCATGGATGATGACGGGAACGCCGTCCGACGACAGATGCACGTCGCATTCGATGGCGTAGCCCCGTTCGGCCGCGGCCGTGAAGGCGGAAAGCGTGTTTTCCCAGCGCGTCTTGTTCATGTCGTGGAAGCCGCGATGGGCAACGGGCCGGGCGGTTAGCCAGGATAGATCGGTCATGTCAGGCCTTCGTTCATTCGACTTCGAAGATGGCTTCGATTTCCACTGCGGCATTAAGTGGCAGGGAGGCAGTGCCGACGGCGGAGCGGGCGTGTTTGCCGCGCTCGCCAAGGGCGGCGACCAGGAAATCGGAAGCGCCGTTGGCAACCAGATGCTGTTCGACAAAGTCGGGGGCAGAGGCGACGAAGACGGTGATCTTCACCAGCCGGCTGATCTTCTCCAGGTCGCCGAGCGCAGCCTTGGCTTGCGCCAGAATGTTGATCGCGCAGTATCTCGCCGCGTCCTTGCCGCTTGCCGTGTCGACGTCGCGGCCGAGCAGGCCGCTCGCCTGCAGCTTGCCGTCCTTGAGCGGCAATTGCCCGGCGGTGAACAGCAGATTGCCCGACCTGCAGTAGGGAACGTAGTTGGCGGCAGGTGCGGCGGCGACTGGAAGCGTCACGCCGAGATCACTTAGCCGCTTTTCGATTGTTTCACTCATTGCTTTTCCCTATTGCTGGAAGGCGCCGCGCTGGCGGGGCCGAAATTGCTATTTTTGCCTCGCTTCCGCCACGACTTTTTTTAAGCTGGACCATCTTTCCCTGCGGCCTGCCATCAGCCGCGACGATCGGAGTACCTCATGCGCGCAGCGCGCCTCGCATTCCACGCCGTTCTGTTATCGGCGGTGTTCCCGATAGTCCCCGCCTTCGCCGTGCCGGCGCTGCAGGCGCATCGCGCCGTGTATGACCTTACCCTCAAAAAGGCCTCCGACCGCTCCGGCATAACAGGTATATCCGGTCGCATGGTCTACGAATTCAACGGTTCGGCGTGCGAAGGTTATACGGTGAAATTTCGCTTCGTCACCCAGATCGTTACCGCCGAGGGCACGAAGCTGACGGACCAGCAGACGACGACTTTCGAAGATGCCGAAGGCAAGACTTTTTCCTTCGTGACCAAATCCTTTGTCGACCAGAGCCTCGACAAGGAGGTCAAGGGCATCGCCACGAAAGACGCCAAGGGCCTCAAGGTCGATATCGACAAGCCCGAGAAGAACAGCCTGGAACTCGCCGCCACCCAGTTTCCGACCCAGCATCTGGTCGAACTGATCGGCAAGGCCGAGAAAGGCGAGAATTTCTACCAGACGAACCTGTTCGACGGCTCGGAGGACGCCAATAAGGTGATGGCGACCACTGTTGTCGTCGGCAAGAAGACCGAAGCCGACAAGGTCGATCCGGAGGCTCCGGCGCTGGCCAAACTCGCCACCGACAAGTACTGGCCGGTCGACATCGCCTATTTCGACGACAGCGCCCAGAACGGCGAGGAAGTGCCGGAATACCGGATCAGCTTCAAGCTGCACGAGAACGGCATCACCCGCGATCTCACCATGGACTATGGCGACTTCTCGATGACCGGCAAGCTGGTCAATCTTTCGCTGTTCGACCAGACAAAGCCTTGCGCGGTATCGAAGTAGCAGAGTTGCGCAATTGAGCTGGCCGCGGCGGGCTTGATGGCGGTCTACGTCGATGCGGCGATCTGGAAGTGGGCCGGCCATCGCTGGTGCCACCTGATGGCCGACGACACCAACGAGCTGCATCGCTTCGCCGCCGCGCTTGGCGTCAAGCGTTCGTCCTACCAGGGACCGCCCAAGACATCGGCCCCGCATTATGACATAACCGGCTTCGAGCGCGACCGCGCGGTGCGGCTCGGCGCCATCGAATGCAGCCGCGAGGAGATCGTCGCGATCTTCCGGCGCGTGCGGGTGCCCAATGGAAAGGCCCGGTCATGACACCAACAGCATTTCTGGCCTATTGCGCCGCTGTCACACTTGCTCCGGCCACGCCGGGGCCAGCGATGTTCACGGTCATCACCAATGGTGTGTCGCGCGGTTTCCTCCGTGCCTTCATGGCCGGCGTCGGGGTCGCCGCCGGCGACGCCGTGCTGGTCACCCTGGCGCTGCTCGGGCTGGTGGCGCTGGCGCAAACCTTCGAATGGATCTTTCTCCTGCTGAAATATGCCGGCGCCGCCTATCTGATCTTTCTCGGCATCAGGATGTGGCGCGCCTCGGCCTCGCAATCGAATGAGCCGCGGACGGCCGAGGCGAGATTGTCCCGGTCCTTTTTCCTTGGCGCGTCCATTGCGCTGGGCAACCCCAAGGCGATCCTGTTCCACGCCTCGATCATGCCGCTGATCCTCAATCTCGACACGCTGACCCTTGTCGATGGCCTTCTGGTGGTGGCCACCGTCATCAGCGTCAACATCCTGACCATGGGGGTCTATGCAGCGCTTGCGGGCCGGGCTTCGGGCTGGTTCAGGACACCGAAGCGCATGCGGCTGATGAACCGGTTTGCCGGCAGCGCCATGATCGGCACCGGCGCGCTGATTGCCGCACGCTGAGCGGGAAAACGCTACCCCGCTTGCGTTTGTCGCGCTTCCCCTCTATATGCGCGCTCATTCCACACACGGACTTTGGTGTCTGCCCGGGAGAAATCCGGCTGAAACCTCCGGTGGCGTTCGAGGACAAAGTCCAAAAATGCCTGTGTCCGTGGAGGCTAACCGGAAAGGAAAATGAGAATGGCTCTGCCTGATTTCAGCATGCGCCAGCTTTTGGAAGCTGGCATTCACTTCGGCCACCAGACCCACCGCTGGAACCCGAAGATGGCGCCCTATATCTATGGCGCCCGCAACAACATCCACATCATCGACCTCTCGCAGACGGTTCCCTTGCTGCACCAGGCGCTGAAGCAGGTTTCCGACACCGTCGCCAAGGGCGGCCGCGTGCTGTTCGTCGGCACCAAGCGCCAGGCGTCCGACATCGTCGCCGATGCGGCGCAGCGTTCGGCCCAGTACTATGTCAATTCGCGTTGGCTCGGCGGCATGCTGACCAATTGGAAGACGATCTCGAATTCGATCCAGCGCCTGCGCAAGCTCGACGAGATGCTGGCCGGCGAGGCCCAGGGCCTGACCAAGAAGGAGCGCCTGAATCTCGACCGCGAACGCGAGAAGCTCGACAAGGCGCTCGGCGGCATCAAGGACATGGGCTCGACGCCTGACCTGATGTTCGTGATCGACACCAACAAGGAAGCGATCGCCATCCTGGAGGCCAAGCGCCTCGGCATTCCGGTGGTCGCCATCATCGATTCGAACTGCGATCCGGACAAGATCGACTTCCCGATCCCCGGCAATGACGACGCGGCCCGCGCCATCCAGCTCTATTGCGACCTGATCGCCAAGGCTGCCATCGACGGCATCGCCCGTCAGCAGGGCGCGCTCGGCGTCGATATCGGCGCTTCGGTCGAAGCCCCGGTCGAGCCGGCGCTCGATCCGGCTCCGTCGACCGAGGCCCCGCAGGCGTAAAACGGCGAGGGCCGGTTCCGGCCTTCATCTTTCTAATATTTTGGCACGCTAAACGGACGCATCATCGAGTACCGGTGGTGCGTCGGTGCATTTAAAACAAAGAGGCGACAATGAGCATTTCGGCTGCACAGGTCAAAGAACTCCGCGACTTGACCGGCGCGGGCATGATGGACTGCAAGGCGGCGTTGAACGAGACGAACGGCAACATGGAAGAGGCCGTCGACTGGCTGCGCAAGAAGGGCATCTCCAAGGCCGACAAGAAGGCCGGCCGCACCGCGGCCGAAGGCCTGATCGGCGTCGATGCCGGCGTGCGCGAAGCTGCCATTGTTGAGGTCAACTCCGAGACCGACTTTGTGGCCCGCAACGAGCAGTTTCAGGAGCTCGTCCGCAACATCGCCAAGGTGGCGCTCGCCTACGGCACGACCGAGGCGGTGGCTGCCGCCAAGTATCCCGGCTCGGACAAGACTGTCACCGAGGTGATCAAGGACGCTGTCGGCACCATCGGTGAGAATATCAGCTTCCGCCGCTCGGCGAAGCTCACGGTGCCGCATGGTGCCGTGGCGACCTATGTCCATAATTCGGTTGCCGACAACCTCGGCAAGCTCGGCGTGCTGGTCGCGATCGAAACCACAGGCAATGAACATGCCGCCAACGCCTTTGGCCGTCAGGTCGCCATGCATGTCGCCGCCACCAACCCGATGGCGCTGACGGCGGAGCAGATCGATCCGGCAGCGGTCGAGCGCGAGAAGGCGATCTTCTCCGATCAGGCGCGCCAGTCCGGCAAGCCGGAAGCGATCATCGAAAAGATGGTCGAGGGCCGCATGCGCAAGTTCTACGAGGAAGTCGTGCTCCTGAAGCAGGCCTTCGTGCTCAATCCCGACATCACCGTCGAGAAGGCGCTGAAGGATGCCGAAAAGGAAATCGGCGCGCCGGCCAAGATCACGGCCTATTTGCGCTTCGCGCTCGGCGAAGGCATCGAAAAGGAAGAGACCGATTTCGCAGCGGAAGTCGCGGCGGCGGTCAAGAAGTAAACTTCCTACTGCTTTATTCCAAAAGCGTTTTTCGGCCGGACGTCCGCAGAGATGTCCGGCTGATTTCTTGTGCGGTGTCGATAAAGGCCCGCAGTTTCGGCGCCATCGCCGCCCGGCGCGGAAAATAGAGGAAAAGGCCGGGTTCCTCGATTGCCGATTGCGGCAGAACCTGCACTAGGCGGCCGGCCGCAAGATCGGCGCGCGCCAGCGGCTCGAACATATAGGCAAGGCCCACTCCGGCAAGCGCCAGGTCAATCGCTGCGAGCGAATCCGTGACGATGGCCGTACCGCCGGTCTGCACCACGACATCCTTGCCGTCTTCGGTCAAATCCCAGCGATAGAGGGCACCGGAGCGGACAAGCCGGTAGCCGATGCAATTGTGGTTGGCGAGATCGGCCACGCTGCGCGGACGGCCGCGGCGTCCGATATAGGCGGGAGAGGCGACGATGACGGTTTTGAACGGAGGCGTGAGCCGCACGGCCACCATGTCCTGCGCGATCATCTCGCCTAGCCGGATGCCGGCATCAAAGCCTTCGCCGACGATGTCGACCAGCCCCTGGTCGGCGAAAATCTCCACCGTAACGTCCGGATAGCGCTCGGCCATCGCCGCGACGACAGGCGTCACCGCCAACGGAATCGCGATGGTGGAGGCGTTGATCCTGAGCAAGCCGGAGGACCTGCCCTTGACGCTGCGGATTCGATCGATCCGTTCACCAATATCCTGAAGGGCAGGAGCCGCGGCCTCCACCAGCGCCTTTCCGGATTCGGTCAGCGAAACACTGCGCGTCGTGCGCGCGAACAAGGGCTGGCCGATACGCTCCTCGACCAGCCGTACGGCGTGACTGACCGCCGACGGGCTCATGCCGAGTTCGGCCGCCGCGAGCGCGAAGCCGCCACGCCGGGCAACGGCAACGATCACAGGCAGATGTATGAGGAGATCGCGATCCATTCATGAGCAATATCGCATGGTCTTTGCGAACAATGCAATCTTATCGATGCCTCCGCCGGGGTCCACATTGTCGCCAACGCACCGGCGCCCACACATTGGCAATTGGCTGGTTGCATCAAGGAGAAGAGACATGAATGCGTTGAAGCACGTGACGTTCGCGGCAGGCATGGCGCTGGCGCCGATCGATGCCGGCGGGGCGGAACCCTCCGGCTGGCAGGCACTTGCGGACGAACGCGCGGTCATCCGGATCGCCGACGCCATCGACCGCGCCGTCGACGCGCAGGACTGGAAACTGGCGCGCAGTTATTTCGCGGATCGGGTTACCGCCGATTTCAGCAGCCTGTCCGGGCAGCAGGCGGCCAACATCGCCTCCGACGACCTGATCGGCGCCTGGGCCGGCAACCTCAAGGGCAGCAAGACAAGCCTGCATCTGCGCACAAATCATCAGGTCGTTCTCGAGGCGAACACGGCGACGGTCCGCTCGAACGGCTATGCCTGGAACCGGATGGAGGGCAATGGCGACCCGCTTTGGGAAGTCTGGGGCACCTATGAGCATCACCTGACGCGCTCCACCGCCGGCTGGAAGGTCGACGGCTTCGCGTTCCACATGACGCATGAGCGCGGCAACGTTTGGGTCAAGGCAACGCCGGGCAATGACACGGCGGGCCAGTGACACCGCGGCATTCACCAGCAAGCATTGGAAGACGATCATGACCATGACCTATTACACGCTCGGCAACAGCGGCCTCAGGGTCAGCCGGCTCGCTCTGGGCACGATGACTTTCGGCAAGGAATGGGGGTGGGGAGCCGACAGGAACACAGCCCGGGCGATGTTCGACGCCTATGTCGAGGCGGGCGGCAATTTCTTCGACACGGCGGACCTCTACACCGGCGGCACGGCCGAAGCCTGGCTTGGGGAATTCATCGCCGAGCAGGGCTTGCGTGACACCGCGGTGATCGCCAGCAAGTTCACCATGAACATGCAGCCGGGCAATCCGAATGCCGGCGGCAACGGCCGCAAGAACATCATGCGGGCGGTCGATGCCTCGCTGAAGCGGCTGGGCACCGACTATATCGATCTCTATCTCATGCATGTGTGGGACAGGCTGACGCCGGCCGAAGAGGTCATGCGTACGCTGGATGACCTGGTGCGGATGGGCAAGGTGCGCCATGTCGGCCTGTCCGATGTGCCGGCCTGGTATGCGGGGCGCGCGCAGGCGATCGCCGAACTGCGCGGGTATGAGCCGGTTTCGGCCCTGCAACTCGAATACTCCCTGGCCGAACGCGCGATCGAGAACGAGTTCGTGCCTTTCGGCACGCGCCATGGCGCCGGCATCATGGTCTGGAGCCCGCTGGCCAGCGGGCTGCTCAGCGGCAAGTATCGGCCGGCCCAGGCCGGAAATGTGGGCCGGCTCGACGGGTTCCGCAATTCGACGCATCCGGGCTTCCAGAAATTCACGGAGCGCAACTGGGCCATCGTGACCGAACTCGAGAAGGTTGCATCCGAGCTCGGCCGCAGCATGCCACAGGTCGCGCTCAACTGGGTGGCGACGCAGCCGGGGATCGCAACAGTCATCCTCGGTGCGACCACGCTGGCCCAGATACAGGACAATCTTGGCGCGCTGGACTTCGAGATTCCGGCAGCGCTTCGCGACCGGCTGGATTCGGTCAGCAGAACGCCGACGCCGTTCCCCTATTCCTATTTTGGGCCGCAGATACAGGCGCGCGTCACAGGCGGCGCTGCGACCGGCGACAAGCCCTCCGGTTACGCATTGCCGGTGCTTGTCGAGGGCGAGCC
The DNA here is from genome assembly GCF_052115225.1 of Mesorhizobium sp. 2RAF45. Lineage (NCBI taxonomy): Bacteria > Pseudomonadati > Pseudomonadota > Alphaproteobacteria > Hyphomicrobiales > Phyllobacteriaceae > Mesorhizobium > Mesorhizobium sp. 2RAF45. Next base: position 51,597 of record NZ_JBFRGG010000015.1, on the reverse strand, counting down.
AGCCAGCGTGTCCGCCGGCTGATCGATCCGGCAGGCTGCCACCAATTTGCCGGTCGGGCGCCGCGTGACATCGCGGCGCCCTTCGTGTATCGGAACTCGGCATCGTGCCAATGTTCGGGGCGCGACGCCTGCGCGAGGGCGGCCAGCCCAGGCGTGACCACATACAAAAATGACGAGGACCAGATGACGGTGAAGCCCCTCTACCGACGTGTCTTGCTGAAAGCGTCGGGCGAAGCGTTGATGGGCGAACAGCATTTCGGCATCGATGTCTCGGTCGTGGATCGCATCGCCGCCGACATCGCCGAGGCCCGCGCTCTGGGCATCGAGGTCGGCGTCGTCATCGGCGGCGGCAATATCTTTCGCGGCGTGGCCGTCGCCTCCAAGGGCGGGGACCGGGTCACCGGCGACCACATGGGCATGCTTGCCACGGTCATCAATTCGCTGGCGTTGCGCACCTCGCTGAACAAGATCGGCGTCGACGCCGTGGTGCTGTCCGCGATCGCCATGCCGGAGTTGTGCGAAAGCTTTTCACAGCGCCAGGCCACCGCCTACATGAACCAGGGCAAGGTGGTGATCTTTGCCGGCGGCACCGGCAATCCGTTCTTCACCACTGATTCGGCGGCGGCACTGCGCGCGGCCGAAATCGGCGCCGATGCGTTGTTCAAGGGCACGCAGGTCGACGGCGTCTATTCTGCCGACCCGAAAAAGGATCCGAAAGCGACGCGTTTCGAGCGCATCAGCCATGCCGAAGTCATAAATCGAGGCCTTTCCATCATGGATACGGCTGCGATTGCACTTGCGCGCGAAAACAACATTCCGATAATCGTCTATTCGATCCACGAAAAAGGTGGTTTCGGCGATATTCTGAGGGGCGGCGGCCGCTGCACGGTCGTCGCGGACGATTGATCCCGGGCCTGATCCCTACAAAGGGGAAACCGGCTTTTCGAAAATCAGGCTCGAACGGGGCCTTGCCCCGAAGCAGTGAACCCGCAGCAGACGGGTCGAGGAGACTAGGATGAGTGGTGAGTACGACGATCTCAAGCGGCGCATGGATGGGGCAATCGCCGCGTTCAAGCATGACCTGGCTTCGCTGCGGACCGGCCGCGCCTCCAGCAATCTGCTCGATGCCATCCAGGTGCAAGCCTACGGCACCACCATGCCGATCAACCAGGTCGCCAACGTCACGGTGCCGGAGCCGCGCATGATCTCGGTGTCGATCTGGGACAAGTCGATGGTCGGCGCCGTCGATCGCGCCATCCGCGAATCCAACCTGGGTTTCAACCCCATCGTCGACGGCACCAATCTGAGGATTCCGCTGCCGGAGCTCAACGAGCAGCGCCGCAAGGAACTGGTCAAGATCTCGCACGGCTATGCCGAGAATGCCCGTGTCGCCGCGCGCCATGTGCGCCGCGACGGCATGGACTTCCTGAAGAAGGCCGAGAAGGACGGCGTTATCAGCGAGGATGATCAGCGCAAACGTTCGGATCAGGTCCAGAAGCTTACAGACGAAACGATCAGCACCATCGATCATCTGCTTTCCGACAAGGAAGCTGAAATCATGCAGGTTTAGGGTTGGCGGCCGGCTGACCCGAAAGCGAGATCATGACAACGCCCGCGCACGTCGCGATCATCATGGATGGAAATGGACGCTGGGCCAAGGCGCGCGGCATGCCTCGGCTCGCCGGTCATCGCGCAGGCGTCGAGGCATTGCGCAAGACGGTGCGCGCGGCGCCCGATCTCGGCATCTCGTTCCTGACCGTCTATGCGTTCTCGTCGGAGAACTGGTCGCGGCCGAAGGCCGAGGTCAGCGACCTGATGGGGCTATTGAAGCTGTTCATCCGCCGTGATCTCGCCGAACTGCACCAGAGCGGCGTACGGGTCAGGATCATCGGAGACAGGGCAGGGCTGCAGGCCGACATCCGAGGGTTGCTCGAAGAGGCCGAATCGCTCACCGCCCGTAACGAGTCCCTGACGCTGGTGATCGCCTTCAACTATGGCGGGCGCGACGAGATCGTTCGCACGGCGCGCAAGCTTGCCTCGGCCGCGGCGCGCGGCGAAATCGACGCCGAATCGATCACCGCAGAGAGCTTTGCCGGCTGTCTCGACACCCAAGGCATTCCCGATCCGGAACTGGTCATACGCACCAGCGGCGAGCTTCGCCTGTCCAACTTCCTCTTGTGGCAGGCCGCCTACAGCGAACTCGTCTTCCTGCCTTGCTATTGGCCTGACTTCAGCCGCGAACACCTTGCCGAGGCGTTGCGCGAATTTGCCGGCCGCGAGCGCCGTTTCGGCGGATTGGGCCCGCAAGACGTCGCTTCGCGACCGGCCGCGGGATGAGCAACCTTCAGCTCCGCGTCATTTCAGCGGTCGTGCTTGCCGTCATCGCCCTTGGCCTGACCTGGCTTGGCGGCCTGCCATTCCGACTGCTGTGCGCGGCCATGTCGGCGATGATCTTCTACGAGTGGACACGCATGTCGCGGCCCGCCGCGGCCAATGGGCTGGGCTTCCTGCCCGAGGCGCTGGTCGTCGTTTTCATCGGCGCCTTGATTGTCGGGCTTGCCGCATCGTGGCTGCTGCTGCTTGTCGTGATTCTGATCGCCGTTACGGCGATTGCCGCCCTGGTTCGTAAGGCCGGGCAGTGGGAGGCAAGCGGTCTTGCCTATGCCAGCGTGTCCGGCCTGTCGCTTGCGTTGTTGCGCGATGGCGACCATCCGGGCCTCGTCGCCATCCTGTTCCTGTTCGCGGTGGTCTGGGCGACCGACATTTTTGCCTATTTCGTCGGGCGCGCCGTCGGTGGTCCCAAACTGGCGCCGTCGATTTCGCCCGGCAAGACGCGCAGCGGCGCGGTCGGCGGCGCGGTCGGTGGCGTTGTCGCCGGGGTCATGCTGGCAGCAGTCGCCGGTGCCGGCAATCTGGCGCTGCTTGGCTTCGTGGCGCTTGTGCTTTCGATTATCGCCCAGGCCGGAGACCTGTTCGAATCCTGGGTCAAACGGCGGCATGGCCGCAAGGATTCGGGCGTGCTCATTCCAGGCCATGGCGGCGTCATGGACCGTGTCGACGGGCTTGTCGCGGCGGCTCTTGCTCTATACGTCATTGGCTGGATTTCGGCGGGCGCCGATCATCCGGCGCAGGGGCTGTTTCCGATTTGAACGGTGTCGTTTCACGATCTGGTGCGGGCGTGCCTTGGATTCGCCTGGATTGATGTCACAGTCACCGCGACAGCGGAAGAATTTGAGGGCATGAGTTGAACGGGATTCTTCACGCGATTTTCAGCACCGAAGGCTTTTTTCTCGGCACGCTCGTGCCGTTTCTCTTCGTGCTGACCGTGGTCGTGTTCGTCCACGAGATGGGCCACTACCTCGTCGGCCGCTGGTGCGGCATCGGGGTCAAGGCCTTCTCGATCGGCTTCGGTCCCGAACTCATCGGCTTCAACGACCGGCATGGCACGCGCTGGAAGCTTTGCGCCATTCCACTTGGCGGCTATGTCAAATTTGTCGGCGACATGAACGCCACCTCCAGCCAGCCCACCCCGGAAGATCTCGAAACGCTGACCGACGAGGAGCGCAAGGTTGCCTTCCACACACAGGCCATCTGGAAGCGAGCGGCGACCGTGGTGGCCGGGCCCCTGTTCAATTTCCTGCTGGCGATCGTCGTCTTTTCCGTGCTGTTTGCCTCCTATGGGCGTTATGTCGCAGAGCCCATGGTGGCGGAAGTCACGGCGGACAGTCCGGCGGCAAAGGCCGGCATCCAGCCTGGCGATCGATTCGTCAGTGTTGACGGCAGCAAGGTCGAAACCTTTGGCGATGTGCAGCGGCTGGTCTCGGGCCGCGCCGGCGATACCATCACCTTTGTCATGCTGCGCGACGGCAAGGAAGTCACGGTGACCGCGACGCCGCAGTTGATGGAGCAGCAAGACGCGCTCGGCAACAAGGTCAAGGTCGCGGTGATCGGCGTCGTCAACAACAAGGAACTCGGTCAGCCGCGTCTCATCACCTACACCCCGGTCGGGGCGGTTGCGGCGGCAGTTGAGGAAACAGGCCACGTCATCGAGCGCACCGGCCAGTTCTTGCAGCGTTTCGCCGTCGGGCGCGAGGACAAGTGCCAGTTGGGCGGTCCCGTCAAGATCGCGGACATGGCCGGCAAGGCGGCGAAACTCGGTTTCGAATGGCTCGTGCAGCTCGTCGCACTGCTCTCTATTGGCATAGGTTTTCTAAACCTTTTGCCGATTCCCCCCCTCGACGGCGGCCATCTGTTGTTCTACGGGGTGGAGGCCGTCATTCGCCGGCCGGTGTCGGAACGGATGATGGAAATGGCCTATCGGGCCGGTCTGCTCCTGGTCTTGTGCTTCATGGGTTTCGTGTTCTGGAACGATCTGTTTGGATGCTGAAATCATGAAGAAATTTGGCTTTGGCATGGTCGATGTTGAGACGCCGTTTACCATGCACGGGGATATGAGTGACGCGAAAGCCACGCACCAGGGTTAAGTAAATACAAATTAACCAGAAGCCTTGCGTGTAGGGAAAATCCGGTTAATACGGTAGGGGAAATTACCGCACGTCCGGTTTTCTCGCCGTGGGGACTACGAGAAAAGGTTATTAAGCCCGATGAAGGCAGCATCCAAGTTTCTGAGCGCCGCGTCAGCGGCGGCACTGTCCGCCGCTCTGGTCGTGCCAGGTGCGCTCGCAGTACAATTCGTTGCCACATCGGCGGCTGAAGCCGCTGTCGTCAGCAGGGTGGAGGTGAGCGGCAACCAGCGTGTCGACGCCGATACCATCCGCAATTACATCACCATCAAGCCGGGCAAGGCCTTCTCCAGTTCCGATGTGGATGCGGCCGTCAAGGCGCTGTTCGGCACTGGCCTGTTCTCGGACGTCCAGATCAATCAGGTCGGCTCGACGCTGGTGGTCAAGGTTGCCGAGTACAAGGTCGTCAACCAGGTGCTGTTCCAGGGCAACAAGAAGCTCAAGGACAATGCGCTTGAGGCGGCGGTTCAGCTGAAGCCGCGCGGCACATTCTCGCAAGCGACGCTCGATTCCGACGTCGAGGCCGTGAAGGCCGCCTACAGGCGCATCGGCCGCGATGATGCCGGCGTGACCACGCAGATCATGGAACTCGGCGACAACCGCGTGAACGTGGTGTTCCACATCACCGAAGGCGACCGCACGCAGATCGCGGCGATCAATTTCGTCGGCAACAGTGCCTATTCGAGCCGTCGTTTGTCGGACGTGATCAACACCAAACGCTCATCCTGGGTGTCGTTCATCCTGCGCGACGACGTCTATGACGAGGACAAGCTGCGCGCCGACCAGGAGCTGCTGCGCCGCTTCTACTACAATCACGGCTACGCCGATTTCCAGGTCGTGTCGGCCGTCGGCGAACTCGACAATGCGACGAACAAATACACGGTCACCATCACCGTCCAGGAAGGCGAGCGCTATAATTTCGGCGATATCAGCGTCGAAAGCACGATCCCGGAAGTCGACTCCAAGTCGCTGGAATCGGTGGTCGAGACCCACAAGGGCGATGTCTACAACGCCAAGGATGTCGAGGACTCCATCATCGCTCTCACCGAGAAGGTGGCCGGTTCAGGCTATGCCTTCGCGCAGGTGACGCCGCGCGGCGACCGCAATTTCGAGAACCATACGATTTCGGTGGTCTATACGGTCGACCAGGGCACCAAGGCCTATATCGAACGCATCGAGATCCGCGGCAACGACCGTACGCGTGACTATGTCATCCGCCGCGAATTCGATGTCAGCGAAGGCGATGCGTTCAACCAGGTGCTCATCCAGCGCGCGAAGAAGCGTCTGGAAGACCTGAATTATTTTGACAAAGTCGAAATCTCGACAGTGCCCGGCTCGCAGCCCGATCAGGTGGTGCTGGTTGTCGACGTGGTCGAGAAGTCGACGGGTGAATTCTCCGTTGGCGCCGGCTATTCGACCGGCGGTGACACGGCAGGCCCGTCCGTCGAAGGCTCGATCACCGAGCGCAACTTCCTCGGCCGAGGCCAGTTCATCAAGATCTCAGCCGGTGGCGGCAAGAATTCGCGCGACTATAGCCTTTCGTTCACCGAGCCGTATTTCCTCGGACGGCGCATTGCCGCCGGCTTTGACATCTACAAGTCGACGAGGGAGTACAATAACAACTACGACAGCGATACCACGGGCGCGACAATCCGCTTCGGACTGCCGATCACCAACAGCATCACGACCCAGCTGGCGTACAATATCGCTCAAGAGAAGTACAAGGTCGACGACAGTTGCGGTCCTACCAGCGTCGGAGATCCAGACGGCACCTGCACGATTTCGCCGGCCATCTTGGATGGCATTGATCAAAGTCCTTGGATCAAGTCGTCGGTCAGCCTGGGGCTGGTCTACAACACCATCGACGACATGAAGAACCCGCATGAGGGTATCTACGCCAACACGACCGTGGAGGTCGCGGGTCTCGGCGGCGATGCCAAATTCGTAAAGATCACCGGTCGCGGCAGCGTCTATCAGACGCTGTCCGAGCAACTCGACCTTGTCGGCCTCATTTCGGGTGGCGCCGGTCACGTCGAGGGTTACGGCAACGAAGGTGGTCTGCGCATCTTCGATCAGTTCCAGAGCACCGACCGCATGATCCGCGGCTTTGCCTATGGCGGCATCGGTCCGGTCGACTCTGCTGGTGTTGGCGACCATCTGGGCGGCACGACCTATTTCAACGCCTCTGCCGAGGCCCAGTTCCCGCTGCCGGTCGTTCCCGAGAGCTTCGGCCTGCGTGGCGCCGTATTCGCCGACGCGGCAACGCTCTACGGTAACAAGATCGGCAACCAGAGCTTGGTTGATCAGTCGTCGGTTGGCATGAAATTGCGCGCTTCAGTCGGTGTCGGCCTGATGTGGGCCTCGCCGTTCGGTCCGATCCGTATCGACTATGCGATCCCGGTCAGGAAGGAAGCGAGCGACGACGTGCAGGAATTCAACTTCGGCATATCGACCCGCTTCTGATCGGCGGCTAACGATGCTCCCGGGTTTTTTGGATCCGGGAGAAATGTTCCGACCTAGCTGGATATAGCTTCTGGAATGACCGATCCGGTGTTCTTCGCGCCATCACGCCGGTATACGGCGGCCGAAGTCGCGAATCTGACCGGCTCGGTGCTTGTCGATTCCGGCCAATCCGACGTTTCGATCGAGGCGCTGGCGCCGGCCCACGAAGGCGGTGCCAATGCGCTCGTCTTCGTCGATGGCAGGCGCAATTCCGCGCTGATGCCGTCATTGCGGGCGGCCGCGGTGCTGTGTCCGGCGGAATTCGCCAACAAGGCGCCGTCCAGCGTCGCCGTTTTGGTCCATCCGCGTCCGCAACAGGCATTCGCCCTGGTCGGCCGACTGCTGTTTCCGACAGCTGCCACGCCGGGTCCAATGACCAGTGAGACCGGTATTTCACCGCATGCCCATATCGATCCGACCGCGCATATCGAAGCCGGCGCCATTATCGAGGCAGGTGTGGTCATCGGGCCAGGCGTCTCGATCGGCAAGGGCACCGTCATCGCGCCAAACGCGGTTATTGGACAATCCTGCCAGATCGGCCGTGACGGCTATGTCGGCCCGGGCGCCAGCATCCAGTATGCGCTGATCGGCAATCGGGTCATCATCCACGGCGGCGCCAGGATCGGCCAGGACGGCTTCGGCTTTGTCGGCGGTGCCAAGGGTCCAGAACGCGTTCCCCAGATCGGACGGGTCGTCATCCAGGACGATGTCGAGATCGGTTCCAATTCCACCGTCGATCGCGGCGCCATGTCCGATACGATCATCGGTCAGGGCACCAAGATCGACAATCTCGTGCAGATCGCCCATAACGTCCGCATCGGCCGCAATTGCATAGTGGCCGGGCTTTCAGGTATTTCCGGTTCCGTGGTCGTGGGTGACAACGTTACGATGGGCGGCGGCGTCGGACTCGCGGATCACTTGACCATCGGCTCAGGAGCCAAGCTTGCCGCCAGAAGTGGATTTATGAGCAATGTTCCCGCCGGCGAGATCTGGGGCGGTTATCCGGCACAGCCGATGGCGGAAGCCATGCGGGAGATAGCCATGTTGCGCACGATGGCCAGGGCACGCAAGCAGGGCAAGGACAATGGCTGATATGGTGGCGGCGACGACGCTGGAAGCGGTCGACATACTGGGGCTGATGAAGCTCCTGCCGCACCGCTATCCCTTCCTGATGATCGACCGCATCGTCGACATCGATGGCGACGATTCCGCCGTAGGCATCAAGAACGTCACCATCAACGAGCCGCATTTTCAGGGGCATTTCCCGGAGCAGCCGGTGATGCCGGGCGTGCTGATCGTCGAGGCCATGGCGCAGACGGCAGGCGCCATCTGCATCCGCAGCCTTGGGGCGTCGAAGCCGTCGCTGGTCTATTTCCTGACCATCGACAATGCCAAATTCCGCAAACCGGTCGTTCCCGGCGACCAGTTGAAGATTCACGTCAAGAAAATCAAGAAGCGCGGCAACCTGCTCAAATTCGCCTGCGAAGCCCTGGTCGATGGCACCAAGGCGGCCGAGGCCGAGATTTCAGCCATGATGGTCACCGGCGACTGACGATCGAGTGCTTATGAAAATCAAGACTTCAATCCATCCTTCCTCCGTCATGGAAGAGGGCGCTCAAATCGGTCAGGGTGTGCGCATAGGGCCGTTCTGCCATATCAGCGCCGATGCCGTGATCGGCGATGGTGTCGAACTGGTCAGCCATGTCTCCGTCATGGGCGCGACCACCATCGGCGCCTCGACCAAGGTCTATCCGATGGCGACATTGGGCGCACCGCCGCAGAACACCAAACACCAGGGCGGCCGCACGACGCTGGTCATCGGCGCCAACTGCACCATCCGGGAAGGCGTCACGATGCATGTCGGGACCGACACCAGCCGCGGCGAAACGACAGTGGGCGACAATGGCAATTTCCTTGCCTACGCCCACATCGCCCATGATTGCGTTGTCGGCAAGAACGCCACCTTCGCCAATGGCGCGACGCTGGGCGGCCACTGCGAGATTGGCGACAACGTCTATATAGGCGGCCTCAGTGCCGTTCATCAATTCGTGCGTGTCGGCGACAATGCCTTTCTTGGTGGGTGCTCGGCCTTCGTTGGTGACGTCATTCCCTATGCCATTGCCGTCGGCAACCGCGCCAGCTTGCGCGGTTTGAACATCATCGGCCTCAAGCGCGCCGGTCTGCCGCGTTCCGAAATCTATCTGTTGCGCAAAGCCTACAGGACGATTTTCGACCGCTCTCGCACCGTTGGCGAGAACATCGAATTCGCCAAGGCCGAGTTCGCCTCTTCGCCGACCGCCATGAAGATCGTCGACTTCATCAGCAGTCGCGGCAAGCGGCACTATGCAGTGCCATCGCTAAAAGGCAGCGATGGCGACGATACCGACGATGAAGACTGAGGCCGCTTCCGCCGGTCTTGATCTCCCGCCAGATGCCAGGGTCGGCATCATCGCAGGCGGCGGCAGTCTTCCGGTCGAAGTCGCGGCGGGCTCGGCCGGGCAAGGTTATCCGCCCTTCATCGTCCTCATGGAGGGCGAAGCCGACCGTCTGCCGGAATTGTGCCGGTACGAGCATGAGACCCTTGCCCTGGAGGCGATCGGCTCGCTTATTCCTTTGCTCAAACGCCACCGGATTACCCATCTGGTGCTTGCCGGCGAGATCAAGCGCCGGCCAAGGCTGACGCATCTGCGCCCAAGCCTTAGCCTGCTGGCGGTGATACCAATTGTCGTCATGGCGCTGGCGCGTGGCGACGATGGCCTGTTGAAGGTGGTGGCGCGCGGTCTCGAGGCCCGAGGGATAAACGTCATGGGCGCCCACGAAATCGTGCCGAGCCTGGTCGCCGCCGAAGGGGTCTTGACCAAAGCGGTGCCGCAGAAATCGGATTGGCGCGACATCGAGGCAGGCTTTGCCGCGGCGAAGGCCATCGGGGCGCTGGATATCGGCCAGGCGGCGATCGCGGTCGGCGGCCGGGCCATTGCGCTCGAGGGCATCGAGGGTACGGCCGGATTGCTCGACCGCGCCAAACTGCTGCGTGGTCACGGCCGCATCGCCGGCAAGACCCGCGGTGTCCTGGTCAAATGTGCCAAGCCTGGCCAGGAACTGCGCGCGGACCTTCCATCCATCGGGCCGCAGACGGTCGAAGCGGCATATGCGGCCGGGCTTGCCGGCATTGCCGTCGAAGCGGGGCGCTCACTGATCCTCGAAGGCCCCGCAACCCTGTCGCGCGCCAATGAACTTGGTCTGTTCATCGTCGGCCTGGCCGCAGCGGAGCCTGCACATGGCTGACAGGGCGTTGAAGATCGCGATCGTCGCCGGCGAGGAATCGGGTGATCTGCTCGGCGCCGACATCGTGCGTTCACTCCGCCAGATAACAGGTCGCGAGGTGCGGCTCGTCGGCCTCGGCGGCCGGCATCTCGGCGAATTGGGCCTGGTGTCGCCCTTCGATGCCGGTGAGATCGCGCTGATGGGTTTCAGCGCCGTCCTGCGCGACCTGCCGCGCCTCATCAGGCGGATCGGCCAACTGGCCAAAACCATTGCCGAAGAAAAGCCGGACTGCCTGGTCACCATCGACAGTCCGGACTTTTCCTTGCGCGTCGCCAGGAAGGTACGGGCAGCCAATCCGTCGATACCGATCATCCATTATGTCTGCCCGAGCGTCTGGGCCTGGCGGCCGGGCAGGGCGGTGGCGATGAAGCCCTATGTCGACCATATCCTCTGCATCCTGCCGTTCGAGGTGAAGGAACTCGACCGGCTGGGCGGCCCGCCGGGCACCTATGTCGGGCATCGCCTGACGCATGATGCGGGCGTGCTTGCCTCCCAGAAGGCGCAGGCCTTGCCGCGCGATCTTGCCCAGGACCGGATCAAGACATTGCTCGTCCTGCCGGGCTCGCGGCGCGGCGAGGTACGGCGACTGATCGAACCATTCGGCGAGACCGTGTCGATGCTGCGCGCGCGCGGGCATCGGCTGCGACTGCTGCTGCCGACGGTTCCGCATGTCGCCGATCTCGTCAAATCCTCGGTCAATCGTTGGGACGAAAAACCCGAAATCATCGTTGATCCGCAACGCAAATGGCAGGCTTTCGGCAAGGCCGATGCCGCGCTGATCGCATCGGGGACCGTGTCGCTGGAACTGGCTTTGGCTGGTGTGCCGATGGTGTCGTCCTACAGGCTCGATCCGGTCGCCCGTGCCGTTGCGCCGTATCTTGTTTCCGTCTGGTCGGCGCTGCTGCCCAATCTCATCTCGGATCGCGCGCTCATCCCGGAGTTCTACAACGAGTACGTCAAGCCGAACAATCTGGCTCGCCAACTGGAAGCGTTGTTTGCCGACAGCGGCATGCGCGCCTGGCAGAAGGACGGCTTTGCGGAGATTGCGCGGCGCATGGCGACAGACAAGCCGTCGGGTGAGATCGCGGCGGGCGTTGTGCTGCGCCATATAAAAAAGGCGCCCTGAGAGGCGCCTTTCTTTAATCACGGCAGCTTCGGTCAGCGCTTGGCGATCGGCACGTAGTCGCGCTCCGGCGCTCCGGTGTAGAGCTGGCGCGGGCGGCCGATCTTCTGGCGCGGATCCTCGATCATCTCCTTCCACTGCGCGATCCAGCCGACGGTGCGTGCGACCGCAAACAGCACGGTGAACATGGTGGTGGGGAAGCCCAGCGCCTTCAGCGTGATGCCGGAATAGAAATCGACATTCGGGTAGAGCTTCTTCTCGATGAAATAGGGGTCGGTCAGCGCGATCTTTTCCAGTTCCATCGCGATGTCGAGCAGCGGATCGTCCTTGATGCCGAGTTCGCCCAGCACCTCGTGCGCCGTTTTCTGCATGATTTTCGCGCGAGGATCGTAGTTCTTGTAAACGCGGTGACCAAAGCCCATCAGCCGGAACGGGTCGTTTTTGTCCTTGGCGCGGGCGATGAATTCCGGGATGTGATCGACATGGCCGATCTCGCCCAGCATGTTGAGCGCCGCTTCATTGGCGCCGCCATGGGCCGGGCCCCACAGGCAAGCGATGCCGGCGGCGATGCAGGCGAACGGGTTGGCGCCCGACGAGCCGGCGAGGCGAACCGTCGAGGTGGAGGCATTCTGCTCGTGATCGGCGTGCAGGATGAAGATGCGCTCCATGGCGCGCGCCAGCACCGGGTTGATCTTGTACTCCTCGCACGGCACCGCAAAGCACATATGCAGGAAGTTTGCCGCGAAACCGAGATCGTTCTTCGGGTAAATGAAGGGCTGGCCGATGTGGTACTTGTAGGCCATGGCCGCGATCGTCGGCATCTTGGCGATCAGGCGCATCGACGCCACCATGCGCTGGTAGGGGTCGGAGATGTCGGTGGAGTCGTGATAGAAGGCCGACAGCGCGCCCACCACGCCGCACATCACCGCCATCGGGTGCGCGTCGCGGCGGAAGCCGGTGAAGAAGCGCGACATCTGCTCGTGCACCATGGTGTGGCGCGTCACGCGGTAGTCGAAATCGTCCTTCTGCGCCTTGGTCGGCAGTTCGCCGTAGAGCAGGAGATAGCAGACTTCGAGGAAGTCGCCGTGTTCGGCCAGCTGGTCGATCGGATAGCCGCGGTGGAGGAGAATACCGGCATCGCCGTCGATGAAGGTGATCTCGGACTCACAGCTTGCCGTCGAAGTGAAGCCGGGGTCGTAGGTGAAGGCGCCGGTCGTGCTGTAGAGCGAGGCGATGTCGATGACGTCGGGTCCGACGGAGCCGCTTCGCACCTTGAATTCATGGGTCTTGCCGGCGAATTGAAGCGTTGCGGTAGCCTCTTGGTTCGCGCCGCCCACATCCAGTTTTTTCGCAGCTTCGGTCATTGCAAACTCCTTGTTGTTTCCTCATGCCGGCAAAGGCAAATTCTGCAGAGCGACACGTCGAAATCACCGCAATGCGCGTATTCGCCACCGCATTTTAGGAGGTGCGTGCCAGATTGGGCCAAGGCCTAATGTTGCACTGCGAAACGCGCCTTTCAATGCCAATCTTCTTGGGCCAGTTTGCTCCTAATCGATTTGATCCGCTATGCGCGCCAGGCTTTCCTCGCGCCCAAGCACGGCAAGCACGTCGAACACGCCAGGCGAGGTGCTTTTGCCGGTCAGCGCGGCCCGCAACGGTTGGGCCACGGCGCCAAGCTTGTGGCCACCGGCCAGCGCATAGTCGCGGATCACGGCTTCCGCCGCGGCTGCAGTCCAGTCGCCGGAAAACGCATTCAAAGCTTCGTGAGCGCCGCGCAGGATCTTGCGGGCGTCGTCGTTGAGCAGGAGGGCCGCCTTCTCGTCGACCGGCAGCGGTCGCGTGGCGAACAGATAGGCCGCGCCATCGACGAGCTCGACCAGCGTCTTGGCGCGCTCCTTCAGGCCCGGAAGGGCCGCCAGCAACTGCGCCTTGTTGTGTTCGTTGAGGCGCGCGGCCATCGCCGGGCCACCCTCGAGATAGGGCAGAGTGGCGATGAAGATGTCCAACAGCTTCGCGTCGGCCATGCGCCGCATATGCGCGCCGTTGATCGCTTCCAGCTTGGCGAAATCGAAGCGGGCAGCGCCCTTGTTGACGTCGCCGATATCGAACCAGGAGATCATGTCCTTGATCGACATGATCTCGTCATCGCCATGACTCCAGCCCAGGCGCGCCAGGTAGTTGAGCAGTGCCTCCGGCAGGTAGCCCATGGCCCGATAGGCTTCGACGCCGAGCGCGCCATGGCGCTTCGACAGCTTGGCGCCGTCGGCGCCATGGATCAGCGGGATGTGCGACATAGACGGCACGTCCCAGCCCATGGCGTTGTAGATCACGGTCTGGCGGGCCGCATTGGTCAGGTGGTCGTCGCCGCGGATGATGTGGGTGACACCCATGTCGTGGTCGTCGACGACGACGGCATGCATGTAGGTTGGGTTGCCGTCCGAACGCAGGATGATGAAGTCGTCGAGATCCTTGTTGGGGAAGCGCACCTCGCCCTGGACGCGGTCATGGACGATCGTCTCGCCTTCGGTCGGCGCCTTGATGCGGATGGCGCCCTTGACGCCCGCAGGCGCCTCAGAGGGGGCGCGGTCGCGCCACTGGCCGTTGTAGCGCGGCGGCAGGCCCTTGGCCCGTGCTGCCTCGCGCATCGCCTCCAACTCGGCCGGCGTCTCGTAGCTGTAATAGGCCTTGCCCAGACGCACGAGTTCCTCCGCGACCTCGCGGTGGCGTGGCGCGCGCTCGAACTGCGAGACCGCGTCGCCGTCCCAGGTCAAGCCGAGCCAGGAGAGGCCGTCGAGGATGGCAGCCGTCGCGGCGGCGGTCGAACGCTCGCGATCGGTGTCCTCGATGCGCAGCAGCATCGTGCCGCCGGTGTGTTTGGCATAGAGCCAGTTGAACAGAGCCGTGCGCGCGCCGCCGATGTGCAGATAGCCGGTGGGCGAGGGGGCAAAACGGGTGACGACCTTGTCGGACATGAAACTCTCGGAAACCATCTGAAGCGGGGTGCGGCCGCGCGGACTTTCGCGCGTCGCGCGTTCATGTAGCATAGGGCGTCAGGGGTGCAAGGGGCAGGACCCGATGGCTGGACGAGGCTGGGGCTCGGATCAGGGCGAGGACGCTGGTGTTGGCGTCAGCGAACGGTCGTTGTTTGCATCTCCCCTTGCGAACCCACTGCCATCGCCCCTTATGCCTGCACCCGGCAGCCAGCCGCCGCAGGCGGATATGCCGGCGACACTTCCGCCGCCTGCTTCAGGCCGGATTGTGCGTGTCCGGCGGCGACTCGCCCGGGTTTCCTGGCCTCGCCTACGCCATAGTGCGGCGACGGCAGCGGAGCTCGAGCTTGACCGGGGCATCGCCTTCCTGCTGGTGCCGGTTTGTCTGGCCGCTGGAGCGATCGGCTATTATTCGCTCGCGACGGAGCCTGATTTTGCAAAGCCTGTCGCGGTCGTCGTGCTGATGGCGGTCTGTGCATTTGTTTCGCGCTCCTGGCCCAAAACCCATCTGGGCTTCACGGCGGCATTGTTGTGCGCGCTTGGCCTGCTTGTCGCCAAGGTCGAGACATGGCGGGCGGGCACCCAGATGCTGGGTTCGGAAATCTCGACGCAAGTCACCGGCCGTGTCGTTTCGCTCGACCGGATGGAGACCGGCCGCATCCGGCTGACCATCGACGTGACGTCGACCGCCCGGCCGAAACTGCGCTATGCGCCGGAAAGGGTCAGGCTTTCGGCGCGAGATATCCCGGCGGAAATGACTGCCGGCTCCCTGGTCACCGGCTATGCTAAACTGTTGCCGCCGACCGGTCCGGTGCGGCCGGACAGTTACGATTTCTCCTTCGACAGCTATTTTGCCGGCATTGGCGGCAGCGGATTCTTTCTCGGCAACCCAAAGCTTGTCTCAGCCACGGACGACGAGGTGCCGCTCACGGCCCGCCTTTTCTCGGGGATAGAAAATGCCCGTGAAGCCATTGCCGACCACATCAGGGCCACGGTTGGCGGTGCCGAGGGTGAGATCGCGGCGGCGCTGATCGTCGGCGTGCGGGCCGGCATTCCCGATGAAATCAACGAGGCGATGCGACGCACCGGCATCTATCACATCATCTCCATTTCCGGACTGCATATGGCGCTCGTCGCCGGTACCATCATGGGGCTGCTGCGCGGCGCCTTCGCGCTGTTTCCGGACTTTTCCGCGCGTCGGCCGGTGAAGAAATATGCGGCCGCCGCGGCCCTTTTCTCGATCGCCGCCTATCTCGTCATTTCCGGCGTCGTCGTCGCGGCCGAACGCAGCTTCATCATGCTGGCGGTGATGCTGATTGCCGTGCTGTTCGATCGCGCGGCGCTGACCATGCGCAATCTTGCGATCTCGGCGATCGCCGTCATTGTGGTGTCGCCGCATGAGGTAGTCGGCCCAAGCTTCCAGATGTCGTTCGCCGCGACCGCGGCGCTGGTCGGGGCTTATGCCGGCTGGGCGGATCACCATGCGGGAAAGGCAAGACCGCCACCGCCAAAGCGATCCCTGCCGGGTTTTCTCACGCGAAAATTCCTGCTGGCGACGGGTGGGTTGGCGATGACATCCATCATCGCCGGCTGCGCCACGGCGCTGTTTGCCATCTGGCATTTCCAGCGTGTGTCGCCGCTCAGCCTGTTCGCCAATCTGGCCGTCATGCCGATCGTGTCACTGATTGTCATGCCTTTCGCTGTTCTCAGTTCGCTTGCGATGCCCTTTGGTGCCGACGGTCCCTTCCTTTACGTGATGGGCAAGGGCCTGACCGCAATGATCGCCATATCGGCGTGGATATCGGAGCGCTCCCCGGTCGATGCGGTCGGGCTGATTTCGCAGCAATCCGTGCTGCTGGTGACCATCGCCCTGATCATCGCGACGATGGCGACGACCTGGCTGCGGCTCGCGGCAGTGCCATTCGCGCTTGCCGGCCTGCTGACAGTATCGGATACGCGCGCCCCGGATGTGCTGATTTCCGAAGATGCGCGTTTGGTGGCGCTGCCGATCGGCGGTGGAGAACTCGCGGTCAGCCGGGCTCGCCCGAACGAGTTCACCGTCGACAATTGGAAACGCGCGCTGGTGTCCGAAACCATCGTCGTGCCGGAGATGTTCGACAAGGCGGACTGGCAATTCGACATTGCCGATGCCGCCAATCTGCCGCCGGGAGCGCCGTTTTATTGCACGGATGGCGTCTGTCTTGCCCGGCACCCGTCAGGGGCGATCATCGCGCATGTCGAAGACCGCAAGGACACCTGGAAGGCTTGCGGCTTCGCCGATTTGATCGTCGTCAATGACGCAACCGGCTATGATTCCTGCCACAATCCGCTGGTTGTTGTCGTCACCAAACGGCAACTTGCCCGCAAGGGCAGTGCCGCCGTCTTCTTCGACCGCCAATCGGCGACAGGTCCGCCAATCATCAGCTTCGCGGTGGACGGGCCATATCGGCCCTGGCACGAGCAGCGAAAATTTTCGCGCGAGGCGAGGGGGCTGCCGCCCTATCAAAAACCCGAAAAGCCTGCCGTTCCTGCTCAGTAGCGCCGGATCAACCCGACAAGCTTGCCTTGCACCTTGACCCTGTCTGGCCCGAAAATGCGCGTCTCGTAGGCCGGGTTGGCGGCTTCAAGGGCGATCGAGGCGCCCTTGCGGCGGAACCGTTTCAGGGTTGCTTCCTCCTCGTCGACCAACGCCACGACGATCTCGCCCGGGCTCGCCGTGTCGGCGTTGCGGATGATGACCGTGTCGCCGTCGAAGATGCCGGCGTCGATCATCGAGTCGCCCTTGACCTCAAGTGCATAATGCTCGCCACCCATGATCATGTCCGGCGGTACCGAGATCGAATGTGTCTGATGCTGGATGGCATCGATCGGCACACCAGCGGCGATGCGACCCATCACCGGGATCGACACGGCGGAAACCGCATCGTCATTATTGCCGGCCGCGGGCAAGCGCGATGCCGCCGGCTTGATCTGGCGGCCAAGACCACCCTGGCCGAGGCTGCCCTGGATGACGCTTGGCGAGAATTTCTTTGCCGCGTTGAGTCCGGGTGCGATCGAATCCGGCAGCCGCAGCACTTCCAGCGCCCGCGCCCGGTTGGGCAGCCGGCGAATGAAGCCGCGTTCCTCCAGTGCCGTGATCAGGCGATGAATGCCTGACTTGGAGGCAAGATCGAGCGCTTCCTTCATTTCGTCGAAGGAAGGCGGAATGCCGCTTTCCTTGAGCCGTTCATGAATGAACATCAGCAGTTCATGTTGCTTGCGTGTCAGCATGGCGGCCCCCAAGGCATTGAACGACGGGTGTGAATCAGAATCGAAAAACAAACCCAGAACAAACACTATCTGTTCCAGTTGTGTTCCGCAACTGTTTAAAGTTTAATGAATTTGTTAACGCGTCCGAAATTATTTGGCCCCGGCAGCGGGCCGCGCTAGACCGCTTCCGCTCCCCGCAGGTTCATTGAAATCATTTTGGTTAATGGCCTGTGGCCTACCCCTGGATGCGGTTTGGCATCAGGCGTTTGAGAGGCGTCCACAGAGCGGATTTGTACGGTGTATCGATCCATTTCCGGCGGAACGAAACGAAATCAAAATGCCAACGGTCGCGGGTTCAGGCCGGCCATGGCCGCGTGGATATGGACGCCGCGGCAACGTCATCCGGAAACCGCTTTCAGGCTGCCGGCGCGCGCGGTGTAGGTGTTGGCGCCGTTGTCTTCGCTGTGGACATAGACATGCAGCGTGTAGCCGATATGCGCGGTCATCAGCGCCTTTGCCCGCTCGACATTGCGATCGAGCGCCGCTTCCATGATTGCGGTGTGATGCTCGATGGCGATCGCCTCGCGCAGGGCGTCCATAGCCTCGCCATAGCCGTCCTTGAGGCCGGCCGCCGCCCGCAATGTCGGCGCCAGGCCGAGAAACCGATGATGCCGACGCAGTTGATCGGCGATCGTCGAGCGGAAGCGCAATAGCCAGTTCGACGTCGCCGCGCTCAGCAGAGCCGCATGGAAGGCCTCGTGGCTCTCGTCCCATTTGTCGACGGCCGCCTCGGAAGGGTCTTCGACTGCGGTCTTGCACCGGGAGAGCCGGTAATGAGCGGTGACGACCGCGTCCTCCCATTCCCTGCCGCCGTTCGCGATCGATTCCAGGAACAGCGGCATTTCGACAACCATCCTTGCGCGCGCCAGGTCCTCGAGCTCGGCGCGCGACACGGGAGCGACGGCAAAGCCGCGATTGCTGATGGCGGTGACCAGGCGCTCGGCTTCAAGTCGGGACAAGGCTTCACGCAGCGGCGTCCAGCCGACGCCGTATGTGCCGCGCAGCGCGCTCAGCTTGAGCGGCGCGCCCGGCATGAGGCGGGTGGTCAGGATATCGCGCCGCAGCAGCTGATAGGCCGCCTCGGTCTTCGTGGAATTGTTCTGATCCTGCATCGCCATCCGTCCGTCATCGGCTTGCGAAAATTATATATGAAGCGGAGGTATGGCAAGAATTATATATAATGTTTGACACACGGCGGGCGACTGACCATGATCGCCGCAGTTGCCGTCCTGTGGGCGGCGCTGATCAAATCTGGGAGGAAATGATGTTGAAGTCGAAGTCCGCTTGGCTGTCGGGATTGGCCCTGGCAGGCGCATTAATGGTCAGCGCAGGCAGCGCCGCGGCCGATCAGATACGCATCGGCATCGCTAATTTCGGCGAGCATCCGCAGCTCAATGCCGCCATAGCCGGCTTCAAGAAGGCATTGACGGACAACGGTTTTGTCGAGGGCAAGGACGTCGTCTACACCGAAAGCCATACCAACTTCGATGCATCGCTGGTGCCGCAGATGATTGCCAAGCTGCAGGCGGAGCAGCCCAAGCTGATCTACACCATCACCACGCCGGTATCGCAGATCGCCAAGAAGGCGCTCGCCGGTTCCGGCATTCCGATCGTCTTTGCCGCTGTCACCGATCCGGTGGCGGCCAAGCTGGTGCCGTCGTGGGACGCCGGAGACGAAGGCATGACCGGCGCCAGCGATCTGCAGGATGTCGCCGCGGTGATGGCCTTCACCAAGAAGCTGCTGCCGAACGCCAAGCGCTTCGGGGTGCCTTACAATCCAGGCGAGGCCAATGACGTTGCCCTGATAGAAAAGATCAAGGCGGCGGCGCCGGCGGCCGGTTTCGAGGTCGTGGAAATCGGCATCGACAACGTCAATGACATCCAGCAACGCATCGCTTCGCTCGCCGGCAAGGCTGACGTGATCTACGGTCCGGCCTCGAACCTGATCCAGCCGGCAATCGCCGCTGTCTCCGCGGCCGCACGCCAGGCCGGTATCCCGGTCGTCAACTCTGATGACAGCGCGGTCCGCAACGGCACCGTGCCGGCGAGCTTCGCGGTCAATTACACGCAGGTCGGCATGAACGCCGGCAACATCGCCGCCGAAATCCTCAAGGGCAAGGATCCCAAGACGATCGCGCCGTCGCGCCCGGCCTACAAGGATCACATGGCAACGATTTCCCGCAAGGCGATGGCCGCGTTCGGCATCGAGATACCGGCTTCGATGGCCGATTGCGGCTGCATCGTCGACTGATATCGGGCTGCAAGGGGCGATGGCGTTGGCGCCGTCGCCCTTCCGGCCAGGGAGGAACGATGCTCGATATCCGATCCGCGCGCAAAGTATTCTACAAGGGGCAGGCCGACGAGAAGGTCGCGCTCGACGGCCTCAGCCTGTCATTGGCCACCGGCGAGTTCGGCATCGTCATCGGCTCCAACGGGGCCGGCAAGAGCAGCATGCTCAACGCTATTTCCGGAGCCCTCGTCCTGGATTCCGGCAAGATCCTGATCAACGGCGCCGACGTGACAGCCATGCCGGTGCACAAGCGCGCCACACGATTGGCGCGCGTCTTCCAGGATCCGATGCGTGGCACCGCCGCCAGCATGACCGTGGCGGAGAACATGCTGCTGGCCGATCTGCGCAGCCAAAAACGCACGCTGCGGCAAGGGCTGAACGCCACGCGGCTCGCGTCCTACAAGGAGCGCCTGTCGATATTGGGCCTCGGCCTCGAAAATCGTCTCGACACCCGTGTCGACCTGCTCTCGGGCGGGCAGCGGCAGTCGCTGTCGCTGATCATGGCAGTCGGCGGATCGCCGGACCTGCTGCTGCTCGACGAGCATACCGCGGCACTCGACCCGCGCACGGCCGAGATCGTCATGCAGGCGACGGTGCGTGCCGTCAACGCGCTGAAGCTGACCACGCTGATGGTGACCCACAACATGCAGCACGCCGTCGACTATGGCAGCCGGGTGATCATGCTCGACGCGGGCCGGGTCCTGCTGGAGGTCTCCGGCGAGGAGAAGGCGAGGGTCACGGTTATCGATCTGATCGGCCATTTTTCCATCAAGACCGACCGCATGTTGCTGGCGAGCTGATCACCATGGGCTTTATTCCGGACGTTCTGACGAGCTTTGTCGCGATCATGCCGGTGACCCTGGCGCAGAGCCTGATCCTGGCCTTTGTCGTGCTCGGCATCATGATCCCGTTCCGCATGCTGAACTTTCCCGATCTCACTAGCGAAGGCGCCTTTCCGCTGGGCGGCTGCGTCTGCGGCGTGCTGCTGGCTGCCGGGGTATCGCCGCTGACCTGCATCGTCGTCGCATTTGTGGCGGGCTTCGCGGCGGGTTGCTGCACCGCCTTCATCCATCTGCGCTTCCGCATCCACACGCTGCTGGCGGGCATCCTGATGATGACGATGCTCTACAGCATCAACCTGCGCATCATGGGCAAGTCTAACCTTTCGGTTTTCGGCTCGCCCACCGTGTTCGATTGGGTGCCGTTCGCGCGGCCGGGTTTTCCGGCCAGCAAGATCGTCGTCGCCGGCCTTCTCGCGCTCATCGCCTTTGCGGCGCTCTACATGTTCTTCAGAACCGAGAAGGGGACCGCCGTGCGCGCCGTCGGCGCCAATCCCGACATGGCCGAGGCGCAGGGCATCAATGTCTGGGCGGCGACCATAGGCGGTGTCGGGCTGGCAAGCGCGTTTTCGGCCTCGAGCGGCGCGTTGATGGTGCAGTCGCAGGGATTTGCCGACGTCAATATGGGGCTGGGCATCCTCATCAACGGCCTTGCCGCGCTGATGATCGGCGAGGCGGTCGTTGGCAAGCAGACGGTCTCGCGCCAGCTGCTGGCGCCCTTTGCCGGCGCGATCATCTACTACCAGCTGGTGTCGTTCTGCCTTGCCGCCGGCATGCCGCCTCCCGACCTGAAGCTTGCCACGGGCCTGTTCGTGCTCGCCATGCTTGCTCTGCCGAGCCTCAAGCGCAGCCGGGGACCAGCGCCCGCGCGCGAAGCGATCCGTGAATAACCAGGGAATGTCACACATCATGCGTGCAACGATCGATCTCGCCGCAGTCGAAGCCATGGATGCGGCGGATCCGCTGCGTGCCATGCGCGACCGCTTCATTTTGCCGGAAGGTGTGATCTACCTCGACGGCAACTCGCTGGGTGCCGCGGCGCCCGCCGTCTTCAACGAGCTGCAAAAGGCGGCGACGCAGGAATGGGCGCAGGATCTCATCCGCGCCTGGAACACCGCGGGCTGGTTCGACATGCCGGTCGCGCTCGGCGACCAACTCGGACGTCTGATCGGCGCCGAGGCCGGCCAGACGGTGGTCTGCGACACGACCTCGATCAACATCTACAAGGTGCTGCATGCAGCCCTTGGCATTCGGCCGAACCGCTCGGTCATCGTCGCTGAGGGCGACAGTTTCCCGACCGATCTCTACATGGCCGAAGGCGTGGCCTCGACGCGGCCGGGCACGGTGCTGCGGCTCGAAGGCGTCGACGCGCCCACCATCGAGGAGCTGATCGATGAGCGCGTCGGGGTCATCCTGGTCAACCACGTCAATTACAAAACCGGACAATTGCGCGACATGGCCGCGCTGACGTGCAAGGCCCATCAGGTCGGTGCGCTGATCGTCTGGGATCTCTGCCATACGGCCGGCGCGTTGCCGGTCGAACTCGATGCTGCGAACGCCGATTTCGCCATTGGCTGCACCTACAAATATCTCAATGGCGGTCCGGGTGCGCCGGCGTTCATCTATGCAGCGAAGCGCCACCACGACGACGTCCATCAGCCGCTGAGCGGTTGGTGGGGCCATGCACGGCCCTTCGCTTTTGAACAAAGTTATGCGGCCGGCAGCGGCATCCGCCGGTTCCTGTGCGGCACGCAGCCGGTGCTGTCGATGCGGGCGCTGAAAGGGGCGCTCGATATCTGGGACGATGTCGACATGGCGGCGGTGCGCAAGAAGAGCATCGCGCTCACCGACCTGTTCATCCAGCTCGTCGAAGCCAGATGCGGCGCCTACGGCCTCGAACTCGAAGGTCCGCGCGACGGCAATGCGCGCGGCAGCCAGGTGTCGTTCCTCCACCCGCATGGCTACCAGGTGATGCGGGCCTTGATCGAGCGCGGTGTGATCGGCGATTTCCGCGCGCCGTCGACCATCCGCTTCGGCTTCACGCCGCTCTATGTCGGCTACAAGGACGTCTGGCAGGCGGTCGAGGTGCTCGAGGACATCCTGCGCACCGGCGCCTGGCAGGAAGCGCGTTTCGCGGTCAAGACGGCGGTGACTTGAGACCTCAGAGCCGCGTGCGGACCGTCCACAGTTCCGGAAACAGCACGACCTCGAGCATCTTCTTGAGATAGGACGCACCTGAGGTGCCGCCGGTGCCGCGCTTCAGGCCGATGATGCGCTCGACCGTGGTGACATGGTTGAAGCGCCAGCGGCGGAAATAGTCCTCGAAATCGACCAGCTTCTCGGCCAGCTCATAGAACATCCAGTAGCGCTGCGGATCGCGGTAGACGGTCTGCCAGGCGACCATCACCTCTTCGTTCTCGGTGCGGGTCTCACGCCAGTCGGTGCGCTTGGCATCGGCGCCGATGTCGAACCCGTTGCGCGCCAGAAGCAGCAGCGCTTCGTCGTAAAGCGATGGCTCGGCCAGGATGGCCTCCAGCTTGCCGGTGAGGTCCGGCCGGTGCTTGTGAGGTCCGAGCATTGCTAGGTTGCGGTTGCCAGCCATGAACTCGATGGCGCGGTATTGCCAGGACTGGAAGCCAGAGGATTGGCCGAGCGCGTCGCGGAACTCGGTGTATTCGCTTGGAGTCATCGTGCGCAGCACGTCCCAGGCGTTGTTCAACTGCTCGAAAATCCGGGCGACGCGCGACAGCATCTTGAAGCTCGGCTCGAGGCGGTCGGCGCGAATGGAGCGTATGGCGGCGCCAATCTCGTGCAAAGCAAGTTTCATCCAGAGCTCCGAGGTCTGGTGCTGGATGATGAACAGCATCTCGTCATGCGCCGACGACAGCGGCGTCTGTGCGTCGAGCACTTTTTCCAGATGCAGATAGTCGCTGTAGGACATGCGCTCCTTGAACGACATCTGCGCGCCTTCGGAGGCCGGATCGTAGGGCTCGCTCAATTGGTTTTCTCCGTACGCAGCCGGAAGCGCTGGATCTTGCCGGTCTGGGTCTTGGGCAGGGCGGCGATGAATTTGACCGAGCGCGGATATTTGTAGGGCGCTATCGTTGCCTTGACGTGGTCCTGCAGGCGCTTGACGGTCAACGCATCGGGCGCCACGCCTTGCACCAGCACGACATGCGCCTCGACGATCTGACCGCGTTCGCCGTCATCGGCGCCTATGACCGCGCATTCGGCGACATCGGGATGCGACAGCAGTGCCGCTTCGACCTCTGGTCCGGCGATATTGTAGCCGGCGCTGACGATCATATCGTCGGAACGCGCGGCGAAGTGGAAGAAACCGTCCTCGTCCTGGGAAAAGGTGTCGCCGGTGAGGTTCCAGCCCTCGCGCACATACTCCTTCTGCCTGTCGTCGGCCATGTAGCGGCAGCCGGTTGGTCCGCGCACCGCCAGCCGTCCGGTCTCGCCGCGTGGCACCTCTTGCATCGCGTCGTCGACGATACGCGCTTCATAGCCGCCCACCGGCTTGCCGGTGGATGCAGGCTTCATGTCGCCAAAACGGTTGGAGATGAAGATGTGCAGCATTTCGGTGGCGCCGATGCCGTCGAGGATCGGCTTGCCGGTCTTCTCGGTCCATTCCTCGAAGACCGGAGCCGGCAAGGTCTCGCCGGCCGATACGGCGACACGCAGCGATGACAAATCGGCACCTTCATCCATGGCCTTCAGCATGGCGCGGTAGGCGGTAGGCGCCGTGAACGAAATGGTCGCTTTGTAGGTCTCGATGATGTGGATCATGTTGGGCGGCGTCGCCTGTTCCAGCAGCGTCGCCGCCGCTCCAAAGCGCAGAGGGAAGATGGCAAGGCCGCCAAGGCCGAAGGTGAAGGCGAGCGGCGGCGAGCCGACAAAGATGTCGTCCGGCGTGACCTGGAGGATTTCGCGCGCATAGGCATCAGCGATGATCAGGAGATCGCGGTGGAAGTGCATCGTGGCCTTCGGCACGCCCGTCGTGCCGGAAGTGAAGCCGAGCAGGGCGACATCGTCGCGGCCGGTGTTGACGGCGGTGAAGGTGACCGGCTTGTCGAGCGCGGCGCGGTCGAGCTGGGCATCGTGGTTGGCGGTGCCGTCGAAACCGATCACCTGCTTCAGGAAGGCGCTGTCCTTGGCGCAGGCGGTCATCTCGTCCATCAGCCTGGTGTCGCAAAGCGCGGTGGTGATCTCCGCCTTGTCGACGATCTTGGTAAGTTCTCCGGCGCGCAGCATCGGCATGGTGTTGACGACCACCGCGCCGACCTTGGTGGCGGCCAGCCAGCAAGCAACCATTGCGGGGTTGTTGGCGGAGCGGATCAGCACCCGGTTGCCCGGCTTGACGCCATAATTCTCGACCAGCGCGTGGGCCAGCCTGTTCGTCCAGTCAGACAGTTCCTTGTAGGTGCGGCGGCGGCCATTGCCGATCAGGGCGGTGTGATCGCCAAGACCCTTCTCGACCAGCCTGTCGGTCAATTCGACGCCGGCGTTAAGGCGTTCGGGATAGTCGAAGCCGTCGAGCAGGAAGTCCGGCCACTGATCCGGCGGCGGCAGATGTTCGCGCGTGAACGTATCGATATGCGCTGAAGGCCCAAGCATGTCGCCGCCATCCCATTTGCTGCCTGGCCAGTGCGCGAAGCATCTGTCCGAGGTCGTGGATCTGAAGTTCCCGTCTTTTCGCGAGAGGCTTTGTGTCGCCAGTTACACCTGTTCGGCGACGCCACCGGAAGGGTGGACATTCGCAGGTTTGGACAGCACAGCGGACCTCCCATTGTCGACTGTTCTCGGGGCAGGATCGCACCAGTCGAAATTTGTTTCAAGCCTAAAATGTTTTTGCCCTGAAGCATTGACGCATGGCATGGTGGCGGCCATTGCTAGCGTCAAACGCATGCGTTTTTGGGGGAGGGTGCCGATGCCTAGACATCGCATTGCCGATTGGAACAACGCCTACGCCAATGGCGCGAACATCGCCGGCAGCGACCGTTGGCCGGCAGCGTGGGCGGAACCGGCGCAAGCCTTCCGGAACGCGCTGGCGGCAGAAGGCCGGGCACGGCTGGACATCGCCTATGGCGAGCGGCCGCGAAATCGCTTCGATCTTTTCCTTCCCGAGGCCGCGCCCCAGGGGCTCATCGTGTTCATCCATGGCGGTTATTGGCTGGAGTCCGACAAGAGCGACTGGTCGCATCTGGCCAAGGGCGCGGTCAGCAGCGGCTTTGCCGTGGCGATGCCGTCCTACACGCAGTGCCCGGACATACGCATCGCGGGCATCGTCCGTGAAGTCGGCGCGGCGATCGAAAAAGTGGCGGCAATGGTCGACGGACCGTTGATGCTGACCGGACATTCGGCCGGCGGACATCTCGCCAGCCGAATGGTGACCACATCGACGCCTCTGGCGGCCGATGTGGCAAAGCGCATCCGCCATGTCGTTTCGATCTCGGGCCTGCACGACCTTCGTCCGCTCATGCGCACCGGCATGAATGGCGCTTTGGCAATCGACGAAGCCGAAGCGCAGGCCGAGAGCCCCGCCCTGTTGCGGCCCTTGGATGGCACCCGCATCACCTGCTGGGCCGGCGGTGGCGAGCGTTCCGAGTTCCTGCGCCAGAATGCGCTGCTGGCCAATATCTGGACCGGTCTTGGCGCCACCACCATCTGCGTGGTCGAGCCCGACCGGCATCACTACGACATTGTCGATGGCCTCGCCGATCCGGCGCATGCGCTGACGCGAACCTTGATCTCGGAATAGGGGAGATCGTTTTTGTCCTGTTATCAGTTAATTATGGGATAATCCTTCAGCGCAGCATCAGCACGCTGCAAGAATCCCCGGCAGCGGATGCAGGGGCAAATGGCGCCCGCACGATCAGTCCATTGGCGTCGGCCAGCATCCTCAGCATGGACGAGTCCTGGATGCTGAACGGCGTCGCCACGAGCCCGCCATCGTCCTCCCTGACCACCGACCGCACATAGTCTTGGCGCAGGTCATTGGCCGGCATTGCGGCGCCCAGTCGGGCCGAACGGATGTCCTGACGATGATCACGGCCGCCTAGCCTCGCCAGAAGCGGCTTGAGGAACAATTGCGAGCAGACCAGGCTTGCCACCGGATTGCCGGGCAGGCCGATGCACCTGATGTCGCCGAGGCGTCCGAACATCAGCGGCTTGCCGGGGCGCATGGCGATCTTCCAGAATCCGAGCGTCATGCCTTCGCCGGTCAGCACGTCATGGATCAGGTCATGGTCGCCAACCGAGGCGCCGCCAAGCGTGACGATGACATCCGCACCGGCCGCGACCGCCTTTTTGACCAACGCTGCGATGGCATCCTTGCGGTCGGCGGCAATGCCGAGATCGAGCGCGCGGGCGCCGACCGATTGCGCGGCAGCCGCGACGCCATAGGCGTTGGACGAGATGATCTGGTCCGGCCCGAGATCGCTGCCGGGCGGCAGCAGCTCGTCGCCTGTGGCGATGATGGCGACCATCGGCCGCCTTACCACACTCACTTTGGGATGGTTGGCCGATGCCGCCAGCGAGAGTGCCGCCGCATCGAGCAAACGACCTTTTTCCAGCAGGACGTCGCCCTTGGAAAAGTCGAGGCCGATGCGGCGTATGTTGCGCCATTCCGCAGTGGGCTCGATCACTTCGATCTCACCGCCGCCGAGATCCCTCACGTTTTCCTGGATGACGATGGTGTCGGCACCTTCAGGCAGCGGCGCACCGGTGAAGATACGCACGGCCTGGCGCTCGCCGACGGTGCCCTCAAAACCGCGCCCGGCCGGTGCCATGCCGATCACCGAAAGTTTCGATGGCACGGACGCCACTTCGGCCGCGCGCACCGCGTAACCATCCATGGCCGAAGCGTTGAAGGGCGGCTGAGTGCGAAGTGCCGCGACCTGTTCCGCCAGCACCCGATCGACCGCGTCGAACAGAGAAACGCTTTCGCTGGCCAGGGGGGCTGCACCATCCAGCAGGCGCTCAAGCGCCTCGGCCACCGGAACCAGCGCCATCAGGCGCCAGCCTTGTAGTCGCCGGACTTGCCGCCGGTCTTTTCCACCAGCTTGATGCCGGAAATGACCATGGCGCGGTCCACGGCCTTTGCCATGTCGTAGATGGTCAGGCAGGCGACCGATGCGGCGGTCAGCGCTTCCATCTCGACGCCGGTCTTGCCGGTGACACGCGCCAGCGCGGTGACTTTCAGGCCGGGCAGCGCGTGGTCGGGCTCGATGTCGACGGAAACCTTGGTCAGGAGCAGTGGATGGCAGAGGGGGATCAGCTCATGCGTCTTCTTCGCCGCCATGATGCCGGCGATGCGGGCGGTGCCCAGCACATCGCCCTTCTTGGCGTTGCCGGCGAGGATGGTCTTAAGCGTCGCGGGCTGCATCGAGACGAACCCTTCGGCGATCGCCGTGCGCGTCGTTTCTTCCTTGTCGCCGACATCGACCATATTGGCCTCGCCCTGTGCGCCGAGATGGGTGAGGGCCGATGTCATCGTCAGACGGCCATAGAGCGACGTGCGTCCATTCGGACGCACAAAGTACGCTCTATCACTTTGAATCTATGCATCGTGCTCTCCGAAAATCGATTCCGATTTTCGGGCCGATGCATCCAGCGCCTTGCCCGTCAGCAGAAGGCGGGTGGCGGCGGTGACGTCCTGTTGCCGCATCAGGCTCTCGCCGACAAGGAAGGTGCCGATGTCCTTCTTCTGCAGCCGGAGGCAATCGTCATGTGTGAAGATACCGCTCTCACTGACCAGCAAGCGGTCGGTCGGCACCATCGTTGCCAGCCGCTCGGAGGTTTCGAGGCTGGTCTCGAACGTTCTCAGATTGCGGTTGTTTATGCCGATCAGCCGCGACGACAGTTTTAGCGCGCGCATCGTCTCGGCTTCATCATGCACCTCGATCAGCGCATCCATGCCGAGTTCGAATGCGGCCGCTTCCAATTCGCTCGCCACGGCATCGTCGACGCTGGCCATGATGATCAGGATGGCATCCGCGCCCCAGGCGCGCGCCTCATAGACCTGGTAGGGATCGAACAGGAAATCCTTGCGCAGAGCGGGCAGGGCGACGGCTGCCCGCGCCTTGGTGAGGAATTCCGGCGCGCCCTGGAAGGACGGTGCATCGGTCAACACCGAAAGACAGGCGGCGCCGCCCTTCTCATAGGCCTGCGCCAGTGCCGGCGGATCGAAATCGGCACGAATCAGCCCTTTGGAAGGGCTCGCCTTCTTGATTTCGGCGATCAGGGCGAAGCGACCCGATCCGCGCTTCGCCTCAAGTGCTGCAAGAAAGCCGCGTGGTGCGTCGGCGTCCTTCGCCCGCGCCTTGATCTCGGCCAGCGGTTTCAGTGCCTTGGCGGCGGCGATCTCGTCGCGCTTGTAGGCCTCGATCTTGCGCAAAATGTCAGACACGGTTCACCCGTTCGAAATTTCGACCAAACGATCGAGCACCTGCAGCGCCCGGCCGCTGTCGATGGCTTGTGCCGCGAGCGCGATGCCGTCGGCGAGCGTCGTCGCCTTGCCCGCGATTACCAGCCCGGCGCCGGCATTCATCAGCACGGTGTCACGATAGGCGCCGGCAGCACCACCCAGCATGTCGCGCAAGGCCTTGGCATTGTAGGCGGCGTCACCGCCGCGCAGCTCGTCCTTGGTGTGGCGCTTCAGTCCAACCTCTTCCGGGGTCAGTGTGAAGCTGTGGATCTCACCGCCGATCAGTTCCGCCACCTGCGTCTCGCCGGTGGTGGTGATTTCGTCATAGCCGTCGCCATGAACGACCCAGGCATGCTCGGTGCCCAGCGCCTTCAATGTCTCGGCCACCGGCATGATCCATTCCGGCAGGAACACACCGACCATCTGCCTGACGACGCCAGCCGGATTGGAGAGGGGGCCGAGCAGGTTGAAGATGGTGCGGGTGCCGAGCTCGACGCGGGTCGGGCCGACATGCTTCATGGCCGGGTGGTGCGCGGGCGCGAACATGAAGCCGACGCCGGCTTCATGGATGCAACGGCCGATCGTCTCCGGCGGAATGTCTATCTTGACCCCAAGCGCGATCAGGACATCGGCCGCGCCGGTCAGCGAGGACAGGCCGCGATTGCCGTGTTTGGCGACCGGCACGCCGGCGGCGGCGATAACGAAGGCCGAGCCCGTCGAAATGTTGACGCTGTGGGAATTGTCGCCGCCCGTGCCGACGATATCGATGGCACCCGCGGGCGCCTCGACGCGCAGCATCTTGGCCCGCATCGTGGCGACAGCGCCCGAAATCTCGCTGACCGTCTCACCGCGTACGCGCAGCGCCATCAGGAAGCCGCCGATCTGCCCGGGGGTCGCGTCGCCTGACATGATGATGTCGAAGGCCTCGCGCGCTTCCTCGAAGGAAAGCGCGGTGCCGGCCGCCACCTTGGCGATATGGGTTTTCAGCGCGCTCATCTTGTCGAGGCTTGGGCAACGGCGGCCTGGTCGATGCGGACGTCATACTGCGTCTGCAACTGCGCCACCAACTGGTCGAGCAGATCGTCCGACATGCCGGAAGTGAAGGATTTTTGCGCATCCTCCGGCACCGAGCTGGCATCGGCTCCGGCGGGCTCGAACACTTCGGCGACCTTGAACAGGATCTGCCCGTCGCCGGTGGGCGAGGGGATCAAGCCGGTGCCGCCTTCGCCGACGCCGAACATCACGGCAGCGCCTTCCTTGCCGAAATCGGCATCGTCGGCTTCGCGCCTCAGGCCGCGCTTGGTCTGCTTCTCCAGTTTGAGATCGCCGGCGATGACATCGAGCGTGGCACCAGCCTTGAGCCGCTTGTCGAGCTCGCTCGCCTTGGCGGCAAGGCGCTTGGTGGTCTCGGCTGCCGTCCAGTCGGCGACGACTTTCTGGCGGACCTCGTCAAGTGTGCGGTCGCGAGCCGGCGTGATCGAGGCGACTTCATAGAAGATGAAGCCGTTGTCGGCCGTGGTCAGCGCTTCGTTTTCGGTTTTGGGTTCGGCATCAAAGACCGCCTTGATCAGTGCAGGAGATTCCGGCAGGTCCTTGACGATGGAGCCGTCCGGCCTGAGGCCGCTGCGATCGATGGCATCGATGGTGACGTCCTTCAGCTTCAGCTTGGCGGCCGCGTCGGCCAGCGAACTGCCGGAGGCGCGGGTATCTTCGTAATTGTCGTGCACATCCAAAAGGATGCGGCTTGCCTCGCCCAGCGCTAGGTCCTTGCGGATCTGGTCGGACACTTCGGCGAGCGGCTTCACCACCTCGGGCTTGATCTCGGTGACGCGCAGCAGCACCGGACCGAAGGCGCCCTGAACGACCTGGCTGACTTCGTTGGCGTTGAGCGCGAAGGCGGCATCGGCAACCGCCTTGTCGGCGATCTTGTCCTTGGCCAACGTGCCAAGCAGCGTGTCGGCCGGGGTCTTGCCTTCGGCTGTCACCAGCTTTTCGAACGTGGCGCCGGCCTTGAGCGAATCGAGCGCGGCTTTGGCTGCGTCCGGTGTCTTGAACACAAGCTGCTCGATCGTGCGCATTTCGGGCGTCGTGTAGCGCGCCTTGTTCTTGTTGTAATCGTCATTGACCTGCTGGTCGGTGACGGCAGTCGGATCCATGATGTCCACCGGCTCGAGGCGGACATAGGAGAATTTGCGGTACTCAGGTGCGGCGTAGGTCTTCTTATTGGCCTCGAAATAGGCCTGAAGCACGCTGTCGCTCGGTGCCTCGATGGGCTCGACGAGCTTCTTCGGCAACACCAGATAGTCAACGGTGCGGTCCTCGCCGCGATAGAGCGCGACGGCCTTGAAGAAAGCGTCCGGTGCCTTGAGGCCGTCCGAGACCGCCTCGACGATCTGCTGGCGCACCGCCACCTGGGCGCGATTCTTCAGATAATCCTCTGGCCGCATGCCGACCTGGCGCAGCATGTACTCGAATGTTCTCCTGTCGAACTCGCCGCCTGGACCCTTGAACGCCGGATCCTCGCGCGTCAGCTCGGCCAGCCGGTCCTTGGACAGGCCAAGGCCAAGCTTGCGGGCCTGTTCGTCGAGAACGGCGCCGGAGACAAGCTGAGCCAGGACCTGGTTGTCGATGCCGAGCGCCTTTGCCTGTTCGTGGGTGAGGCGCTGACCGAATTGCTGCGACATGACGGCGAGCTGGCGATCATAGGCGAGGCGGTATTCGTTGATCGATACCTTGGTGCCACCCGCTATTATCACCGAATCGTGGCCGGCAAAGCCGCCCATCAGCCGCCCGGAGATGCCCCAGGCGGCGAAACTGACCACCAGCAGCGAAAGCAATGTCTTCGCGACCCATGTACCCGCCGCGCTTCTCAATACACCAAGCATCGTTACTTCCGATTTATGCGCATTTTCGCATGCGCCGAGTCTGAAACAAGCGCAATAGCGCCCTTCCGGGCCACTGTCGATTGCTTTGTGGCCTGATTTTGGTAGTGAGGGCCAGAGCTTGATATCGCCCGGAGAAGCAGACCATGACGCCAGGAATTCGCCCGCTCGTCGCCGGCAACTGGAAAATGAACGGAACCAGCGCTTCGCTGAACGAGCTCAGGATGATCGGCAACGGTTTCATGAGCGGGCTCGACGCGGAGACCGAGGCCCTGGTCTGCGTTCCCGCGACGCTGCTCTCCCATGCCGCGGAGATTCTGTCGCGCACGCCGGTCCATGCCGGCGGCGAGGATTGCCACACCAAGGAAAGCGGCGCCTACACCGGCTGCATCTCGGCGGAGATGCTGAAGGACGCCGGCGCGAGCCATGTCATAGTCGGCCATTCCGAATGCCGCGAACAACGCGGCGAGGACGATGCGACGGTCCAGGCCAAGGCCGCCGCCGCATGGCGTGCCGGGCTCGTGGCCATCATTTGCATCGGCGAGACGCAGCAACAGCGTGAAGCGGGCGCCACGCTCGACGTGCTGTCGCGCCAGGTCGCCGGCTCGGTGCCGCCGAGTGCCACGCCATCCAACACCGTCATTGCCTATGAGCCGGTATGGGCGATCGGCACGGGCCTGACGCCGACCGCGGCCGATGTGACCGAAGCGCATGCGCATATCCGCGAAAAGCTCTCGGAGAAACTTGGCGCCGCTGCCGCCAAGATGCGCATTCTCTACGGCGGCTCGGTCAAGCCGTCCAATGCGGTTGAACTGCTCGGCGTCAGGAATGTCGATGGCGCGCTGGTCGGCGGCGCCAGCCTGAAGGCGGCCGATTTTCTGGGTATCGCCGAGGCCTATCGCAGCATTTCAGGCTAAGTTTCACGACGAAGGGTGGGGCTCATCCCGTCCAAATTCGTTGCAAAGGGCGCGTTGCTTCCCATATTCCGGCCACGGGCTTGGAAATGCCGTGAAAGCATTGTATTGAGCCGCCTCCAATTCACCGGTCGTGTCCGCGGCCGGGCAAGGCCTTGCCAGGATAAACTATGCAAACCGTACTGATCGTCATCCATCTCATGGTCGTGCTCGCCCTCGTCGGCGTGGTGCTGCTGCAACGCTCCGAAGGCGGCGGCCTTGGCATTGGAGGCGGATCGGGCTTCATGACGGCGCGCGGCGCCGCCAACGCGTTGACCCGGGCAACGGCGATCCTGGCGGCGGCTTTCTTCGTCACGTCGCTGACCTTGTCGATCATTGCCCGCTACGGCGAAAAGCCGATCGACATTCTCGATCGCGTCCCAGCGACCTCGGACGGCGCCGGCAAGGGCGTGCTCAACCAGTTGCCTGGCACGACGACCCCGGCACCGGCCGGCAGCACCACCCCGACGCCGCCGTCGGGCAATGGCGCGGCGACGACGCCTGCGCCGGCAGCTCCGGCCACCGCGCCCGCCTCTGGTGCAACGCCGCCGGCAAGCAACGGCACCACCAACACGGCGCCCGCGGCACCGCAGGTCCCGAACCAGTAACCTCATCTGGTCCAAACCGCGACCTGTGATCGTTTGAACACAGTCGCGGCAAATGCTGCGCGATCACGAAGATTCAACGGGCAGCAGCGTGGTCTCGCGCTTGAGGCATCCGCGCTTATTCGACTATAGATTGCACGCGGCATTTTCGGTGTCCTTGGGGGACGCCGGGCGACGCCGTGGGCAACAAGCATTGAACGATCGGATCTTCGCCATGCAGCTTCGCAGCTTCATTTTCCTGGGACTTTGCGCCGTACTCGGCTTGAGTTCCCCGGCTTTCGCCGGCGTGCCGGCCAATTTGGCCGCCAATCAGTCGGTCGACAAAACCGACGCCATCAACGTCGCAGTCAAGAGCGATGCGGCGCAGTTGAAGGCTCTCAAGAAGAAGAAAAGCCCGACACCGGACGATCTCGCCCAGATCAAGAAAATCGAGGCCAAGATCGCCGCCGACAAGGAAGACGCCAAGACCAAGGCGCTCGAAGCCAGGAAGCTGGCGTTGCGCGAGGCGGCCAAGGCCAAGGCCGACGCCGAACGGCAGGCCTTCCTGGCTAAGAAGGGAAAGAGCGCTTCTACAACGGCCGAAGTGGCTGACGCCAAGCCGGCCAAGAAGACCACAAAGGTCATCGAGCCGATCGAACCGATCACACCAATCCAGTCAGCCGAGCCGCTTCCGGCAGAAGCGATGAATGTCGCTCTGACCGGCAACAATGGTGAGCTTCGTAGCGAGGTCATCGGCCAGAAGCAGCCGAGCCGCGGCCTGTTCGCCGGCCTGTTCGGCGGCACCTCTTCCGGCTCGTCGATCAGCTATCTGCCCGAGACGCGGGCTCTCGACCGGGCTCTCGCCCAGAAGGACGCCAAGAAGCCGTTCAAGGTGAAGCCGGAATTCGTGCCGCAGGACGTGGAATTCACCGGCTATGAGCCGGGCACCATCGTCATCGACACCAGCGCGCGCCGGCTCTATCTCGTCGAATCGTTTTCGACCGCGCGTCGCTACGCGATCGCGGTCGGCCGTGAAGGCCTGCAGTTCAAGGGTACGGTCGCGGTGGGCGACAAGCAGGAATGGCCGCGCTGGATCCCGACGCTCGACATGCAGAAGCGCGAGCCCAAGCACTACGGGCAGTACAAGGACGGCATGCCCGGCGGCGGCCAAAACCCGCTCGGCGCCCGCGCCATCTACCTCTATGACGGCAAGAAGGACACGCATCTGCGCATCCACGGCACCATCGCGCCGCAGTCGATCGGAACCAGCGCTTCCAATGGCTGCTTCCGCATGATCAACGAGCACGTCATGGATCTCTACAGCCGCGTCAGGGTCGGCACCAAGGTCGTCATCATCTGACGTTTCCGCCATCCTGCCGAAAGGGCCGGCTCAGCCGGCCCTTTTGTTTTGCCTCGCTCACGACAAGCCTGTCCGGTCGTGATCCCCGGACAAACGAAAACCGTTTGTTCGAGAAAACCGGGTTCCACACTTCGGGATCATGGTCCGACGCCTTCTTGGGAAAAAACCTTCGCGGTGGTTTTTTCTCTGGCGGAATCAATCCAGCCGCGTTAAGCGATGACTCCCATGGCGCGATATGTATTCATCACAGGCGGCGTGGTTTCCTCACTTGGAAAAGGCATAGCCGCAGCGGCCCTTGGGGCTCTCCTGCAGGCGCGAGGCTATCGCGCACGCATCAAAAAACTCGACCCGTATCTCAATGTCGATCCCGGCACGATGTCGCCGTACCAGCATGGCGAGGTGTTCGTCACCGATGACGGTGCGGAGACCGATCTTGACCTTGGTCACTACGAGCGCTTCACCGGGCGCTCGGCCAATCAGCAGGACAACATCACCACCGGCCGCATCTACAAGAACATCATCGAGCGCGAGCGGCGCGGCGACTATCTCGGTGCCACCGTGCAGGTCATTCCGCACGTCACCGACGAGATCAAGAATTTCGTCCTCAACGGCAATGACGACTATGATTTCGTGCTGTGCGAGATCGGCGGCACGGTCGGCGACATCGAGGCGATGCCGTTCCTCGAGGCGATCCGTCAGCTCGGCAACGACCTGCCGCGCAACAACGCCGTCTACGTGCATCTGACCTTGATGCCCTACATCCCGACGGCGGGTGAGCTGAAGACCAAGCCGACCCAGCATTCGGTCAAGGAACTGCGCGGCATCGGCATCGCGCCCGACATCCTTCTGGTTCGCGCCGACCGCGCCATTCCCAAGGAAGAGCGTAGAAAGCTGTCGCTGTTCTGCAATGTCCGGGAAAGTGCCGTCATCCAGGCGCTCGACGTGCCGCACATCTACGACGTGCCGATGGCCTACCACAAGGAAGGGCTCGATTCGGAAGTGCTGGCCGCCTTTGGCATCGACCCTGCGCCGAAGCCGCGCATGGAGCCCTGGCAGAAAGTGTCGGACCGCATCCACAGCCCGGAAGGCGAGGTGACCATCGCCATCGTCGGCAAATACACCGGCCTCAAGGACGCCTACAAATCGCTGATCGAAGCGCTTTCGCATGGCGGTCTGGCCAATCACGTCAAGGTCAAGCTCGACTGGATCGAATCGGAGATCTTCGAGAAGGAGGATCCGACGCCGTGGCTGGAAAAGGTGCATGGCATCCTGGTTCCCGGCGGCTTTGGCGAACGCGGCTCCGAGGGCAAGATCCTGGCGGCGAAATTCGCGCGCGAGCGCAAGGTGCCGTATTTCGGCATCTGCTTCGGCATGCAGATGGCCTGCATCGAGGCGGCGCGGTCGCTGGCGGGCGTCGAGCATGCCTCGTCGACCGAGTTCGGCCCGACCAACGAGCCCGTCGTCGGCCTGATGACCGAATGGCTGAAGGGCAACATGCTGGAGAAGCGGCGAGAAACCGGCGATCTCGGCGGCACGATGCGTCTCGGCGCCTATCAGGCCGACCTTGCCAAGGGCTCCAAGATCGCCGAGATCTACGGTGACACGCAGATTTCCGAACGCCACCGCCACCGCTACGAGGTCAATATCGACTACAAGGAGCGGCTAGAGGATTGCGGCCTGGTGTTTGCCGGCATGTCGCCAGACGGCGTGCTGCCGGAGACGGTCGAATATCCCGACCATCCCTGGTTCATCGGCGTCCAGTATCACCCTGAGCTGAAGAGCCGGCCGCTCGATCCGCATCCGCTGTTCGCCAGCTTCATCGAGGCTGCCGTGGAACAGTCTCGCCTGGTGTAGGCACCCGCCAGGCGGAGCCTCTCATGCAGACCTATGTCGCGCTCCTCTACAGCATCATCCTGGGGGAGGGGCGCCGGGTCGTCATGGCGGACCTCAAGGCGATGGCGGAAGGCCTCGGCTTGAGGAATGTTCGCACGCTGGTGGCGACGGGAAATCTGGTCTTCGAGGCTGAGAGGACCGCGACTGCCGCGCTTGAGAAGCGGCTGGAGGCCGCCTTCGAAACGGCCTTTGACCGCCACGTCGACATCATTGTCCGTGGCGCTGGAGATTGGCAGAAACTCGCGTCGTGCAATCCATTCCCAACCGAATCGGAGGAAGCCGGGGATCAGGTCGCGGTGCGTGTGATGCGCAAGCCTGTGGCCGAAGATGTCCTGTCGGGGCTTCAGGCCTATGCCGCCGAGGACGAGAAGGTGCTCCTGATCGGCGGCGACATATGGCTTGTGTTTTCGCGCGAACGGCCAAGCTCGCGGCTGCTTGCGGCCGCCAATCACAAGCGCCTGGGCATAGGCACGTCGCGCAACTGGAACACGGTGCGCAAATTGGCGGAGATGGTTGGCAGTAGGGAATAGGGAATCTGTTTGTGTATTCCCTAGCCCCTACTGCCTACTGCATCACTTTCAGGCTTTCGCTATCTTGGCGCCCGCACCCACGGCGGCGGTGCGCAGCACGTAGTAGATGATGCCGGCAATCGCCACGCCGAAGAACCAGCCATAGACGCCCCACCAGGACGGCAGCCAGTTGGTGAAGTTCGGCAATATCGACGAGAAGACGGCACCGATGCCAGCCGCGATGAAGGCATTGACGTGCCAGCCGCCCTGGAAGCGGAACTCGCCGTCCTCGCGATACAGCGCCTCGACGTCGACCTCGCCTTTGCGGATCAGGTAATAGTCGACCATCATGACACCGAAGATCGGCCCCATCGTCGCGCCGATGATGCCGACGAAATGCGCCGCACTGCCTTCCCACGGCGCGAAGGGATAGAGCACAAGTGCGATGAGTGCTGCGATGTAGCCGCCCTTCTTGAAGTCGATCTGACGCGGGAAGACGTTGGAGAAGTCGAAGGCTGGCGAGACGAAGTTGGCGACGACGTTGATGCCGAGCGTGGCAACCGCGAAGGTCAGGGCCGCGAGCGCCGCCAGGAACCAGCTGTCGAACTTGGCCGAGATCTGGTCGGGATGCAGCAGCACTTCGTGGTAGACGTCATAGGCGGCAATGGTGGTGACGCCGGCGACCAGCGAGAACAGGATGAGGTTGACCGGAAGGCCCCAGATGTTGCCTTTGCGCAGCGCCGCCTTGTCCGGCGCGTAGCGGGCGAAGTCGCAGAAATTGAGATAGAGCGCCGAGAAATAGGTCACCCATATCGCCGCGACCCCGAAGAGCGCCGTCCACGATCCGGGATCGCCCGGAATGCCGGCATCGGCGGTCTTTTCGCGCAGCACGTCCATCGGAATATCGCTGGTAAAGGCGAAGCTCCCCGATTTGACGCAGAGATAGATGGCCAGGAGCAGCATCATCACCCAGACGGCAGGCCCCGCCCAATCCTGGAAGCGGCGCACTGTTTCCATGCCCTTCTGGATGATCAGCAGTTGCAGCGCCCAGATGATGACGAAGCAGATCACTTCCAGCGTGGAATGGCCGAGAAGATGCGAGGTCTTGTTGAATTCGTCGAACCATTGCAGGCGAGTGAGCAATGCCACGATGGCGCCGGAGGCGGCGGCCGTTTGCGCGCCGTACCAGAAGCAGGCGACGATGGCGCGCACCAAGGCCGGTATGTTGGCACCCCAGATGCCGAAGGAGGCGCGGGCGAGCACGGGGTAGGGCACGCCAGTCTTGACGCCGGCATAACCGACCATGTTCATCAGCGCGTAGATGATCAGCGAGCCGATGCCGATAGCAATGATGAAATTGACGAAGCCGCCGCAGAACAGGAACAGGCTGGCGGCGAGATAATAGCCCCACAGGCTGTGAACGTCCGATGTCCAGACGTTGAAGATCGAGAATGGTCCCCAGTTTCGAACTTTGGCCGGAGCGAGATCCTCGTTGTACAGATCAGGCGATGCGCCTTGTATGGTCACTGCAATGTCCTCCCCTTGATTGGCCACGCGCCTCCACGCGATAGCTGTGCAGGTTAAGCCTGACGCTGGGGAACCGACAAGCAATCCATTTGCCGGCTTTGGCCTTAAAGATATTCAATGCGAACGGCGATTATCGAGGGGTCGCAATGGTGGGCCGCTGTTGGATACCAACAGTTCTGGTGATTCGAATTCGGGTGCCGCTTCTCCGCCTAGGCGATGGCCATGACCCGCTTGTGGTCGTCGACTTCCGACAACAGCCAGTCCTGAAACAGGCCGGTGCCCGGCTTGTTGCCGATGCTGCGGCGCTGATGCAGGTAGATGCCGGCCGGATAGGTATGGCGGGCCTGAAACGGCGCGACAAGTTTGCCTTGCTGCAGCAGATCCTGCGCCATCATCGTATCGGCGAGCGCAATTCCGGCGCCATTGATTGCCTCGCGCATGATGAGCGTACAGTCATCCAGCGTCGTGCTGGATTTCGGCGTCGTGTCCAAAACGCCTTCCTGCTCCAGCCAACGCTTCCATCTCATGCTCTCGCATTCGTGGATAAGATGATGGTTGACCAGATCGGCGGGCGATCGCAGCGGCACGGGCCCATCGAGCAATGAGGGCGCACAGACCGGCGTCAGAACCAGCGGGATCAAAAGCGTCAGGGCCGGGCCGGCCTTGTAGACGAACTCGTCGACAATGGCCAAATCGAAGTTGGCGCGCTTGCCTGACGTCGAGATCTCCAGCTCCACGGTCGGATGCAGCTTGCGAAAGT
Organism: Mesorhizobium sp. 2RAF45; assembly: GCF_052115225.1. Taxonomy (NCBI): domain Bacteria; kingdom Pseudomonadati; phylum Pseudomonadota; class Alphaproteobacteria; order Hyphomicrobiales; family Phyllobacteriaceae; genus Mesorhizobium; species Mesorhizobium sp. 2RAF45. Next base: position 11,798 of record NZ_JBFRGG010000015.1, on the reverse strand, counting down.
TCGGCAACCGGTCCGCCAACCAAAGGTTCAGGACCGCCGGGACGCACAAGACCCGGACGCGTTGGGTCCTGCCGTGGCTTGGGCCATCGGCGAGGCTGACGTCGTCGGTGGCGCGCCAGATGGCCTCGAACGCTTCGGAGAGGCTACGCGCATAGTAGGAGCCCCTGATGGTCGGTGTTATCTGGCGAAAGCCGCGTTCGAACAGATCCTGGCCGAGATTTCTTTCGAGCGCACGGATATGGCGGCTGATGGCCGAGGGTGTCAGGTGCAGCTCTTCGGCTGCATCCTTGATGCTGCCGAGACGTGCGGCGGCCTCGAAAGCGCGCATGCCATTGAGTGAAGGTAGGGCCATTGGCCGATCATGAATTGTCAGTTGAGTTTTTGTCAATCGACTTGGGCGAAATTGGCGTTTGATCGCCTGGCCTGTCGGCGCTACCCAAAAGGCAAGAGCGACTAAGTCGCCATCAGAAAACGATTTTTTGGGGCCTCCGGCACCATTCCACCAAGGGCAGAGACCGGCAACAGGTTTAGCCATTGGCGGGCGAAGCGATGCACGCTGAGCCGAGGCCGGAGTCGTCAGCAAATGGGAGAATGCCAGTCTATGCCTCAATCGCCAGTGCCGGTCTTTGAAACGGCGGACGGGATTTCCTCGGAAACCGCTGTCGTCGTGATCTTGCGAACCGCCCAGACAGGCTTTGGCCCGCGGGCAGCGGCACTGGACGCTGATGTGAGCGGGATCCTGTCGCGTGCCTGCTCCGACCCGGCCACCTTGGCGGAATCCGGCACGTGCATCGATCTTATTGCCCCCCAGGGCGTGTCGGCCCAGCGCGTGATCGTCCTGGCCCTTGGCAAGGCCGAGGCCGTAACCGCCCTGTCACTGGCGCGCGCCGGCGGTTTGCTTGCCGCGCATCTGGAAGGCAAGTGCGAGTGCGCCGCGACGCTTGTCCTCGACCCCATTGACGGCATTGACCTGCCCGCAGCCGAGATCCTGGCGCGCGTCGCGCTGGGCATGCGGCTGCGGCGCTATCGTTTCGACATGCGCAACCGGCGCCAGGGGGCGGGAGCGGACCGGACCTTGCGGGTACAGCTGGTCGGAGCAAGCAGCGCGGATCTGACCCCGGCACTGGCGCGGATCAATGCCATCGCGGACGGTGTCGAATATGCGCGCACGCTGGTCAACCTGCCGCCGAACCATCTCCACCCCGACAATTTCCACGATCATCTGGAGCCGCTGCGCGAAGCCGGCATCGACGTCGAGATACTCGATCCATCGCGGCTGAAGGAGCTCGGCATGAACGCGATCCTGGCCGTGGGTTCCGGGTCGGTGCGGCCGCCGCGCGTCGCGGTGCTGCGCTATCGCGGCAAGGGCGCTCCTTCCCAACCGATGGCTTTCGTCGGCAAGGGCGTGTGTTTTGACTCCGGCGGCCTCTGCATCAAGCGCGGCGAGCAGATGTTCGACATGAAGGCCGATATGGGCGGCGCGGCCGCCGTGGTCGGCCTGCTGATCGCGCTTGCCCGGCAAGGCAGCCCGGTGCATGCCGTCGGCGTTCTCGGCATTGCCGAGAACATGCCGTCCGGCACCGCGCTCAAGCCGCGCGACATCGTCACCACGGCGTCAGGACAGACGGTCGAGGTGTTCGACACGGACGCGGAAGGGCGCCTGATCCTGGCCGATTGTCTCTATTATGCCGCCTCGCGCTTCAACCCGTCGGTGATCGTCGATCTGGCGACGCTGACCTATTCGGTGATGCGCGGCCTGGGATCGATCTTTGCAGGTCTTTTCAGCACCGACGATGCTATCGCGTCGCAGATGATCGCTGCGGGGGAAACGGTTGGCGAGCGGTTCTGGCAACTGCCGCTCGACAAGGCCTATGACGAGGGCCTGCAATCGCCCTTCGCTGACATCCGGCACCACGCCAAGGACATGGAAGACGGTGACGCGCCTTACGCGGCGGCGTTCCTGCGCCATTTCACCGAGGATCGTCCCTGGGTGCATCTCGACATCGCCGGCAAGGAAATGGCCGACGCGGACCGTCCGCTCGGCCGCGAAGGCGCCACGGCGTTCGGCGTGCAGATGCTGGAAGAGTGGGTGCAGACCAGGCTGAACTAGGCGCCTGCTGTCGGGGACAGAAACGAAATGCGTTCAGACGTGATGGGAACCGGGATGTCGTCAGAGGTCGCTAGCAAAGAGGGACGAGCCGCGTTCGGCAGTTACGAGACCTGGTATCGTATTTCTGGCGATCTCGATGCCGACAAGCCCCCGGTGGTGATCCTGCATGGCGGGCCGGGCGCCGCCCACAACTACGTCGATGCCTACAAGCATCTCGCCCGACGGGACCGCGCCGTCATCCACTACGACCAGTTGGGTTGCGGCAATTCCACTTTGCTGCCGGAGAAAGGCGCCGATTTCTGGACGCCACGGCTTTTCATCGACGAGCTGGAAAATCTCGTCGATCATCTCGGCATCCGCGCAGGCTTCCATGTGTTAGGTCAGAGCTGGGGCGGCATGCTGGGCGCCGAGTATGGGGTAACGCGGCCGAATGGCCTGAAGTCGCTGACCATCGCCAACTCGCCGGCCTCGATGAAGCTTTGGGTCGAAGAGGCCAACCGGTTGCGCGCCGACCTCCCCGGGGACGTGCAGGAGACACTGACCCGGCACGAGCAGGCCGGCACGACGGAAGATCCGGCCTACCAGGCAGCGACGATGGTGTTCTACGAGCGGCATGTCTGCCGGGTCGTGCCTTTCCCACCGGAGGTGACGGAGACCTTCGACCAGGTCGTGCGCAACCCCACTGTCTATCATCTGATGAACGGGCCGAACGAGTTCCATGTCATCGGAACGCTGAAGAACTGGAGCATCATCGATCGGCTGCAGGCCGTCGATGTTCCGACACTGATCATCTCCGGACGCTACGACGAGGCCACGCCCGCGACCGTGCAGCCCTTCAAGGACGGCATCAAGGGATCGCGCTGGGAGATATTCGAGCATTCCAGCCACATGCCGCATGTCGAAGAGCAGGACGCGTGCATGCGGGTGGTGGGCGACTTCCTGGACGACAACGACAACTGAGAAAAGGGGAACCAAGACATGAAGAAACTGCTTTTGGCCGCATCAGCCGCGGCACTGCTGGCCGGCACGTGGCTCGCTCCGGCACAGGCTGAATATCTCAAGGAGCACCGAGGTGGCACCATCCGCCTTCTGGCCCGCTCCGCGGCGGGAACGCTCGATCCGCACATCAACTATACCGACCAGGGCTGGCAGATGTACCAGCCGATCTATGACGGCCTGGTGGCCTTCCGCAAGGCCGAGGGCATGGACGGCTTCACCATCGTCCCCGATCTGGCCGAGGCGCTGCCGCAGGTCAGCAATGACGGCAAGACCTTCACCTTCAAGCTGCGCAAGGGCATCAAGTTCTCCAACGGCCAGGATATGGGCGTCAAGGACGTCGTCGCCTCCTTCCAGCGCATCTTCAAGGTTTCCGGGCCGACTTCCGGCACCTTCTATGCCGGCATTGTCGGCGCCGACAAATGCCTGGCCGATACCAAGAACTGCACGCTGGACGGCGGTGTCGTCGGCGATGAAGCGGCCGGTACCATCACCCTCAATCTCACCAAGCCCGACGCAGAGATACTCTACAAGCTTGCCTTGCCGCATGCCGTGGTGTTGCCGGCGGATACGCCCGCCGAAGACATGGGCTCCAAGCCCATTCCCAGCACCGGCGCCTACATGATCTCCGCCTTCGACCCCAACAAGGGCATGACGGTGTCGCGCAACCCGAACTTCAAGCAGTGGAGCGAGGAAGCGCAACCTGACGGCTACCCGGATGTCGTCCAGTATGATTTCGGCCTGTCCGAGGAAGCGGCCGTGACGGCGATCCAGAACGGCGAAGCGGACTGGATGTTCGATGCGCTGCCGAGCGACCGCCTGGGCGAACTTGGCAGCAAGTCCATGGACCAGCTGCACATCTCGCCGCTTTCGGCGTGGTGGTATGCACCCCTGAACAACCGTCTCGCGCCGTTCGACAATGAAAAGGCGCGCCAGGCCGTTGCCTATGCGATCGATCGCAACACGCTGGTCAAGCTGTTCGGTGGCAAGGTGCTGGCCTCGCCGGTCTGTCAGGTCCTGCCGCCGGACTTCCCCGGCCATGAGGACTATTGCCCCTTCACCAAGAACCCCGGTGCCAAATGGTCGGCGCCGGATCTCGACAAGGCAAAGCAACTCGTTGAGGAATCGGGCACCAAGGGCCAGAAGGTGACCATTATCGTCGAGGACACCGCCATTTCGCGGTCGATCGGCGTCTACCTGCAGAGCGTGCTGACCACCATCGGCTATGTCGCCGACGTCAAGCCGATCTCGTCCAACATCCAGTTCACCTACATCCAGAACACCAACAACAAGGTGCAGATGTCGGTCACCCAATGGTACAAGGACTATCCTGCGGCTTCCGACTTCCTGAACATCCTGTTCAGCTGCGCCTCCTTCCGTGAAGGTTCGGATGCCTCGATCAACATCGCCGGCTTCTGCGACAAGGACATCGACGCCAAGATGCAAAAGGCGCTGGATCTCGGCGTGACCGACCAGAAGGCCGCAGACAAAATGTGGGCCGAAATCGACAAGCAGGTCACGGACAAGGCGCCGGCAGTCGGTCTCTTCACGCCGAAGCGGCTTGACTTCGTCAGCAAACGGGTTGGCAATTTCAAGTTCAACCGGCAGTTCAACTGGATGATCACCCAGTCCTGGGTGCAGTAACGAACTGCGGAGGGCACGTCCGTGTCGAACCAAGCCGTCGCCATGCCGCGCAAGACGCGAGGGCCCTGGGCCGTCGCGTTTGCGAAGCTGGCAAGGGACAGGGCTGCCATGGCATCCCTGGCCGTGTTCCTCCTCATCGTGCTGGCCTGCCTCAGCGCGCCTCTCTACGCGAAGTGGGCCGGCGTGGACCCCTTCGCCTCGACGCTCGACGCCGTCATCCAGATCGACGGCGCCGACGTTCCGGTGATGGAACAATCGACCGAGGGGCTGGGGCTCGGCTACACGCCGCTCGGTCCGACCTGGCGGCTCGGCAACTATTTCCTCGGCGCCGACAGCCAGGGGCGCGATGTCATGGCCCGAATGCTCTATGGCGGGCTGAGCTCGCTGCTGATCTCCGGTGCGGCCACCATCTTCACCCTGGTCATCGGCACGGCGGCGGGATTGATCGCGGGCTATTTCGGCGGCATCACCGATACGGTGCTGTCGCGCCTGCTGGACGTCCTGTGGGCGTTCCCGATCTATCTGCTGGCGATTTCGCTTTCCATCGTCACCATCGCGCAAGGCATCAGGATCGGGCCGATCGATATCGAGTCCGGCAGCCTATGGTTGCCGGTCATCATCATCGGCATCGTCTACGTGCCATATGTGGCGCGTCCGATACGCGGGCAGGTGCTGTCGCTGCGCCACAGCGAATTTGTGCTGGCCGCGATCAATCTCGGCGTGCCGGGATGGCGCATCCTGTGGCGCGATATCCTGCCCAACATCACCACCACGCTCATCGTCTTCGTACCGTTGATGATGGCGCTGAACATGCTGACGGAATCCGCACTCTCCTTCCTGTCGATCGGCGTGCAGCCGCCCGCCGCGAGCTGGGGCACCATCATCCAGGACGGGCAGGCGCTGCTCTACACCAGGCCGCTGGTGGCGCTGGTGCCGGGCCTGGCCATCGCGGTGTCCGTCATGGCGCTCAATGTCTTCGGCGACGGCCTGCGCGACGCGCTCGACCCGCGCTCCAAGGTTCGGTTGGGGCGCGACTGATGATCTACGCCATCCTGCGCCGTTTCGGTCAGATGCTGTTCGTGATGTTCGGTATCTCGGTCATCGTCTTCCTGATCTTCTTCGCGACGCCGGGTGCCGACCCGGCGGCGCGCATCGCCGGCCGCAATGCAACACCCGAAGTGCTGGAAGCGGTGCGCCACAATTTCGGCTTCGACCGGCCGCTTTACGTTCAGTACGTGAAGATGATGGAGAAGATCTTCGTCACCGGCGACCTGACCTCCTTCGTCAATCGCGGCTGGAAGGTGGTGCCGGCGGTCATGGATTCGATCCCCGTCACGCTTTCGCTGGTGTTCGGGGCGGCGATCCTTTGGGTGGTTGTCTCCATCATCATCGGCATCGTTGCCGCCGCCACCCGCGACAGCTGGCTGGACAAGCTGTTGATGGCTTTGGGCCTGCTCGGCATCTCCATGCCGGTCTACTGGCTGGGCGAGGTGATGAACCTGATCACTCAGAGCCGCTACCACGACAGCTGGGCATTCTCATGGGTCCCGCCGCTTGGCTACAAGAATTTCTCCGACGATCCCAAAGGCTGGTTCCTGACGCTGGTCATACCCTGGATCACGTTGGCCATTCTCTACATAGGCATTTACGGGCGCGTGCTGCGCGCCGCCATCATCGAATCCTTGCAGGAGGACTTTATCCGCACGGCCAGGGCCAAGGGCCTGTCGGAGACGCGCATCCTGCTGCGCCATGCCTTGCGCACATCGCTCATCGCGTTCGTCACCTTGTTCGGCCTGGACTTCGGCGCGCTGGTGGGCGGCTCGGCGCTGCTGACCGAGGTGGTGTTCGGGCTGCACGGCATCGGCAAGCTCACTTATGACGCGCTGCAGAATCTCGACCTGCCGATGATCATGGCGACGGTGATGTATGCGTCCATGTTCGTGGTCATCGCCAATGCGGTCGTCGATTTCGTCTACATCCTTCTCGATCCGCGCCTGAGGACATCATGATACTGTCGGTGCGCGATCTCAAAGTATCCTTCCGCACCAATGACGGTCTGGTGCGGGCGATCGATGGCGTTTCCTTCGATCTCGAGGAAAGCGAGATCCTCGGCGTGGTCGGCGAATCCGGGTCCGGCAAGACGGTGTCGCTGCTGGCGGTGATGGGCCTCATCACCGATCCGAACGCCAGCATCGAAGGCTCGATCCGCTACAAGGGCCGTGAATTGGTGGGGCTGCCGGCGCGGGAGCTGAGGCGGCTGCGCGGCAACGAGATCGCGATGATCTTCCAGGATCCGATGACGGCGCTGACGCCGGTCTACACGATCGGCTGGCAGATCGCCGAACAGATCCGCGCGCACCAAAATATCAGCAAAGCCAAGGCGATGGTGCGCGTCGAAGAACTGCTGGCCGAGGTGAATTTTCCCAATCCGCGCGAGGCGATGTCGCGCTACCCGCACCAGCTTTCCGGCGGCATGCGGCAGCGCGCGGTGATCGCGATGGCCTTGTCCTGCAATCCGGCGCTGCTGGTGGCGGACGAGCCGACCACGGCGCTCGACGTCACGGTGCAGGCCGGCATTCTCGACCTCGTGCGCAAGCTGCGCGCGACGCACAAATCGGCTGTGGTCTTCATCACGCACGACATGGGCGTGGTCTCCGAACTCGCCGACCGGGTGATGGTCATGTATGCCGGCCGCGTGGTGGAACGTGGCAGCCGCATGGAACTATTTTCCGACCCACGACATCCCTACACGCGTGCGCTGCTGGGTTCGATCCCGCCGCTGACCGGTGAAAAGCCGCGCCGCCTGCCGGCCATTCCCGGTTCGCCGCCATCGCTGCTGCGATTGCCGCAGGGCTGCGCCTTCGGCCCGCGATGCCCGGTGCACTACGAGCCCTGCGTGACCGACAGGCCAGACCTTGGCATCGGCACTCACGCCGCGGCGTGCTTCCGGGTGGCGCAGGCAGGAGCGGACCGATGACCGACAGCCCAATCCTCGAAACGCGTTCACTCGGCAAGCGCTTCTCGATCGGCACCCGTTTCTCCGCCGCAGGCAAGCGAACCGTCCATGCGGTCGACAATGTTTCGCTGACCGTGCGGCGCGGCGAGACGGTCGGCCTGGTCGGCGAATCCGGCTGCGGCAAGTCCACGCTGGCGCGCTGCCTGGTGAGGCTCTACGAAATATCCGACGGAGAGCTGCTGTTCGAAGGCGAGGACATCACCTCGAAATCGCTGTCCGAACTGAGGCCGCTGCGCCGCCGCCTGCAAATGGTGTTCCAGGACCCGTCGGCCTCGCTCAATCCGCGCCGGCGCGTTGGCGATCTGGTGGCCGAGCCGCTGCGCATCCACGGCAAGCTTTCCTCGCGCGAGATCACCGCGCGTGTCGCGGAATTGTTCGAGCTCGTCGGCCTGCTGCCGGACCATGTCATGCGCTATCCCCACGAATTCTCCGGCGGCCAGCGCCAGCGGGTCGGCATCGCGCGGGCCATCGCGCTCAATCCCGATCTGGTCGTGCTGGATGAACCGGTCTCCGCACTCGACGTCTCGGTGCAGGCGCAGATCGTCAACCTGCTTGCCGATCTGCAGGAGAAGCTGAACCTCACCTACATCTTCATCGCCCACGACCTGTCGGTGGTGCGCCAGGTGTCGACCCGCATCGCTGTCATGTATCTCGGCTCGATCGTCGAGGAAGGGCCGGCCGAGGAGGTGTTCGCGACATCAGCCCATCCCTACAGCCAGGCGCTGATCTCGGCGGTTCCGGTCGTTGAGACCACGCCCAGCGGGACGCGCAAGCGCATCATCCTCACTGGCGATGTGCCGAGCCCGCTCAAGCCGCCATCCGGCTGCCGTTTCCACCCAAGATGCCCGATCGCGGTCGATCGATGCCGCACGGAACGGCCGGAGCTGAGGGAGTATCGACCCGGCCGCAAAGTGGCCTGCCACTTCCCCACGGTTTAGCTGGCGACCATCGACCAAAAGATTTTTTAAAGGTTCTGTTTTCTGTATGGAACCAACCGCAAGACTGTGCGTTTCATAAGGTTCGATCGGGCGGCATCGCGATCGACCGGGAGGAAACGATGGACTACCTGCATTTCTTTGCGCCCGTGCGGATCTCGCGCGGGCAGGGACATCCTGTAGAAGAAGTGGATAGTGTCGCAGAGGCGATGGTTTTCTTGCGTAAATGGCCGACGGGACGACGCGGGCCAGTGTATCAGTGCGCGCTGAATTGCTGCTCGGCAGCTTTGTCGGGGCAGATGTCGGCGGAGGAGGCCAGGAAGGCATTCACCGGCTTTGCCAGGATCACGCGGCTTCTGGACGACGACATGGCGCTGCCGGTCCCCGGCGAAACCATGGCGGACGTATACGCGCTGCGGCGGTAGCCGCACCCGGATTGCCGAACGCAAGGACAGCGGCCATGACGGCCGCAGTGTGTTGACGCGCCCGTGGTGACGTGGCCGGCCGGTTTTCCCGGAAGGCCTAATCCCAAGCGACGGAATAGCGGTCGATCACCCAAAGCCAGGAGCCGTCGGCCTGCCGCCGGGCAACCTCGCTGGTGACGTCGCCGTCGGGAAGTCGGGTCGAGGTGAGGGCAAGGTCGCCGCAAATGAGCGCCGGCCGCTGTTCTCCGACCGCAAACTTCCGTCCGGACGTAACGATCTCGGCATAGTAGTCACGAATGGCTTCATGGCCGCGCAGAAAACGTCCGCCGCCGCAGTCGATCACGGCATCCGCCTCGAACAGCGCGACCATGCCATCGACGTCGCCCGCATGCTGTCTCGCTATCAGCATGGGCTCCAGCTGCTGAGGGTCGTAGGCGCGCCTTCCCGCACTCGGATCGTTCATTGAGCGCGCCTATGAAGGAAGTTGGGATGCGTCGATCCGCCGTGGTGCAAACTTGCTGGACCACTCCCGCGTCGAAACCAGCATATGGCTCATGGCGCCGCCGCGCCCGCAGTCCCCAGTTCGTCGGCGGCTTCACTGATCCCGTGCGCAGCCGCGCGTTCGAGCCAAAGGCGAGCGGCAACCGGGTCGCACTCCCCGGCGAGGCCTTTCAAGAGATAACGTCCGAGCATGAATTGGGCTTGGCTATGCCCGCGTCCGGCAGCGGCGGCGTACCATTTCTGCGCTGCCGCCTGATCGGCCGGCAGGCCGTGGCCGGCTCCGTACAGCGCGCCAATCGCAAACATCGCCCCGGCGTGACCGTCGGCGGCGGCCTGCTCAAACAGCCGCATTGCAGCCTCGGGCTCGGGCGTGCCGCCGCGCCCATTGAGCAGCATCTCTGCGAGCGCCACGCGTGCGTCGAGCACGCCGGCGTCGGCCGCCCGCGCAAACCACACGCGGGCCTGAGTTGGGTCGGCCGCCACGCCGCGTCCATCCTGGAGGAGGCGGGCATACATATATTGCGCTTCGGCGACGCCTTCGGCGGCGCGCCGCAGCCAGTGTGCCGCTTGCCCCTCGTCCTGGCGAACGCCGACGCCCTTGGCGAAGCAGAGCCCAAGGTTGAATGCCGCGATGAGGTCGCCCGATGATGCGGCCGCCTCGAACCATCCGGAAACGCTTGCACCGTCATCCGGGTCGCCGGCTCCTCCGAGGATAAGATTGGCGAGGTCTGTCTGTGCCTGCTGATTGCCGCCATTTGCGGAAGATCGCAGCCAGCGCGCTCCTTCCTCGACATCCTCAGCCACACCATTTCCCGTCAAATAGAGCGAGGCCAAAGCGCGGGCAGCGGCTTGGTGGCCCGCTTCGGCCGCCCGCCGGTACCAATTCGCGGCTTCTGCAAAGTCCGGCCGCTGCGTCTTGGCATAGCGATCCCCCAACATATAGGCTGCCTCGATATTGCCGGCCAAGGCAGCACGCCGCATCCATGCCTCCCCGGCAGCGACATCTTGGCCGACGAGTGCACCGTCGATCAGTGCCAGTCCCAACCGGAACTGGGCGGAGGGCAGGCCCTTCTCTGCAGCAGCCCGATACAGTTGAGCGGCTGCTGCCATGTCGCTTGCTACGCCGAGCCCATGCTCGGTAAGGACCGCAAGAAGATAGGTCGCGGTCGGCAGGCCGGCGTCGGCCGCACGCCTTACCTCTTCCGCAATCCGAACTCTGTTTTCGCGTTTGCCGCGGCGGGCCAGCGACAGGGCAAAGCCAAGGCACCCTTCGGCGCAGCCGGCAGCAGCCGACTTCTCGTACCAGCGGTGTGCGGCATCGACGTCGCGCATCGATGCGGGGCCGCTGGTAAGGATATAACCGAGGATCGCCTGTCCCGTGGCCGAGCCTGCCTCGGCCGCCTTGGTGGCAAAGTCGAAAGCGGCCGTGAAGTCTGGTTTTCCCGGGGAATCAGGTTTGAACAAGTGCTCCGAGGGTCCCTTGCCGTCGGCTTCCGCCGTCACCAGCCCGGTGACGTAGAGCGCGGCGAGAAGCGCCTGCGCATCCGCGCTCCCGTGGTTCGCCGCCCGCAGCAGCCATCGCGCGCCTTCCATACGGCTCGGTGGCACACCGGCGCCTTCCAGATAGCAACGCGCGACCCGGTACTCGGCGTCAGCGATCCCCGCGCGCGCCGCTTTCGCCATAAGCGGAAAGGCTTCAGCGGCCTTGCCGCTGTCAGCAAGCTGGATCGCCCGACGCAACACCGCCGCCGGGAAGGCCAGACCAGTCAGCCGATCCAGGATTGTCATCGATCCGAGCCTCTGATTCCTCCAGTACTCTAAGGCTCCCGCATCGCCTCCTGGCCGATCGGGAGCATGACGCCGAGAAGGTACTTGAGTATCGTGCGCCGGCCGACCTTTACGTCGGCGGTCACCGGCATGCCGGGGCTGACGGCGAAACCGGCGGGAACGCCGTGGAGGGCGACCTGGTCGATGGAGATACGCGTGCGATAGAATGGCTCGGCATCGGAAGGCAGCATGGCGAGGGAACTGTTCGGGTCGCGCGCTTGCTCCTGTGCCGAGAAGGAATCTGGGCTGAGTGCCCGCACAGTTCCATGGGCGAGGCCGTATTGCGAATAGGGGAAGGTGTCGAACTTGATGACCACCGGGTCGCCGACATGCACAAAACCGCT